>NZ_JAZETO010000001.1:0-945788 GCF_036864485.1 Alteromonas sp. S015 | reverse complement strand
ATCTCAGACGATATTATCGCAAGCAAACCAGCGTCCACAGGCGGCATTAAGTCTACTTCAAGGCTAAATAAAAACTCCCCCCTTCCTATAAAACTCCCATTATATATGGGAGTTTTTTATTAGCATTGCCAGTAATTGAGCGCTTCTTCTCTTATTCTATATTTCGCAAAAACAACGTTTTAATCGATGGTTGTGGCTTTAGTCATCCGGACTAACTCTAAATTTACTGCGCATTATGTCAGCGTATCAACACGACGGACATACGGCGCATTTATCTTCTTTCTCATTTTACTTTCAAACTGTCGCTATTAGCATAAAACGCAATATCAAATAACTACATTTCGTACTCAGTAAAAAAATTATCAAATTAAACATCATTAAATTCATATGGTTAGGTTTTTTTTCGAAAAAATATCAAAAAAAAACTAAAGCCTACGGAAATGGGGTCGATAACCAGATCAGGCATACTATAACCTTTAGTTTGCTGATTTTGCTTTGAGGAGTTGCTTAGGGGTAGGTAGCTGACTCGGGTGTTATAAAATAATAAAGCGGAGGCTACTATGGCTTTGTATGTAAACACTAATATAAGTTCGTTGAATGCACAGCGTCAGTTGATGAACTCTGGAAATAATCTCGATCAAGCCTTCGAGCGTCTGTCGTCTGGTTTTCGAATTAACAGTGCATCAGATGATGCTGCGGGCATGCAGATTTCAAACCGTCTTGAAGGCCAAATCAATGGTTTGAACCAGGGGATCAGAAACGCTAACGACGGCATATCTCTAGCGCAGACTGCGGAAGGCGCGATGAACGAAGTAACCAATATGTTTCAGCGTGTACGTACGCTAGCATCTCAGGCTACTAATGGTTCAAACACCGATGAAGACCGTTTAGCGCTTCAAGAAGAAATGCGTGCGCTAATGACAGAGGTTAACCGTATTGCTGAAGATACGACTTTCGGTGGACAGAGTTTATTAAACGGAACCTATGAAGCGAATTTCCAAGTCGGCGCCGATGCGGTACAAACCATTGGGTTCAGTATGCAAAATGTTGGCGGTACGGCGAATTCATTATCGGCAAACGGTGGTTTTACATTATCTGGTATTGCGGCAATCGCCAGTGCAGTAACTGGAGAAACACTTGCTTCAAATTTGGAAGGATTAAGTGATAATTCAACAGGTACCACTGTTGCAGCAGATTACTCGTTTTCTGACGTATTCCAAGCAACATCAATTAGCGTATCGACACAAGCTGGCGCGCAGGCTGTGCTTGCTGGTATGGATAACTTGATTGCTGTTGTAGATAAAAAGCGAGCGGAATTGGGTGCTGTGCAAAACCGCTTCCAATCATCCATCAACAACCAAGCAAATATTTCTGAAAATCTATCAGCAGCAAAATCACGTATCAAAGATGCAGACTTTGCTGCTGAGACAGCGAAGCTAACGCAAAATCAGATTTTGCAACAGGCATCTCAGTCAATCCTTGCACAGGCAAACCAGCGTCCTCAGTTGGCTTTGAGCCTTCTATAATCGTTGGTTATTAATTTGAGCTTTGCACTGATTTGTTGCAAAGCTCAAGTTAAGTTATTTGGACTATACTTTATGTCTAGTCTTTATGTTAGTTAATCAAACTATTGATCTTTCACATAGGAGGTTGGTCGTAGATGGTTAACTTTCTAGGAGGTTTATATGTCTGTAACTAATGTTTCAGAATCGAGTAGCTATAGCGCTCCATTAAAAGAGACGCCGCGTACTCTTGATGCTGGGAATAATAGTCAGGGAAGCGAAGCTAAAATATCGACGCAGGTTTTGACGCAAACTACTTCTGCTGAATCACAAAAACAGGCAGAAAAACCTGGCCTAGAGACAGGGGATGTTGTAGAAACGTCAACGATAGACAACCAGACGATTGTAAAACAGTTAGAAGCGGTTAATGAGCAGCTTTCGCTGCAGTCAAAAAACCTCGTTTTTGAATTCGATGATATTAACGACCCACCTATTGTTAAGGTAGTCGATAGTGAAAGTGGTGAAATTATTCGTGAAATACCTTCAAAGGAGCTGAGAAAGATTGCTCAAGTGTTAAACGATATTGCCGATAATATAAATGGTAAGCCGGGTAATGTGTCGAATCAATTTTCATCTGGTATACTCATTAATGCTGAACTTTAATACTTAAGCCTCGAGAGGTACATATGACAATCACGAATGCAGGTGTTGGATCGGGTTTAGACTTGGAAGCGATCATTTCAGCGACCATACAAGCGTCTAACCAGCCTAAATTGCAAAAATTCTCGGAAAGAGAATCGGAATTGTCTGTGCAACTTACCAGTATCGGCGCCATTAAGTCGGTAATGAGTAAGCTTCAAGATGTTTTTGAAGGCCTCTCGGACCCTGAAGAGTTCAATAAACGAACCGCGAACGTACGTCAGCCTGATAGTGCTTCTTCGCTAGGAGATCTCGTCTCAGTATCCGCTGATAACACAGCGACTACCGGTTCGTTTGATATTAGTGTGTCTCAGCTTGCACAAGGTAGCCGAGCGAAATCTGACCCTGCCAGCACGTTTACTTCTGCCGATGAAGTGATTACATCTAGCGCCAGTACTTTGACGTTTTCAGCGGGCGCAAACTCTTTTGATATCGATATTGAAGCGGGCGCTACTCTCGAAGATATTCGCCAAGCAATCAACGACGCGAGCGGTAGCTTCGGGGTTTCTGCCAACATCATCAATACAGGTTCTGAGAGTTTGTTAGTGATAGAATCATTCGAAGCTGGTGCAGGAAATGATCTTGTTATCACTAATAACAACGCAGAGCTAGACAGGTTGTCGACCGTCGCGAACGGCGGTGGTGCGGGTGGGATGACCATCGCAGCTGAAGATGTGGCGCAAGACGCTATTATAGAAGTGGATGGTATTCAGATTACCAATTCGAGCAACGTGTTTAGCGATGCTGTTCAAGGTTTGAGCATTACCGCTCGGCGAGTGAGTGAATCTGGCGAAGTGGCCAACGCCGACGTTAATTTTGATAGAGAAGGCGTGACGACCAAGATTGATGAGTTCATCGCTGCTTTTAATAATACTATCGATATGATTAGCCAACAGTCTACTTTGGTATCGTCTCCCTTGTTTGGCGACGCCACTGTACGTTCAATTAAGAACCAGCTGACTAACGCATTGACTAATCAAATATCCGGCGCGGGCAGTTTCGAGACTATTTTTGATATTGGCCTGTCGTTAAATGAAAGTGGAAAACTTGAAAAACAAAATGTGGTGAGAAGCGTCGAAGAAGCGCTGGATGAAGACTTCGCTAATGTTGGTAAATTGTTCACTAACACTGATGGCCTGGCCAACACCTTCGGTAAAATTCTCGAAAATTATGTCGACAGTAGTGGTATTCTTAAGCAGCGCGAAGACTCCATAAACGTTCAACAGGATGAGTTAGAAGACGATGTGGCAAACCATCAATATCGCATGGAGCGTCTAGAAGCGAGTCTTCGAGATAAATACGCGTCTCTCGATACATTGATTGCGTCAATGAGAAGCTCTGGCGATTATCTAATGGGTCAATTGGCATCGCTTCCAGGCTTTACTAGAGACAGTGGTTAAGCCAATATTTTCCACAATTAAGTAAATTGAATTAGCTAAACAGTCAACGTTTCATTAGTAAAAACAATCGTTTTGGCCGATGAGGCTCATTGGCTAAACGCTTAGGTCTTGAGATGTGCTGCACTGATATTTTTTTGATGCGCTATTTCGAAAATACGCTACTGTGCTTTGAACCATTTGTAGGCCGCCTTTCTAGCGCTCAGATTTTACTAGACCTTAAGGTAGTGATGTACCACACCTAACTTTTACCTCATTACAGCCTCGTGTATTGCAGCGCTTCGCAATGTTCAAAATCTCTCAAAATGAAAACATTATGGCATTTATCCTGCTAATATAAGTAAGATAATTACGTAGGTGGGTGCTGAACTGTTCATTCAGTAAATAGCACGTAGCTCAAAAATATTGTAATCCACGATAAATTATTATCGCATTGAAATGGTGAAACCATCTTGTTAACTGAAAACCCGTTACAACACATTAAAACTCTGGTCGATACGCTTTCTGCGTTGATCGAAAAAGAAAACTATAAAGAGGGCAATGATGTCATCGGTGAATTGGACACCGCATTACGCGCTTTGAGTAGAGATGAGTTGGTTACATTAAGCGATAACGACAGAACCTATCTTTATCGTGTGGCGCAATGGTTGACTGACGAAGACAGTCAAATGAAGGAGCGGAGTAAAGTACTCGTTGATATCATTTCTCCTTTTAATAAAAAGAGTGCATTGAAATCCACCAAACACTATTAGGGCTCGATTACCGATGGATAAAATAGAAGACACACTCAAGCAAATTGAAGCCAAAATTGAAGATATTAGAAGTCAAAAGCGACGTCAAATGCGTTTTGACAAAGCGGCTAAACAACTATTTGCAAAGAACCTTGAAGCCTTTAAAGAATATTTTCCAAAACTTCATTCACAAATAGAAAAATTCGAACCCAGAGAAGACTTTAATGTAATAGTAAGTCCTTCGGGACATGGCAACTTTGTTCCATCTGGCAGCCGAATTCCGTTGTATGGTGACAATCCACTTGAGCAATCAGAAGAGCAAGTCAAAAAATACACAGAGTCCGCCTCTTTTGGTCGTTCAGAACTGTATAAAACCGTTAATGAAGGCACAAAATCAGATACTCGCCTTCATGTTAGGTATATGGTTGACCTAGCGCAGAACTTTATTGATGCTAATCTGACACACGAAGAAAAGCTCTCTTCGTTACCTGAGCATTATCCAACCTGTATGATGTTCGGAGTCGGCCTAGGTTATGCGATATCTATATTAGTTGAGCGCTATTCATTTGACTATATTTTCATTTGTGAGCCTGATTTCGAAACGTTCTATGCCAGCCTTTTCTGTACAGATTGGGTATCTATATTAGAAAAATCAGATGTTCAAAGTGGTTGTTTATTTCTTCAAGTCGGCGTGACTTACGAAACATTCTTTGACGAGCTAAAGTACATCGTTGACAACTTTGGCCCTTCTTCGCTTATTAGCAGCTTCTGTTATCAGCATACACCTGGTGAAGATGTGAATGCGCTTATTGAAGAGTTTTTCGAGCATTTTAGTTTATTACAGCTGGGCTATGGTTTTTACAACGACGCAGTAACAGGATTGGCGCACACGATTGAAAATGTGAACGATAATCATTGTCCGGTTCTTCTTCCTGATGAATCCAAAAAGTCTAAAAACAAAGACCTTACCGCTTACGTGGTAGCCAATGGTCCTTCTTTAGATGAAGCTATCGACGTGCTAAAAGAGAACCAGGACAATGTGATTATCTTTGCCGCAGGCACCGCCTTAAACACCTTGATTAAAATAGGGATCAAACCTGACTTCCATGTTTTGGTAGAGCGTCCAAAAACCACATACGATTATCTTGTAGAAACTATAGATTTAAAGAAACTTGAAGAGCTAAATTTGTTGGCCGTTGACGTCATGTATCCCGAAGTACCACCGCTTTACAAATGGTCTGGTATAAGCTTAAAGGGGCCAGAGGCAGGTTCTTTATTATCTCAAAGCACATTTTATGCGACTCACGGTAAAATTTTGCCTGCGCTTCCGCAAAGTGGTCCTTTGGTCGCAAACACAGCGTTATCGTTTGCCGCGTCTTTTGGCTTTGGTGAGATATATATGTTTGGCGTAGATAATGGATATCCAATTTCAGGCCCGACACACTCCAAATTTAGTATATACAACGAAGAAGACCACAATAAAGCATTTACCATCAACACTGATGGCGCTACCCACCGACTTGAAGGTAATCTGGGCGGAGAGGTGAGAGCGCTGAGTTTAATGGTTCAAGCCAAACAGCAGATGGAATCACTCATAAAAAGTACGCCTAAGATCCAGTACTATAATGTGGGAGCCGGAGCAAAAGTGAACAAAGCTACGCCTTTAAAGGCAGAAGACGTACTTTGTATACCTTTAAACGGTGATAAAAAAAACATAGTAGAAGAAATAAAAACAGACTTTTTTACTGAAATGCATTTTCCCAATGCCAAGGAATTGGTGGGTATAGAAGAGTTCGAATCTTTGTGCGATTACTTACTTGAAATAGCTGACAGACCTTATAGTACAAGAAAGGAAGCGTCAGACTTACTAAAAGCTCAATCGCGGGTAGTGTATGCCTATCGTGGAAGAAAGTACGGGCACCTTTACCATGTCATGAAAGGAAGCATGCTGTACTTCCATTGTCCATTAATCAGCCTCTTATATCTTTACGCTGATGAACAAAAAACCTTGAAGTGGTTTGCACCATCGCTGCAGATATGGAAGAACTATATCAAAGCCATGAAAAAAGACTATCGTAACGCTTGGAACAAGCGGTGCGACTTCTCGCTTGAAATGGAAACGGCGCAACGGCAGTTAAATGGTGAAATATAGCACTAGAAACTCATAAGTTCTTATATCGCTTGAGATCACAAAAAGGCAGTCCTAGTAGACTGCCTTTTTAATAAGTCGGTTTGAGTGACGATTATATGAAAACGGAACCGTTTATGTTGTTAATTGACAGTCCAAATTGGTTGGGTCAATTCCCATTTTCCGTTAACCTTTTTCCATAAGTGAGGGCTTCTGAATTTTTCTATTACATCGTGGTAACGCTGTAAAGAAATGCCCATATAGTCACAACAGTCATGGATATATTGCTCCGGGAACTCTCCATCAAACCGTTTCACTAGTGCAATACCTTCTTCACGTGTTATGTCGCCGTTGCGAATTTCTTGCGCGGTATCATAGGTTGCTCTTCCAATACCAAATTTGATAGTGGTCGTGTGATAGTGAAGCCAGTCTACTTTGTCGTCGAGTGAACTGTATTTACTGAAGCTACCCTCTGTCCTATGAAAATTGGGTTCGAAATCTGAGTTTTCGACTGAATAGTAATAGGCTTCTTGCGGATGCCATTTTACGTAGTAACCCAAGTAATGAACTTCTGTACCCGTCTTTTCAATTGCTTCAGGTTTGACAGGGAAGTACGCTTCTAAATCAGATAGTTTAAAGCCATAGTCGTTAAGCAAATCGATTGCTGGAATTCCCCCTAACACTAAATCGCTAATGGCGTCTTTCGACGTAAAATACCTAGAGTCACGGGTGGGCTTTTCATTGTCTTCGATGGCGTTCCCGTATTCGGCTTCATTTTCGCCAAAAATAACCAAGGGGATATCAAGTAAAACAGATAACCTAGGTGCCAGATTTTTTTGACCTAATATAAAAGGCTGAAAAGGATGTCCAAGATTCTCGAACGCTGATTTAGTCAAAAAACGATGCAGTTTACGATTTTGGTTGTAGGTATAGTTGGCAAACCCTGCGTTGAGCCAAGCATCGAAGTTCTGTCTACCAATTTTGGTGTAAATGGCGGGGGGCCAAGTCACCAAGATAGGATTCATGTTGTATTTGTATTTTAACAAGTGTGCCGCTTGTATACTGTCTTTACCGCCACTGCCTGGCACCACTACATCATATCTTCCGTCGTTCCGACGAAATCTATTGCACAGTTCTTCGAGTTCGAGGTTGCGTTCGCTCCAATTAATTGTGCGCTTTTTCTCCGCGTAGCGGCAGGCTTCGCATACGCCTTCTTCATCAAAAGCGAGCGTTCGTTTCTTTTCATTGGCTTTTTGTTTAAATTCGACAGTAGAAGAGGGCCGCTGGTTGTTCATAGTACAACGTTTACAAAACTCTACTTTAAGCGGCAATCCGTATTTACCTGTTGTCTCGGACATCGTGCTCTCCGTCATTAATAATCGATAAAATTCTTGAAAATTTGAACACCCGCATCGCGGCTTTTTTCCGGGTGAAATTGCACCCCAAAAATGTCGTTTTTAGCGATAGCAGAAACAAACTGATGATTGTTGTAAGTAGTTAAACTCGCAATGTCCGTGTAATTGACGAGCTCGTAAGAATGCATAAAGTAGAATGACTCATTCTCCACACCCCTTAGAATTCTATTGTCTTCAACAACGTGAATTTTGTTGAAGCCCATATGAGGGACTTTACCTTCGCACAGCATAGGCTTTACTTCAGCGTCAAAAATGCTGAGACCTGTTGTTTTGCCGTGTTCAAACCCTATACGCGCCATAATTTGCATACCCAAACATATTCCCAGCGTAGGTTTGCGTTGAATTTGTTCTTGCAAGGGTTCAATTAAGCCATGAGTGTTGAGTTCTTGCATAGCGTCGTGAAACGCGCCTACGCCGGGAAGAATGATTTTATCTGCGCGGTCTAGCGCGCTAGCGTCTTGCACATCAATCCATTTCCCGCCAGCAAGGTTAATGCACTGCTTAATGCTAAAAGTATTACCCGCTCTTCCTGTATCGACTATCCCAATAATGTTAGCCATGCTTACACCTCCACTCCATGCTCTCTCAGAAATACGCGAATATCTTCGATGGTGTATTCGTCATAGTGCAATAAAGAGGCGATGGCTATTCCTCCGAGATTAGGAATTTGTGCAACGCTTAAGATATCTTCAAGCGAACCTGCACCGCTCGCAGCGACGACAGGGATATCTACCGAGTTAACCACTTGTTGTATTAATTCGAGGTCGAACCCTCGTCGTCTACCATCACAATCGACAGACTGTAATACAATTTCACCTGCGCCACGCTGTGCGGCTTCCTTCACCCAATCCAACACATCTTTGGAAGATCGAATACGACCGCAATCCGTGTAGCACTCCCAAGAACCCGAAGGTAATTTCTTTGCTTCTATATTTAGCACAACCGACTGCGCGCCAAAGGTCTGAGAAGCTTGATTGATAAGTTCAGGGTTACGTTGGACAGCCTCTGTATTGATAAGTACTTTGTCCGCGCCGGAATGAAAAAGGCTAGAAAAGTCATCTAAGTTTCGCACTCCTCCGCCTACACCTAGCGGTACCAGTACTTTCTCTGAAGACTCTTGAATGTGAGGAACTATCAGCTCTCTTTGGTACAGTGACGCAACGATATCAATGTAGATAATTTCATCTGCACCCTGTTTGTAATACTTGTGGGCTAATTCAGCGGGTTTACCAACTTTGCGTAAACCTTCGAAATGAACCGGCTTTACCACGTAAGGAGGCTTAACATCTAACTTCGCGATAATTCTTAGTGTCATTATATGTATCCGGATACCAATTTTATTAATTAATTCAGTAACAACAAAGGTATGTTGTATTCATCACTTAGCTTTTTCTCGCCTGTATTTTCTGTGCGTCCACTCTAGTGGCACAACCGATGAACGGCACTGTAAAACAATGGTGGGCAAGGTAACTTTTTACCTTTCGATTCTTTTTTATCGACATGCTTTAGCGTTAACTTTAGAAAAAAACGAGGGCTAGTTGATTTACGTTGTGCGTCTTCACAGTGCCGTGTCAGCTTATTTCTCTCTTCCCGCGCCACTCATACCTGCTATTTTTTTGCTGGCTTGAAAAGTTGTCTTGTGATTTGAATTCTCTCATTTAGCGTATCGTTTGTTATTCAAAAAACTAACGGTGCCTGGGTATTTTAACAAAGAACGCTAATTGGCCCATGCTTGTATCGCAAGGTATGCTAACGTAAATAGTTAAAGATAATTGATATTTTCTCGATAAATAGAGCAAAAGCAGCTAAAAAAATATTAATATCGCTGCAAAAATAACGTATTAACGCAAATTTCACAGGATCCCATGCCATGCTCGATTTTCTCTCTCTAATAGGCAGAGACCAAGCACTTTTCACCCAAGACATAGGGCATTATGAGACGCGGATGCGTGAGTTAATTTCACAATCGAAGTTTCTGGTATTGGGCGGGGCTGGGACAATAGGTCAAGCCGTTACCAAAGAACTATTTAAACGTCACCCTAAAAAACTTCATGTCGTGGATATTAGTGAAAATAATATGGTGGAGTTAGTGAGAGACATTCGTAGCTCGTTCGGATATATAGAGGGAGATTTTCAAACCTTTGCTATCGACATAGGGTCTCGCGAATATGACGCGTTTTTCGACATGGACGGGGATTTTGACTACGTACTGAATCTGTCAGCGCTTAAACATGTCCGAAGCGAAAAGGATCCCTACACGCTTATGCGGATGATTGATGTCAATATTCTGAACGTAGATAAAACCCTTAAGCAATCGATAGCTAAGGGCGTTAAGAAGTATTTTTGTGTTTCGACGGATAAAGCGGCAAACCCAGTCAATATGATGGGGGCCTCAAAGCGAATTATGGAAATGTTTCTAACGCGAAATAGTCAACATATCGATATTTCAACGGCCCGTTTTGCCAACGTTGCATTTTCCGACGGTTCACTGCTTCACGGCTTCAATCAGCGCATTGATAAAAAACAGCCTATAGTGGCGCCTACAGATATTAAACGGTATTTTATTTTGCCCGAGGAGTCCGGTGAACTATGTATAATGTCGTGTCTTTTTGGCAATAACAGAGATATCTTTTTTCCTAAACTTAGCGAAGCGCTGCACTTAATTTCATTTGCCGATATTGCAACGAAGTATCTTGCTGGAAAAGGCTATGAGCCTTATTTATGTGAAACAGAAGAAGAGGCTAGAACTTTGGCATTAACACTGCCCGAACAGGGGAAGTGGCCTTGCTTTTTTACGATGAGTGACACGACAGGGGAGAAAGATTTTGAAGAATTCTTCACTGAACAAGAAACGCTGGATATGGCGTGTTTTGATGGAATAGGTGTTATTAAAAGTCCATCGCACTTCGACCATCATTTACTTGACGCTTTTGAAAAAAGAGTGTGCGAAATGAAGCGAGCTAAACGCTGGTCAAAAAGCGAAATAGTCGGGTTATTTTCTTCAATGCTACCCAACTTTCAACACAAAGAAACAGGTAAACACCTAGATAGCAAGATGTAATAGGGCGTTAAAAGCATGACAAACAGCGTGGTTAAGTTTATTCGAGAACTATTTAAAACCGATGGATTTATTCCGTTACACGCACCTACGTTTCAAGGAAATGAAAATAGCTATGTGACAGAAACCATCAACAGCACCTTTGTCTCGAGCGTAGGAGAGTACGTTGATGAATTTGAAAGAAAGCTTGAACAATTCACCCATGCTGAAAAAGCGGTCGCGACGGTTAATGGTACATCAGCGTTACATACGAGCTTGTATCTCGCCGGCGTTTCTAGGGGCGACATGGTCATTACACAAGCGCTCACCTTTGTTGCGACATGTAACGTGATAACCCTCATGGGAGCAGAGCCCATATTTGTTGACGTGTCGCCAGTAAGTCTGGGTATGTGCCCGCAGGCGCTTGACGAATATTTGCTGACGTCAGCAAGATTGACGGAAACGGGCTGCGTTCATTTAGCCAGTGGTGAGCGTATAAAAGCGGTCGTGCCCATGCATACCTTCGGACATCCTGTAGACTTACATGCACTTCAGGATGTATGTAACAAATGGAACTTGGTGTTAATAGAAGATGCGGCAGAAAGTTTAGGATCGTTTTACCAAGGAAAGCACACCGGAACGATCGGTGAGTTTGGCGCATTGAGCTTCAATGGTAACAAAATCATCACAACAGGTGGCGGTGGTGCTGTGCTTTGCAAGCATAAAGAGGCTGGCGTAAGAGCTAAACATTTAACCACGCAAGCCAAGGTGCCTCATCCTTATGAGTTTTATCACGACGAAGCCGCCTTTAACTATAGAATGCCTAATATCAACGCAGCATTAGGCTGTGCTCAGCTAGAGCAGCTATCAGGTTTTTTAGCAAATAAACGTTCTTTGGCTGCGCATTACCAAGACTATTTCGACAACACCCCATTTAAATTTGTGAAGGAGCCAGGTTACGCTAAATCTAACTATTGGCTTAATGCTGTAATATGCCCAGATATCGCAACGCGTAATGAATTATTAAAATCAACGAACGACGAGGGTGTTATGACAAGGCCCGTATGGCAACTGATGCACCGTCTTCCCATGTTTGCAGATGCTGATAGGGGAGAGCTCAGCTATTCAGAATATCTTGAAGCGCATCTGGTCAACTTGCCCAGTTCCCCTGTCGCGCATTTTAGTTAAGTCGGTGGTAGATTAATGAAGCAATCGAACAAGAAAGTTGCCGTTTTTACCGGAACACGGGCTGAATACGGGTTGCTGTACTGGCTGCTTAAGGGTATAGACAGCGATCCAGGGATGACTCTGCAGTTGTTGGTATCGGGGGCGCACTTGTCTCCTCGTTTTGGTATGACGTACAAGCAGATTGAGCAAGATGGGTTCCACATTGCAGCAAAAGTAGAGATGTTGCTCGCTTCAGATAGTGCTATAGGAACAGCGAAAAGTATAGGTCTAGGCGTATTAGGGTTTGCTGACGAGTTAGCGCGTTTACAACCCGATGTTATTGTTATTTTAGGTGACCGATTTGAAGCGCTGGCTGCTGCACAGACCGCGTTGATCCTTAGAATACCTATTATTCACCTTCACGGCGGTGAAATTACAGAAGGGGCTTACGACGATAGTATCCGACACGCTATCACTAAAATGAGCTATCTTCACGGCGTGTCGACAGATGAACACCGAGACAGGGTAATTCAGTTAGGTGAATCGCCTGAGCGTGTGGTAAATATTGGCGCTATTGGTCTGGATCATTTGTCTAAATCGACCATGATGTCATTATCCCAACTGGAGAGTTCACTCAATTTTTCCTTGAATAAAGACTTTTTCATCGTCACTTATCACCCAGAAACACTGGCAAACGAATCTCCCGACATTGCTTTTCAATCGTTGCTTGACGCCCTAGACGCCTTTCCAGAGTATCAAGTGATAATCACTTATCCCAATGCTGATGACGGGGGCAGTGAAGTCATTCGCTTAATAGAAGAGTACTCTGCCACTAATACGGAACGGGTGCTGGCAACCCCGTCGCTAGGTCATATACGTTACTTAAGTGCGGTGAAGCACTGTGCAGCGGTCATTGGAAACTCTTCCAGTGGTATTATTGAGGTCCCGTCCTTTGGCGTGCCTACGATAAATATTGGAATGAGGCAAAAGGGCCGTATGTCGGCATCTAGCGTAATTCATTGTGACAGCTCACTGGCAAGTATTACCCAAGCGATTGAACTGGCAACTAGCCACAATTTCAAAGAAAAAGCCCGTGATACAGTAAACCCTTACGGAAAAGGTGACAGTAGTGCGAAGGTGATAGAAATGATAAAAAATCTCAATGTTGCAGCGCAAAAATCATTCTTTGACATAAACATTAGTGGGTATGAGTAACGTAAGATGACAGTGATAATAGCCGAAGCGGGGGTCAACCATAACGGGAAAGCAGATTTGGCTTTTGCGTTAATTGATGAAGCACACAAAGCGGGTGCGGATATTGTGAAGTTTCAAACCTTTAAGGCTGAAAATTTAGTAACCGGTGCCGCCCAACAGGCTCGGTATCAACAGGTCAATACGCAAAGGCCTGAATCACAACTAGCGATGTTAAAACGTTTAGAACTTACCTATGACACGCATCATCAGCTAATTGGGCATTGCCATTCGCTAGGTATTGGCTTCATGTCAACGGCTTTCGACCATGAAAGTTTGGTTTTTCTCACGCAGACGTTGGGGCTCACTACGCTCAAAATTGCGTCTGGTGAGCTGACCAACGCGCCGCTTTTGCTCGCTCATGCACGCACTGGGTGTAAACTCATAGTGTCTACAGGCATGGCAACGCTTGCAGACATTGAAAGCGCACTAGGTGTGATCGCTTTTGGGTGTATAGCAGAGCAGAACGCAGAGCCTTCAATGAAGGCATTTGAAATGGCTTATGCTTCAGCAGAAGGGCAACAAGCGCTTAAGGAAAAGGTGACCTTACTGCATTGCACTACGGAATATCCCGCGCCATTTGACGAAATTAATCTAAGGGCAATGGATACATTACACCGCGCATTTGATTTACCAGCGGGTTATTCCGATCACAGTGAAGGCATTGCTGTACCATTGGCAGCGGTGGCGAGAGGGGCACAGGTGATAGAAAAACACTTTACTCTCGATAAAAATCTACCAGGACCTGATCACAAGGCATCCTTAAATCCCGTTGAATTACAAACAATGGTTTCGGCAATTAGACAAATAGATGTGGCATTAGGCTCACCGATAAAATCACCTAGTGCTTCGGAATATAATAACAGAAAGGTAGCGAGAAAATGTTTGGTTGCTGCTTGTGATATTCCAAAAGGCACACAGTTTACCAGCAGCAATATGGCGGTTAAAAGGGCGGGAGAAGGTTTGTCTCCCTATGAATATTGGCGGGTTTTGGGAACAATGGCGAATCGACAATATACTAGCGGAGAGTGCATTGTTGACTAGCCACGCTTTATCCAATGACTCTGCTTTCAGTCACCACACACCGCCCATCGTTCTGATAGGGGGAGGCGGGCACGCAAGCGTTGTGGCAGAGATTTTGCTTCAACAAGGTAGAGAAATTGTAGCGGTAGTTACCCCTGACTCCATAGCAGAGCGTCCAGTATTTCAAGGTATTAAACACCTGTCCAGTGATACACAGGTAGCCAAATTTAAGCCTTCTGACGTGAAATTGGTTAATGGGGTAGGGATGTTACCTAGATCGACAATACGTCAAAAAATTAACGGGTACTTTCTGGCACTGGGATATCAATTTGACACAGTAATCGCGCCAAGTGCGGTTGTTTCACCTTACGCTACACTCAAACAAGGCACTCAGGTGCTGGCGGGGGCCATTGTGCAATCGGGGGCGTCAATTGGTGCCCACAGTATTATAAATTCAAAAGCCTTGATAGAGCACGATTGCGTTTTAGGTGAATACAATCATATTGCGCCTGGTGCTACGATGTGCGGACAAGTAAAAACAAAATGTAATGTCTTTGTAGGTGCAGGTGCCATTGTCACACCCAATATTGCTATTGGTGAAAATGCGATAGTTGGGGCTGGCTCCTGTATAACACGCTCAATTGATGCTGGCGTAATCACGCGTCCGGCAGCAACGACACTCGACATGGTTGAGGCTAAAGAAGGACGCAGAGGATGACTTATCACTGGCAGAAAACACTTATTTCTACTTCAAGTAGCATTAAGCACGCCATCAGCATTATCAATAGTGAGTCGTTAGGCGTCGCATTGGTAGTGGATGATAACAACATACTTAAAGGTATTATTACTGACGGCGATGTTCGAAGAGGATTGCTCAAGGAAGTGGCAATAACGGACAATGTTTCAACAGTAATGAACACTAATCCGTTCACCGCCTCACCCTCTATATCCGACAAGCAGTTGCTCAATCTGATGGAGTCTAATTGTATTATGGCGGTGCCAATCGTTGATGAAGAGCGAAAGGTGATCGGACTAAAAACCCTGCATGAAGCGATTCGGCAGAGAAAACTCAAAAATCCGGTATTTATCATGACGGGTGGGTTTGGTACCAGATTAAAGCCTCTTACTGATGACTGTCCTAAACCAATGTTGAAAATCGGCGATAAGCCAATTCTTGAGATTATAATTAAAAGTTTTATTAAATCGGGGTTTGAGAATTTTTATCTATCCACTCATTACATGCCTGATAAAATAAAAAAGTATTTTGGTAATGGTGAAAAGTTAGGTATTAACATTACCTACGTTCACGAAGAAACACCATTGGGCACGGGCGGAGCGTTAGGACTTCTTCCTGCTGATATCCCAGAAGATCTGCCATTGATCATGATGAATGGTGATGTACTGACAAAAGTTGACTTTCAACGTCTACTTGACTTTCACAATGACAATCATGCCGATGCCACCATGTGCGTGACGGAATACAACTATCAGGTTCCTTTTGGCGTTATAGAAAACGAAGGAAGCAAAGTAATAGGGATGAGTGAAAAACCAATTTACCGGTTTTTTGTCAATGCGGGGATTTACGTAGTTTCGCCGCAGATAATTAAATCAGTCCCCAAAAATCACAAGATTGATATGCCTTCGTTGCTTGATCAACATATGCAAAAAGATAAAAACGTAATGATGTTTCCCATTCATGAATATTGGTTAGACATTGGCAGAATAGATGACTTTAATCGCGCACAGACGGATATTAAAGTACTGGATTTGGATTGATGAGCAAACGTGTTGCGGTCATTGGGTTAGGAAGTATCGCTGAACGTCATCGCCGCAACATCAGGTTGCTGTGGCCCGAGTCTAAAATCTATGCGATTTCGTCAAGTGGTAGGCGCCCGCAGCCACCCATTCCACATTGCGATGAACTTATTTCTTGCGTTAACGACGTGCTCAAAAAGCCGATTGATATGGCTATCGTCGCGTCACCAGCCCCCTTTCATGCGCTTCACGCCATTGAGCTGATACAAGCGGGAATTCCTACACTAATAGAAAAGCCGCTAAGCACTAACTTAGAAGATGCTAATGCTATTCTAACATGTGCCTACGGAGCGAATAATCAAGTTGCGGTAGGCTATTGTTTACGCTTTTTGCCATCGGCCTTACTGATGAAATCACTTGTTGAAAAAAGAAAAGTAGGGCAGATTTTCAACGTTTTTATTGAGGTTGGTCAGTACCTGCCCGATTGGCGACCCAATAAGCATTACAAAGATACCGTATCGGCAAGCGCTGAGCTTGGTGGGGGAGCACTTTTTGAGTTGAGTCACGAGTTTGACTATTGTCAATGGATGTTTGGTGAGCTTTCACTACAACATGCTAGTTTGCGTAGTTCCCCACAATTAAAACTCGATGTAGAAGACATGGTCGACGTCGTCGCCACTTTGCCAAATGGAGCGTTGGTCAATATTCATTTAGACTTTCTGCAACGACAGGCCCACAGAACCTGCAGAGTGGTTGGTAGTGATGGTGTATTAAACTGGGATCTTATAAACAATTCCGTGACGTTTAGTGACAGTAACGGAAATGAGACAATTTACAACGACGCACACTGGGATAAAAATCAGATGTATACAAACATGTTAGCGCAATTTGCTACAGCGCCTATCCAAAACTATGGTTCTATGCTGTGTACGCCGGCGCAAGCGTTGAATACAGTGCGCTTCATTAACACAATAAAAAACAGCAATTACCTCCATTGCAATAACCAAAAGTGATCGTTTAAGTTGAAAAATTACGCGTTTATATTTGCCCGTGGCGGTTCGAAAGGGTTGCCAAGAAAAAATGTTAAAGCCCTAGCGGGAAAGCCTCTTATCGCTTATTCCATTGAGGTGGCTAAGCACTGTAATTTGATTGATACCGTATTTGTTTCCACTGACGATAGTGAGATTGCAAAGGTTGCTGCAACGTATGGTGCTGTCGTGATAGCACGACCAGCTGAATTGGCCACAGATACCAGCCCAGAATGGCTCTCCTGGCAGCACGCAACCAAGTGGGTTCAGGAAAACTATGGACATTTTGATGTGTTCGTAAGTCTACCGCCGACAAGTCCACTGCGGGAAGTGTGTGATATTTCTGCTGCGGTTGAAAAAATACAAGCCAAAGCCGGAGACATCTGCCTTTCTATTACGCCAGCGAGTCGTAATCCGTATTTTAATATGGTGACTTTGGCTGGCAATGGAATGGTCGAGCTCGTCAACAAACCCGACGCAAAAGTTGAACGTCGTCAGGATGCCCCACAGGTGTTTGATATCACCACGGTAGTATACGCGACCACGCCTCAATTTATATTGCACCATGACAACGTGTTTAGCGGTGCTGTTACCGCTATAGAAGTGCCCAAATCCAGGGCTGTCGACATCGACGATATTTACGATTTCAAACTGGCCGAAGCCATTATCGGGGAAAACTTATAGTGAATAGGTTACTGGAAAACAAAGTGGTCGTTGTTGCCGGAGCTGCGGGATTGCTCGGTAGTCGCGTTGTAGAACAACTTCTACAGTACGGTGCTCAAGTCATTGCTACAGATATTGATTGCGATCGAATTGAACAGCAGTTAAAAAAACTGGGCGTGGATACGGCAAGTACTGACATAAATGTCCAGACGTTAAATGTATTAGACAAACAAGCAGTAAGGACTTTTTTCCAGTCGCTTGATAGCCTGGACGGCGCAGTTAACTGTAGTTACCCCCGCAACAAAAATTATGGTGCACATTTTTACGATGTTGATCTCGACAGTTTTAATGACAATGTTGCGATGCATTTAGGCAGTGCATTCCTCTTAACTCAGCAATGTGCTGCGTATTTCGAGAAAAAACGTCAACCACTTTCGGTTGTCAATATGAGTTCTATTTACGGCGTTGTTGCGCCTAAATTTGATGTTTACAACGATACTTCGATGACAATGCCTGTTGAGTATGCTGCGATAAAATCAGCCATTCAACATATCTCTCGCTACGCCGCAGCTTATGTGGGCAATAGTCAGTTTCGGGTGAACTGTGTCAGTCCGGGGGGGATTTTAGATGGTCAGCCTTCAGAATTTGTTAGCGCTTATCAATCTCATACACACGGGAAAGGAATGTTAAATAGCAAAGATGTGATTGGTCCCATTGTGTACTTATTGTCTGATTTATCCAATCATATCACAGGACAAAATTTGGTCGTTGATGACGGATTTACCTTGTAGCCGCCTATTATCCGATATTTTTGAGCGTAGTAGGCGAAATGGTATTTTACTCATCAGTATGCGAAGGCATAACTGTATTAGAGGATCCAATACCAATAAAAACACACAATAATATCAATATCCGCTATACTTAACAGCGTGTTTTCGCTATGGGGAAACGGCATGTTAAAAATTGGTGCAGACTCGAGTAACGCGTTTATTCAGCAATCTCAGCAAAAACAAGAGAGTCTTTTTGAGAAACTAGCTTCGGGTAAGAAGGTCAATAGTGCAGCAGATGACGCCGCTGCGCTACAAATTATCGATCGGCTTACTTCTGAAGTCGAAGGAAATCGTCAGGCAATCAGTAACGTGTATGATGGTATTTCTCTTGCTCAGGTAGCCGAAGGCGGATTGGGAAGTATAACCAGTGACGTTGATAGGATTAGGGAGCTTACCTTACAGTCAGGCAGTGGGGCATTGACGGATATTGACCGCAGTGCTATTCAAGACGAAATTTCTCAATTACAAAGCAATATCAGTTCTACCATCGAACAAACCAATTTTGCCGGAAAGCCTTTACTTGCTCAAGACGGTGCTCTGTCTATTCAAGCCGGAGTAGGAGCGGTGCAAACCATTGACGTAGAAACGCAGGACATTGCAGCAAAAATTAGCGATGTTCTCGCGATAGATTTAACCGCTGGCACCAGTGTTGAGGATGCATTGAACGCGGCAGATACAGCTATTGAGACCATTGGTGGCGCCAGAGGAAATTTGGGTGCGACGCTAAACCGTTTTGAAAGTGCAGCGCAAAATCTAACGCAAGGAAGTATCAGTGCAGCGCAGTCCAGAAGTCGTTTACAAGATCTCGATTTCGCCCAAGCCTCTTCGGAGCTTGCCGCCAATGATGTCAGACAGCGAGCTGCTACAACAATACAGGCGCAATCAAACCAACGACAAGATCAAGTATTGGCTCTTTTAAGCTGATAGCATTCGGTAAACGACTGTGCGATCATTACACAAAATAGTTAGTTTGATTTTATGTTCTAAAAAATTAACCAAAAGAAGCAGGGTAACCTGCTTTTTTTATTGATACATTTCCGAAAACAGCGGTTGCGCTCCGACCATTTGTCGTTACAATTTGGAAATGCGCTAAACTGTAAATAATAACAAAGCGTTGTCGGGGAATTGATGAAGAACATTTTGCTGGTTAGTGACAACCAGGAACTTATTCAAAACTTGGAAACTATCGTTACCTTCATGGGAGAATCGTGTCAATCGCGAGGCTTTAGTGATTGCGAACGGTATTTGCAAGATAGTGGAGCTGATGCTGTTCTTATAGAGCATATTTCGCCACCCATAGTACGTGGTTTGGTTGAGAAGTTTCCTCACATACCATTTGTTGCGCTAGTTGAAAACAATAGCCAAGCATCAGCAGGTTGCAATCTCGTTAGTGTTATTGCAGCACCATTAACCTATCCCGTTTTGACGCAAGCTATCCATCGCTGCCAAGAATATTCAAGGCGCAAACCGAGTTTGTCTCGCACACCGGGAACAAAGACGCGACTTTTTAGAAGCCTTATTGGTAAAAGTGAACAAATACAAATAGTTCGCCGATTGGTTGAGCAAGTTGCGCCTACCGACGCCACGGTTTTAATATTAGGTGAATCCGGAACGGGTAAAGAGGTCGTTGCGCGTAACGTTCACTTCTTATCTGAACGTAAAGACGGCCCGTTTATACCGGTGAACTGTGGTGCAATTCCTGGTGAACTGCTGGAGAGTGAACTGTTTGGTCACGAAAAAGGGGCATTTACCGGCGCTATCAGCGCGCGAAAAGGACGCTTCGAGTTAGCGGAAGGCGGAACATTATTTCTGGATGAGATCGGCGATATGCCGCTTCAGATGCAAGTTAAATTATTGCGTGTATTACAAGAACGTACTTTCGAGCGCGTAGGCGGCAATAAACCCCTTCAATGCAATGTGCGTATTATTGCTGCAACCCACCGCAATTTAGAGACCATGATCAGCGAAGACAAGTTTCGCGAGGATTTGTATTACCGGCTTAATGTTTTCCCGATCGACAGCCCTGCGCTTAGACAAAGAAAAGACGATATTCCCTTGCTACTCCAAGAGTTAAACAGTCGTATTCAAGGCGATGGTGTGGAAGGCGTGCGTTTTACCGAGCAAGCGATTGCCTCGTTAATGGAGCATGAATGGGCGGGTAATGTTCGTGAGCTTTCTAACTTGGTCGAGCGATTAACTATCCTTTACCCTGGGCAAATTGTAGACATCGCCGATTTACCCGAAAAATATCAATATGGTGATGTACAGGCCTACGAGCCTGATTATCCAGAAGAGATACTTGAGCGTGAAGCATTCAATGCACTGTTTGCTGAAGCGGCCGCACATGAGACAGAAGATGATAATAGCGAACAAAACCATGGGGGATTAAACAGCATGGTTTCGTCGTCCCTACCAGAGGAAGGGGTCAACCTTAAAGAGTACCTTTCTGAGCTGGAAGTAAACCTCATTCGACAAGCGTTAGACAATCAAGATTGGGTGGTAGCGCGTGCTGCCGACAAACTTGGAATGCGTAGAACAACGCTTGTTGAGAAAATGCGGAAGTATGACATTCAGCGTACTGAAGAAGCGTAACGTCAGGGAATTGACGTTGCGCTACTTGCCAAATTTCACTCTATCTACTTGATTAATAATCCAATTATTAATTGGCACATCTTCTGCTTTATCTAAGTCATAGTTTAACAGCGTCTGCAATTTGACGAGGGCAATATGGCTTTTGATAGCACACCACAATCTGCTGAGTACTCAGCATCAAGTTTTGCGTTAGATAGTATCAATAACGCGATATCTCGTGATGAATACCATCCCTCGTGTAGCGGCGATATTGCGTCTTTGCGGTTGCAGGCGAGCCGACTTGAACATTTGCTTCAGGTTATGCCTGCGGGCGTTATTGTTATAGACGGTAAAGGAATTGTTCGCCAAGCCAATGAACAGGCAAAAGCGCTGTTAGGTGAGCCGCTGGAAGAAGAAGTATGGCGAAGTATTATCAGGCGCTCTTTCAAACCTAGAGCGGATGACGGCCACGAAGTATCGTTAGTAGATGGTCGCCGAGTGAAGCTTTCTATCACGCCGTTAGAAAAAGAGCCTGGTCAATTAATTGTTATAACCGACTTGACGGAAACCAGGCATCTGCAAGCGCGCGTGAGTCATATGCAGCGGCTTTCTTCTCTTGGCAAGATGGTGGCGTCCCTTGCCCACCAAATTCGTACACCTCTGTCTGCTGCTATGCTTTACGCATCAAATTTAACCCGTAAAGACTTAGGGAAAGAAGCGCATACTCAATTTGCGAGCAAATTAACTGACAGACTTAAAGAGCTAGAGAGTCAGGTTAACGACATGCTGCTTTTCGCGAAATCAGGAGAAGAGCAGGTGGTCAGCCAAATCAGCTTGAGTGAGTTGTTTACTTCTGTTGAAGGCAGTGCACAGACTATGACGGCTCAAGCGCAGCAGACACTAACGTTTAGCGGCTTCGATCAAAACGTATTTATTACCGGTAATCTTACTGCACTTCAAGGCGCGATATTAAACCTTATCCATAATGCAAGCCAAGTCACTCCAAAAGGGGAGTGCGTACATGTAGAAACGTCAGTATCGGATCAACGACTGCATTTGACTATTACTGATAAGGGCCCTGGCGTACCGGATAAGCTGACAAACAAAATTTTTGAACCGTTTTTCACGACCAAAACTCATGGCACTGGCCTTGGTCTTGCGGTCGTTAAATCGGTGGTAAATGCGCACAACGGTGTGCTTAGTGTATCGAATATGCCAGAAGGTGGAGCGTGCTTTAGCGTGTCTTTGCCGTGTGAGTTAAACGCTCAATCTTCACAATCATTGACTCATGTTGCGTAAGTCATAGGAGAGAATAATGTCTAAAACTACCATTTTAATTGTTGAAGATGACGCGGGTCTACGCGAAGCACTCCTGGACACCCTTTTACTGGGCAACTACGAGGTTGTTGCGGCTGACTGTGCTGAAGAAGCGTTAACGGTATTATCTTCGCGCTCCGTCGATTTAGTGGTTAGCGATATCCAAATGGGCGAAATGAGCGGTTTAACGCTACTTAAAAGTGTTAAGGCCAAGTACCCCAATATGCCGGTGCTATTAATGACTGCTTATGCCACTATTGATGATGCCGTGCAGGCAATGCGTGATGGAGCAACCGATTACCTATCCAAGCCGTTTGCTCCAGAAGTGCTGCTTAATTTAGTGGGGCGCTACGCGCCAGCTCAAAAAATAGAGTCACGTACACCGATCGTTGCCGACCCTTCAAGCCTGAAGTTACTTGAGCTTTCTCGCAAAGTTGCTAAGTCTGATGCCACAGTGATGGTAATGGGACCAAGTGGTTCGGGTAAAGAGGTACTGTCTCGCTATATTCACGACCAGTCGCCGCGTTGTGATGCGCCTTTTGTCGCTATCAACTGCGCTGCTATTCCAGAGAATATGCTGGAGGCGACCTTGTTCGGCTATGAGAAAGGTGCTTTCACCGGCGCGATTCAAGCTTGCCCGGGTAAATTTGAACAAGCCCAAGACGGAACGCTGCTACTTGATGAAATAACTGAAATGGATTTGGCGCTTCAAGCAAAGCTGTTGCGTGTTTTGCAAGAGCGTGAAGTAGAGCGTCTTGGCGGGCGTAAGACCGTTAAGCTCAACGTTCGTGTTATCGCTACCAGTAACCGAGATTTGAGAAAAGCAGTAGATGCGGGTGAGTTTAGAGAAGATTTGTACTACCGCCTGAATGTATTCCCTATTGAGTGGCGGCCCTTATCTGAACGTCCCGGCGATATCGTACCTCTTGCCGAGCATCTTGTTCAGCGTCACGCAAGCTCTCAAGAGCTTGGCAGTATCAGATTTAGCGCTGCTGCACGCAATAAGCTGTCACAATACAGTTGGCCAGGCAATGTTCGTGAATTAGAAAATGTGGTTCAAAGAGCGCTTATTTTGTGTGAAAACAACGAAATCGATGCTAGCGATTTGATGATTGATGAAGATACCATTGCGCCAGTTGAAACGGTACAAGAGCATGTAGAAGAAAATAGGTTAGGGTCAGAGCTTCGTTACCAAGAGCACCAAATCATCCTCGATACACTCGTGTCGTGCAACGGTAAGCGCAAAGATGTGGCAGAGAAGCTGGGTATCAGCCCTAGAACCCTCCGTTATAAATTAGCGCGCATGCGTGAAGATGGTATCGAAGTCCCCGCATAAAACTGTTTTCTAAGCCCTCCATTTCCCGTCCTTATCCGTCGCCTTGTTAGTGAAAAAGGCGGCGGTTTTTTGTTGCTCCGGTCAACTTAAACGCCATAAAATTGGCTCACTCTCTTATTTTTACGCTATCTATCTGATAATTATGGTCTTTTAAAGTTGGCAAGGCCTTTGCTTTCTCACTCCTATAAATCAGTTATTCGCCGGTGTTCAGGCGGTCTCGAAAAAGCACTAGGAGTGGTTATGGACGTTAAAGCCAATAGTTTGTATCAAGAAATGCAGAACATGATTGGACAGACTCGTCTTCAAGTTAATGAGCTTCAACAGCAGCCGCTGAGTGAAGTTAATAGCTCGGCAAGTGATTTCTCGACCATGCTAAAGAACGCGGTAGATGGTGTAAACGGCATGCAGCTTGAATCGAAAGAAGCTCAGCAGCGCTTTGAAATGGGCGACCCTAGCTTAAGCTTAGCCCAAGTCATGTTAACAAAAGAAAAGGCGGGTATTGCTTTTGAAGCCACTGTGCAAGTGCGTAACAAGGTACTTGAAGCCTATAAAACAATAATGAATATGCCAGTGTAGGTGGGGTAGGTTATGGCTGAAGCAACAGGTACAAACCTTACGGTTCCTGATCAAAATCAAGCAATGGACGATGAGCCAGAGAATAAATCTGGTTTTATGGACTCCTTAGGTAGCACAGATATGATGCGTCAAATGGCCCTGGTGGTTGTTTTGGTAATCTGTGTGGCTATCGCTATCTTCATTGTTATATGGTCGCAAGAGCCTGACTATCGACCGCTTGCGAAGATGGAGACCCAAGAGCTTATTGAAACTCTCGATTATATGGATGCAAACCAGATCGACTATAAGCTTGAAGGCAATATTGTTTATGTAAGAAGTGATGAATTTCAAAACATCCGTTTAGGTATGACCCGCCAAGGCTTAACTAAAGCCTCAGACGCAGGTACCGATATTATCATGCAGGATATGGGGTTTGGTGTAAGTCAGCGTGTTGAAATGGAGCGTTTAAAACATGCTCGAGAGCAACAAATAGCAGCGACTATTGAAGATATAGCAAGTATTCAAAAAGCGCGAGTATTACTGGCAATGCCCAAAGAGAACGTGTTCGCGCGAAGAGAAAAGAAAGCATCGGCAACGGTTGTGCTAACCGCTAAACGTGGTGCAGTAATAGCAGGTGAAGAAGTGGATGCGGTAGTTGATATCGTAGCCTCTGCTGTTCAAAACATGGAGCCATCTAAAGTAACGGTAACAGATAGCAATGGTCGTCTGCTGAATTCGGGTTCACAAGATTCTATGAGTGCCCGTGCCAGAAAAGAATACGAAATCGAGCGCCAGCGCGAGCAAGAGTATTTAGAGAAAATTGATGCGATATTGATTCCAGTATTGGGCATAGGTAACTACACAGCACAAGCTGACGTTGCGATGGACTTTACTGCTATGGAGCAGACCCAGCGTAGCTACAACCCTGATTTACCTGCCGTTCGCAGTGAAATGATCATGGAAGAAAACAGTGTTGGTGGTGGTGTTGGTGGTATTCCTGGCGCATTGTCAAATCAGCCACCGTTAGATTCCGATATTCCAGAAAATGCGGTGGGCGGCGGTCAGCAAACTATGCCTGGACGTTCAGCAAAAGAATCGACCCGTAATTACGAACTTGATACCACTATCAGTCATACCAAGAAACAGACTGGGGTTATCCGCAGGCTAAGTGTCTCTGTCGCGGTAGACTACACCCAAGTTGCGGGTGAAGACGGGGCAATGACACCAACGCCTCGGAAACAGGAAGAAATACTGAACATTCGCAGACTATTACAGGGTGGCATTGGCTTTGACGTTACCCGAGGTGACTCGCTAGAAGTCGTCAGCGTACCTTTTACCCGTATGGATGCAGGTGAAATTGAAGATGTGCCGCTTTGGGAACAGCCTGGATTTCTACCAATTCTTAAGCTAGTTGTTGGTGGTTTGGTTATAATAGTGCTTATCATCTTTGTGATTCGACCTATGCTGCGTCGTCTTATCAACCCTGACGAGTCTAACGACGCCGATGAATTTGATGCGGACGAAGGTTTAGACTTAGGTGATGATACCATTAGCATGTTAACGTCCGACTTTGACGAAGGGCAGGTGGGATTTGCGCCAGATGGCTCACTCATGTTGCCTGACCTGCATAAAGATGAAGATGTACTTAAAGCCGTACGTGCCCTTGTGGCTAATGAACCTGAATTATCAGCCCAAGTAGTGAAGGGCTGGTTAATGCAAGACGAGTAGTGAGATAAGATTATGGCTGAAGAACTTGCCAATGTTGACGAGCCGTCATATGACGTCAGTAAATTAGAAGGCGTAGAAAAAGCGGCCATCTTGCTGCTGAGCTTGTCTGAAGAAGACGCCGCGCAGATATTAAAACACTTAGAGCCTAAACAAGTACAAAAACTTGGTACTGAAATGGCGAAAGTGGATGATATGACGCAAACCAAAATTACGGCGGTTCATAAGCATTTTATTGAAGAAATTCAGAACTACAGTACCATTGGTTTCCAAAGCCAAGACTTCGTAAAACGTGCGCTAACCGCCGCGTTGGGTGAAGATAAGGCCGCCAACCTCATTGATCAAATCCTTATGGGAAGTGGTGCAAAGGGACTAGACTCATTGAAGTGGATGGATTCTAAGCAAGTAGCGAGCATTATTCGCAACGAGCACCCGCAGATTCAAACGATCGTATTGTCTTATTTAGAGCCTGAACAAAGTGCTGAGATTTTGGCGCAGTTCCCGGAAAAAGTGCGACTCGATTTACTTATGCGAATTGCCAACCTAGAAGAAGTTCAGCCGGCTGCACTACAAGAGCTGAACGAAATCATGGAGAAACAGTTTGCAGGTCAAGCGGGTACACAAGCAGCCAAAATGGGCGGCTTGAAGTCTGCGGCGAACATCATGAACTACCTAGATACCGCGATAGAAGGTCAGTTAATGGACGCAATCCGCGAGCAAGACGAAGAAATGAGCCAACAAATACAAGACCTGATGTTTGTATTCGACAATTTAGTCGATGTAGACGACAAGGGCATCCAGGCCATACTGCGCGAAGTGCAGCAAGACGCGCTGCTTAAAGCCATTAAAGGTGCTGACGAAGAGCTTAAAGACAAAATTATGCGCAACATGTCCAAGCGTGCTGCTGAAATGCTTAACGATGACTTGGAAGCGCTGGGTCCTGTGCGTATTAGTGAAGTGGAAACGGCCCAAAAAGAGATCCTTTCTGTTGCCCGTCGACTTTCTGACTCTGGTGAAATCATGCTTGGTGGTGGGGGTGGTGAAGAGTTCTTATAAGAGCGCTAACTCCGTCACTTATTTAGCCTAGGTATATATATGACTGCCAAAAAAAGTTTCAGCGAAAACGAAGTAAATGAAGCTAAAAAATGGGATTTACCCTTCGTCGACGACCCTACTGCGCCAAGAGACAATGAACCGACAAACGCGTTAAATAAGCGTTCTGATTGGAAGTATGAGCCGCCTGAGGTCGAGGAGGAAATTAAACCGCCTACCGCTGAAGAAATAGAAGCCATACGTCAGGCTGCATATGACGAAGGCTATCAGGAAGGTAAAGAAAAAGGCTTTAATGATGGCAATGCTCAAGGCCTTGAAGCCGGTTTTACTGAAGGTAAGGAACAAGGTTATAACGAAGGGCTACAGCAAGGGTTAGAAGAGGGACGCCAGCAAATGGCTACTCAGGCTGAGGTGTGGCAGATGCTCGCCGAGAAGCTTCACGACCCCCTTTCACAAGCCAACGATGAAACCCGCGACCAACTAGTGAAACTTGCCGTTACCCTAGCTAAAGCGGTAATTAAGACAGAGGTGAGTGCTAATCAACAGGTAATACTTCAAGCATTAAGCGAAGGTATTAAGGCGTTGCCAGTTAATCAAGCTGACTATCAAATTCATATGAACCCTGAGGACATTGAATTGGTAAAAGCGCATTTTGGCGAAGAATACATTACCAAAAAAAGTTGGAATCTTGTTGAGGCTCCAGCAATGGAGCGTGGTGGTTGTGATATTACCACTTTGCAGAACGCCGTGGATGTGTCGATTGAGCGTCGATGCCGCAACGTTATCGATAAATTTTTATTAAACCAAGGGTTGTCAGATGACTAGTCCTTGGCATACGCATTTTGAGTCCCTCACTAAACAGATTGCGTCGCCCCCCGTTGTAGCCGCCGGAAAATTAGTGCGTGGCATAGGATTAACGCTTGAAGCAGTGGGCTGTCAACTGCCGGTGGGAAGCCAATGTTTAGTGCAAACCATCGAAGGCGAAATAGAAGCTGAAGTGGTCGGCTTTGGCGATGATATTACCTACTTAATGCCCACCGAAGCGGTGCGTGGTATTGTCCCGGGAAGTCGTGTAATGCCCCTAAACCGACAAAGCGGCTTGCCGGTTGGAATGGGGCTACTGGGACGCGTTGTAGACGGCAATGGTCAGCCACTTGACGGTCTGGGCGAAATCAATGCCGAGGCCCGTGCCCCAACAACTCGTCCTCCAATGAATCCGCTTATTCGTCGTCCGATTAATACCCCTATGGATGTTGGCGTACGTTCCATTAATGCATTAAACACAGTTGGCGTCGGCCAGCGAATGGGGCTTTTCGCTGGAAGTGGCGTGGGTAAAAGTGTATTGCTTGGGATGATGACAAGAGGCTGTGAAGCCGATGTGGTTGTTGTCGGTCTTGTGGGGGAACGTGGCCGAGAAGTGAAAGAGTTTATTCATGAAATATTGACGGAAGAAGAACGCAAACGCGCAGTTGTCGTAGCGGCCCCAGCAGACACTTCACCGCTTATGCGGTTAAAAGGGTGTGAGACCGCGGTTACCATCGCCGAATACTTTCGTGATAAAGGTATGAAGGTTCTATTGCTGATTGATTCGTTAACCCGTTATGCCATGGCACAGCGTGAGATTGCCTTGGCTGTCGGTGAACCACCGGCCACAAAGGGCTATCCGCCGTCAGTATTTGCTCGGTTACCCGCGCTGGTAGAGCGAGCAGGTAACGGCAGTGAGCGTCAAGGTTCTATCACAGCATTCTACACTGTATTAACTGAGGGTGACGATTTACAGGACCCGATTGCCGATGCAGCTCGTGCGATTCTGGATGGTCACGTGGTTTTATCGCGTGCCCTTGCCGACAGCGGCCACTACCCTGCTATTGATATCGAAGCGTCAATAAGCCGCGTAATGCCTATGGTGGTAAGTGAAGAACATCAGTTGATGGCGCGTCGTATTCGTCAGGTGTATTCAAACTACAAACAGAACCAAGATCTTATTTCTATCGGCGCTTATGCGAAGGGATCTGACCCCCGCATTGATCTAGCTATACGTGCTGAACCTGCAATTAATGCTTTCTTACAGCAAGGAATGAAGCAGGTCTTGCCTTATGATGAAAGCTTAGAGGGTATGGCTGCGCTGGCCACAGGCTTGGGGCAAGGCTAATGTGCGCAAACGCAGTAAGATTAAAGCGAGTGGTATTGATAAAGTCAGCAACGTTTGGCAAGGCAGCACACGATGTCTAAACAACTAGAACGTTTAGCGGAGTTCGAGCGCGAAAAAGAGCAGCGAGAAGCGCGATACTATCAGCAGGCTCAACAGAACGTTAATCAGCAAAAGCAAAAATTAACGAGTCTCGAACAGTACCGCATCGACTATATAAAAGGTATTCAGCAAACGGGGCAAGCAGGTGTTACTGCGACGTATTATCAGCAGCATTTATCCTTTGTTGGAAAATTGGATAAAGCTTGTGAGCAACAGATGCAAGTCATTGCTCGCGCGCAAATGGCAGCCGATCAGCGCAAGCAACTGTGGCTCAAACAACAGCAAAAAGTGAAGGCCGTTACCTTGTTGCTTGATAAGAAGAAGTTAGGAAAGCAGAAGAAAGAAGCCAAAGCAGAGCAGGCCATGATGGATGAGTTTGCCACCCAACGGTTTTTCAGAGCTAAGCGCTCTCCTTTTTGATAATTAGTCGAACCTTTAGTCACTTTGGCTCAACCCTTGCAAAACCAATACGAAATGTATTATCGCATCGGAATTACAGTGCAATGGATATTGTGATTTATCGGCGTTTCCTTGAGTGTTAATGCAACAATACTGCGTGGGAAACACAGGGAGATCGAGCGCATCGTATCGTGAAAGTTGATAGCAATTTACGCGAATAAAGTGAAGCTAAATCATTGTAATGTAAGTAAGTGTAGGTGGAGTTGCGAAAAACTGGCTTTGCGTGTTTTAAAAGACGCCCGGTAGATTATTCGCATCACATGATGTCTTCTTGTTAAAAGACGATTTTAAATGTAGGACGGTAGGACAATATGCAACAAGTTGCCGCACATAAAACAGACATTGCCGCATTACCTTTTTCTGCTTCTAGCACGGCTAAAGCAGTTGAAACAGGTATTGGAACCCAACAGGACGCAAGCGGTGAAAATAACCAGGCATTTAATCGGCTGTATCAGGAAGCGAAATCGAGAAAATCAGATTTTGTATTGAATGAAAAAGAGAGCTTACGCACTCAACCCCGCGAGACAAAAAGTTCAAGTAGCCCATCTTCCAACAATACTTCAGTCTCTGGGAAAACTGCGGAAAGCGCCAGAGATCGCGATGCGGAGCACACCACGCTTGCTACTGAAAAAGTTGAAACGGATATCCCTGCATCGGCCAGCGAGAAAGATAATGCTAATCTGCCAATTGATGAATCGGAAGATAACGCTGATAAAACAAGCGTAACCAATGCATTGCTCAATGAGGAGAGCGGTACAAAAGACGCTGAATCCGATATCAATGCTGAGCAAGGTGCATCAGACGCTAAGTCTGAGAACGATGAAAGCGAGCAAGACTGGGTGGCTTATGTAGAGACAGTGGCAAGCCGTTTTGGTAAGGGCGACCAAGTTTCAGATGACTCGGACACAAATATTGGCATGTCTTTGATCGCAGATGAGGCGGCTAGCGTCCTTTCTGTTAAAGAAAGGGGAAAGCTATGGAAACTTCCAGATGATATAGATGCCAGTAACGTCCAGTCGGTAATGGCACATTTACTGTCTCAGCTAAATGGCGACAGTAGTAATGATGAATTCTCTATCGAGTCTCTTTCAACTGAAGCACAACAAACGCTTAGTGCTTTAACGACGCTTTTACTTGGCGCTAACGCTGGAAGTAACAAGAATGCTGACGATAGTGAAGCTAACACCGAACTTTCAATGTTAATTACACAGCTTATGCAACAGGCAGAAAGCGCTGGTAATGGAGAGCGTGGTGTTGGCGAGGGCACTGAAGCAGCAAGTGAACTTGATGGAATACTGATAGACGTTAATAACCCGGCTGATGAATCCTTTGTGTTAAGTTTGATATCGGATGCGCTTAAAGAGAGGCAAGAATTGCCTAAAGATGAAGCAGCCTTACAAGCAGAAGCATTGCTCGCTGAGATGACCGCTGAGAACGCGAATAAAGGCAGTGGTAATGTTATTACTGAAGCCACAGGCACCGGTAAAACAACGTCATCTGACAAAGCGACAGTAACGAATACACAAGATACCATCCCTCAGGGTGTTGGATCTGGCACCTCCGGTGAAGCAACAGCTGAGCTACTAACCGCTATGAATGAACTTTCACCGCAAAGTGCGCAAAAAGCGACCGAAGCGTTTGCTGAGCGTGTTGTCGCGGGCATGCCAAGCGGTTCGCAACAACAGGCGGTAAAAACAAATATTATTGCCGGTATCAATGAATTTCAGGAACAAATACAGCAAGGCAGAGAGCCTGGCATTGATCTGTCATCTATTGTGGCAGATGCCGCAAAAGATGCGGCAGTAAGCACCGAAGCTATTGCTTCAATGACAGCTCGACTTGACAGTCAAGCCAGTCAATTTCTGAATTTAATGACCCAAGCGCAAGGCAGTGCGCAACAGACTTTCGCGAGTATGGTGGGGCAAACCGATACGGTAATTCAGGAAAATACCCAGCTTCGAGCTGAAGCGTCAAAATCTCAACAACAGTTTGAAGGCTTTGATAAAGCGGTCAACATTCATAAGCCGGAAGGGCAGCAGCAGCTAAACGAAAAAATTCGGTGGATGGTTAATGCGCGTAATACCATGGCGGAAATTCGTCTTGATCCGCCCGAATTAGGCAGCATGCAGGTGCGCGTAAACGTTGTCGGTGATGCGGCAAGCGTAAGCTTTGTTGTTCAATCTCAACAAGCAAAGGATGCGCTGGCAGATTCCATGCCTAAATTAAGAGAGATGCTTTCTGAACAAGGCATTGAATTGGGTGATGCGCAAGTAAGAAAGGATAATTCGTCGGGTAACGAAAGTGGCCAGCAACTTGCAGACAATAGCAATAGAAGCAGTGGTGGCGGAAACCGTGGAGAAAATGACGATTTAGACGAAATAGATGGTGCACGAATTATCGAGCAATCAATTTCGCGCGCAGCCAAAGGTGGAATTGATTTTTACGCTTAGGATTAAGCAAAACTATTATCAATAGGTAGCATGGAGAGATTATTTTAACACTGCTATGTTTTATGTATCTGTTTGAGGGTGCTAAGACAGGTCAATGAAATGTGCCACTTACCGTTGATGAGTCACTGTCGTTTTAGCATCGACCAAGCGTAGATGAGAAGAATGGCATTGCCATTTACGATGGAACATTGATAATACAGTTTTTCTTAATATTACTTATGAGTTACACATGGCTGACGATGAATTACAGGTAGAAGAAGGCGGTAAAAAGAAAGGCAAAATGATGTTGATCATCATTATCGCTGTTGTTCTTGTAGGTGGGGGAGCTGCCGCTTACTTCCTACTGTTTGCTGGCGGCGATGAGCCTGCGGCCGAGCAGCTGGCTGAAGCCGATGCCTCCGCCGCGGCAGCAAATACGCCGGCAGCGAGTACAGGGAATGCGGAGATGGGTACTGCACTGTACGTTGCGATGCCGAGGCCATTCGTTTTTAACGTGCCAGGCTCAGGGCGAGATAGACTTGTACAAATTAAAGTACAATTACTGGTGCGCGGCTCAGACAATGAAGAGCTGGCCAAGACACATATCCCGCTAATAGAAGGAACGTTACTACAGGCTTTTAGTATGTCAAATGCCGACGATCTGGTTACAGAAGCCGGTAAAATAGAGCTTCGCGAGCAAGCAGTGACGGAAGTACAGAAAGCATTGAAAGACATTACGGGTAGCGATGTGGTCGAACGCGTATTGTTTACTGGTTTTGTCATGCAGTAATGCATCGACTAAGTAAGGTAGAAGACGGTGAGTGATTTATTATCTCAAGATGAAATCGATGCCCTATTACACGGGGTAGATGATGTAGAAGAAGAAGAGGTTGGCGGTAGCGACTCTGATGCTTCTACACTCGAGTACGACTTCTCCTCGCAAGACAGAATAGTGCGTGGGCGTATGCCTACGCTTGAAATTGTAAATGAACGTTTCGCACGTCATATGCGTGTGAGTTTATTTAACATGATGCGACGCTCGGCTGAAGTATCGATTAACGGTATTCAGATGATCAAGTTTGGTGAATATATTCATACATTATTTGTTCCAACGAGTTTAAATATGGTGCGCTTCCGTCCACTTAAAGGTACGGGGCTCATTACTATGGAAGCCCGTTTGGTATTCATTTTGGTGGATAACTTTTTCGGCGGTGATGGTCGATATCATGCCAAGATTGAAGGCCGAGAATTTACGCCAACTGAGCGCCGAATTATCCAGATGCTGCTTAAAATAATCTTTGAAGATTATAAAGAAGCGTGGGCGCCAGTTATGGACGTGTCGTTTGAATATTTGGATTCGGAAGTAAACCCAGCGATGGCGAACATCGTGAGTCCGACTGAGGTGGTGGTCATCAGCTCATTTCATATTGAGCTAGATGGCGGTGGTGGAGACTTCCACGTATCGTTGCCATACTCAATGCTAGAGCCAATTCGCGAGCTTCTTGATGCGGGCGTTCAAAGCGACAAAGAAGATACGGACTTGCGCTGGAGTAAAGCGCTTCGCGATGAAATTATGGATGTCAAAGTGGCATTAACTACACATATGCTAGATGTTGATGTGCCACTTCGCGAGGTGATGGAGTTCAAGTCTGGCGATATTATCCCTGTGGAAATGCCAGAAACCATTACGGTATTAATTGAAGATTTACCCACGTTCAGAGCTAAGTTAGGTCGCAGTCGCGATAATTTGGCACTGAAAATTGTAGAAAAAATTGCAAGGCCGACTTCAGTGAAGTCTGAGCTGCAGTTATTAACCCGCGGTGGGCGTATTATTGATAATGACGCAGAACTGCAAGTACTCGAAGAAGACCTGTAAGGTAAAGGGGAGTTCCCATGAGTGAAGACGGTATGGACGATTGGGCAGCGGCAATGGCCGAACAAGCTGAATCTGAAGCGGAACAAGAGGGCGGCGATAGCGAAGACGTACAAGTTGCAGAACTTGACGAATTGACGGATGACGCACCTATTACACAAGAAGAAAAGAAAAAACTAGATACTATTCTAGATATTCCTGTGACTATTTCAATGGAAGTCGGACGTAGTCAAATAAGTATCCGAAATCTGCTACAGTTGAACCAGGGGTCTGTGGTGGAGCTGGATCGTGTTGCCGGTGAGCCACTAGATGTATTAGTTAATGGCACGTTGATTGCTCATGGAGAAGTAGTAGTGGTCAACGACAAATTCGGTATCAGATTAACGGATGTTATTAGTCAAATTGAGAGAATTAAGAAGCTCAGGTAAAATTTCTTATAAAGCAAGGGGTTGCGCCATGCTGCCCCTTTTGTTTAGCCAGATTGCTGTCGCGAAGCCGACACAATCAATTACCGACCCCACGTCGTTACTGTCAATTTTCCTTTCTTTGCTCGTTGTCATTGGTGTCATTTTCGCTCTTGCTTACGTGATGCGTCGATTTAATGTCACCGCCATGGGGGGAAATCAAATGAAAGTGGCGGCCAGTATGGTCGTTGGCACTAAAGAAAAAATAATGGTAATTCAGGTAGGTGAAGAACAGCATCTTATTGGTGTTACCAGTCACAATATCTCACATCTGAGTAAATTAGATAAAAATCTCGATATTCCTGTTAAAGGTGTAAATAAAATCATTGGCGAGCGCCAAAATGGCGCGGATGCGTTTAAACAGAAACTCGTTGCTGCAATGGCGGGAAAGCTCAACCCTAATATAGAAAAGAATACCGCAAAGGAAGAGTCACGAGATGCGTAAGTTTGCCTGGCTACTTTTATTACTCCCATTGTTACTTCTCGTTGAGCCAGCCTATGCTCAACAGGGCATTTCAGCAGTAACGGTTACCACTAATCAAGATGGTTCTCAAGACTACTCGATGACGCTTCAAGCGCTGTTCATCATGACAGCGTTAAGCCTTATTCCTGCATTTATCATGATGATGACCTCATTCACGCGTATCATTGTGGTGTTGTCTATTCTGCGCCAGGCTATTGGCTTACAGCAATCACCGTCGAATCAAATATTAATTGGTGTGAGTTTGTTTCTATCAATGTTTATTATGGCACCAGTGTTTGAAGAGGTGAATGAGCGTGCTTTACAGCCATACCTCAATGAGCAACTCACCAGTTTAGATGCGCTTGAGCAAGCTAAAGGACCCATGCGCGCGTTTATGCTCTCCCAAACAAGAGTAAGGGATTTAGAGACCTTTGTTCGGATAGCGGGACATGAAGGCAGATACGCTGATACGGATGAAGTGCCGTTAACCATTCTTATTCCCGCTTTTGTAACCAGTGAACTTAAAACCGCATTTCAGATTGGTTTCATGTTATTTATTCCCTTTCTCATCATTGATTTAGTGGTGGCCTCTATACTGATGGCTATGGGTATGATGATGCTCTCGCCTATGATTGTTTCTTTGCCGTTTAAACTCATGCTGTTTGTTTTAGTTGATGGTTGGAACCTTATTTTTGGTACTTTAGCGACCAGCTTCGGTATGGGCGTCTAGGAGGACTTATGTCACCAGAAGTCTTTGTAGAAATACTACGGGAAGCCATGTTTATGGTTATCGTATTGGTATGTGCGGTGATTGTTCCAAGCTTGATTGTGGGATTGGTGGTAGCCGTTTTTCAAGCTGCAACCAGTATCAACGAACAGACCATGAGCTTTTTACCTCGCCTGCTTGTTACGCTTTTGGCACTGAGCTGGGGAGGTAATTGGTTGGTGCAACAGCTCATGGATTTTACTTTCAGAATGGTTGATATGATCCCACAGGTTGTGGGGTAGAAGGCAAAAGCGGTGGAAGTCGAACTCGCGACAATCAATCAATTTCTTGCGGACATGCTATTGCCCTTTATGCGTATAAGCGGCTTGTTTGTGGCGATGATTGGCCTAAGTGCTAGGTCAATACCACCGCAAGTTAGAGCGTTGCTGGGCACAATGCTGACACTGATCATCATGCCGGTGGTGCCCCCGTCTCCCATTGAAAATTTGGTGGATGTAGGCACATTTTTAATCGTTATTCAGCAGCTGCTGATTGGCATTGCTATCGGTTTTATTTCAATGATGGTGCTCAATACCTTTGTACTAGCGGGGCAAATTATAGCGATGCAAACGGGGTTGGGTTTTGCATCAATTGTCGACCCTGTCAATGGCATTAACGTACCTGCGGTAGGTCAGTTTTATCTGATATTGGCGACGTTGTTGTTTTGGTCGTTGGATGGGCATTTATCCATGATTCAAATGATTGTGATGAGCTTTGAGGCGTTTCCCATAGGCGAAGCATGGTGGACTGGTGAACAGTTTCGCGATATCGCCCATTGGGCCGGTTGGATGTTTATATCGGCAGTCACGCTCTCTCTTGCGCCAATTGTCTCGCTGCTCATTGTGAACTTGGCCTTCGGCGTAATGACTAAAGCTGCGCCGCAGCTTAATATTTTTAGTATCGGTTTTTCCATTGCTCAGGTAATGGGACTGCTCATTATTTGGTTAACGCTAGATAACTTTACTGCACACTTTGAAACCCAATGGTTTAGAGCAGAACAGTTTATGTGTGAATTATTGAATATTTGTCCGTAGGAAAAAATGGCAGATTCAAGCGAAAAAACAGAAGACCCCACGGGGAAAAAACTCGAAGATGCCCGAAAAAAAGGGCAGCTAGCCCGTTCCCGTGAACTGTCTACGGCATTAGTGCTTATTGTCAGTGCTTTTATGTTTTTGTTTGTAGCAGGGTGGATTGCTGAATCTGTTTTCAAACTTACCCAAAGAATGTTTACCCTCTCTCGTGATGAGACCTATGACACTACACACATGTTTGGCGCTTGGGGCGAAGCCTTTTCTGCGGTAGGTCCTGCCGTGCTGCTTTACATGACCGTTGCTATGTTAGCGGGTATCTATGGCTCTATCGCGCTGGGCGGTTTTAACTTTACGTGGGAAGGTGCAAAACCGAAGGGCTCAAAAATGAGCCCTATCCAAGGCTTTAAGCGCATGTTCGGCATGAACGGCTTAGTCGAGTTACTCAAGTCTATTGCGAAAGTTGTGGTCATTATTTGTATGGCAATTGGGGCTTTATTGTTCTTTGAAGACGAAGCGCTACACCTGGACATGGAGCTTTATCCAGGAAATATATTTCACGCTCTCGACATGCTCAAATGGGCGTTTCTTATTTTGGTGTGTGGCATGATTCCCATTGCACTTATTGATGTGCCTTATCAAATGTATAAGCACAACAAAGAAATGAAAATGACCAAGCAAGAGGTTAAAGACGAGCGGAAAAATGCCGAAGGAGATCCTCTGGTAAAAGGCCGTATTCGCCGTATGCAATATCAAGCAGCTACAAAGCGTATGATGCAAGAAGTACCACAAGCAGACGTGGTAGTGACCAACCCCACTCACTTTTCTGTTGCCATTAAATACGATGAGAAGGGCCTGAGAGCGCCGGTTGTTGTTGCTAAAGGCGCTGATGAATTAGCGATGCACATTAGAAAAATTGCAACAGCAAATGACGTACCGCTGATCCCTTCTCCAATGTTAGCACGCGCCATTTTTTACTCTACAGAAGTGGACGATGAAATCCCTAACGCCCTGTTTATGGCAGTAGCGCAGGTGCTAGCGCATGTTTATCAGTTAAAAGCGCATAAAGCAGGAAAAGGTAAGCGTCCTAAGCCGCTGAAACGGGATTTGCCCATCCCGCCTGAATATCGTCGATAATCATAGTAGCCGGCTGGAAAAATTCCTACTCAATCATGATAGCGTTATTTTTAATCGATTAGCGGTCCATTTACTGGTTTAGTAACAAAGCTGGCACGTTAGTTGAAAACTCTCTTGAAGATTCTTATAAAGCGTCAATTTTCTGATAGAGAGACTCCAAGCCATGCAGTTATCTGGTTATCTACAGCGGTTCGATAAAAATCAACTGCAAAATTTTACGAGTGGTTTAGGCGCCCCTATTGTTCTTTTAGCAATTATGGGCATGGTGATATTACCCATGCCGCCGTTCTTATTGGACGTGCTATTTAGCTTTAATATTGCACTGTCGCTTGTGATTATTTTAGTGGCGGTACTTACTCAACGTCCAGTAGACTTCGGTATTTTTCCCCTGGTTTTGCTTATTGCAACGGTTTTGAGACTAGCGCTAAATGTGGCTTCAACCCGCGTTGTTTTACTTTATGGGCATGAGGGCGGTGATGCTGCGGGTAAAGTTATTGAAGCCTTTGGCGCCGTGGTAATTGGCGGCAACTACGCGGTAGGTATTGTCGTCTTCGCTATTCTTCTTATTATCAACTTCAAGGTTGTGACGGCAGGTGCGGGACGTATTTCGGAAGTAAGCGCTCGCTTTACGTTAGATGCTATGCCAGGTAAGCAAATGGCTATCGATGCCGACTTGAACGCAGGGTATATAGATCAAGACCAAGCACGTAAACGCCGCGAAGAGATTACTGCTGAAGCTGACTTTTATGGCTCGATGGACGGTGCGTCAAAGTTTGTAAAAGGAGACGCGGTAGCGGGTCTTTTCATCATGCTCATTAATATCGTTGGTGGTCTATTCATAGGTATGATTCAGCACGGGCTTACATTCGGTAATGCCATAGAAATCTACACAATTTTGACCATTGGTGATGGCTTGGTGGCACAAATACCATCGCTGTTACTGTCCGTCGCTACAGCTATTATTGTTACCCGTGAAAACGAAACACAGGAAATGGGCAAGGAGATTCGCGGTCAGCTCGGAAATAATCAAGCCCTGTATATTGCCTCGGGCGTTTTATTTGTTATGGGTATTATCCCTGGTATGCCGCATATCGCTTTCTTAGGTTTTTCGTTTCTTATAGCTGGCTTTGCTTATTGGCAGTCGGTTCAAGAAAAGAGAAAAGCGGCAGAGCCTAAAGTGCCAGACAATGTAGTCAAAGATAAGTCAGTTACGCCTGAAGTAAAAGAGCTTGGCTGGGACGACGTTCAGCAGGTAGACACTATCGGGTTGGAAGTGGGCTATCGCTTAATTCCGCTTGTTGATAAATCGCAAGGTGGCGAGTTATTAACGCGTATTAAAGGTGTTCGTAAAAAACTATCGCAAGAGCTGGGTTTCCTTATTCCGCCTGTTCACATTCGCGATAACTTGGATTTAGAACCCAACACTTACACCATTGCTATGTTAGGCGTAACGATTGGTGATTCCATCATTAGTCACGATGAAGAGCTTGCGATAAACCCAGGGCAGGTGTTTGGTAAATTAGAAGGGCGCGCCACTAAAGATCCAGCCTTTGGATTAGACGCAGTTTGGATTAAACCAAATAAGCGCGAACACGCACAAACCCTTGGATACACCGTAGTTGATGCAGCTACTGTTGTTGCCACGCATTTAAGTCAATTACTGTCCAATAATGCTTATCAATTGTTAGGGCATGAAGAGGCGCAACAACTTCTTGATATGCTAGCCAAGCAACACCCCAAACTAGTTGAAGGGTTAGTGCCTGATATTCTTCCGCTAAGTACAGTTGTGAAAGTACTGCAAACCTTATTGTTTGAGGGGGTGCCTATTCGCGACATGCGTACTATAGTCCAAACACTGAGTGAATACGGTACGCGCAGCCAAGACCCAGATGTACTCGTGTCTGCAGTGCGTATTGCCCTTAAACGCCTCATTGTTCAAGAGATTACCCAAGGGGCAAAAGAGATACCTGTCATAACCTTGGCGCCAGAGTTGGAACAGATGTTGCACCAGTCACTTCAAGCAGGTGGCGAAGATGGTGCTGGCATTGAGCCAGGCTTGGCTGATAAGCTGCAAAAATCGTTGCAGCAAGCCAGTCAGCAGCAAGAGTTAGATGGAGAGCCTGCGGTACTCCTTACCTCTGGCATGCTACGACCCGTACTATCTCGCTTCTTAAAATATTCGGTTGTTGGGCTTCATGTTCTTTCTTATCAAGAAGTGCCTGACGACAAACAAATAAAAATAGTCAGTTCGGTCGGTCAATAATCTGACACTGGGTGATTGGAGAGGTTGCAATGAAAATTAGACGTTTCTTCGGCAAAGATATGCGTGAGGCGTTAAGCCAAGTTAAAGCTGAATTGGGCAGTGATGCGGTCATCATGTCAAATCGCAAAGTTGCTGACGGTATTGAGCTTGTTGCAGCTTACGACAAAGAGCCTGAAGCCAAGTTGTTCAAGCCTAATGTTTCTCCACAAGGTGCTGCTAAAGTACCAGGCAAGAAAGCCGTGCCTACCTTAAGCGAAATAATCGGTGATGACGGCCCAGATAGTCTGAAAGCATTGTTAGAAAAGCAGCACGGTGGAAGTAGTAGTGTGCCAGGTTCCGTAACGCCAAACTCATCGATGACAGCGAACGCTAAGCACGCCAACGAAATTGCGTCACATTTGGATTTCTCTGACGCATTTATTGACGACATAGAAACGCATTCACCTGTTCAAGAAAACGTGAATCAACACGCTTTTCCTGAGCATCAGGCATCGAGCATAGGTGATACCCCAGCGACACAATCAGCCGAACTAGCTCAAATTAAAGAGGAGCTGGCGTCTTTGCGCGATGTGTTGCAATATCAGGTTGCAGATTTGATGGAAGCGAAGAACAAACGTCAAAAACCTGTTCATCAATATCTAATTACCCGTTTAACGGATATGGGATTAAGTAATGCACTGGCTAAACAGTTAATAAGCTATACTCCAGCACATTATAATGAGCGTGATGCTTGGGTTTATCTTCTTAACCTATTGGCTAATCGCATAAATGTTACAGGAAACGATATACTTAGTGCACAAGGTGCTGTTGCATTAGTAGGACCAACTGGTACAGGTAAAACAACGACTGTTGCGAAACTTGCTGCCCGCTATGCACAGAAATACGGTGCTGAGTCGGTTGCGATGATTACCATTGATACGTATAGAATTGCAGCCTATGAGCAGTTAGCGACATACGGAAAAATTATTGGCTGCACGGTGAGAAAAGCGCAGACTAGTGAAGAACTTGCGGATTTATTATTCCAACTTCGTCATAAGCGACTAGTATTGATTGATACGGCTGGATTTAGCCAAAGGGATAGTCGATTAATTAAACAGATTAAGCAGTTTGATAACGGCCAAATGCCAAATGTTAAAAAATATTTGGTAGCGCAAGCGAATACACAATATCCTGCGTTGCAGAGAATCATTAAAGCGTATGATGATATTGAACTAAGTGGCTGTATTTTCACGAAGTTAGATGAGTGCTACTCTTTAGGAGAGGTGCTCAGTGCAGCGGTTGAATACCAACTACCGGTTAGTTATGTCACCGATGGTCAGAAAGTACCTGAAGACATTAAGATTGCAGAAGCGAAATCTTTGGTTTCCGCTGCTGCAAAGCTTTATAAAAAGTACGGTTTGAATCATACTAGTGGCAACAACGCAATTAAAACAGCATAAGCAGTATGATTGACGACCAAGCGAGTAGCTTAAGAAAAATGAAGCAATCACGGTTAATCAAAGTAATCGCCGTCACCGGTGGTAAAGGTGGCGTAGGTAAAACAAACATTACACTAAACACCGCTATCGCAATGGCGAAGCAGGGTAAACGTGTGATGGTTCTTGATGCGGACCTCGGTCTTGCTAACGTAGATGTTATGTTAGGACTACGTGTTGAGAAAAACTTATCTCATGTGCTTTCTGGCGAATGCACCCTTGATGAAGTATTAGTGACCGGCCCGCACGGTATAAAGATTGCCCCTGCCACATCAGGTACGCAGTCGATGGCCGAATTGTCGCCTACGCAACACGCTGGCCTGATTCGCGCCTTTAGCGAGCTACGATCACAAATTGATGTGCTTATTGTCGATACGGCGGCAGGCATTTCAGACATGGTGTTAAGCTTTTCAAAAGCTTCACAAGACATTATGGTTGTTGTGTGTGACGAGCCTACTTCATTGACAGATGCGTATGCATTGATAAAAATTCTGAATAGAGAACACGGTGTTTTCCGCTTTAAAGTTGTAGCTAATATGGTTCGCGACGTGAGAGAAGGCCAAGAGTTATTTAGTAAGTTGAGCAAAGTGACAGGGCGTTTTTTAGATGTTGCACTAGAATTAGTGGCAACAGTACCGTTTGACGAGAACATTCGTAAAGCGGTACGTAAACAAACATCCATTGTTGATGCTTACCCGGGGTCACCGGCGGCCGTTGCAATTACACAGTTGGCAAGTAAAGCCTTAACATGGCCTATTCCAGCGCAGCCAGGTGGTCACTTAGAGTTTTTTATTGAACAATTAGTTGCAGAAAAAGCCGTAGGAAGTCAGCGTTGAACAGCAAGGCAGCCGCTTATCAACAACAAACCGATAAGGCGCAGTTAGTCGAACGACATGCACCTTTGGTTAAGCGTATAGCGCATCACTTAATAGCGCGATTGCCTGCTAGTGTTTTAGTAGACGATTTAATTCAGTCAGGAATGATTGGATTACTAGAAGCCGCACGTAACTTTGATGGCTCAAAGGGAGCCAGCTTTGAAACGTTTGCTGGTATTCGCATCCGCGGTGCTATGCTAGATGAAATTCGTAAAGGGGACTGGACGCCGCGTTCAGTTCACCGAAATGGTCGCGCCATTACAGAAGCAATTTCGCAAGTAGAAAGCGAAACAGGGCGAGACGCTAGAGATTCTGATATTGCTAACAAGCTTAATGTAAGCTTGCAGGAATATCACCAGATGCTTAATGAAGTAAATGCAGGAAAGCTGGTTGGTATTGAAGACTTAGGTGTGTCAGATGACGTTATATCGACAGAACAAAATCGAGGTAGCGACGCACCACTGGAAGATTTAATGCAAGGCGCTTTTCAAAAGGCGCTTGCCCATGCAATTACGACATTACCTGAAAGAGAGGCGATTGTACTTTCACTGTATTATGATGAAGAGCTGAATCTCAGAGAAATAGGTGAGGTTCTTGATGTAAGTGAGTCGCGAGTCAGTCAAATTCATAGTCAGGCCATGTTAAAACTCAAATCACGAATGAAGTCGTGGCAAGCTGACGAAGAATAGAAATTAATAACAATTAACCCCTCACTGGAGGCTATTTTGGACAAAAGCATGAAAATTCTCGTGGTCGATGATTTTTCAACCATGAGACGTATCATCAAAAACCTACTCAAAGATTTGGGTTTTTCCAACATCCAGGAAGCGGATGACGGAAGTACTGCATTGCCGATGTTGCAGCAAGGTGATTTCGATTTCGTAGTTACCGATTGGAATATGCCAGGTATGCAAGGTATTGACTTGCTTCGCGCAATTAGAGCCGATGACAAACTCAAGCACCTACCAGTACTTATGGTTACTGCTGAAGCGAAAAAAGAGCAAATTGTTGCCGCCGCGCAAGCAGGTGTTAATGGCTATGTTGTTAAGCCGTTCACTGCAGCAACACTTAAAGAAAAATTAGATAAAATATTCGAACGTTTAGGTTGATCCAGACGCTCACCAGAGAAATGAGGTTTACTGGATGTCAACGAATGTAAACGTTCCAATTTCGTTGGAAGAAGCAAAACAGCTTGTCACCTATCTCGAAGAAGGTGACAACGCTTCTGCCAATGCCCTCTTAGAAGCATCCTCAATGAAAGAAAACGTTGAGCTATTTGCTGAAGTTGGGAAACTGACGCGTCAACTTCATGACGCGCTGAATAATTTTCAAATAGACGACCGCATTAAAAATCTCGCGACCGACGATATTCCTGATGCACAAACCCGCCTAACCTACGTAATTGAAGAAACTGAAAAAGCTGCTAATACTACTATGGATGCCGTTGAAGCGAGTATGCCTATAGCTGAAATGTTGTCGGCGCGCATCGAAAAGGTTATGCCTGAGTGGAAAAAGTTAATGAATCGCCAAATAGAGTTGGGTGAATTTAAAGCTTTATGCGCAGATATAGACGAATTATTGGAGGAAGGTTCGGCGCAGTCAGCTAAACTTACACAGTTACTTACAGAAGTACTGATGGCTCAAGGTTATCAAGACTTGACAGGTCAGGTTATTCGCCGCGTTATCGACTTGGTTAAAGAGGTGGAAGACAGTTTAGTCAACATGCTTACCATGTTTGGTGAACGCGACGGTGCAGAACAAACTAAACCATCTAGCGTTAAGGCCGATAAGGTTGATGGTGTAGAGGCAGAAGGCCCTATCATTGATGCCAATAAGCGCGACGACGTCGTGTCAGGCCAAGATGATGTAGATGACCTTCTGTCTAGCTTAGGTTTTTAGGGGAGCGGGCGCATGTCGTTTGATGTTGACGAGGATATATTACAGGACTTTCTGGTCGAGGCTGGGGAGATACTAGAACAATTACAAGAACAGCTCGTTGATCTTGAGAACAATCCTGAAGATGCGGATTTGCTTAATGCAATTTTCCGTGGTTATCACACGGTTAAAGGTGGAGCAGGTTTTCTGTCTCTTACCGAGTTAGTAGAAATTTGTCACGGTGCAGAAAACGTGTTTGACGTAATGCGAAACGGACAACGAACACTAACACCCGAACTGATGGATATTATTCTGCAAGCCACAGATGTGGTGGTCGAAATGTTCGAACGAGTGAAAGCTCGGGATCCATTGGAGCCAGCAGATGCACACCTTGTCGACTTACTACACAAACTAAGTCGCCCAGAGTCTCCAGATGAGAATATTTTTGGTGGACAGAGTGCGCCGGCATCCGAGCCTGAGGCTGCTGTAGAAGAGCCAGAATTAGTTGTTGAAGAACCTACCGCGCAAGAGCCAGGTACCGGTGATAGCGGTGGAATCGACGAAATCACCGAAGACGAGTTTGAAGCGCTACTTGATGAGCTTCATGGCTCAGGTGCGCCTGGGCAGTCATCGGCGGCCAAAAGCGAGCCAGCTAAGACTGCTGCCCCCGCTGCTGCCAGTGATAACGACGATATCACTGATGAAGAATTTGAAGCTCTGCTTGATGATTTACACGGCAAAGGCAAATTTAGTGGTGAAGAAGCAGCACCAATTGCGAGTGCTCCTGCTCCAGCACCAGCAGCACCGAGTGCAGCAGGTGATGAAGAAATCACCGACGACGAATTTGAAGCATTGCTTGACCAATTGCATGGTTCAGGACAGGGCCCAACTAAGCAGGACACGGTTTCCAAGGCGCCAGAGCCTCCTGTAGATAAGGCAGCAACAGAAGCGATTCAAAAAGCTAAGCAAGCTGCGCCAGCAACTCCTAAAGCTACACCAACTCCTAGTGCCACAGCGCCAGCTAAAGCAAGTGCACCTGCTGCGCCAAAAGCAGCGCCTAAAAAGGACGAGAAGAAGGCGGCACCTGCGGCGCCTCCTGCCGAAACGACAGTGCGCGTTGATACCAAACGCCTTGATCAGATCATGAACATGGTGGGTGAGCTAGTTCTAGTAAGAAATAGGCTCATTAGTTTAGGTATAAACAGTAACGACGAAAGCATGTCGAAAGCTATCGCTAACTTAGATGTGGTGACGGGCGACTTGCAAGGTGCGGTAATGAAAACCCGCATGCAGCCTATCAAGAAGGTGTTTGGTCGTTTCCCTCGTGTTGTTCGAGACCTTGCGAGAAGCTTGAAGAAAGAAATTACCCTTGAGCTAGTGGGAGAGGAAACTGATTTAGATAAGAACCTGGTTGAAGCACTGGCAGATCCGCTTGTGCATTTGGTGAGAAACTCCGTCGACCATGGTATTGAGATGCCTGATGATCGCGCTGCAGCGGGTAAACCGCGGATGGGTACGGTTCAGCTATCTGCATCTCAAGAGGGCGACCATATTCTCCTTACCATCGAAGATGATGGTAAAGGAATGGACCCCGATAAGCTTAAAGAAATTGCCATTAGTCGTGGTGTGCTAGACGCGGATGCAGCAGCACGCATGTCGGATGTTGAAGCATTTAACCTGATCTTTGCGCCCGGGTTCTCTACCAAAACAGAAATTAGTGATATTTCTGGTCGTGGTGTAGGCATGGACGTGGTTAAGACCAAGATTAACCAACTTAACGGTACTGTAAACATTGATTCACAGTTAGGTAAAGGCACCCGACTGGATATCAAGGTTCCATTAACGCTGGCAATCCTTCCTACGCTAATGATTGTTGTAGGGAAACAAACCTTTGCGTTACCATTGGGTGCGGTGAACGAAATAATAAACATGGACATCAAGAAGACCAATACAGTCGATGGCCAGCTAACAATGATAGTTCGTTCAAAAGCAATTCCGCTGTTCTTCCTTGGTGAATGGTTAATTCGAGGTCCCAAAAACATCGATAGGGAAAAGGGACACGTTGTTGTCGTGCAAATTGGCACACAACAAGTAGGGTTCGTTGTAGACGCGCTAATAGGCCAAGAAGAAGTCGTTATTAAGCCCCTTGATGCCTTGTTACAAGGTACGCCAGGCATGGCTGGTGCCACGATAACTTCAGACGGTGGAATTGCATTAATTTTAGATGTTCCGAGCCTGCTTAAACGGTACGCGCGTAAACCCATCAAGTAAGGCGATGAATTAATAGGAATAATAATCCATGGTCTTTAAAGTCCTTGTCGTGGACGACTCGACTTTTTATCGTCGTCGAGTAAAAGAAATACTCGATGGCGATAAGGAACTTGAAGTTGTTGGGGAAGCGAGAAATGGGCGCGATGCACTTGAAAAAGCAGAAGCGCTAAAGCCAGATGTAATAACGATGGATGTTGAAATGCCCGTGATGGACGGTATTTCAGCTGTAAAGGCCATAATGGATAAACGGCCTACACCTATTCTTATGTTTTCGTCGCTAACGCATCACGGTGCGCAAGCGACGCTAGATGCTTTAGAAGCGGGCGCGCTCGATTTCTTGCCTAAGAAATTCGAAGATATTGCGCAGGACAGAAAAGACGCATCGCGTTTGTTGTGTACCAAAGTACGCTTGATAGCACGTCGTGGCATTGGTATGAAGCGCCCATCATTTCGCTCTGTAGAGGCGAGAAGGCTTCCTGATAATGCGCCTAAGCAAGCGTTCTTTAAAACATCGGGTTTGCTGTCAGGTCATAAAGACGCAGCCATACAACCGACCGTTTCGTCTGTAAGAGCGACGGGAAAGCACTATAAATGTCTAGCAATTGGGGCTTCTACTGGCGGACCTGTGGCGCTTCAAAAGGTGCTGTCTCCGATACCTGCAGCGTTTCCATACCCTATTTTGCTTGTACAACATATGCCTGGAACATTTACCTCGGCATTTGCACAGCGCCTAGATACAAATTGTAAGATAAAAGTTAAAGAAGCCGAGCATGGCGACATTTTAAAGCCAGGTCATGCCTATCTTGCTCCTGGTGGTAAGCAAATGCTGCTAGAAAGCATCGGTGTGAGTAAACGTATTGCCATTGTCGATGCGAGTATGAGCGATAATGTGAGCTATAAACCCAGTGTTGATCTTACATTCAGTTCTTTGGCAAAAGCTTACGGTGGGGATGTATTGGGAATTATATTAACCGGGATGGGAGCCGACGGCAGAGAAGGATGCCGAATGCTCAAGGAAAAAGGTGCAACAATTTGGGCGCAAGACCAAGACTCCTGTGTGGTTTATGGTATGCCACAGGCTGTTGCAGCCGCCAATATATCCAGTAAAAACATAAACATTGATGATATGAGCAGTTGCGTTCAAACCGAAATGCGTTAGAAGTTTGAACAGTAATGGAACAGCAAATATGAAAGTGTGGACAGTAGCGAATCAAAAAGGTGGTGTAGGGAAGACGACCACCACGGTGAGCCTTGGCGGCTTGCTTGCTCAGCAAGGCAAGCGAGTGCTCATGATCGATACTGATCCACATGCATCGTTGAGTTATTACTTTGGTATTGACGCTGAAGCATCAAGTCATTCAGTTTACGACATTTTTATTAAGTCAAATGACATTACGGCCGATAATGTTTTGGATTGTTTGTGTCCGACAAAGTTAGATAACTTGTATGTGCTTCCTGCAACAATGGCACTCGCGACCCTGGATAGAACGATGGGAAGCGAACAAGGTATGGGTTTAGTGCTAAAGAAAGCGCTGGCCAAAGTAGCAGATGAATTTGATGTGGCCATCATCGATTGCCCTCCGGTGTTGGGTGTGCTGATGGTCAATGCTCTAGCAGCGTGCAACAAGGTTATCGTGCCTACACAAACTGAATATCTAGCGCTGAAAGGGCTCGATAGGATGATTCGTACAATGGAAATTATGGGGCGTTCGTTGGATAAATCCTTTGATACTGTGATTATTCCAACTATGTTTGATAAGCGCACTAACGCGGCGCTTGCTTCGCGTAAGCGTTTAATGAATGACTACGGTGAGCGTGTGTGGGAAGGGGTTATCCCTGTTGATACGCACTTTAGGGACGCGAGTTTAGTACAGCTTCCCATTTCCTCAGCGTACCCAAAAACACGCGGTGTGTCTGCGTACAAGAAACTATTAGCGGCATTGGAGTAATAACGAGAACATGAGCAAGCAATCGCCTTTTGCCCGTGAAGAAGTGATGGAGGCCTATCTCGATAGCCTTCTTAAAGAGCCAGAAACACCGGAAGATGTGACTGCGCGCACGGCAAAATTGCTCGAGCAGGCTTCTCAGCAGATGGCTGAATCAGCACTTGCTTCTACCGCAAATGAAAGTGAGACGCTATCGGACGAACAAGAGGCGATAGCGGAAAAGGTTACATCGTTAATTGAAACGCAAAAAGCAGAGACGATCGAGGGTGAACAGCAAGAGCCTCAAGCCGAAATTTTAGTAGAAAATGAACAAAAGTCTGCGCTAAGCGGTGCTGAAAAAACAAAAATTCCACTAAAGGATACTCTCGGTTTTCGCTTTCAGGCGCTATTCTTTGAGGTTGCAGGGTTAACACTTGCGGTGCCTTTAACGTCGCTAGGTGGGATTCATCAAATTGAGAAGATTGGCCCTTTATTTGGAAAACCTGATTGGTTTATGGGTGTAATGTTATACAGAGAGTCTAAACTAAGTGTTGTTGACTCTGCAAAATGGGTAATGCCAGAAAAATATGACGAAAACCTCGCACAATCGCTTAACTACCGATATCTTATAATGTTAGGGGAGAGTGCGTGGGGATTGGCTAGCGAAAAGCTGGTCAATACAGTCAATTTGACTACCGATGATGTTAAATGGCGCGAGTCCACAGGTAAGCGTCCCTGGTTAGCAGGGATGGTTAAAGATAAAATGTGCGCGTTAATTGACGTTGAAGAATTAATATTTATGCTTAACAAAGGCTTAGGCAGTAACGACCAGACGCCATAGTATTGGGAGCCAGGTTCATGAGCGACGAAAGAACAAATAACAACGCCACCGACAGCAACGACGAAGTCCTTCAATGGGTAACGTACCGCTTAGGTGAAGAAACTTACGGTATCAACGTGATGCAAGTTCAAGAGGTCTTGCGTTATACCGAAATAGCCCCTGTACCCGGTGCACCTGACTATGTGCTTGGTATCATTAACCTGCGTGGTAATGTAGTAACGGTTATTGATACTCGCGCTCGTTTCGGTTTACCGCCAACAGAAATTACTGATAATACCCGTATCGTTATCATTGAGTCTGATGAGCAGGTGGTTGGTATTTTGGTTGATAGTGTTGCCGAAGTGGTTTACTTGAAATCTTCAGAGATAGATAGCGCGCCTAATGTAGGTACTGAAGAAAGTGCTAAATTTATCCAAGGTGTAAGCAACCGCGATGGCGAACTGCTTATTCTTGTTGATTTGAATAAATTGCTAAGCGACGAAGAGTGGGATGAGCTTAGCAACATCTAAATAAATGAATAGGCGGTATTACTTATTGTACCGCCTACATTTCCCCAAGGGTCGTGTCCATGGAATGGCAGCTTGCTGCACCTACCTTAAACGAACTTATCCTGTGCGTTTTTATTGTTATACTAGCCGTTGCTGTAAGTATTCTGCATTTGCACATCAAGCATTTGCGTGCTGCATTGAGCGAGAGTGAGCATAATAGTGCATCGGCTATTGCGCGAACTGAGGCGCTCGCTAAGAACGCAAATAACCAACAAACCGAGGCCCAGGCTCGCACTTTAGTTATCACTCGCCACCTTCAAGAGCTAGACGAAAAGCAGAACGATATTGAAATTCAGCTTCGCGAGATTAAACTTCAAGATCCTTCCCTACGCTTGTATCAACGTGCAGCTGAGCTGGTTAAACAAGGCGCCAGTATTGACGAAATTATCGATGCTTGCGATATTCCTCGTGCCGAAGCTGAGATGTTGATGATGGTGCACAAACAAAACAGATAAGTGTCAATCTATTCAAAAAAACGTTTAGACGTCTAGACGTAAAGATGTTGACATATCGCCAGTTATAGACACAATACAGATATTGTAATTTATCACTGGAGCCTTCTATGCCAATTCGTATTCCTGAGCAGTTACCCGCGCAGAATGTACTACTAGGTGAAAACATTTTTACCATGGACATGGACAGGGCTGCCAACCAGGATATTCGTCCTCTTGAAGTCGGCATTCTAAATTTAATGCCGAATAAGATAGAAACCGAAGTGCAGCTACTTCGCCTGCTATCGAATACGCCGCTGCAAATTAACGTGGACTTGATTCGAATTGATAATCAAGCACCAAAGAATACCCCGCAGTCACACATGGATGCTTTCTATCACGACTTTTCAGCCGTCGCGAACAAGAAATACGATGGGCTTATCGTAACCGGAGCGCCCCTTGCACTTATCGATTACGAAAAGGTGAAGTACTGGGAGACCATGACTACAATACTGGAGTGGGCACAGCGTCACGTAAACTCCACTCTTTATTTATGTTGGGCCGCGCACGCCGCAATGTATCATTTTTATGGCATAACACGAGAGCTGAGAGACGAAAAATTTTCAGGCGTTTTCAAACACAAAGTGAACGACCCTCACAATGAACTCTTGAGAGGTTTTGACCCCACGTTTCACGCCCCACACTCTCGATATGGGCATATCAACACCTCGCAGTACAACAGTGTAGACGGTCTCAAGGTAGTTGCAGAGTCAGATGATGTAGGTGCGTATATTGTCGCTTCTGATGACAAGCGAATGGTCTTTGTAACGGGTCATCCGGAATACGATCCAGATACGCTGAAAGACGAATACTTACGGGATATTGCCGCGGGACAAACCCCGGCAATACCAAAGAATTATTTTGAAGGGGATGATCCAGCCAAGTCTCCTATAGTACAGTGGCGCTCGCACGGCAGCCTATTGTTTACGAATTGGCTGAATTATTATGTCTATCAGACCACGCCTTATGATTTAAGTCAGCTTGCTGAAAAGTCACAGCCAAAGAGGTAGCACGTGAGCCAAAGACCAATTTCTAGCGCGCAGGCAACGCTAACAGAAGCCGCAAAAAAACGCATTCTTATTTTAGACGGTGCGATGGGTACAATGATCCAGCGCCATAAGTTAGATGAACAAGATTATCGCGGCACTCAGTTTGCCGACTGGCACTGCGATGTGAAGGGCAACAATGATTTGTTGGTCCTGACCCAGCCAGATATTATTTACCAAATTCACTGCGATTACTTTGAAGCTGGTGCGGATATTGTTGAAACGAATACGTTTAATGCTACGACTATCGCTATGGCCGATTATGATATGCAGGCCCAATCACGCGATATCAATTTAACGGCGGCTAAATTAGCGCGTAAAGCCGCAGACGAATTTACAGCAAAAACACCCGAGAAACCCCGTTTTGTCGCTGGTGTATTAGGTCCAACAAACCGCACTGCGTCTATTTCACCTGACGTGAATGACCCGGGCAAACGCAATGTTACCTTTGATGAATTAGTGGAAGCGTATAGCGAGTCTACCGAAGCACTCATTGAAGGTGGTGTCGACTTAATTATGCTCGAAACTATTTTCGATACGCTTAATGCTAAAGCAGCAGCATTTGCGGTGGAGTCAGTGTTTGAAAAACTGGGCAAGTCGCTGCCTGTTATGGTCTCGGGTACTATTACCGATGCGTCAGGACGCACGCTTTCAGGGCAAACCGCCGAAGCGTTTTACTATTCAATGCGTCACATTAGCCCCTTCTCTTTCGGTTTAAACTGCGCTTTAGGTCCGGACCTTTTGCGACAATATGTCGATGAAGTCGCCGCAATCAGCGAGTGCTTCATTTCTGCTCACCCTAATGCTGGCTTACCCAACGAGTTTGGTGAGTACGATATGGAAGGGCCAGAAATGGCTGAACATATTAAAGAGTGGGCCCAGTCGGGACTTGTCAATATTGTGGGCGGCTGTTGTGGTAGCACTCCCGAGCATATTCGCGATATTGCTAACGCGGTTGAAGGCATTTCGCCGCGAAAAGTACCACAGTTTGAACCTAAAATGCGTTTGTCAGGCCTAGAGCCGTTTGTACACTAGGAGGGCATTATGAGCGCAGAATTTTCCACATTTATCAATATTGGTGAGCGAACTAACGTAACGGGTTCGGCTCGCTTTAAACGTCTTATCCTCGATGGTGATTATGAAGCCGCGCTTGATGTTGCAAGACAGCAAGTTGAAAACGGCGCGCAAATTATCGATATCAACATGGATGAGGCTATGCTTGATTCCAAGCAAGCAATGATCACCTTCATGAATCTTATTGCCTCTGAGCCGGATATCAGCCGCGTGCCCATCATGATTGATTCGTCTAAATGGGAAGTTATAGAAGCGGGGCTTAAGTGCGTACAGGGCAAAGCAATTGTTAACTCAATTAGTTTAAAAGAAGGGGAAGCGCTCTTCTTAAACCAAGCCAAGCTAATAAAGCGTTATGGTGCTGCAACCGTGGTGATGGCGTTTGACGAGACCGGTCAGGCCGATACACAGGCTAGAAAAGTTGAGATTTGTCAGCGTAGCTACAAGCTGCTTACTGAAGAAATAGGCTTTCCACCAGAAGATATTATTTTTGACCCCAACATTTTTGCAGTAGCGACAGGTATTGAAGAGCACGACAACTACGCGGTTGATTTTATTGAAGCTACTCGTGAGATTCGTAAAACTTGCCCGTACTCCCATATTTCCGGTGGCCTTTCCAATATTTCGTTTTCGTTCAGGGGAAATAATCCGGTTCGCGAAGCTATGCACTCGGTATTCCTATATCACGCTATTCGCGCCGGTATGGATATGGCTATTGTGAATGCGGGGCAGCTAGAGGTATACGACGAAATACCCGTTGAATTGCGCGATGCAGTTGAAGACGTGATTTTAAATCGCAGAAGCGATGCCACTGAACGCTTGCTCGATATTGCACCTAACTATCAAGGCGACGGTAAGGCTGCTGCGAAGGAAGATTTATCCTGGCGCGAGCAGGAGGTGAATAAGCGCCTAGAGCACGCCCTTGTGAAAGGGATCACCGATTACATCATTGAAGACACCGAAGAAGCGCGTCAGCAGGCTGAGCGTCCGTTACACGTTATCGAAGGGCCGTTAATGGACGGCATGAACGTGGTGGGAGATTTGTTTGGCGAAGGTAAGATGTTCCTTCCTCAGGTGGTAAAGTCGGCACGTGTAATGAAAAAAGCGGTAGCCCATTTACAGCCTTTTATTGAAGAAGAAAAGTCAGACGATGCTAAAAGCAACGGCAAAATTCTTTTAGCCACGGTAAAGGGCGACGTTCATGATATTGGTAAAAATATTGTAGGCGTGGTACTTCAGTGTAATAACTTTGAAGTGATTGATCTTGGCGTGATGGTGCCGGCCGCGACAATCTTACAAACCGCCAAAGATGAAAACGTCGATATGATTGGCCTGTCAGGCCTTATTACACCATCACTTGATGAGATGGTTCACGTTGCCAAAGAAATGGAGCGTCAGGGCTTTGATATTCCGCTTCTTATTGGCGGGGCGACGACGTCTAAAGCGCACACTGCGGTAAAAATTGAACAAAATTATCATGCACCTGTGGCTTATGTTCCAAACGCAAGTAGAGCAGTAGGCGTGTGTCAGCGCCTTTTAAACAAAGCGTCTCGTGATATTTATGCGCAAGAACTGGCAAAAGAATACGATACGGTACGCGAACAGCACGCCCGTAAAAAGCCACGCAGCAAGCCGGTGACGTTAGCTCAGGCCAGAGAAAACGCTTTTAAGCCAGATTTTACGACGTTGCCAGTAAAACCTGCGAGCCTGGGTGTAACACCGGTAACCGCCGATTTAGCTACGTTGCGCAACTACATTGATTGGACGCCGTTTTTCTTAACCTGGTCTTTGGCAGGCAAGTACCCGCGTATACTTGAAGATGAAGTAGTGGGGGAGCAGGCGCAGTCGCTGTTCAACGATGCCAATGCTATGCTGGATAAAGTTATCGAAGAGAACAGTCTTCAGGCAAAAGGTGTTATCGGTTTATTTCCTGCAAACCGCGTTAATGACGATGTTGAAATTTACACCGATGAGTCGAGAAATCAGGTTCAAGGCGTTGCCCATCATCTGCGTCAGCAAACGCTAAAAGACAAATTCGCTAATTATTGTTTAGCAGACTTTGTGGCTGAAAAGTCGAGTGGCATAAATGATTATGTCGGCGCTTTTGCCGTTACCGGTGGTATAGGGGAAGACGAGCTTGCTGATAGCTATATTCAAGCAGGCGATGACTATAACGGTATTATGGTAAAAGCAGTGGCAGACAGACTTGCCGAAGCGTTTGCGGAATATCTGCACGAGCAGGTGCGTAAGCACTATTGGGGCTACGCCGCTAACGAATCACTAAGTAACGAAGAACTTATCCGCGAAAAATACCAAGGCATTCGACCGGCACCAGGCTACGCCGCGTGTCCCGAGCATACTGAAAAGCAGCTTATTTGGGACTTATTGTCGGCAGAGCAGCACACTGGTATGAAGCTTACGGAAAGTTACGCCATGTGGCCGGGCGCGTCGGTATCGGGTTGGTATTTTGCTCACCCTGACGCAAAGTACTTTGCGGTTGCCAAAATTCAAGCCGACCAAGTAGAAGATTACGCCACACGTAAAGGCTGGACCATAGACGAAGCTGAAAAGTGGTTAGGTCCTAACCTAAGTGATTAATGCTGGTAAGGCAGGTAACGTTTATGCAAGTCGAAAAGCCTTTTAGTCAGGCCTGTGAAAACAACAAGCGCGCTATTTTGAGCGTGCTTGAACGTACATTTTCCAACTGCCGACAAGTATTGGAAATAGGAAGCGGAACAGGTCAACACGCTGTATTTTTGGCTGAGCACTTACCCCATCTTATTTGGCACACAAGCGACCAACCACACTACCACGAGGGAATTGCCGCGTGGCTGAGTGATGCAAATGCGGGTAATGTGAAACCTCCTGTTGCATTCACCGTCGGGCAAGATGCCTTTCCTAATCTCGATGTAGACGGTGTTTTCACGGCAAACACCGCACACATCATGCAAAAAGAAGAGGTGAAGCTACTAATGGAGTCTGTGGCAACTCACTTACCCAAAGGGGGAGTTTTTTGCCAGTATGGCCCTTTTACACATAGCGGTAAATTTACATCTGAAAGTAACCAAGCTTTCCATACGTCGCTTTTAGCGCGCGGCTATGGTGGCTATCGCGATATAAACGAGCTTACTGCTTGGGCAGGCGAGTTAAGCTTGCAAGACATTATCGACATGCCCGCCAACAACCATATGCTTATTTGGCAAAAACGCTAAAGAAGTATCAATTGCATCAATGAAAGGAGCAGCTATGAGCTTTAAAGTAAACCATTATTTCGACAACAAAGTGAGCTCGATTGGGTTTGAATCTGCAAACGGCCCCTGTACCTCGGGCGTAATGTCGCCGGGCGAATACACATTTTCTACCTCGCAAAAAGAGCTAATGAAAGTGGTTGAAGGTGAGCTAGTGGTGAAACTACCAGGAAGTGACGAATGGCAATCTTTCGCAACGGGTACCAGTTTTAATGTGCCTGCCGATACTTCTTTTGACGTAAAAGTATCTACGCCTACCGCTTATCTTTGCTTTTACAGCTAAGCAGTAGTGATCAATTAGCTACGCAGTCTTGCCTTCTGTGTTGATATTGCGTAGTTTTATAAAAAATGACTCAAGGATGAAATTACCATGCATGACGTGCTAATGACCTATGAGTTGCCCCGTGAAAGGGTTTGCGACATGGCGATAAAATCGTCTACAAACCCCAGAACGTCAGAAGCTTTGCGATGGCCTAAATAAAGGGTTTTAGCCACGCCAGCTTCACCCATAGATTTCGTGCAAAGCCGTTCACTTTCCTTTGCTTCTTCAACTAGCCACTTTGGTAAAGCTGTAACTCCGCGCCCGGCCGCTACCATTTGTAAGATAATTTCAGTGGTTTCAATCGTTTTATGGTGCTTTACTGTGCAATTTGCTGGCGTAAGAAAATGCGTGAAGACGTCCAGGCGACTGAGTTCTACGGGGTAGGTTATTAGGGTCTCATTGCTTAAATCTCTTGGTGTAACGAATGGTTTCTCTACTAGAGGGTGGTGCTTATCCATGACCAACACTTGCTCGTACTCAAACACTGGCGTGTAAGTAATGGTGTCAAGTGAAAGGGGGTCTGGCGTGAGCAATATATCAATATCGTAGCCGTGAAGCGCTTGTAAACCGCCAAAAGAAAAGGCGCGACGAACATCAACATCAACACCGGGGAAGGCCTTTAAAAATGGCGCGACAACTTTTAACAGCCATTCGAAACAAGGGTAGCACTCCATTCCAATGCGCAATATACCCTGTTTACCATCGGCAAATCTGCGTAATTGGGCTTCAGTATGTTCAAACTGAGGTAAAACTCTGTGAGCTAAGCCCAGAACACTTTGGCCTGCCTGAGTCAGTGTAAGTCTTCTGCCGTCTTTTTTCCAAAGCGGTACGTCAAAATGCGCTTCCAATTTTTTCATTGCGTGGCTTAACGCTGACTGGGTTAGGAAAAGCGATTTTGCCGCTTCGGTCATAGTACCCTCAGCATCTATCGCTCTTACAATTCGTAAATGTTGTCTATCAATCATAATAAATTTCAACCAGTTTAACGTTTTTGAACAGAGCTGGCGGCTGTGTTGACAATACTCACTGCGGTCGATAGGTGAGTTTCAATTATCTCTTTTATAATAATTGATATTTCTCTGAAGGTCTTCCTTCCCGGCGCGGTGTTTCGCCACGCTAGAGAGTGCTGACGCTCAATTGGCATATCAGCAATCTCACATACGTGTAACGCTTCGGGCTTGTGCAACTCAGAATGAATATAAAGCCCAGGTAGAAAGGCAACGCCCATGCCCATTACCACCATTTGACGTAAGGTATCTAGACTTGTGCCTTCATAATCACGCTGTAAATCAGCACCAATTTCATCGCAAATACGCTGTACTTGATGGTGGAAATGGTGTCGGTCTTCTAGCGTAAGCACTTTTTCACCAGTAATTTCTTCTGGCTTAACGTACGCTTTTCCCGCCAGTTTGTGGTCGGAAGGCGTTACGAATTTTAGCGGCTCTTTGAAAAGCGGTTGTGTGATCAATTGAGAGTTTTCACCTGATAGCGGAGAAAGGATTAAGTCATACTCACCACGCAATAGCCCATGTTGCAGCGCGCTGGGGGCGCCCTCACGTACGTAAAAACGCAAGCCAGGCTTCCGTTTGTGCAAATCAGGCAATACGAAGGGAAGCAAGTAAGGCCCGAGCGTTGGTGGAATGCCTAGACGATAGGTTACAACTTCACCTTCCGATAAGTCGCGTGCAATTTCGCTGAACCGTTGAGAGGACTGTAATACCTCTTCTGCTGCGTCTAGCAAGGCTTTACCTTGAGGGGATAATAGTGTGCCGGTACGAGAGCGCTCAAATAGTGTTAAACCTAATAAATTTTCTAGAGCACTGATTTGACTGGTCAGAGTTGGTTGGCTAATTCCCAAAATTCCCGCAGCCTGTCTGAAACTTAGGTACTTCGCCACGGCTACAAAATAGCGGATTTGGTTAATTGACGGGGTCTTTCCGTTAAATTGCATGGTGAAAATGGCCCTCTCTACTAAACTTAAAGGTAGTGATTCCTAAGTGGTGATAGTATTTAGCTATCGCGAGTTAGTATATTAAACTATTAATCTATCAGGCGAAACTGACGTAATTACATAATCATTACAATTATTAAAAAAATGGGAGTTAGATATGGATCACGTTATCTCAGGTGTTGCCAAGTTCCAGAAAGAAGTTTATCCAAATAAAAAAGCTACGTTTCAAAAGCTAGCGACTGGGCAAAACCCTGAAGTGCTTTTCATTACGTGTTCTGATTCACGTATCGACCCGAACTTAGTGACGCAAACTGATCCGGGCGAACTTTTTATTTGCCGTAATGCAGGTAACATCGTGCCTCCTCACAGCAATCAAACTGGCGGTATGACAGCTTCTATTGAATTCGCAGTTGCTGCATTGGGGGTTTCTCACATTGTTATTTGCGGCCACACAGATTGTGGTGCGATGAAAGGCGCCATCAACCCTGAAGGCTTGAGTGCACTTCCGCATGTAAAAGAGTGGCTAGGTCATTGCCGAGTCGCCACTGAAGTTGTTAAAGAGCGCTGTGGTCATTCTGATCTCTCTATCGACGATTTAGAAGCGGTTACAAAAGAAAACGTTGTTCAGCAAATTCAGCACCTTCGCACTCACCCGTCTGTTGCTGCGAAAATCGCTACAGGTCAGGTTAAGCTACACGGTTGGGTTTATAACATTGGCTCGGGTGAAGTGCTTTATTACAACACTGAATCTGGCGATTTCGATGTAATGGACGAGTCTACCGCTGAAGCACAACTTGCACGCGGCGAATAAGGTCTACGACTATGTTAAAAATTAACCTTTCAAACCTACGAGGCGATTTTACCGGCGGTTTAACAGCTGGTATTGTAGCCTTACCACTGGCACTCGCACTTGGTGTGGCGTCAGGTTTAGGACCAATGGCGGGGCTTTACGGTGCTATCGCAGTGGGCTTCTTTGCCGCACTATTCGGTGGGACACCAGCACAAATATCAGGTCCAACGGGGCCGATGGTCGTTGTACTTGCAGGCTTGTTCGCGAGTCTTTCAGGCGACGCTAGTCTTATTTTCACCGCAGTTATTCTGGCTGGTATATTCCAGATTGTTTTCGGTGTTCTTGGCGTGGGGCAGTATATTCGTTTAGTGCCTTATCCCGTGATTTCAGGCTTTATGTCGGGTATTGGTGCCATTATTATTATCCTTCAAATTGGTCGTTTACTGGGCCATGAGCCTCCAGGCGGAACGATCGGCGCATTGACATACTTGCCAACCGCGCTCGCCGATATTGATTTTGCAACCTTGGCGTTAGGCCTTGGTACCTTGGTTGTTGCCTACAAGTGGCCTCCGCAGCTAGGCAAGTATGTGCCAGGCGCACTGGCTGCACTCATCATTGGCACGCTTGTAAGTTTAGCGCTATCGGTGCCGATTCTTGGTGATATCCCGACGGGTTTACCTAGTCTTCACCTTCCAGTATTTGATCAAAGTAAAGCACTGCTTATTCTTGAAGCCGCGTTTATTCTTGCGGTGTTAGGAGCTATTGATAGCCTGTTGACATCACTTGTTGCTGATAATATGACGCGTACCCGTCACGATAGTAACAAAGAGCTAATCGGCCAAGGTATTGGTAACACTTTCGCTGGGCTTATTGGTGGTATCGCAGGTGCAGGCGCAACGATGCGTACTGTTGTAAATATCCGTAGCGGTGGAAAGTACAACATTTCAGGCATGGTACACGCGCTAGTGCTTCTGGCTATTGTATTAGGTCTTAGCCCGCTAGCGGCGCAAATTCCTCACGCTGTACTGGCAGGTATTCTTGTTAAAGTTGGTTTGGATATCATCGATTGGAGCTACCTGAAGCGTGCACACAAGGGCCCACGCTGGGACTTTGGTCTTATGGTTATGGTGCTGGCACTTACTGTATTTGTAGACCTGATCACAGCGGTTGGAGTAGGTGTAGTATTTGCAGCGTTAGCGTACGTTAAGCAAATAGCACAGCTGCAAATTGAAGAGCTTAAGAAGATCCCTGAAACGCTCAACGATCCAAAAGAAAATGAGTTGCTGGAGTCACTGAAAGGTAAAGTATCAATCTTTAGTTTTGGCGGGCCACTAAGCTTTGGTGCGGCTGCCGATTTGGGCCACCACGTTCGTGAACGTGTGAAGCCAGGTTCTAAAGTAACCATTCTAGACTTCTCGCGTGTTCCACTCATGGATGTATCTGCAGCGATGGCCGTTGATACGGTTACCTCAGATGCATTAGCGGCGGGTCGTCAGTTGGTTATTTGTGGCGCTAATGCTGAGGTCAACAAGGTACTTGAAGGTGTTAACGAAGCGCACCCAGGTATACCTAACTTTGACACCCTACACGACGCTTTACTTTACGCAGAAAAGCAAGTAGCCGGGACTGAAAGCAAGAACACCCGTTTTCAAGCCGCAACGCAGTCGTAAAGTTCTATCAAGTTTCAATAAACCTTTCCCTTTTAGCCCTCCTTGTTGAGGGCTTTTTTGTATCTTCTGCTTGATGAATTAATAATGAATTAGTGTGGGAGGTTATATCTGGCGCGTGATGTTAAAAATGTTATTGGGCACCACAATATGAACTTTTTATTGATTGATTGTTCAATCAAATTTAACGCTACTGTAACAATTCTTCCCTAAAGTAGTGAGTAAACAATACACAACTACTATGGGAAACACATGAAAACACACAATAAACTCTCGTTAGCTGTACTTGCAGCACTTTCGTCTATGACTACACCTACAGTGGCGTGGGCAGAAGAAGCAGAGCGTGCTGACGAACAGCGCATAGAAGAAATTACCGTTGTTGGGCGAAGCGTGTCTTACGCTAATAACGCAACCAGTGACGATATGTTTAAACAACAGGCTAATCTTAGCAGCGTGTTAGCAGCGGTTGATAACTTGCCAGGTGTGCTTATTAACGAAGGAGATACTTTTGGGGCTGATGATTGGTCAACGTCTATTGTTATTCGTGGCTTTCAAGTAAACCTAAACGAACAGCAAATTGGTATGACGGTAGACGGTATTGCTAACGGTAATTCAAACTACGGTGGTGGCGCAAAAGCGAATCGCTATATCGATACTGAAAACGTGAAAGGCGTTGAAGTTTCTCAGGGTACGGCGGATATCGCTTCCCGTTCACACGAAGCCTTGGGCGGTACACTGAATTTCACCACCATTGACCCGTCTGCGGAACAAGGCTTGATAACCAGTGTGACCGCTGGTTCATTTGATGCGTCAAAATATTATGTGCGTTATGAAACGGGCGAAATCTTTAAAGACACCTACGCGTGGATAAGCCTTTCAAGCCAAGAAAGCTCCGACTTTATGCAGCAAGCGGCAGAGAACACCCGTGATCATTTAGCCATGAAGTTTATCTCTACCGTTAACGATGTGTCTCTTACTGGTTACCTGTCTTACGACGATACGCATGAAGACAACTACCAACGCATTTATGGACTGGCGCAATATGAACAAAACCCAGACTGGGACCAGTTAACCGACGAGTGGACAGGCGTGCCTTATCAAGATCAGGCGTATCGTCGAGGCTGGTCTACTTTGCGAGAAAACCTTTTTGCCTATTTACAGGCTGAATTCACTATTGGCCAAGTCGATTTTATGACCAACGTGTATTATCACGACAACGAAGGACGTGGGGAGTGGGTACCGCCTTATATCGTTGACGTTACTGATGATGGTACACAAGGCCACTCAGAACTCGTTGTTGGTAACACAGTCTTCGGCGGCCAACAGCTTGGGCAAATTTACTTTGTCGACAGACAAGGCAATCAGCTAAGCCCAATTGAAGGTTGTCAAAGCTCGCTGACCTTCCCTTATGGTGGCGCGGGTGCAGAATATGACCCAGGTTGCCACGAACAAGGGGCGATTCCAGTGGGCTCTTATCGTCACACTCATTATGATAAAGAGCGCATTGGTATCAACGCTGATGCAGTCTGGTATACCAAAATTGGCGATTTCGATAATACGGTACGATTCGGTATCTGGTGGGAAGACTACGAGCGTGGCGAGTCTCGCGACTGGCATAAAATTACTAACTCGTCTATCAGCGTGAATTATGACAACGTGCCTTACTGGGTGCAGTACGACAGAACCTTCCCAGTCGATACCTTAATGTACTATGTGGAAGATGAGCTTGATTTAGGCTTTGCCCGCATTCGCGCTGGTGCCAAGAAGTTTAATGTCGATATTGAAAAAACGGACAACTTTGACTCAGACAATAATTTAGCGGTGAATACTGACTCAGATACATTATTCTCAGCCGGTATCGTCGCACCTTTACCCATTGAAGGAGTAGAAGTTTTCGCAGGATACGGTGAGAACTTTGCGGCAATTAAAGATGCGCAACTAGAACGAAACGACACAGACCTTCGCTTTATAAAGCCTGAAACCGCTGACAACATTGACGTGGGCTTTCGCTATGCCTCGCCTGGGTTTAACGCGAGTGTGACGTATTATAATATTGAGTTTAACGATCGTATTCAATTTACCAGCAACGAAACATCACAAGGTATCGATTTCCTTGAAGAAACTGCTGGCGGTTATAAAAACGTAGGGGGAATAGAGTCTAGCGGTGTTGAAATCTCAGCTGATATCACACTTACTGAAGCGTTTTCACTGTTTACCTCAATTACGTTAAGTGAGTCTGAGTATGTAGCGACTGTAGGAAGTTCAGGCACTCAGTACGATACACTAGAGGAAGCGTTAGCGGCGATTGCAGATCCTAATAACCCCGAAGAGTCTCTTGTAGCTATTGAAGATAATACCGTTATTGGTACCCCTGACACCATGGCGGTAGTGAGCCTCGATTGGGCGCAGGATAATTATTTTGCCGGCCTTTCTACCAAATATGTAGATAGCCGCTACCTTGATATTGAAAACGCGATACAAGTTGATGATTATATTGTTAGCGACTTTTATGTAGGTGGTTTCATCGAAAATATTGGTCCAGGTATTGAAGAACTTGAAGTTCGTTTAACAGTGAACAATGTGTTTGATGAAGACTATGCGTCTACCATCGCACCGGGTGCATTTTGGATTGGTGCGCCTCGCGCTGTTGCAGTCAACGCACGCTTAACCTTTTAATCGTGATATCATGCCTGCGGCGGCATTGTGCTGTCGCAGGTTATTTTTTTGATTTAAGGTTTGGAGTTGTAGCATGCCCAAGGTGGGAATGGAGCCAGTTCGCAAAAAACAATTAATAGAAGCAACGCTAGAAGTAATGGCAGAAGTTGGCTATCACGGAACTACGATAAGCTTGATTAGCAAAAGGGCGGGGCTTTCTTCAGGGATAATCAGTCACTATTTTGGTGACAAGCAAGGATTAATTGAAGCAACGATGCGCCACCTTCTCGATGCGCTCAAAATTACACAGCGTATTGACGATCCGTTAGAGCGGATTGATTTCATTATCGAAAATAACTTTTCTCAAACGCAAGGCGCAAGCTCAGCAACCAATACCTGGTTTAATTTCTGGGCGCTGTCACTACACAATGAAGGCTTGCATCGTTTGCAGTGTATTAACCACAAACGGTTAGAACGTAATTTAGCGTTTAGCTACCGCAAGCTACTTCATCCTGACCAAGTCAAAAATGCTGCTGCGTCTACTGCAGCATTAATTGATGGCTATTGGTTACGTTACTCCATGGGAAGCGTAGGTAACGGTGACTTTTCAGAAGCTGTAGCCCGCTGTAAACAGTATGTTCGTGATTTAGTTGCTCAATACGGAAGATAGACAGGTATAAGGAAGATAAAAAGTAACCGCAAGATAAATAAGCACTTGCTGCTGCTTTAAAAAAACCACCGAGCGAATGCTGATTAGAAAAGTAAAAAGGGCGGTTCGAGATAAGTCGAACCGCCCTTTTTAATTATCTACACTTTCTAAACGAGTTACCAAATTCTTACGCGCTCTTCAGGCGCAAGATAAAGTGCATCACCTGGTTTCACGTCAAACGCTTCATACCATGCATCATGGTTTCTTGGCGCTTGAGCACGGTAACGACCTGGCGCGTGTGTGCCTGCGCGAAGTTGATTCAGCATACTTTCTTCGGTGCGTTTTTCTTTCCACACTTGTGCCCACGCAAGGAAGAAGCGTTGGTCGCCTGTAAGGCCGTCAATAACGGGGGCTTCTTTGCCGTTAAGGCTGAGCTTGTAGGCGTGGTAAGCCATGGCTAGACCACCCACGTCACCAATGTTTTCACCCAAGCTGTTGCGACCATTTACGAAGTTACCTTCGATAGGCTCGTACTGGCTGTATTGCTCGGCTAGCATATCTGCTTTTTCTTCAAACGCTGCGCGGTCAGCATCGGTCCACCAGTTGCGCTGAATGCCGTTTGCATCTGACTTCGAGCCTTGATCATCGAAACCGTGTCCCATCTCGTGACCAATTACGGCACCGATTGCACCGTAGTTCACTGCAGCGTCGGCATTTGGATCAAAGAATGGCGGTTGTAAAATAGCCGCTGGGAATACAATTTCATTGAACGAGCTATTGTAGTAGGCGTTAACGCGCTGCGGTGTCATACCCCAGCGGTTGCGGTCCGTTTTCTCTAGCTCGCGCTCTACGGACTGGTCTTGGAAGAATGTGCGTAGGTTACGAACATTGCCCACTAAGTCGTTATCGCTAATGGTTACGCCATCAAAAGACTGCCATTCGTCTGGGTAGCCAATTTTAGGGTTAAATGCCATTAGCTTTTCTTTGGCATTTACCTTGGTTTCTTCGCTCATCCAGTCTAGGTTTTCAATACGCTCACCCAGTGCTGTACGCAAGTTCTCAACCAGCTCTGCCATCTGCTCTTTTGAGCTTTCTGGGAAGTATTCGTTTACGTAAATCTTACCGATAGCAAAACCCAGTGACTCAGTGCCAGACATTTGGCTAACTGCGCGTTTCCAACGAGGTCGAGGCTCTTGCTGACCGCTTAGTGTACGACCAAAGAAGTCAAAATTGGCTAGGTAGATATCTTCAGAAAGGAGGTCCGCATTGTTTGAAATAGTGTGATACTTCAAGTACGACTTCCAATCGGCTAAGTCCGCTTCGTTAATAATTTTGATAACGTCTTTTACTGGCTCAGGCTGTGTAATATTTAGCTCAGGCACTTTATAGCCGGTTTGAGCAAAATACGTGTCCCAATCAAAGCCAGGGTATTCGTCAGACAGCTTGCTACGCTCAATTTGATTGAGAGTAAGGTCGCGGTCACGGCGTTTTTCACGAGGCCACTGAATTTCTGCGATTTGTGTTTCAAGGGCAAGAATATTCGCTGCTTTTTCAGCTGCGTTGTCTTCACCTGCAAAATTTAGCATCTGCTCGATGTGTGCTACATAAGCTTCGCGTATCTTAACAAAACGCTCACTATCACTTAAGTAGTAGTCGCGATCAGGAAGGCCTAAACCACCAACACCAACGCTTAATTGATATTCATTTGGGTCAAGGCGGTTGTACCACATACCGCCGCCAATTGGCGTGGTTGAGCCTACTAACCAGCTGTTACCAAATGCTTTGGTTAAGTCAGTTTTGTTTTCAATGCTATCAATAGAGGTTAGTACGTCTTGAATTGGCTCGATACCTTTTTCGTTGATGGTATCGGTATCCATATAAGCAACGAAAAAGTCGTGAACAAGCTGTTCTTCTTCATTCAGAGAAGTTTTCTCCATTAGCCCATCAATGATGTTCTTAACTTGTTCTTCACTGCGCTCGGCAAGGCCAGTAAATGCACCGTAGCGAGTTTTATCAGCAGGCAGTTCATAGTTGTCGTACCATGTACCACTTGCGTACATAAAGAAGTCGTCACCAGGTTTTACCGCTTCATTGCGAGCGCTTAAATCTACGCCGAAAGAACCTAGTTCTGCTTCGCCCTTCATCTCTGTCACTTCAACATTACTAGTTTGGTCTTTTGCTTGCTCAGGTTGACCACAACCTGCAAGGCCTAAAGATGCCGCAATCGCTACGGCAAGAAGTTTATATTTCATGGTTTTTCTCGTTGTGATTATAAGTGTCGTCGTTAGGTCCAGTGACACTCGTTGTTTTTAAAGTAGGCACGAATTCCTTGTTAAACGGTAAAGCATTCCGTGCCTGATTAAAATAGCTTGCGATATGTGGCGTTTCCCGCTGTAAAAAGTCTGCTACAGCTGTGTGAAACGGCACATGTCGTAATTTATGATGTGAACGGCAATAAATGGGCTCGAAACCTCGAAGTATTTTATGTTCACCCTGGGTGCCGGGGTTAAAAAGCGGTAGTTTTTTCGCAATGGCAAATTCAATGCCTTCAAAATAACAGCAGGCAAAATGCAGACCGTCTATTTCTTTCAGCGCTCCCCAGTATCTCCCATACAGCCCCGTTTCATCGTAAAAAAAGAGGGCGCTGGCTACCGCTACTTCATCTTCTACTGCAGTCACAATAAGCATATTATCGCTTATGGTCTCGACAAGTCGCTTAAAAAAGGCATCATTTAAATATCCCACGTGACCGCTTCGTTTTAAATAGGTGGCTTTGTAACACTTTGTGAAAAACTGCAGCGTCTCTGGACTAATCTTACTTCCGGTATGATAGGTGAAGCGGACACCTTGTTCGGTCAGTTTGCGTCGACTTTTCTTTATATCTTTTCTTTTGCGGGAGGTAAGCGCATTTAGAAAATCATCGAAACCATTATAGCCGTAGTTATGCCACTGAAACTGAACCGCAAATCGGGTCAGGTAGCGGTTTAGCGCGTCGGATTGATTTCGAAGTCGTTCAATGGATAAGTCATTGGGTAAATCATTTGCCTTGAGGTTACCGCTATTGGTGATTTGAGCCGATGTGCTTTCATTTGGGAATAACCAATGAAAAGAAGATAAGGTCTCACCAAATACGGATTCTACGTACGTTGCCACCGTATCTTCCAGTTCGTGTAAAAGCGCCGGAGTAAGCACAACGTGCCCATCACTAAGGAGCCTTGGACCCGTTACAGGCGTGAAGGGGATGGCCGATATCCACTTAGGATAATAGTCGAGTCCGTGCTGTGCATAAGCATTTGCCCAAGCGTGGTCGAAAACGTATTCACCGTAGCTGTGTGTCTTCAAGTAGCCAGGAATAACAAGATTTGCAGCCTCATGCTGACCTTTCGCTATAGCAATATGGCAAGGTAGCCACCCAGATTCATTGCTACACGAACCGCTGCGTTCTAACGCATGCAAAAATTCATAAGAAAGGAAAGGGCCCACTTCTTTTGCGAGGTATTGCCAGCGCTCTTTAGAGAACTGTTCAATCGAATCTATTATTGTTATGCGATAGTCAGATGTTGTCATGCAATTTACATCAGGTAGAGGTTAAGAGCTTAAAACATTAGATAGTCGCAATGCGCGAGTATTTAACGCTAAAATAACGCGGTTTCTACGTTTAATACAGAAGAGTAAGCTTACAAAAATGTCAGAGTTCGACCGAAAAATCATTACCGACGCGATTACTCGCATGCTGGCACGACGAGAGCATAGCTTTAACGAGATTATGCGAAAGTTGCAGCAGAAGGGAATAGCGAGTGATGCTTTCATACCTATTCTGGAGGAATTCAAGGATGCTGATATCCAAAGCGATGCTAGATTTGCAGAAAGCCGAGCTCGCGCACTGTACTTAAAAGGGAAGGGACCCCGCGCGATTAAGTTAGACTTACAACAATACGGTGTAGATGAAAGTACTGCAGAACATGCAATGAGAGAAATCGAGGCTGACTGGTTTGAAAGTGCCAAAAAAGTAAAAGAGAAAAAGTTTGGCGAGTTTTATGAAACCGAATTTGCGTTGAGACAAAAGCAGAAACAATTTCTTCAATATCGTGGCTTTTACCAAGATCACATTGAATATGCGGTAAGCGCAAACGAATCTAGCTAAAACGGCTTTGGCACGAAAGGCTGGGTTCTCGCCTATGTTGCCTTGTAAATATGGGCTGTCGGCGATTCGTTTTGTGAATACTGGCTATTTTCGTCTACTTAAAGTGAAATTTGAGCCTATCTTACCCCCGTTACACTTAACAAAATTGCGCTATCCATGGTATTGTTGCGCAAATTTGTGTGCATTTTAATTATCCAGAGAAATATAGTGGAGATTGGCGTGTTGTGTATTAGCAAAACGCCCCGATTATAAGGCTCATTAGAACAGGCAAATCGCACGTTTCAAAAATAGAATAAAGGAAGTTAGGTTTTCAATGACATTATCAACTGCTGACTTACGTAACAAGTTTATCGATTATTTTAAAAGCCATGGCCACCAAGCGGTGGCGAGCTCGTCACTGGTACCGGCAGATGATCCCACACTTCTTTTTACCAACGCGGGCATGAACCAGTTTAAAGACTGTTTTTTAGGTGCGGAAAAACGCAGCTATACCCGTGCGGTATCGTCACAGCGCTGCGTTCGCGCTGGTGGTAAGCATAACGACCTTGAAAACGTAGGTTACACTGCGCGTCACCATACCTTTTTTGAAATGCTGGGTAACTTCAGCTTTGGCGATTATTTCAAAAAAGAAGCGATAGAGTTTGCGTGGAATTTCCTTACCAAAGAAATTGGTTTGCCAAAAGAAAAGCTCCTAGTCACCGTTTATTCTGAAGATGACGAAGCTTTCGACATCTGGGAAAACCATATTGGTGTACCAAAAGAAAAGATTATTCGCATTAGCACGTCAGATAACTTCTGGTCTATGGGCGATACCGGTCCATGTGGTCCTTGTTCTGAAATCTTTTACGATCACGGTGCGCACATTTGGGGCGGTCCTCCGGGAACACCAGAAGAAGACGGCGACCGTTTTATCGAAATTTGGAACCTGGTATTCATGCAGTTAAACAAACAAGCTGACGGTACCATGGAGCCACTACCTAAGCCTTCAATCGATACCGGTATGGGCTTAGAGCGTATTTCCGCTATTTTGCAGAACGTGCACAGCAACTACGAGATCGACCTTTTCCAAAACTTGATCAAATCAGCAGCATCAATTGTTGGAAGCGAAGATTTAGAAAATAAATCGTTACGAGTTATCGCCGATCACATTCGTTCGTGCAGCTTCTTAATTTGCGATGGCGTTATGCCATCAAATGAAGGGCGCGGATACGTATTACGCCGCATTATTCGTCGAGCAGTTCGCCACGGCTATCAGCTTGGCGCAAACGATATCTTCTTCTACAAGCTTGTGGCATCACTTGCCAAAGAAATGGGTGAAGCGTATCCAGAACTTGTAGACCAGCTACCGGTAATTGAAAAAGTACTGCGTGTTGAAGAAGAGCAGTTTAGCAAAACGCTAGCCCGTGGTATGGCTATCTTAAATGATACGTTAGAAACCTTAGAAGGCGACACAGTGCCTGGTGACGTGGTGTTTAAACTTTACGACACTTATGGCTTCCCTACTGATTTAACTAATGATGTAGCGCGTGAGCACGACCTTAAAATTGACGAAGAAGGTTTTGAGGCAGCCATGCAGGCGCAGCGTGCCCGGGCACAGCAGGCAAGCAACTTTGGCGCAGACTACAACAGTAAACTCGCCATTGACCATACAACCTCATTTACCGGTTACACAGATGTAGAAGGTCAGGCGAATGTGGTTGAACTTATTGCCGACAATGCGTTTGTTGAGAAGCTTGAAGACGGTCAAGAAGGCGTTGTGGTATTAGACAGCACGCCGTTCTACGCTGAAAGCGGTGGTCAGGCAGGTGACAAAGGCGTGCTTCGGGTGGCAAACGGTGAATTCATTGTAACCGACACCCAAAAAATGGGTAATGCGTTTGCACACAAAGGTATTGCTAAAGGTTCGGTATCTAAAGGTGATACGGCAACCGCAGCGATTGACGCAGCAAATCGTGAAGCTATTAAAAAGAACCACAGTGCTACACACTTACTTCACGCAGCATTGCGTGAAATTCTAGGTGAGCACGTAACCCAGAAAGGTTCATTGGTTGAAGCGCCTCGCATGCGTTTTGACTTCTCGCATTTCGAGGCAGTAACGGCTGAGCAGCTTGCTGAGATTGAAAGACGAGTTAACCAAGAAATACGTGCAAACCACACGTTAGCCACTGAACTTATGGATTTAGATGAAGCCAAAGCATCAGGCGCAATGGCGCTATTTGGTGAAAAGTACGACGAAAAAGTTCGCGTGGTAACCATGGGGCCATTCTCTGTTGAGCTATGTGGTGGTACTCACGTTACACGTACTGGTGACATTGGTTTGTTCAAAATTACCAGTGAAGCGGGTATTGCATCGGGCGTTCGGCGCATTGAAGCGGTTACTGGCGAGCACGCACTTGAGGTCGTGCAAACCCAACAAGCTACTTTGGCGTCATTGTCTTCATTATTGAAAACAGACAGCCAAAATGTGCTCGATCGTGTAGTTACTCTGCAAAACCAGACTAAAGAACTAGAAAAAGCGCTCAATTCTGCAAAACAAAAACTGGCGAGTCAGCAAGGTGCTGATATGCTTAGTAATGCAGTAGAGATAAATGGCGTTAAAGTTCTTATTGCTAATTTGGAAGGTGTTGAAGCGAAGTCATTGCGTTCAATGATGGACGACATTAAAAACCGAATTGGTGAAGGGATCGTAGTATTAGGTGTGGCTAATGACGCGAAAGTGAATCTTATTGCTGGCGTTACTAAAAACCTCACAAGTAAAGTTAAAGCGGGTGAACTTGTTAACTTTGTCGCATCTCAAGTAGGAGGCAAAGGAGGCGGTCGTCCAGATATGGCACAGGCAGGTGGTGATCAGCCTGAAAACTTGGCTCAAGCGCTAGATTCGGTTAACGTTTGGTTACAAGATAAGCTATAATTATCGTTGTGTATAACAGTGAGTTTTTGAAGTGACACAGAAACATGGAATCACTGTCGCTTCCATCGGGTCGTGCTGATGGGTTGGCAAATCTTAATGGATGATGTTCAGTATTAAGGAACAGGAGCAAGCGAATGCTTATTTTGACTCGTCGAGTTGGGGAAACGCTTATGGTTGGTGACGATGTAACCGTTACCGTACTAGGTGTAAAAGGGAATCAGGTACGTATCGGTGTGAATGCACCAAAAGAAGTTTCTGTGCACCGTGAAGAGATATACATGCGCATTCAAGCAGAAAAAGGCGGTCAGCCAGGCTCTGCAGAATAATTGCATTATATGCTTCATTGGAAAAGGTCAGCTATTACGCTGGCCTTTTTTGTTTTTACTGTTATTCCGGCGATGGTTTTTTATAGGTAAATAGTCATTGTGTTTTTTGGTGCGGCAGCCGACGGTGTAGTGCGTTTGATTTGTTGGCGTTGAGTTATAAAGACTAAAAGCCCGTTGCTCGCTCACTGCTGACGTTCGTTGTTAGCGCACAGGGATAATATTGCGCAATAATAGATAAAAAGAGATATAAAGCGTTTATCATCAGCTATAATTTTAATAGTGATTGATGATTTTTAGCATCTGAATTTAGGAAGAGCTGAGAAAATGCAACGAGCATTTTATTTAATTGCTTGTATTATGAACAGATTACTGGTTTTTTGCTCGAATCGTTTAAAATGACAGCGAGCGAACACTTTCTTTATAAAAAAGGTTTGACTCACGCCAACGAATCCGTAAAATGCACCCCGCAGTCAAGGAGAGGTGGGTGAGTGGCTGAAACCAGTTCCCTGCTAAGGAACCATACGCATTACGCGTATCGAGGGTTCGAATCCCTCCCTCTCCGCCATTATCATTCGTTGGTAGTGACGGTCGACAACAAGTTTCTGCGCGTGTGTAGCTCAGCTGGATAGAGTACCTGGCTACGAACCAGGCGGTCGGAGGTTCGAATCCTTCCACACGCGCCACTTAATTAAAAGCGTCACCTTTCGGAATAAAACTCGAAAGTATACAAGTTAACGCGTGTGTAGCTCAGCTGGATAGAGTACCTGGCTACGAACCAGGCGGTCGGAGGTTCGAATCCTTCCACACGCGCCATATTGAGAAGCCCACCTTAAAGGTGGGCTTTTTCATTTCTGCTTTTTACCTTCTTTCTTTGTTAACACCTCTATAAGTGCATTGTTTGAAAAGTAAGCTAAGCTTTAACTGTTAATTGAGCAGTAATCAGCGAGGCAACTTATGTCACACCCATCCACTACTTTTCGATTTTTAGCAGAACCTACAGATGTTAACTTTGGTGGGAACGTTCACGGCGGTATCGTTATGAAATGGATAGACCAAGCTGCCTACGCGTGTGCAGCTCAATGGTCTAAATGCTATTGCGTTACGGTTTCAGCCAACGGAATTCGATTCATTAAGCCTATTAAAGTTGGTCAACTAATAGAGATTACAGCGTCTTTAGTTCATACAGGCGCATCAAGCATGCATATTTACGTTGTGGTGAAATCTGGCGATGCGACCGCAGACACAACGACGGTGGCAAATCGCTGTTTTATCACTTTTATGGCGGTAGATTGCGATGGTAAACCGGTCAACGTTCCTGCCTACATACCGGAAGACGAGCAGCACATGCAGCTCGAGTTAGTAGCCATGCACGCAAAAGATTTTGCAAAGCAGTTAGATAGTGACTTCTCAGACAACATAGGCTTTCATTAAATTATGCCTTACAAAATGAACGATTGATGGGCGAGACCTAAATTCAGTTACTGATAGCCTATTGAGTCTTTGTTGCAATTTTATTAGGCAAAAGTGCATTAAATTTCATATGGTGGCGTTCTATAGGGTTTTTATTGGTTTTTTATGCTGTTTTGTTGTTTTTTAAAAAACCTCGTGATACTTATTCAAATACAAATATACAAACAGGATTGAATATGAATTCGGGATCCGTCAGTAGCTTGCTTGTTGAAGCGGGTTCATTAATGCTCATTGGAATGGTGTTCGTTTTCTCATTTCTCGGGCTTCTTATCGTAGGTATACATTTAATTGCGCGGTTTTGCGAAGCGTTCCCTGGGGAAATAGAGGAGCCCTCAGTTAATGTAAAAAGAAACAATCAAGCGGTACAACCTGGAATAGACGGAAATGTTATCGCAGCTATTTCCGCAGCCATCCATACCCATCGTCACAATTCTAAAAAATAAGCCTAATCAGGAGTTACCATGTCAAAGCCTCTGGCCCTTACCGAGCTAGTCCTGCGTGATGCCCATCAATCGCTTCTTGCTACGCGTATGCGTATTGAGGATATGCTTCCCATTGCAGAAAAGTTAGATAAAGCAGGCTTCTGGTCTGTCGAATCTTGGGGAGGTGCTACCTTTGACGCATGCATTCGTTATTTAGGTGAAGATCCTTGGGAGCGCATTCGAAAGTTAAAGGCAGCCATGCCAAATACTAAGCAACAAATGTTGTTACGTGGTCAAAACCTTTTGGGCTACCGCCACTATGCTGACGATGTTGTTACTCGCTTTGTAGAGCGCGCTCACGAAAGTGGCGTAGATGTATTTAGAATTTTTGATGCCATGAATGACATTAGAAATTTGAAAACCGCAATAAAAGCGACCATAGACAGTGGCGCTCACGCACAAGGGACAATTTCTTATACGGTAAGCCCTGTGCACAATCTTAAACTTTGGCTTGAAATGGCGAAGCAGTTAGAAGATTTAGGCGTTCATTCTATTTGTGTAAAAGACATGGCTGGGCTTTTAAAACCGTACGAGTGCGAGGCATTGATTACGGGGTTAAAAGAAACGGTTGATGTCCCCATTGCCATGCAGTGCCACGCCACTACAGGCTTGAGCACGGCGACATATCAAAAAGCTATCGATGCCGGTATTGATATGCTGGACACGGCTATTTCTTCAATGAGCATGACTTATGGCCATAGCGCAACTGAGACTATGGTTTCTATTGTAGAAGGAACAGAGCGCGATACGGGCATTTCACTGCCTGAGCTTGAAGACATTGCCAGTTACTTCAGAGAGGTAAGAAAGAAATACAGCAAGTTCGAAGGTAGTCTTAAAGGTGTCGATGCACGTATTCTTTTAGCGCAAGTGCCAGGCGGTATGCTAACCAACATGGAAAGCCAGCTTAAAGAGCAGGGCGCTGAAGATAAATTCGAAGAAGTATTAAAGGAAATTCCACGAGTACGGGAAGATCTTGGATTTATCCCTCTCGTTACGCCAACCTCACAAATTGTAGGCACGCAGTCAGTACTCAATGTACTCACCGGCGAGCGTTATAAAAGTATTACCAAAGAAACCGCAGGCGTGCTCAAAGGTGAATATGGCGCTACTGCTGCACAAGTAAATAAAGAGTTGCAGGCGCGTGTGCTTGATGGAGCAGAGCCGGTAACGTGCCGACCCGCCGACAATATTGCGCCTGAGCTCGAAGCACTGAGTAAAGAGCTGGATGAATTGGCTGAGAAAAAGCAACTATCACTGTCAGACGATAAAATTGATGACGTGTTGACCTATGCCTTATTTCCGCAGATAGGCCTTAAGTTTATCGAAAACCGCGGCAACCCTGATGCATTTGAACCCGTACCTAGCGCGCAAGAGTCGCAAATCTCGAATGCGCCTAAGGCTGCTGAAGCCAGGTCAAACGCAAAAGCATCTAACTCGTCAGAAACTTATGATGTCAATGTAGATGGGAAGGTATATCGCGTCGAAGTTGCTCCTTCTGGTACCTTAACAAGCGTGACTCCTGCTAGCGGTGGGAATACGCAGCCCCAAACTCCAAAGAGCAGCGCAGCACCAGCTGCTGCAGACTCGTCAGAGTCTATTGATGCGCCATTAGCGGGTAACGTGTTTAAAATCTTGGTAAGAAACGGTGACAGCGTATCAGAAGGCGATGTGGTGATGATCCTCGAAGCCATGAAGATGGAGACTGAGATCCGTTCAGCATACACCGGGACAGTTACCGACATTGTCGTAGGTGAAGGTGATGCTGTAACAAGTGGCCAACCATTAATCTTATTGGGGTAATGCATGGATAAGTTAATGGTACTTTGGGATAGTACCGCGCTTGCGCATTTTGAGGCGGGCCAGCTGATAATGATGGCCGTAGGCTTTGGTTTACTGTACCTAGCCATTGTGAAAAAGTTCGAGCCATTGCTTTTATTGCCCATCGGTTTCGGTGCGTTGTTGACGAATATTCCGATTGCTGGGTTTTCTGAAGCGGGTGGTTTGCTTCATTACATCTATAAAATCGGCATTGATACCGGTGTATTTCCGCTACTCATTTTTATGGGCGTCGGCGCAATGACGGATTTCAGTGCGCTCATTGCTAACCCGAAAATGTTGTTACTTGGCGCAGCGGCGCAGTTTGGGATTTTTGCAACCTTGTTTGGCGCTATCGCTTTAAACCTGATCCCGGGTTTTGAGTTTACGTTAAAGGATGCAAGCGCCATTGCTATTATTGGTGGCGCAGATGGGCCAACGGCTATTTTCCTCGCGTCGCGGCTTGCACCTGATTTACTTGGTGCGATTGCAGTCGCTGCATACTCTTACATGGCATTGGTGCCTATTATCCAGCCGCCAATCATGAAAGCTTTGACTACAAAAGAAGAACGCGAGATAAAAATGGGGCAGCTTCGACCTGTGTCAAAGAGAGAGAAGATTATCTTTCCACTCGCAGTTTTGTTAATGACCATCTTGTTTTTACCAGCAGCGACGCCACTTGTAGGTATGTTCTGTTTTGGCAACCTAATGAAAGAGTGTGGTGTTGTAGATAGATTGAGCAAAACAGCCCAAAACGAACTCATCAATACGGTCACTATTTTCCTAGGTTTAGCCGTAGGCTCGAAGTTGTCAGCCGAAGCGTTTCTTACGGTTGAGACTCTAGGTATTTTGGGGCTTGGCGCTATCGCATTTGGTATAGGCACAGCTGCGGGTGTACTTATGGCAAAGCTAATGAGTAAGATGTCCGGTGGAAGTATAAATCCACTGATTGGCGCTGCTGGCGTTTCTGCTGTGCCAATGGCCGCCAGGGTAGTGAACAAAGTAGGACTGGAAGCAAACCCTCATAACTTCTTACTTATGCAAGCAATGGGGCCTAACGTGGCGGGCGTGCTAGGTAGTGCAGTTGCCGCAGGTATTCTTTTGGCTCTCGTTGGTTAGAAAGAGCAAATGAAGGTTTTATAGGGGCTTTTATTAGCCCCTTTTTTGTTTCTAATTAGCCCGTCGAGGCCTTTTAGCATTTTCCATTTCGTTGAACAAAACGAGCCTGTCCAATATACAAATATGACTTGCTAAAATTAAATGCGCCTTACCAAAGACCACGCTATCCTCGAATAGTATTTTGTGGTACTAGAGACTGGTAAGCAGTAATTAGCTTTTTTGTACGAGTGTGTTGCGGCCACCTGAATATAGTTTCGGTCTTTCCTTCTTCTACGATTTCGCCGCCTTCCATCACAATAACTCTATCTGCAATATGACGTACAATGCCTAGGTTGTGACTTATAAAGATAAACGCTAAGCCAAGCTCTTGCTGAAGCCTCAATATAAGATTCACCGTTTGCGAACGAATTGACGGGTCTAATGCTGCAAAGGGCTCGTCTGCCACTAACACTTTAGGTTTTAAGACAATGGCTCTGGCCAGTGCTACGCGCTGTTGTTGACCATCAGAAAGCATGTGACGATAAAAGTAATAGTGCTCGCGCAACAAGCCTACCTTAACCAACATATCTTCAATAATTGGTTTGCGTTCTGCTTCACTAAGTCCGGTATTTAAACGTAAGGGTTCATCTAAAATTTTTCCCACAGGTACCGAAGGGTTCATAGATTCCGAACTGTGTTGAAGAATCATTCGGATGTCATGGGTACGTTTGTGCTGGCTATCTTTAGACTGATATTTGGCTAAATACTTGTGCGTGTTAATTTCAATTTCACCAGCATCGGCGGGTAGTGCACCTACTAATAGCTTAGCTAACAGCGATTTACCTGAACGATTCTCACCAATTATAGCAATGGTTTCGCCACGTTTTACACTTAAGTTTACCGGGCCAAGTTGAAATACTTCAGGACGTTTCAGCCAACGTTTTTTTTCATTATGAACAAAAGTGAGATCGTTTACCTGCATGATATCCATTATAGCTTCTCCATATGTAGCGGAAAATGACAGCTATAATAGTGATCGTGAATTTTACGTACGGCCGGCGTTTGCACACAGGCGCGCTGAGCGCGAGGGCAACGCGGACCTAATCGGCAACCAATAGGTAAATGTTGTAGCGTGGGAATTGAGCCACCAAGCGTAGGTAGCAGCGATTTCGGCGGTAAGTCCTTTCTGAAGCTTGGCGCACTGTCTAGCAATGCTTTCGTGTAAGGATGTAGTGGACGCTTTTTAATATGCTTCATTCTACCCGATTCTACAGTTTGCCCTGCATACAGCACCGTCATAGAATGGGACATGCTCGCAATGGCTAGTAGGTCGTGGCTGACAAATAAAATCGAGAGCGAGCGAGTCTGATTCAGTCGCGTGAAGAGCTTCAGAATTTGTGTTTTTGTCGTAGGCTCCATTCCCCGGGTTGGATCATCAGCAATAAGTAATTTAGGCTGTGAAACTAACGCCATCGCGATCATGAACTTTTGACCTATATCGGCCGGTATTTGATGAGGAAAAGCGCTTAAGTAATGTTTGTGGTGCTTTATACCCACTTTGTGAACGGTGCTTATCGCAGTTTTTTTGCGATGCTGTGCCCGTTGCCAGAACCAGCTCCCTTCAACAAATTCATCAGGAATACTCTCTTCTAGCTGCTCGCCAAGGGTGGCCGACGGATCTAAGCTTGCCTGAGGGTTTTGGAATACCACCGCTATTTCTCGACGCATAACCTCACGGCGTTGCTGGACAGACATGCTCAGCAGGTTTTCACCATTCCAACTCATGCGGTCAGCCGTTAAGTTCCATTGGCTAGGAAGGGCTCCGCAAATGGCGGACACGATCAAGCTTTTACCCGAACCCGATTCTCCTACCAGTGCACGAATTTCTCCACTGCTAACAGACAAGTTAACTTTATCCAATGCTTTAATTGTGCCATCGCTGCTTTGTATCTCCAAAGTGAGGTTTTTAATATCAAGCATTGGCATATTAATAACTCACTCTTTTTTTCAGTGCTGAACGCAAACCATCACCCACTATGTTTATAGACAGCACCATAAAGAAAATTGCCATGCCGGGTACTGCAACGTTCCACGGTGCGAGATAAGCAACATCTAGCCCATCAGCTAAAATAACCCCAAGTTCTGGTAGTGGTGACTGTGCACCTAAATTTAGAAAACCCAGTGCAGATATGTCGATAACCGCAATAGAAAGCGCTAGCGTACCCTGTACAACCAGCATTTCCGTCATATTGGGTAATATAGAATGAACAAAAAGTTGCCACTTACTGGCACCGTCCAATTTAGACGCCACAATATAGTCTTTTTTCATTTCTGCACGCACAAAGCTTCTTGTGTGATGCACGAACTGGGGGATCAGGGCAAGGGTAATTGCCCACATACTGTTCACTAAACCGGTGCCCAATATAGCAACGATAATTATTGCAATAAGGAGTGTGGGAATGGCCATAAGAGCATCAAGTAAATGGTTGGCGATACTTGAGCGAACACCCCGTAACATACCCGCAAACGTGCCCAAACTTACTCCAACTAACATGGCCAGCACAACGGTAATAAACGCGGTGCCTAAAGTGATGCGACATCCATAAATAATACGGGTAAATAAGTCTCTCCCCAACGCATCGGTTCCAAATAGATGAGATATGGATCCATTGGCCAACCAACTAGGCGGTATTAACAGGCCGTCGATATTTTGTTCCACTGCATCATAGGGAGTGATAATTGGTGCAAACAGCGCGCAAACAACGAAAAATGCTAGCATGATTAAGCCGAGCATAGCGATGTGGCTCGCTTTAAATGATGCCCATGTTCGTTGCCACGGAGACGGATGGAACTCTTCGTCGTATAAACTATACTGTGGCACGTTCGTATTTCTCTCTACTGGGGTCAATCATTCGGTTAAACAGATCGACCAATATCGTTAGTGTAATTACCACCGTAGATACCGCCATCATACCAATCCTAAGGGCAGGGTAATCTCGTTGATAGATGGCTTGAATCAGCCAATTGCCAATTCCTGGCCAAGAAAACAAGGTTTCGACAATCATAGCGTTCGTTATCAATGTCGTAATTTGAATCGCCATTAACGGTAAGATCGGCAGCAACGCATTGCGCAGAATATGACGAAAAAATATTTGCCAACTCGACAAGCCTCGGGATATTGCTGCCGCGATGTAGGGACGGTGTTTTACATCTATAACAGAACGTCTTGTTATACGAATCATAGACGCGGTGGCGATAGCACCAATGGAAAACGTGGGTAATGCTAAGTGAGACAACGCATCTTTGAACGCTAACGTTTTGTTTTCTATGTCTGATAATAAAATGTCAATAAGAATAAAGCCAGAAATGGGCTCGATGTTATAAAGCAAACTGATACGACCTGATAGCGGCGCTGCGTCTAACTGCAAGCTGAAAATTAAAATCAGTAGGAGCGCAAACCAGAAAACCGGAAAAGAATAAGTGGTAATACTGGCAGTGTTTATTAGATGGTCAGACGTTGAATAACTGCGAATCCCTGCATAATATCCCAGCGGTATACCAACAAATAACGCCATTAACATGGCATAGGTGGCCAATTCAATCGTGGCTGGCATTGCAATTCCCACTTCTTCTCTCAACGGTAGGCCTGACGTAAAACTGTACCCCCAGTCGCCAATAAGCAAGTTGCCCGCATAATAGAAAAACTGAAAAATGTAGGGTTGATCAAGCTTAAATTGCTGTTCCAATGCCGCGCGTTGCATTTCATTTTGCGGCACGAGTCCTGTCAAGTTTTCAAGTGTATCACCTGGAAAAAGGTAGGCGAGTGAAAACGACATAATCGCTAACACCAAAAGCGTTAATACGAATAAAGTGCAGTATCTTACGAGGATCTGGATCACAGTGCTTTTTTAACTCCACCAAATCGTACACCGCCAAAGGGATTAATATTCATTCCCTCCAGTTCATTCCTGTATGCCTGATAGCGGTAGGCATGTGCGATGGGAACAAGTGGAAGGCGTTCGTATAGTAGTCGGTTAACTTGCCTGTAAATGGCTGTGCGCTCTTCAATATCATCGGTCTGAAGTGCATCGTTGAGTAACTTATCATAGTCTTCACTACACCACATGGCGCGATTCGTACCAGAGGGGATAGCGCCACAGCTCAAAAGCGGACGATAAAAATTATCCGGGTCTCCATTGTCGGCAGACCAACCAATTAATACTGAGTCGTGCAGACCTTCCTGAAGGTGGCGTCTGAAGGTAGCCCAATCGTAACTGACAATAGTTGCCTCTACGCCTACATCGCGCAGATAGCGCTGAATAAGCTCGGCCATCTTTGTTGCATTAGGATTGTAAGAACGTTCAACAGGCATGGCCCATATCGTCATAGAAAAGCCTTGTTCAACGCCCGCGTTAGCCAGTAATTTACGCGCCAAAACTGGATTATAGGCCGTATCATCTGCGTCATTTTGAAACGCCCAACTTGCCGCAGGCAGAAGGGTCTTAGCTCTGGTAGCACTGTCAAAATACACGGCTTCTAGTAATGTATTCTTGTCGATTGCTGCTGCTAGCGCTCGTCTTATATCTGGGTTATCAAAAGGAGGTCGTTGGGTGTTAAAAGCCCAAAATCCAATGTTTAGTCCCGGCTTTTCCGCTAGTGTCAGGTCTTCCTTTGTACGAATTACTTCAAGTTCAGTTTGTGCAGGAAAAGCGGTAGCGTCGCATTCACCTGTCATTAACTTAGCCAGCCTTAATGAGCTTCTTGGCGTAATATCAAATATAAGTTGCTCCACAACTGGGCTATCTTCGTCATGGTATTCAGCCGTACTTCCTCGACCTCGTTCTTTTTCAAAATCTTGATTAGCACTATCTAGAGCATTGTCAGGAATTAAGACTTCGCCATTTGTACGCGCTTCAATCATCTGGTCACGCCAATAGTTGTTGTGGCGCAGGTACTTAATAAAATGATCTTTGCGATAGCTATCGAATTTAAAAGGTCCAGTACCTACTGGAAGCTCATCGATTTTGCTCGGTGTCCCTAACTGTGCCAGCTGGTTAGCATATTCTTCTGACAAAACCACGGCAAAATCGGTTGCCAGATTTGCCAAAAACGAGCTGTCTCTGCGTTTAAGCGTGATTTCGACGCGATAACCGTTTATTCGCTCTACCGACGCGATATTTTGAGCAAGACCTATGCTCTCGAAGTAAGGATAGCGTCCGCCCGACACATAGTGATATGGATGCGAACGTAGGCGCCATCTGTCTATGCTAAAAATAACGTCGTCAGCGTTAAAATTTCTTGTTGGCGTAAAGTAGTGCGTAGTGTGAAACCAAACATCTTTCCTTAGCTGAAAAGCGTAGGTGAGCCCGTCATCGCTTACTAACCAGCTACTTGCTAAACTCGGCACGATACGACCAGACTCAGGATCAAAATCAAGCAGCCTGTCGTAAAGTTGATGTGAAGATGCATCTGAAGTGGTGCTTGATGTATCTAGCTGAGGATTAAAGGTAACCGGATTGCTTTCAGAGCAGTATATAATACCCGTATTGTAAAACGCTTGTTTGTTCTGCTTAGCACAGGATGCAACAAGAAGCGCTGTACATAAACACGATAACAAACGCTTTACCAAACCATGGGACATGTTTTACGCCTCGACGCTTTCCGCGGAAGAATCTAGTAAGTTATATTTTTTGAGATAACCTCGCAGCTGATGATACGTCAAGCTCAATTTTTCAGCAGTCTTCTTCTGATTAAACTGACTGTCAGCAAGTGCCTGTTTTATCATATCTATCTCATGTTGTTGAGAACGTTCTTTCAAATCTATTGGATATTCAACAATTTCTGGCTTTTTCACTGGTGCGAGTGGCGTAACGTCGGCACTCTCAATGCGCTCATTTGTGGCAAAAGTCTCTGAAGGGGAATTAATAACGGGTGAGTCCGGCGTATTAACTCTGTCATTGGTCTTTACTCTACCTTTAGGGCGGTAAGCTGACTCAAAGGGGTCAAGAACGATTTCATGCACAGGCAGATGAGGGTTGTTGGTTCGGTATACCGCGCGTTCGACCACGTTTTTGAGTTCACGAATATTACCAGGCCAATCGTAATCAAGTAGTGTACGTTTGGCTTTTTCAGTAAAGCCGCTGAATAATTCCATTTCCATTTCACGGGCCATATTAATGGCAAAATTCTCGGCCAACATCATGATATCTTCACGGCGCTCACGTAGCGGCGGAATGGTAATAACGTCGAAGGCAAGTCGGTCGAGTAAGTCTGCACGAAATTCACCTGCATCGGCAAGAGCGGGTAAGTCTTCGTTTGTAGCTGCAATAAGGCGTACGTCAGTTTTTACGGACTTACTGCCACCTACACGCTCAAACTCACCATATTCGACAACGCGCAGTAGCTTTTCCTGAATAAGGCCAGAAGTATTAGCCAGTTCGTCAAGAAATAAGGTGCCGTTGTGCGCCACTTCAAAGCGACCTTCACGACGTTTTGAAGCACCGGTGAATGCACCTGCTTCATAACCGAATAGCTCACTTTCTAATAGGCTCTCACTTAAGGCAGCACAGTTAAGCTTAATATAGTTTTGATCCCAGCGCTTAGATAAGAAGTGGAGGCGCGCGGCTATAAGTTCTTTACCAGTGCCTCGCTCACCTATTACGAGCACAGGTTTATCTAGCGGTGCAATTTGTGAAATTTGCTCTAAAACTTCTAGAAAACTATTCGCCTGGCCAAGCAAATTGTCTTGCTGTCGATACCTACTCATTAAATCCCTCAAAAGTTAGTCATTTCGACCAATTAATAGTGTAGAACAAAATATATTGAGAAACGAGCATTATTTAAACTAATAAAAAGTTCATGAAAAATAGCAGGTTAGCACAGTTATAAAGTTGGCAAGCATATTGAATACAATTAATACCAAGAGTAATCTATTTATCAAGTATGGTGTTTTTTAAGCACGTACCATTTTTAGCAAGAGGTAATTATTATGGGTATCTTCTCGCGTTTTACAGATATTGTGAATTCGAATATTAATGCGCTTTTAGATAAAGCGGAAGATCCTGAGAAAATGGTTAGATTAATCATTCAGGAAATGGAAGACACATTGGTTGAGGTGCGGTCAGCATCAGCAAAGACCTTAGCCAATAAAAAAGAAATAGTTAATCAAATTGCAAAGTATGAAAGCGATGCAAACGACTGGGAAGCTAAAGCTGAGCTTGCTTTGAGCAAAGACAGAGAAGACTTGGCGCGTGCTGCGCTGCAGGAAAAAAAGAAGTCTGCAGAAACTGCTGAAGCGTTAAGTAAAGAACTCGCCATTGTTGATGAGCAAATCAGCAAGCTACAGGATGAAATTGGTCAGCTTCAAGAAAAGCTGGCGGATGCTAAGAGTCGCCAAAAAGCGATTATTATGCGCCAGAAAACCGCGAGCTCTCGTCTTGAAGTGAAAAAGACGCTGGATAGCACTAAAGTAGATAATGCGATGGGACGCTTTGAGCAATATGAGCGCAAAATCGATGACCTTGAGTCACAGGTTGAAGCTTACGATTTAGGTAAGAAAACGTTACAAGACGAGTTTGCCGAGTTAGAAGCTAGCGATAAAGTGGAAGACGAACTAGCGGCACTAAAAGCGAAAGTTAAAGGTGCAAATAAAAGCACTGAAAAATCAGAATAATAAGAATAGGGTGTACCCTCCGGATGTGAAATCGGAAGGAGGGTAATTACATCAGAGTTTGTAGGAGAGATTGAGATGGATGAAGGTACAATTGCAGTGTTGGTGATGCCCCTTGTGGTGTTCTCAATATTCGTGGCTCCCATATGGCTAATATTACACTACCGAAGCAAAAAGCAAGTGAATCAGGGATTAAGTGCGGAAGAGCATGCATCTTTGCAAGACTTAGCCGAGAAAGCCGAGAAAATGAGCGAACGAATTGAAACTCTAGAGGCCATTTTAGACAGCGAGGCACCTGAGTGGAGGAATAGAGCATGAGAAACGGTAAGCAGCTCTATCGCAACCCAGAAAATGCAAGAATCGCAGGCGTGTGCTCGGGTATCGCTGAATATTTCGGCTTAGAAACCTGGTTAGTAAGGATTTTGGTTGTAACAGGTTTTTTCTTGTTAGCCGGACCTTTCATCTTTGTTGCATACATTGCAGCTTGGTTCATTCTCGATAAGAAACCTGTTGGGTTAAAAAATGCACCAACGCAACCTGTTTTCTCTAAGGGGAAGGGATGGACAAACCCCAACGGTGGTCAGGTAAAAAGCACAAAAGTGGAAGTGAAAACCAAAGTATGGCAGGCGGGCGAGCCACCAAAGCAAGCGTTTCACGATATTCGCAACCGTTTTGAAAAAGCAGAAGTTCGACTTCGCAAAATGGAAACTTATGTAACGTCTCGTGAATATCAACTCAATAAAGAAATTAGCCGTCTTTAATTGGCGATAGCGCAACAAGCAAACTTGGATAAAGCCGCTCGTAATAGCGGCTTTTTCTTATATAAAACAATGTATTTACTCAGTGTTGTAAAATTCCTGTTACAGCAAAACCGAGTCGCTAGTAAGGGCTTACACTTTTCGACGTCGCGAATTTCATTAGACTGATAGACAAGTTTTTTAAACCCTATTGGTTACAGAAGTTATGCCAAAATCAACGCAATACCAGTCGAGACAATCTGACGAGAATGGCATTATCCATTGGTCAGACGAAGAGAACCAAATTTGGTCGGAACTCTATGCGAGGCAAATACCGCTGGTGAAAGAAAGAGCGTGCCAAGAATACTTGGACGGTCTCGATTTGTTGAAGTTAAATGAAAAGGAAATCCCTCAGCTACCCGACATCAACAAAGTACTGATGGAGAAAACGGGGTGGCAAACAGCTGAAGTACCTGCATTAATAAATTTTGGCGAATTTTTCAGATTACTGGCGAATAAGCAATTTCCTGTTGCCACCTTTATTCGCACTAGAGAAGAATTTGATTATTTGCAGGAGCCGGATATTTTCCATGAAGTATTCGGTCATTGTCCGCTACTAACGAATCCTGCATTTGCTCATTTTACTCACACTTACGGAAAGTTGGGCCTTGCTGCGAGCAAGGAAGACCGAGTTTATCTTGCTCGTCTTTATTGGTTCACCGTAGAGTTTGGATTGGTGAGAGCCAAAGATGAACTGAAGATATACGGTGGAGGCATCTTGTCTTCTCCTGGCGAGACAATCTATGCGTTAGACAGCGACACGCCTCTGCGTAACCCGCTTACTGCTATTGATGCATTAAGAACGCCTTATCGTATCGATATTATGCAGCCTCTTTATTATATCTTACCGGCGTTCGACCATCTGTTTGAGTTAGCCGACATGGATATAATGGCACTCGTAGAAGAAGCTAAGTCATTAGGGCTGTTTTCCCCACTTTTCCCACCTAAAGAGAAAAAAGCCAGCTAACGCTATTGTTAATCAAATGTGTTTTATATAGGACGCCGCTCACTGAAGCGGCATTTTTTATCTGGTACGCTAGGCCTTCTAATCATGCTCTTTGCGCGTTATGAAATGTGTGATTCACCGCAAATTTAACCATCTGTAACATTTATCTTGTTATCTTTTTGTAAAAGTATGATATTCTGTACATATATGTTTACAAAATAGCTGTAACACCCTATGCGTCTAGAAATAAGCTGTCAGGACCGTCTTGGTATCACTCAAGATGTGTTAGATATTCTCGTCACTAAAGAAATAGATTTACGCGGTATTGAAATTGACCCTGCGGGGAAAATTTTCCTTAATTTTCCCAATATCGAGTTTGCAGATTTTCAACACCTCATGCCTCAGATTCGTCGTATTGATGGTATCGATGATGTAAAGACAACACTTTTTATGCCTGGAGAGCGTGAAAAAAATCAGCTTTCCGCTATTTTAAGAACGTTGCCGGACCCTGTATTTTCTATCGATGCCAAAGGCAATATTTTGTTGTGCAATGAGGCGGTATGCGCGGGGCTAGAAATTCCGAGTGCGGATATTGAAGGCATTGAAATTGGCGAAGTAGTGAAGGGCTTTAATTTTACCAAATGGATGGACGGTAAAACGGTTGGGCCACAGTCTTCAAAAGTGAAGTTTATTCAGCAGGATTACCTTGCCGATATGTTGCCTATTACCGTGCCAGACGGCGAGCAGAATATGATCATGGCAGGTGCTGTGGTGTTACTAAAATCAGAGATGCGACTAGGGCAACAATTTACAGCGTTCCACCAGTCCCCCACTGATAGCTTTGACCGCTTTATTACGCAGTCAGCTTTCATGAAGCGCGTCGTGCACGAAGCCAAGCAGATAGCTGATTTGGACGCCCCTATTTTAATTTTTGGTGAAACAGGCACAGGTAAAGAAATGATCGCGAGAGCCTGCCACCAGTCCAGCCGACGCAGTGAACGTGCATTCTTAGCACTTAACTGTGCTTCTTTACCTGACAGTGTGGCAGAAACCGAGTTGTTCGGTTACGCAGCGGGGGCATTCAATCAGCCTAATGCAAAAGTGGGGCTGTTGGAGCAGGCAAAAGGCGGTACTCTACTTCTCGACGAAATCGCTGATATGTCTTCTCAGCTTCAAGCTAAGTTGCTCCGCGTTCTAGAAGACGGCGAGTTCAGAAGAGTAGGGGATTCTGAGCCAGTTAAGGTAGACGTACGATTTATTTGCACCACCTGTCGTGACTTAGGTCAGCTTGTAGAAGAAGGACGATTTAGAAAAGAATTGTACTACCGCTTAAACGTACTAAGTTTGGTTATGCCTTCTTTAAAAGACAGAAGGCAGGATATCGTTCCTCTAGCCGAGTCTTTCATTGTTCAACACAGTACCAAGTTAGGTCGCCGTCCTGCGAAACTCAGTAAATCCTGTGTTGATTTTCTTCAGCAGTATCCGTGGCCGGGTAATGTAAGACAGCTACAGAATGCGTTGTATCGCGCATTATCACTCCTTGATGGTAAGGAGATTACCAAAGAAGATATTCAGCTTCCAAGTTGTGCACCAAGCGTCACTTATATTGACGAAAACTTTGACGGCACATTAGACGAAGAAGTGAAAAAGTTTGAAAAGGACTTGCTCAAGCGGTTATATCCTTCTTACCCAAGTACCCGTCAACTGGCCAAAAAACTGGGATTAAGTCATACGGCAATTGCAAATAAGTTACGTGAGTACGGCATCAACAAGGCAACGGTAAAGCTTTAAGGAATGATAGTGTATCGACCTATCCTGTTTGGCAAAGGTCGATGCGGTTTTCTTTTAAAGTGGGGCTAATCACATATAACAATGGTGAGAGCTAATGCGCACTGTTATCCTGCGGTGTCTTTTTGCTTGCCAATAGCCATGCCATTCCTCTGTTACGAAAAATTTACATCACCCACCGAGCGAGCGACACAGCACTATACCTGCTCAATAAACGTTTTGTGCCGTACATCCTTTCTTACAGCAAAATAAAACTTCGTTAGCAGAACACTTCTCAATGTATACCAACTAGTGGCATAACTATATTCATGTGATTGTGTGAGGAGCCGTCGCTTAAATTTACACTGACCCCATATTAAGGGCGTAATGTAATGAGGGAGGACAACGGTGCCAAGCGGATGAATTATTTTTCGAGGAAAGAACAATGAAATTAGCTACCTATAAGAATGAAACCCGAGATGGCTGCCTAATGGTAGTGTCGAAGGATCTTTCTCGAGCGTGCAGTGCACAGGACATTGCCAAAACCATGCAAGACGCACTGGATAATTGGAAAGAAGTTGCTCCCCAGCTGCAGATGAAATACGAAGCGTTAAATGAAAATTCCTGTGACAGCGTGCCGTTTGATGCATCTCGCTGTGAGTCTCCTTTGCCTAGAGCATATCAATGGGCTGATGGGAGCGCTTATGTGAATCATGTGGAATTGGTGAGAAAGGCACGTAATGCTGAAATGCCAGAAACCTTTTGGACCGACCCATTAATGTATCAAGGTGGTTCTGATGACTTTATTGGACCTGAAGATGACATCATACTTCCAAGTGACGATTGGGGCATTGATTTTGAAGGTGAAGTTGCCGTTGTTACCGATGATGTGCCTATGGCGTGTACGCCAGAACAAGCTTCTGAGCGTATTCGACTTATCATGTTAGTTAACGACGTGTCACTTAGAGGGTTAATCCCAGGCGAACTGGCGAAAGGGTTTGGCTTCTTCCAATCAAAACCAGCGTCTAGCTTTTCTCCGGTTGCTGTAACACCAGATGAATTAGGTGATGCATGGAAAGATAGCAAAGTGCACTTGCCTTTGCGTTCAACCTACAACGGTGAACTATTCGGTAAGCCTGAAGCGGGTCAGGACATGACGTTTGATTTTGGTCAGCTAGTCGCGCATGCCGCCAAGAGCAGAAATCTAGGTGCAGGAGCTATCATCGGCTCGGGTACAGTGTCTAATAAACAGGGTACAAATCATGGTTCTGCCATAACGGAGGGTGGTGTTGGCTATTCGTGTATTGCAGAAGTGCGTATGATTGAAACTATTCGAGACGGCAAACCTTCTACACCTTTTATGCAGTTTGGTGATCGCATTCGCATAGAAATGCTGGACAAAGAAGGCAACTCTGTTTTTGGCGCTATAGAACAGCAGGTTAAACCGCTTAGCTAAAACGCTAGACGTAGACATTTGAGTGAATAGTAGCGACATTGTGGTTAGGTAAATAAGCTTTACTAAGCGAGCAGGATGTCGTTTCACGCACTATTCTTATTAGGGCTATTGATCTTCAAACCATTGCAAAGCTTGATAGCCCTAATTGTAGCATTTGACAAGTATGGTAGTACCATGAGTATAAAACTTTACGGCTATTGGCGTTCAACCGCTTCGTATCGGGTGCGAATAGCGCTAAATTTAAAAGGTGTTGAGTACGAGTATATCCCCGTCCATCTTGTAAACAACGGGGGCGAGCAGCACAGCAGCGATTATGCGCAATTAAACCCCGCGCACCTTGTTCCCACACTGATCGATGAAGACGAAGATATAATTCTCAATCAGTCTTTGGCGATAATTGAATATCTTGATGAAAGATACGATGGTGAGCATCAGCTTGTTCCTGAACATCGGACAGAGCGAGCAAGAGTCAGAGCATTAGCGCAAGATATCGCGTGCGATATTCAGCCTGTAGGCAACCTGCGTGTACTAAATGCGCTAAAGGGAAACTTTGATGCCTCTCAAGACGACGTCGCTAAGTGGGCAGCCCATTGGATAACATTAGGGTTTGATGGAATTGAAAAGCGCCTTCAGACCCAAGCTGGTAAGTACTGCTTTGACTTTAACGTTACGCTTGCGGATGTTTGCTTAGTCCCTCAAGTGTACAATGCGCAACGTTTCAACGTTGATATGAGTCGCTACCCCTTGATTAGTAAGATTGCGAAGAACTGTAACGAGTTAGATACTTTTGAGCGGGCTAAGCCCGAAAATCAAATAGACGCCACTTAGACTGACGGGGGAGAGTAGAAATGTACTCTGACCCCATTTTTTGAGTTATTGGCGCTTGATAGGTAGCTCGGTGGTGTTTTTCACCTGTTTTAACGCGAAGGTTGAGCTTAGGTGGTCAACAAGAGGCAGGTGAGTCAATTTCGTTTTTAGCAGGAATTCGTACTCTTCAATACTTTCCACTATTACTTTTAGTAAATAGTCTTTTTCACCGCTGGTGGTATGACACTCCACGATTTCATCGATGTTTTGTACGGCATTTTCAAAATCGGTTAGCGAGTCACCGTCATGGTTTTTCAACGTGACATAGATAAAGACCGACACACCTAAATTCAGTTTTTTGCTGTTTAGCAATGTGACTTTACCAAGAATGATGCCGTCGGCTTCCATTCGTTTGACACGTCTCCAGCACGGAGTGTGCGACAACCCTACACGCTGGCTTAAATCCGCCATCGATACCGTAGCGTCTTGCTGAAGTACGCGCAAAATCTCACGGTCAAATTTATCCAATTTCATTAATACTGTTTCCGTCATTTTTATGATGTTTATTATATATCAAAAAAAATTCTAGGATAGCTGTCCTAGAAAAATTGTAATCAATTCCATTGTGTTTCAGTTTGTAAAATTCACTCTTCAACATTGCAAGGTCTGTCCTCAAAGCTATCGGATACACTTGGCAAAATATTGCTGATTTTTGCGAGGCTGGTAACTTTATCGCAAATTATCTTCAGACACTCACATCATCCCAAATGAGCGGCGTTTCGTTTTCGTGACAGCTTGATCTTGGGTGGGGTTTAATTCATCACGGTATTAATAGGGAAAATATGTCAGTTTTTGATCACCCGGAGTTCAATAATCATGAACACGTTGCGTTTTATCACGACGAGAAGGCGGGCTTGAGCGCCATTATTGCTGTACACAATACCAATCTAGGACCCGCACTCGGTGGTTGTCGTATGTGGCCCTACGTAAATAGTGGTGAGGCATTGACCGATGTGTTGAGACTGTCAAAGGGGATGACGTATAAAGCAGCTATGGCTAACTTGAAGCTTGGTGGCGGTAAATCAGTGATCATCGGCGACTCTCGTAAAGCTAAATCGCCAGAAATGATGAAAGCAATGGGGAAGTTTGTTGAATCATTGGGCGGCAAGTATTTCACTGCTGAAGACTCTGGTATTTCAGTTACTGACTTGCAAACCATGGCAACCGAGTCAGACTACATTGCTGGTGTTAATGCTAAATACCACTATGCGGGCGAAGTACCTGACGGAAACCCCGCCCCATCAACAGCGTATGGTGTATTCGTAGGACTGAAGGCAACGGTAGAGTATGGTTTAAAACGCAGCCTTGATGGTGTAAGTGTTGCTATTCAAGGTATGGGGCACGTTGGCTACCGTCTTGCAAAACACTTACATGAGCACGGTGCCAAGCTTTATGTTGCGGATATCTATCCTGAAGGTGTTGAAAAAGCCGTATCTGAATTTGCTGCGACAGCTGTGGCGCCAGAAGAAATATTGAGCTTAGATGTGGACGTGTTAGCGCCATGTGCGTTGGGTGCAGCTATTAACGATCTGTCATTGCCTGAAATTAAGGCAAAAGTAATTGCAGGCGCAGCAAATAACCAGTTAGCACGTGAAGATATCGGTGAATTGCTTCAACAGCGCGGCATTCTGTACGCGCCAGATTACGTTATTAACGCAGGTGGGGTTATCGACATCTTCCATCAGCGTATGGAATCGAGTTCTAATGAAGCGCTTCGCGCACATATTGAGCAAATCGGCGAAACGCTAAAAGAAATTTATATCCGTGCAGAGCAAGAAGGGGCGGCGACAAACCGCGTTGCAAACCTTATTGCTGAAGAGAGATTTTCTATAAAGGGTTGAAAACTCATAACCAAATCGTCATAATGCGCCCCGCACTCGAGCAGGGGCGAATGACTTTGCTTAGAATGCGATTTTCTATGGTGGGCTTTTGGTCCTCCCGCAATGATACTCTGTGAACCCGGTCAGGCCTGGAAGGGAGCAGCCGCAGCAGACGACTCATGTGCCGGGATGTGGCTGGAGGCCCGCCACCCAAATTTCTTATCCTACTTTATCTATACCTCCTTCCGTATTTTCTTTTTTACTTTTCTCTGTTTCATCTAAATATTTTAGTGCTTTGCTAATCGCATGCTCAACATTCATTTCCATTTGATTGCGCTCACTTTGTGGCAGATAAAATGCCATATCAACTTCATATCGAATGTAGCGTGGGGGCACCTGATTTAGCGCAAGACAGCACAAATCCGCCAAATAATCGGGGCTTTTAGTCGTATCAAGACCAAGTTTACTAATTCTTTCTAAAACCAAGTGCTCATAATAATTGTGGATATCGTCATCTAATTTCACGTTCATTCCTCTTATCGTTATTTTTAGCGCCGTGCATAGACGTTCTCTGCTGTGCCAAACTGTTGAACAGAAATTACTGTGCCCATCAACCTATGATGGACACATTGTTGTACAAGCTAGATGCTACAACATGAACTGCGGCTCTATGTCTCTATAATGTATAGCCTGTATTCTGTGGAAGTCGAGGTGACAGTGACAGAATTAGCGATAGCATATTAATAATCTATCATTACAGCGGTTAAGCCGTGCAGAGATTGAAACTAAACTACTCGCTCGAAACAGTGTAAATGAATCAATTGGTGCAGCGACTTCGGCATTTGAGTAAAACAAAAAAGGCAAGAATGGTATGAAAAAAAACATTGAACCCTGCTATTACGGCGATTACCTTCAGTTAGACAAAATTCTTGGGGCGCAAGATTTACAAAGCGAAAAATATGGCGATGCTGCGCATGAGGAGATGCTTTTTATTATTGTGCATCAAGTTTACGAATTGTGGTTTAAGCAGGTACTTCATGAATTGAATTCCGTAATTGATACTTTCAATCAAGAAACGGTAAAAGATCAACAGCTAACACTCGTTGTGCACAGGCTTCATCGTATTATTCAAATTCAAAAGCTCATGAACGATCAGATAGCAATTATGGAAACGATGACACCTCAACAGTTTCTTTCTTTCAGAGACTATCTGGTACCTGCATCAGGTTTTCAAAGTATTCAATTTAAGCGCCTTGAGATTTCGTTGGGCTTAAAGCGAGAGTTTAGAATAGATTTCGACAAGCAGAGCTTTTATAACCGGCTTTCCGACAAAGATAGGGCACTTTTAGAAAACCTTGAGAGTAAACCAAGCTTATTTGAGTTAGTAGATAAATGGTTGTCTAGAATGCCGCTATTAAAGACCGAAGGATTCGACTTTTGGCAGTACTACAAAAACGCAGCCGATGCGATGTTAAAAGATGACCGTCATACCATTACTACCTGCAATATGTTATCGGATACCGAAAGGCGTCAAGAGCTAAAAGACTTGGAAGCAACTGCAGAGAACTTTGACGCGTTATTCGATGAATCTAAATTTGAAACGCTTAAGCAAGAAGGGAAGTTCAGATTAAGTTATAAAGCCTTACTGTCTGCATTATTCATAAAACAGTATTCTGAGGAGCCTATTTTCAACCTTCCGTTTCAACTCATAACATCATTAACTGAAATAGACGAACAGCTTACGATTTGGCGTTATCGTCATGCCATGATGGTGCAACGGATGTTGGGAACGAAAATAGGAACGGGAGGCTCGTCAGGCCATCACTACTTAAAAAAAACCACTGAATCGAATCGCATCTATTTAGATTTTTTTAATATGGCGACTTTTCTACTGCCAAAAAGCGCGTTGCCCGCATTGCCAACAGTAGTCAAAAGGCAGCTAGGATTTTATTTGTGACATTGTCGAATGAACATTGAATCCGACAAATTTAAAAATGTAAGTCAACGCTCACACGCTATGTTGTTTCATCTAATGGCAGTACTTTTTCAAAAGAATGAAAGCGCGGAATTAATGGAATTTTAGCGTGTTGGCAACAGTGAAAAAAGCAGAAACAAGAATTGACATAAATGTAACAAAATGTTTCTGGTTGGCATTTGTTTTAGGTTTAATTATCAAATAAATCATTATTATTCAGTGCTTTATGTGTTCTTGAGAAGTGGTGATCAACACGTACTGTTCATCAATTGCCCCATTATGACACTTTGATTACTATTGACAGCGAATACCTAGATTCGTTCAAAAATATTAAAGTTCAACGTCGATTTAGGTTATTCGAACTAAAGATAAAATAAAAAACACACATTAAAGAAAGATCCAGGGAGACTTTCCATGTTTAAAAATAATAAGTTGGCCAGCTCGGTAAAATTAGCTTGCGCCTTCGGTATGGCATTATCCGCTGGGAATCTTGCTTATGCGCAAGAAGCGGAAAACGATAATGCTGCAGACGAAGCAGCGGTCGAAAAAATAACGGTTACAGGCTCTCGACTACGTCGAGACTCTAGTGACACCATTCAGGTGACGGAAATCGGTTCAGATAGAATTGAAATTCGTCAGTTTACAAATACGATTGAGGCGCTTCAAGAGCTTCCATTTGTAGGTCCAGGCTCAGATGCAACAGGTGACAATGATCAATATGGTTCAAACCAAGCCAATGTTGATTTGTTAAACCTAGGAAGTAACAGAACGCTGACACTAGTGAACGGACAGCGCTTCGTAAGTTCGAATCAGGCTACGGTCTTTGTTCCAGGCAATGCAAACGGCTCTCAGGTAGATTTGTCGTTAATTAACCCATCGTTGATTGAAAATGTAGAAACAATCATTGGTAGCGGCGGCAGTGCGACTTATGGTGCCGATGCTGTAGCGGGTGTTGTTAACATTATCTTGAAAGACGACTACGAAGGTGTAGAAGCCAAAACACAGTATGGAACCACAGACAGAGGTGACGGTGAAAACTTCCGTTTTAATCTCTTGGCGGGTGACAACTACATGGATGGCCGTCTTAACATTACTGGTTCATTCGAGTACTTCAAAAGTGACCTAGTTGTAGACAATGACCCCAGTAGATTATCTGGTCAACAAGCGGTTGCTTTTGCAAATCCAGCTAACAATGGAAACGACGATGGCCTGCCTTCCGTGCTTTGGCAGAACGGCACCCACAATCCACTAACATCGTTTGGTGGTGTATTGATGGGCGGACAAAGAATTGGTAACTCTTCAGCCGACTTCTTTTACCCTTTTAGAGCAAGCCAGAATGATTTACTAGCAAAGCGTTTTAAAGCTTTTACCGATGCAGGATTGGGTACACCGTGGGAATACGGGCAAACCGCCGCGGGTCGTGCTATAGATCCTAATTTGTTCATTGGTACATTCACTGATGGCACTTATCTTACCGTGCCTAACACAGATCCCGCGACGGCGGCGATATTACCTCGACGTGCAGTACCTTTGCAGTTTAACCAAGCTGGTCAGCTTGTTCCGTTCGACGTGGGTAATATCCAACCATCGCGACTGGGTGATATGAACTCAGCGAGAGGCGGAGATGGCGTTCCAATCGGCGTATTTGACAATCTGCGTTCAGAACAGGAGCGCATAACGGTTAACTTGCTAACAAGGTTTGATGTTACAGATAATATTGTTTATAAAGGCGACGTTATCTTTTCTGAGATGGATGATAATTCGACAGATGCACCGCTGTCTAACACCTCTGCAGGTGCTTCATCTGCGGGGAGTTTCTCGCTTCCTGTATTTATCGATCAAAACCCTTTCTTCGGACAAGAAAATCTGGCCATTATCGACGGATTAGTTGCTCAAGGCCTAGACGTTCCTAGTATCAATGGCGACCGTGCGTTATACCTTAACCGAACGTATCGTGATATTTTTGGCGGACCTGCCAACTCCGGTGGTGAAACTCAATTTTTCAGAACGTCTCATAGTTTGGCTGGTGATTTGTTCTTAGGTGACCGTTTCTTCTATTGGGAAGTAAATGGTTCATACGGAAGAGTTAAAAGAACTAACTACTCGGATCAACTTTTTGACATTGAATTTGCACTAGCGACAGATGTAGTTATGCAAAATGGTCAAGAGGTTTGTCGTCAACAAACATTAGCTGAACCTGAAGCTATTGATGTCAGAAATCCTGGCTTATCAGGTATTAACTCAGCGGTAGGCTTAACGCCTACAGCAGAGCAGGTAGCAGCGTGTCAACCGCTTAACTTGTTTGGTGAAGGCGCGCCATCACAAGCAGCGATAGATTACGTTACTACAAACAGTGGTTCTGAAAATGTTAGCGAACAGATGTATTTCGGAACTAACTTCGGTGGCGATATTTACGAATTGCCAGGTGGAACGGCTGTATTCAACGTTTCTGCAGAATTCAGAAGAGAAACCAACGAATTCACGCCTGACAACACCTTTGGCCTAGGCTTAGCACGAAATACAACAGGCCAAGGCTCAAACGGTGAGTCAGATTTTATAGAATATGGTGTTGAGGTGTCTGTTCCTGTTTTCGGTAATGACTTCACATTCATGGGCCTTGAAAGCTTAGTGATTGACGGCGCGTACCGCGTTGTTGATCGTTCTAGTGAAGGTGGTTTCCTAAACCTTAAGTCTGACGCGAAGGACGAAGTGTATAATATCGGCGCGCGCTGGTCGCCGTATGAGGGAGTCACTTTCCGTGGTAACACATCTAAAGCTGTTCGCTCACCGTCAATTGTTGAACTATTTGGTGCTGGTATCCAAGGGTTTGCTTCAATCGGTCGTGGTAACCTAAATCCATGTGATGCAGACAGAATAGATTCAGGTCCAGCCGTTCGCCGCACTAACTGTGAAGCGTTAGCCGAGGCTGTCGGACTTGATGCAAGCTACCTGGATGGTTTCCAATCAACGGGTGGCAGCGCGCCTGCATCTGGTTCTAGTAATGCAGGTTTAGAGAACGAAGTTTCAGATTCCTGGTCTGTTGGTGTAGTACTTCAGCCAAGTGCTATTGAAGGACTAACGGTTTCTTTCGATTATTATGAATTCGAACTGGAAGGCGAGTTAAGTCTTGCAGCACTTATTTATGACTGTTTCGACTCTGATACTTACCCTAACGCTGTTGTAGGTGGCTTTAACGCTTGTGAGGCGTTGGTTTATCCAACCCAAAACGAGCAGGGCCAATGGATTGTTCCGTTTAATAATCCAATCACCGGCACGCCGTTACCTGAAGTTGCTCGCCCAGGTTCTCTGGCGCAAACGCAAGAAGGTATGACGTCAACCTACGCATTCTATCCTACGTTGAATACAGGAAATTCAACGTTGAGATCGTGGAACCTGTCTACTAATTACGGGTTCGACGCTGGTGAGTATGGGTCTTTCAACATTAAAGCGCAGGTTTATCGCCTATTAGAGTATACAGAGCGTGGCTTCCCTAACGAAGGTGAGTTCGAGGATCCTAAATGGAGCGGCAATATTTCACTTCAACACACTTATGAAAACTTCAGCCATTTAGTGCAGTTCTTCCACTCGTCGTCAACAGTGCAGAACGTGCAAAATGAAGTTCCAGCTGTTGAGCTTGACCCTGCTGATGTTAGACCATCATTCAATCGCGTGAACTACAGCGCGTTTTATGACGTGAACGATAATGTTCGTCTTTCAGCTGTTGTGAATAATGTTTTCGACAGAACTGAAGACGAGGCAGGTTATGTGATGGGCGATGTATTAGGTCGACGATTCACCGTAGGTGTTACCACTCGATTCTAATCACATGTGGTACTAGTAAATCATTATTTCTTTAATACGCTTAAGTATTAATATTTGGTTTTATAGTACTGACTACAAAAGAAAGTATGATCTCCTTTCTGATGAAGGGGGATCATATATCAACGTATTGTTTAATAATCATTCACATACACCCTAATCTTCTCGATGCTGTAAAGGATTAAGTACAAAAAACTAAAAAATATGAAAAAAGATTGAACTTTTAACAGACACTTGTCTTATCCCAGTTGACCCTTCGCTTTGGTTGCGGTTATTATCAAGTTGAGGTTTTGGCCTTACTAATAATAATTCGTTATATAAACGATCGTAGAAACACACTAAAGTTTTTCTTAGTCGTCCAGGGAGACACAAGAATGTTTACAAATACTAAATTGACCAAATGCGTCAAGTTAGCGCTAACCGCTGGCTTGGTCTCGGGTTCATTTGCCACTAATGTACATGCACAAGACCAACAAGCAGCGGAAGAAGCTGTAGAGAAAATTCAGGTTACTGGTTCACGTATCGCACGTAGTGACCTTGTTGCTACTTCTCCTATCAATGTTTTTGACGAAGAAACGTTAGAAATATCAGGTGTTAACGATATTCAATCTTTCATCAACGAACTTCCTTCAATGGGTGTTCCAGGAAGTGCAGATACAAACTCTAACTTTTCAACCACGGCAACTGGTTTAAACACGGTTAACCTTAGAAACCTGGGTGCAAACAGAACGTTGATCCTTGTTAATGGTCGTCGTCACGTTGGTGGTCTTGCGGGAAGCCCGGTTGTTGACGTAAGCATGATTCCAATCGATATGGTTAAGCGTGTAGAAGTTGTAACTGGTGGTGCGTCAGCGGTTTACGGTTCAGAAGCAATTGCCGGTGTTATCAACTTCATCATGAAAGATGACTTTGAAGGCCTTAACTTCAATGCGCGTTATGGTGACTCAGTTGAAGGTGGCGGTACAGAGCGCGACTTCAGCTTCCTAGCTGGCGGAAACTTCGACGATGGTCGTGGTAACGCAGTAGTTTATGCCGGCTTCAGTGACAGTGGTACAATACGTGCGACCGATCGTGAAATTTCGGAATCAGACGCTGTAAATAGCTCTTTTGGTCCTAAAGGGAGTTTTAGAGTTCCTAGCTCTACAGTAGAAGCTACCACTGATCCGGCGATCAACTTTAATAGAACGTTAGACGAAGCTACAGGCCTTTTCGATAAGCCTTTTGTAGCTGCAGAAGATGGTTTTGACCGAAATGCACGCCGTTTAATACGTGTACCTACCGAGCGTATCCAGTTCAACGCTAACATAAGCTATGAAATCAACGAACACTTTAACTTCTTTAGTGAAAGTGCATACTCAGACGTTTCAGCTGAATCAAGCTTAGAGCCTACTATCATGGGTGAGTTCATCAGCGTTGGTGGTGTTCCTAACGTTCGTATGCCTCTAGACAATGCGTTTATGCCTGATGAGCTGCGTGCTGCTGCTCTAGAAATCGATCCTAACGCTACAGAACTGGTTATGCAGCGTCGCTTCACTGAACTTGGCAACCGTCGTTCAGATACGCAGCGTCGTTCATTCCGTACAGTGCTTGGATTTAACGGTATCATCAACGATTTTTGGGATTACGAAGTTTATTACCAGTTCGGTAAAATGGGGCAGGACCAGGTTAATACGGGTGTTGCTAACGCATTTAACGTGCTTCAAGCCCTTGATACTGAAACACTAGCTGACGGCACAGTACAATGTGCTGATGCGCTTGCGCGAAGCCTAGGTTGTGTGCCAATTAATTTCTTTGGACCTGATACAGTAAGCGGCGCAGCACTTGACTATGTATCTGTACAGCCGCAAACTACTTCTCGAATGGAGCAGCAAGTATTCGGCCTTTCATTTACAGGTGTGGTTGCAGAGTTGCCGGCTGGAGACCTTGGCGTAGCATTCGGTTACGAGCGCCGTACAGAGGACAGCAGCTTCAACTCTGACGCACTAGCACAAAGCGGTCTAACAACGGGGAACACCACGCCAAACGTAACTGGTAGCTATGACGTTCAAGAGTACTTCGTAGAAGCAGTGGTTCCAGTATTTTCAGACCTTCCGTTAATGGAGTACTTCGGTCTTGAATTAGCGTATCGCTATGCAGACTACTCTACAATTGGTGGTGTAGATGCGACTAAACTGGCAATCGATTGGCAAGTGTTTGAAGATCTAAAACTACGTGGTGGTATTTCAACTGCTGTGCGTGCACCATTTATTGACGAGTTATTTGACCCAGGTAGTGAAACGTTCCGTGACGTTGTTGACCCTTGCGCATTCGGTGGTAAAGGTGGTCAAAGTGCAACTGGCAACGCGAATGATGTTTATGATGTAGAGTCTGCTACTGTTCAAGCTAACTGTGCTACTATTCCAGGCACAGCAACACTTGATCCGTTTGCAGTTAACATTCGCAGTGCAGGTGGACTTTCAGCCGGTAATCCAGACTTGCAAGAAGAAGAGTCTGATACCATTACAGTTGGATTCGCTTACTCTCCTTCTCAAATTGAAAACCTTAACTTCACGGTTGACTACTTCAACATTGAGATTGAAAACGCAATCAACACTTTCACAGCTCAAACTACTGTTGACCAATGCGTTAGACAAAGCAGTTTTCCAGACAATGCGTTTTGTAGCCTAATTCAACGTGACCCTAATTCAGGCTTAATACTGCGTATTGATGCGCTTGCAATTAACGCTGCTACGTATGAAGCTGAAGGTGTGGATTTCACAGCTGACTACACAACGGAAGTTGGCCCAGGTCTACTTAAAGCGAACTTGATTGGTTCATACTCAACTAAGAACGAGTTCACGCCGTTTGAAGGTGGTGAAGTTGTTGACAGTCAAGGTGAAATTGGCGTTCCAGACCTACGTGTAAACATTGGCCTAACGTATACGTGGGAAGACCTATCTGTTAACTGGTCAACGCGTTTTATCGACAGAGTTAACATTGAAAATGATCGCCCAGCATTTGGAGAGATTGGTTCTTATGTTTACCACGATATTCAAGCTCGTTATACGCTTGACGAAGATGGTAAATACGAAGTTTATGCAGGTGTTGATAACTTGTTTGACAAAGAACCTCCATTCCTAGGTCAGGGCGTACCTGGTGACGTAACAGGTACTAACACTGCATCGGACGTTTACGATGCAATTAGAACATACTGGTATGTTGGTATTGAAGCTAGCTTCTAAACCTATACCTAAATAGTCCGAGCAATTCGTTAATTAAAGCCAGTCTGTAATTGGGACTGGCTTTTTTTATGTCTATTATAAGCTCACTCGAATAGTTTTAAGAATTTCAAATTTTTTAAGCTTGTAATTGACTAATGAATGCGTCTAAATAGTTACTCTCGTTAATTAGCGAACAACGAATTCATTAACGTGAATGTCATACTTCTTGTTGTTTGACACAAAATTTATCTTCCCAAATTTCGACTCAGTTCACTAAAATTTAGCTATTCGATACTTTTTTCTCTCGCCTGCGAAGCCTCTTTACTGAAACCTTGTCGATACATTTTTAGATTCACACGATTATTGACTTTAGGATGATATTAAATGATTCAGAGTCATTGTTTGTACTCGTGGGTTAGTTTTTAATCTACTAGACTGTTTTTATTTTAAACATTGTTTTAAGGAATTCTTAGTTGTAATCTCATATTTGCTTAATGGTGGCGGAATAATGTTGACTTTTAACAAAGAACGTCAGGAAAGTTATTCTGTTTTTTGACATGCCAGAGTTAATTTAGACCGTCACTTTTTTTCATTAGGTAAACATAAAACTAAAAAAATAGGATTAGGAATTCAGAGATGAAAAATAGAATAATTAAACGAGGCGTTTGCGCGCTTATGTTACTAATTGCAGCACCTTTTGTATCTGCCAACATTTATTGGAATGCTCTAACAGAAATATATGATATTTTTTTCGGTGAGACTGATTGGTTGGTAATAGGTGTAATCGATGAAACGCCAACAGTTCCTGAATGGTATAAAAACCATTATTACGAGACCAATCGTTTTGTAGAAGCAGGGAAGTTAGGTTGGGAGCCAACCGTCACAGATGCTTCAGGAATTAGGAAAAGTTGGTCAAACGCCCATTTCGATACTTGTACAGCCACAAATGCTTTTCAAAAAATGCCGATTACGGGTACGCCAGACGGTTATTCTGATGTCTATACTCCTACTGGTACAAAAACTATCAAAAGATTCACCGTACAAAAGGGGGTACCGCACAGATTTACCGCAAAAACCCATGGCGGTTTAACTGACCTGATGTCAGACTCTTTTTACTTCTTTAGTTTTGGAGATGGAATTAGACAGTACAATAAAAAGGGAGACGATGAAGGTGCAGAGCATGTCTACCATGGAATGGGCACCTACACGCTCTCTTCATTAGTATATACAGAGGAATGGAGCATATTTTTCGGAATAAGCGGCTCAACGTACGGAGATTTAAGTATTAATGATAGCAGCCTTGATTTTGATTTAGAAAAAAATGGGGATTTATACCTTGAAGGTTGTGACGTCGCAGAAGTTACTGTTGTCAAAAACAATGCGCCTACGGCTCGTATTCGTGAAACACGGAGGACACCTAATACTAGGACAACAAACGTAAGCTTGACCGGTAGCTCTTCATCAGATCCTGATGGAAACACGCTAAGCTACACTTGGCGTTATGGAAGTCAAACTAAAACTGGTAAAAATGTCACGTTCAACTTTTCAAATCCTGAAGTTGGTACATCGTCGTATACTGTTACTCTAACGGTTACAGATGGTGACAAAAGTGATACCACCACACGAAATGTATATATTTCCCCATACTGTTATTCTTGCAACGGTTATGAGATTCCATAGTAACTAGATTTTAAATATAGTTAGTAGTGAAGGTCAGTGCGTTGGGTTCTGGCCTTTCGTAATTAGGATTCGTAATGAAAATTACATTGACGTCATTTATATTGTTATTTTTGATTGCTTATTTTTTGTATTCGAATACAAAAGAATTAAAGTCAGAAACACTATTGAAAAGCACTATTAGTGATTCTCCAGTTAGTGTGAGCGAATCAAAATTGACTTTTCAAACATTGTCTAATCACCCTCTAGAAAAGGACTCAATCTCCACTTTCAATCAGGTTTTACCTAAAGACAAACTTGAAGGTGAAGAAGTGAGAGAATTGACAAAGTTCGCAGTATATAACGAATACTTAAATGAGATGGAAAGCGCAGATTATTCTAATATATCTAAGTTTCATGACTTGGTAGTTTATTGCAACTCGCTTCCTAAAGATGCGATAGAGCTAGTCGAATGGGAAAATAAACATGCAGACCAAGATGACATAAATATTGAAATTATGAGGGATGAAGTCTATTCATGTACAGGTATTAAAAAATACAATTATTCAGAATTACAGAGTATCTATTTTAAAGCTCAAGAGAATGGAAGCTCCGAAGCTCTATTCGCATTAGCAAAGCTTACTCCTTACGAATCACCAGAAAAGATCGACTTGTTGGGGCGCTCAGCTGCTCTCTTTCATGACGCACATACCATGCTAGTCACACGGGCTATCGATGGAAGTGAATTTCTTACAATGGAAGAGCGCTACTTTTGGATGAAGACTTATAGCGAGAAAGAACAGTTTGACCAGGAGTTTGATACTTTAGTATCGAATATAGAAATGCATTTGAGCAACCATAATTTAGAACTAGTCCAAAAGATGATTAGCGAATGGAAAAACGGAAGTCTCAGTGAAAAAGAAGACGTAGTTTTAAATTTAAAAGAAATTGAAAAGTAGAATACAGATGAGTAAGTTCTATTGCGATTAATTAAGTGGCTATAAAAACTACGATATTGTAGGTTAACTTAAAAACATCAAAATCCCGTTAAAGTTACAAAATGGCTTCCATTTAAAATAAGAGGAAAAATGATTTCTATCTATTATTCGATATCTTAGGTATGGCGACGGTAAGTTACTTATCAGGGAGGTTGTCTTACTCAATATGTAGCTTCCCACTGTAATCCCCTCTGTATTTTCTAAACTTGTAAACACAAATGATGTCTTGGTCCTAAAGATCGTAAAGGTTGTAGAATGAATGATAGTCTGAGTAAAAGTTAATCGATTAAGGTGTCATTTTTATTCGCTTTAAGTTGAGTGTTCATCATTCGACCGAGCAAGTATACAAGGAATGCACACAAAATAGGCATGTAGTATGAAAACTATTAGGTGTAAACAGTGTGTTACTTGACTAAACGTGACATTCCATGTGAGTATAATAAGTTCGTAGTACTGGCAATTAGTGTTGGCACTACATTCCTGAAACAAAATTGTGAAAGTTTTATACGCCCCTTGCCCGAATATTTTCCTATCGGCGAGGATTCAAATAAGAAATTTGGTTGGGAACTATGTCCAAAATGAGCAAGAGAACTCTTATTGCTTCTACTGTTATGGGTGCATTCGCACTAACAGGTAGCGCAGTCTCTGCAGATACGCTAGAAGATCTTCATAAAGAAGAAGCGAAAATCCACGCGGCTGCAGCGAAATCTCAAGAAAAAATCAATACGTTGTTTGAACAATCTCAAGAGCTACTTGTTGAGTATCGTCAAACAGTAGATGAGACAGAAAACCTTAAAATCTACAACGATTACATCGCAAGCCTAGTTGCAGATCAGCAGCGCGGTATCGACTCGTTGCAACGTCAAATCGACAGCATCGAACAAACTAAGCAGGGTATCGTTCCTCTTATGTTCCGCATGATTGACAGCCTAGAGCAGTTTATTAAGCTAGACCGTCCAATTCATCTTGACGAGCGTCTTCAGCGCGTTGAGCGTCTTCGTGACCTTATGGCTAATTCTAACGTAACTGTTTCAGAGCAGTTTCGTCAGGTGCTAGAAGCTTACCTAGTAGAAGTTGAGTACGGTACTAAGATTAACTCTTACCAAGGTACTATCGACGACGCAGGTACAGAGGTTACTGTAGACTTCTTTAACCTAGGTCGTGCAGCGCTTGTTGCCCTTTCTCTTGACCAAACTCACGCTTGGGTTTGGAACAACGAAAGCCGCGCATGGGAAAAACTGGGTGACGAGTATCTGTCTTCAGTTGTTGACGCAGTTAAAATGGCGAACAATGTCATTCCTGCGGATCTGATTAAACTACCAATTAGCGCAGCGGAGTAATTGTTAATGAAACCAGTATTCAAATCTCTTTTAGCCGCTGCGACAGTTGCAGTTGCAGCAACCGGAGCGCAGGCTCAGGAAGCAAAGAGCCTGAAAGATCTTCTAGACCAAGTTCAACAGAACCGTGTTTCTGAAGCTCGCCTAGACAAGCAACGCGAAGCTGAGTTCCAGTCTGCACGTGCTGACAAGCAAGCGCTTCTTCGCAAAGCACAATCAGACCTTAAAGCTGAACAAGCTCGTGGTGACCGTCTTCAGAAGCAATTCTCAGACAACGAAGTTACCCTAAACGAAAAAGCGGCTGAGCTAGACCAAGCTACAGGTACACTTGGTGAAATGTTCGGTGTTGTACGTCAAGCTTCTTCTGAAGCTTACGGCCGTATCTCTACATCAATTGTTAGTGCACAATTCCCTGGCCGTGGTCAGTTCCTAGCTGAAATGTCAGAAGATTCTAAAGGTCTTCCAAACATCAAAGAGCTAGAAGACCTATGGTTTGCGCTTCAGAAAGAAATGACTGAAGGCGGTGAAGTAGTTAAGTTCACTACAGAAGTCGTTAATCTTGATGGCGGCTCTTCACAACAAGAAGTTGTTCGTGTTGGTACATTCAACCTTGTTGGCGAAGCTGGCTATCTAGCTTACGATTCTGAAGCTGAAGTTGTTCAGCCTCTTGGTCGTCAACCAGATGGTCACTTCGTGGCGTCTGCTGACGAACTAATCGACGCAACTTCTGGCGTTGTTCCGTTCTATGCTGACCCTTCTCAAGGTGCAATCCTTGGTCTATTGAAGCAAAAGGCGACCATGTCTGAGCGTTATCATGCAGGTGGTCCGGTAGGTTACACAATTACGCTAATGCTAGCCATTGGTCTGTTAATTGGTATCTACAAAATGATTACACTAACAATTACTGGTGGAAAAATGCGTTCACAACTTAAGAACGTAAATAATCCTTCTGAAGGTAACCCACTAGGTCGCATCCTTAAAGTGTATCAAGAGAACAAGACTGCTGATGCGGAAAATCTTGAGCTTAAACTTGATGAAGCGATTCTTCGCGAGCTTCCAAAAATTGAAAGCGGCATCAACGTTATTAAGATCTTCGCAGCGATTGCTCCTCTACTAGGTCTTCTAGGTACAGTACTAGGTATGATCGAGACGTTCCAAACCATCACACTATTCGGTACTGGTGACCCACGTATGATGGCGGGAAGTATCTCTATGGCTCTTGTAACTACTGCTCAAGGTATTATCGCGGCACTGCCTCTAATCCTTACTCATAGCATCGTAGCTTCTCGTAGCAAGTCAATCATCCACATTCTTGATGAGCAAACTGCGGGTATCGTAGCTGCTCACTCAGAGTCGGAGAAAGCGTAATATGAATTACCTGATTGGATTATTCGAATCGGTCAGGGACTTTATCGCTACCGGCGGTGACGTACTTTATTTCGTTGCTGCCGCGCTCTTTCTCATGTGGGTTTTAATGATTGAGCGTTACTGGTATTTAACCTCGGTCTTCCCAAAGGTGAAGAAAAACATCATCGCGAATTGGGATGCCCGAGCAGATACCACATCATGGTATGCGCATAGAATCCGTGACGCGTGGATTTCTCAAGCGTCAGACGATCTTAACGCTAGAATGCTGATTATCAGAACCATTATTGCAATGTGTCCATTAATCGGTCTACTTGGAACAGTAACCGGTATGATCAGTGTTTTCGAGACAATGGCAACGCAGGGCACCAGCAACGCCCGTCTAATGGCAGCTGGTATCTCTATGGCAACAATCCCGACTATGGCGGGAATGGTAGCCGCGCTATCTGGGCTGTTCATCAGTTCACGTCTTGAAGCGAAAGTGAAGCTGGCAAGAGAAGGGCTAGTTGATAGCCTGCCACATCATTAGAGAGAGAGATTATGGCTCGAAAAGTCAGAACCGAGGAAGAAGATGCACAGATCGACATGACGCCCATGTTGGACATCGTGTTTATCATGCTGATCTTCTTTATCGTTACCACTGTTTTCGTTAAAGAAGCAGGGATCGAAGTCAACAAGCCAGATGCGAGCCAGGCGATTCTTCACAAAAATGCAAACATTTTCATCGCCGTAACGGAAGACGGAAATGTATGGCTAGACAAGCGTGAAGTTGCGCCCGACAGCGTAAGAGCGAATATAGAGAGACTGCTTACCGAGCAGCCAACTGACTACGTAATCATTCAAGCTGATGTTAAAGCGAAGCATGGTTTAGTAGTTGAAATTATGGATCAGGTTAAAGCCGCTGGCGTTAACCGAGTCTCGGTAGCGGCAAGGGGATAAGATGTTACGTATACTTGTATCTATTGTATTAGGTGCTGCGGTCGCATTTGCCCTGTTCGTTCTAATGGCGAAGTTGATTGAAAATTCATCTAGACCAGCAGACGAAGTACCGCCTGCACCGGTTATCGATATTGTAATGCAGGAACCAGACGACCAAACGCAGACGCGTACTCGTGTTCCACCACCACCACCGCCTCCGCCTCCACAGCCTCCTAAAATGGAGCAAGTTGAGCCGGAAACAGCGGAACCTGATACTGATGGCTTTAGCTTAGCTATTCCTGCTATCGACACAGGTGGTGTGGGTGTAAACATTGGTGGTGTTGGAGCAATGCAGCGTGATGGTGAAGCTACACCTATCGTTCGTATCGACCCGAAATACCCGCCTGATGCAGCCCGTGATGGCCGAGAAGGTTGGGTGAGACTGTCTTTCACTATCAACGAGGTTGGTGGTGTTGAAGACATCGAAGTTATTGAAGCTGAACCTAAGCGCGTATTCGACCGCGAAGCACGTCGTGCTCTGCGTAAGTGGAAATACAAGCCTAAGATCGTTGATGGCAAGCCGGTTAAACAACCTGGCATGTTTGTACAGCTAGACTTTAAACTGGAGCAATGATCATGATGAAACGTACATTCAAAATGTCAGCCGTTGCTTTAGTGCTAGGCGCAGGTGCGGTGCTTTCAGCACCCGCTGCACTAGCGCAGTCGGCACCTGTTGTTTGCCCTGGATATGAGAAGGGTAAGACAACGCTAGTAGGTGAGCGAACCGGTAAGAAAGTTCAGAAAGCTTTTGAGTTTTACAACGAAGACCAAGTTACTGAAGCATTAAATGTACTCTACGAGATCGACCCATCGGACGATTTTGATAAAGCCTACGTTAAACGTTTTATTGGTAACTTGCTTGCTGCGCAGGAAGGTCAAGGTGGTAAAGCGTATAATTACTTAGTTGAATCAGTTCAGCCAAAGGTACTTAACGACCTTGAACACTCTCAAACACTAAAGCTTTTAGGTGATTTGAGCATGCAGGAAGAGAAGTACACTGATGCCGTTAAATGGTATAACCAGTGGATGGACTTCACGTGTAAAGAGGATGCGGACGTATATACACGTTTGGCACAGGCCTATTACGAGTCTAAGCAATTAGATAAGATGGTAGAGCCAGCGGATAAAGCAATTGCTTTGTACGAAGAGCCTAATAAAAACCCGTATGTACTGAAGCTAACGTCTTACTATGAGCGTAAGATGTATCCTGAGACAGTTGCTGTTGCGGAAAATCTAGTGAGAACTTTCCCGCAGGAAAAAACTTGGTGGTCGCGTCTCGGCTTTTTCTATATCTTAGTTGAGGATTATAAAAAGGCACTTTCTACGCTAGAAATGGCTTACATCCAAGGCTATTTAGAGAAAGATTCTGAGATTAAAACACTTGCTCAGCTTTTTCAAAGCAACGGCATGCCATTCAAAGCTGCTAAGTTGCTTGAAAAGCACATGAAAGAAGGCTTGTTGAAAAACGATGCCGATATGTTAGCTAATATTGCTAATGCATATCATCAGGCTAAGAACTTTAAAACTGCTGCAAACCTGTACGCACAGGCGGCAGCTAAAAGTTCAGATCCTGAGCATTATCGTAAGCAAGGTACACTTCTACTTGTAGCTGAAGACTACAAAGGCGCAATTAAAGCATTAGAAAATGCTTTAGAGCGCGGCGCGGAAGATCCGGAGAAGATTCATTTCACACTTATGGAAGCGAACTTCTATGCAGGTAATTTCAAGTCTGCTTACAAGCATGTACAAGAAGCTAAGAAAGACCGCTCTCTACGCCGCAATGCTGCAGCGTGGGAACCTTATATCAAGGAAAAAGCGAAAAACCGCGGTATTAGTATTTAATGTGTGGTTTTAGCTAAAAAGCCTCCCTCTGGGGGGCTTTTTTTTGGCCAAAATTTTAGTGAGTAAGTTTTTCTCGCAAGGGATTATTTTTTTGGCTATTAATTGAAAGCTATTAGTCAACTGCACAAAATTAATCTGCTGTACGCTTAGATTTCAGACTATATATTGTTTGAAAGGAGGAGCTAATGCTTTTCTAATAAAAATAGTGACTTCTTTTAATCCACTTACCTTTAGATTTTCTTCTTTGAATGCAGTGACTAGTTGTCTCACATCTATATCGGAGTGTGTAAGTACTCTTCTAAGTAACTGTTTCGTGTTCATTATTTCAATAATATGCCATAGCGTATGCCACGTTGTATTACTTGGCGTATTAGCTTGATTATCCAAGTTAGCGGAAGGTAAAGTCTCTGCATAACGCGCTATTTTATGTAATACTGGCCAAACGTCATCTAGTGTGCGTGCACCCTGCGTAAAGTTTGCTAACTTTTTCACATAGATAGTCAGTATGCTACTGGGCACGTCGTGTAATTGGTAATCCAGTTTAAAGCTGTCTTTTAGCGTTAGCAATTCAGATACCAGTATTTTTGCTCTGTTGGTGTGAGGACATAACGCAAGTGCACTGGTTTCGCCACTGGCTTTGTTAGGCTTGCGCCCATAATCGACAATCTCAAATCCATTTCCTTTCCAAAAACTGTCCAATTTCTTGGTTGTTCCATAGGAAGTACAAATAGCATCTATATTTTGCCTTTTGGCTTCACTACTTAATCTCTGAAGCAAGTCGCTGCCAATTCCTTTATTTTGCGCCACCGTGTTGACAGCGATTCGGTTGACTCGCCAGTAGTTGAACGTTGCTGCTTTTGCATCAGCTGACAACAGAGCAAGTCGCTGTGCGCCTAAATGCCCTTTAGGGCGACGCTTTCCTGACGCGATATCTACTGCAGTATCGTTAAGGTAGTTGCCGCCTTCGTGGTTGATAATTGCTGCGGCTATCACGTCGTCATTGAATGTAAGCAAGGCCACAAATATATCTGGGCTATCCATTAAGCGCATAAAATCATCGGGTGTAGTTTGATAATGGGCTAATGAAAGTAGTGACATTATTTGCTGGAGCCTCTCCTCTGGAATGCTTTTGAATGAGCTTATGGAAAAATCGTATTCCTTCGGCGCTTTTATCTTCTTTGTGATAGTAATTCCATCAATGGTGTGCGCCACACTTCTGTCTTCAAATAGACACGTCATAGTTAAAAAGGCTTCAATGGGATCGTGCTCGAACCAGCGTAACGGTGTTGACAGTTGTAAATGTACAACTGATGGTGGCAAGCTAGGGATAAGTTTATGAACAAAGCCACTTCCTGAGCCTTCATAACCTAAGAGCGTAGTGCTGAGAACCCATTGCTTATGGGTGGCTATTATCCGGTATACACTCGGGACGGGAATTGAAGCGGCCTCATCAATAATTACAACGTCATATTTTTCATCTTCTATACAGTATAATAAGGTGCTGTCAGGCGGCACCCATTTGACAAAACCTGATGCCACAGAACGACTCTCACCAACCAAGTTAATTTGATTCTGGTTGCCGGATGACACTGAAGGCTTAGTTTTGACATCAGCTATTTTGTTTGTTTGAATGCGCGAAAGTACATTCTTAACATTGTCAAAGCGCTCACTGGTTAATAGTACTTTTTTGCCCTCTCTGATTAGGCAGTCTATGAATATGCCTAACAACGTTGACTTGCCCCTGCCTCTTGGCGCGGTGACAAGCGCGTTTAGCTTACCAAGTGAGTATGCTTGATATAAACGATTGTATGCTTTTTCTTGCTCTTCTGATTTAAATAGCGAACCTCTATAAGTGGTTAACGGTGAATGTTGGCTTATGCGGTAGGTGGCCAAATTGGGGAGTGTGGTTTTCACTTCAGTATGAAATGCAACGTGTGCGTTGTTACGCAGGTTCTTTACAAAGCGTTTTAGATACCGACTATAGGTAAGTGTAAAACCTTCTGATAAAAACGAGACAGATACATTATTGGCCCACGTACTCAATTCAGGGCAAAGCAGTACTAAGCAACCGCTTCGCCGAACAATACCAGACACTGCCATTACATCCCCGGGCTTGAAAGACTTTCGGCAGTCTAATGTGGCAATGTCGCATTCGCTGCCCAGTACTTGTTTTCGTTTTTTTCCTCTCAACGTGTCACTGGTAAAATTTGCAACACTTATAGATGAAATTTCTTCCACTAAGGATTGAATACCACGTAACGCCACTTCACAAAAATTGTCATTACCAGAAATAATCAGCAATCTACGGTGGAATAAGGGAGTTATGTGTGAGCTGTTTTCGCAGCTATTTTCGCGGTAAGGAGCGAGTATCCATTCGCGTAATTGAGTTAGCGCCATATATTAGTTTTTTCGGTATAATCTAACGCTATAGTAGCGATTTATTATGAGGAATTCGAATGCGCTTTCTTTCTCGGCGTCTAGTTATGCCAAACGACCTCAATTACGCCAATTCTTTGTTCGGTGGCCGTGCGTTAGAATGGATAGACGAAGAAGCCGCAATATGGGCAATTTGTCAGTTAGAAACCAATTGTTTGGTAACGAAGCACATCGGTGAAATTAGCTTCGAATCACCGGCTATGCAGGGTGATATCGTAGAGTTTGGTCTAGAAACTAAGGCGGTGGGCCGTACTTCTATAACGGTAAGTTGCCTAGTGCGCAATAAAGCAACGAAGAAAACCATCTGTTTTGCGGACGACATTGTGTTCGTAAAAGTTGACCCAGACACGCGCCAGCCTGCTGAGCACGGCAAAACGCTGGAAGGCCTTAAAGCGCAAACTGATGACGAAGTACGCCGTCTAAATATGAATATTGACGCTGAATAGTTCGAGCGCTATGAAGGCCGTATATCATTTATAAAACCTTGTATTAGCCTAACATCTTATCTGCTTGACGGCGTGTATCGAACTGGTAGACTCCGTCACTGATGTTGTGACTGTGAGTTTTTACAGCGCAATTCTATACCAAGGGGTGTCCGTTTTCGGTCTGAGATCCACATTCGTGGGAACCCTTAAACCTGATCCGGATAATACCGGCGTAGGGATGGTTCACAATATAGCCTTATCACCTGCCGTTAGACCCGGATCTTTTTTCTTAAATAAGAACAAGAGATCCCATGCATAAAACACTTTTCACACTATCATTGCTTGTTTCTTCTGTTGCGGCCTACGGGCAAGAAGCCCCGGTAAGCAGCACCTTGAACGGCGCGCCTTCTGACATTGAGCGAGTTGTTGTATCTGGTGATTTTCGTCAAACCACACTAGATCAATTAAGCGCCAGCGCAACAATATTAAATCAAGAGCGCCTTCGCAGTCGCCAACCAAGCCATATCGATAGCGTGCTTAACAGTATTCCCAACGTAAACTTTGCTACAGGCGCTTCTCGCGGGCGTTTTGTCCAAATTCGTGGCATCGGTGAACGCAGTCAATTTGCTGAACCTATTAACCCTTCCGTGAGCTTTATCGTTGATGAATTTGATTTCTCTGGTTTGGCAGCTGCAGGTATTATTTTTGATACCAAACAGCTAGAGGTCTATCGCGGCCCCCAGGCTACGTTATATGGCACGGGCGCACTGGCTGGGGCGGTTAAACTCTCTAGCAACAGTGTAGGTAGTGACGCGCCTGATTACGTTGAAGCACGTATTGGAAACAAAGACAGTTACCGTATTGAGGGGGCGACTGGCGACGACATTAATGCTGACTGGGGCTACCGCATTGCGCTGGTCCATAACCGTAGCGATGGCTTTGTAGAGAATACGTTTCTTGATAGAAATGATACCAACAATATTGATGAAACCGCATTACGCTTTGCCGTTAAAGGCGACGTAGGTGAGCGAACTACACTTGGGCTTACCTATCGCTGGTACGACATTGATAATGGTTACGATGCGTTTTCATTAGACAATAGTAATATCACGCTGTCTGATGAGCCGGGTTTTGACGAACATCAGACTCATGCCGTAAGCGCGCGCTCGACAACCAATACCGCAGCGGGAGATTTTATTCTTATTGCAACCCATGCTTCTCATAATATCGCGTATGGTTACGATGAGGATTGGACTTTCACTGGCTTTCACCCAGGGGGGTACACGTCTTTTGATGCCTACTACCGCGATGTTCAAACACAGACCGGTGAGTTACGCTTTGTGTCGTCTGATAGTGCCGCACTCTTTGACGGTATGACAGATTGGACAGTAGGTGTATTTTATAAAAACACGGAAGAAAAGTTGCTACGTCAGTACACGTATTTGGACAGTGACTTTGCCAGTGAATACAGCCCAACGACTACCGCTATCTACGCTCAGACAGAAAGCCGTTTGAAGGACAACTTAAAGCTTGTAGCAGGGTTGAGAGTAGAAAACTACGATTTTGATTACGCTGATAACAACCAGCTCACACGCGCGTTCGATACCACCATGGTTGGCGGGAAAGTAGCGCTTCAGTACACGCAGGGCGACCATTTTTACTATGGAAGTATTTCACGCGGTTATAAAGGCGCAGGCTTTAACCCCGACAGCCGCGTGAATGACAATCAGAGATTTTTCGACGAAGAATACAACTGGAACTACGAAGTAGGCGTAAAGGGCCCATTACTTACGCCTGGCCTAATTGCACGTGCTGCAATTTTCTACATGGATAGAAAAGATACCCAAGTAAGCGATTATGACGTTGTGACGCGTGATGACGGCACGACAGGTTTCGTGGATATTATCGATAACGCCGATTTAGGAACAAACAAAGGGGCTGAACTTGAGCTACGTTGGTTTGCAAGTGATGCATGGACATTAGATGCCAGCATAGGTTATTTAAGTGCAGCCTTTGAGGATTATACGCTTGCTAATGGAACCGAGGTATCAGAACAAAGGCAGGCTCAATCTCCTAAGTGGACAGCAAACCTTTACAGTGAGTACGCCCTTACCAATAACATGCTGTGGCGGGTAGATGTAGATTATAAAAGCGAATACCGTTTTTCTGACGGCCATGATGTCACCTCTCCAAGTACTACGCTTGTTAATTCAGAATTAGTGATACTCCATGGGAATTGGCAGACTGCACTTTGGATACAGAACGCGTTTGACCGTGAGTATTATACTCGGGGCTTTTTCTTCAACAATGACCCTCGCGACGGGTTTGAACAAGATAAATCTAAGCCTTATTACCAAATAGGTAACGGCCGTCAGTTCGGTGTTACCGTGAAATACGCATTTTAAAAAAAGGAAAAAGACATGCAAGTTATGGTTGAATTGTCGTTGTACCCTTTGGTTAACGAATATATTTCACCTATTCAAGATTTTATTGATAGGTTAAATAGCTACAGTGATTTAGCGGTTTCAACAAGTTCAACCAGCACACAGGTCTCGGGGGATTACAGTGTGGTTATGAAAGTGCTTGGTGAAGAAATGCAAAGAACGCACGAAGAAGTGGGGCAGGCTATTTTCGTGGCCAAGTTTCTAAACTTCGACGCAATGCAAGCGAGAAAATCGTCGTAGTGGCTAGCTTCTTTTCTGATTTCACCTATCAAATTGCCGCTACTTCGCTTTTGGAGTGGGTAGCGGTGGCCCTCGCCATTGCCTACGTATTATTAGCTGCAAAACAAAATAGCTGGTGCTGGCTATGTGCTTTTGTGAGCACGGCAATTTATACCTGGTTGTTCTGGCAGGTGACTTTGCCATTTCAATCGGCGCTTAATTTCTTTTACATGATAATGGCGGGATACGGTTATTATCAGTGGTCAAAAAGGGCGGAAGACGGTGATGTTAAGCCTGTTCTTTACTGGCCCTTATGGACACATTTACTCATTGTGCCGAGCATGTTACTGATGGCTTGGGCTCTTTCTGAAGTGGCAGGATCACAGTTCAATAGTAAGTACCTACTATTAGATGCAAGTATTAATTTATTGAGTGTGGTCACCACATTCATGGTGGCACATAAAATCCTGCAAAACTGGGTGTACTGGTTTTTCATAAATTTAGCTTCTGCGTACTTATACCTGCAAGTGGGCTATGCGTTGTCAGCTTGCCTGTTCTTGGGCTACGTAGGCTTTGCGGTGTTTGGCTATTGTCAGTGGTTAGTACAATATAAAAAACAAGGTGAACAGGTTGGATATCATCGCCACGCTGAAAAACGTGCTTAATCTAAGCGACAGTGTGAAAATTTCGGTATATCCAGCTGGTGCGGTAAATCGCGTTTACCGGGTGCAAGAGTCTAAAAATAGTCAACTCTCTTTGAGGGGAAGCAATCCTCAAAATGGTGGGCTACAAAAGCAGGAAGATACTTCTGTTGATTTAGCGGTCAAATGGCTGGCTGATGATGATTTTAGCGGAGTAAATCGCGCGCATCAGTTTGCTTTGCAGCAACAACTATATAGGGAGGGGATAGCACCAGAACCTGTGTGGTTAAGTGAAGATGAAACCATCTGGGTTGAACAGTGGTTAGACCATAGCAACTGTACTGCGCCTTCTACATTTGAGCTGGCTAAAACCCTTGCTCGCGTACATTCACTTCCAATTAACGCCAAGGGATTAGATTTAGCATTGAGATGGCAGCATTACAGGGATGTTGCACAGCTCGATAGAAGTAGTGAACTTTATTTGAAGGCACAAGCGCTCCTTAAAACGGTAAAAAAAACCGAGAGAGACAATGACGACTATGTGCTGTGTCACAACGACTTGCTTACTAGTCATCTATTTATAAATTCAGATAACACGTTTAAAATTATTGATTGGGAGTATGCAGCGATGGGAAACCGCTACTTCGACTTAGCAAGCTGTTGTCTGATTAATAAACTTGCAGGTGATGGACGTATAGAGTTGGTCAAACACTACGCCGAGCTAATGAATATCAATGAGGCGGAGGCGTTTGGGAAATTTGAGCTGTTCATCGAGATTGTCTCTCTCACCAACGATTTGTGGTTTGCTGCGCTCAATGCGAATAACGATAAATAAAAGCTAAGCTCGCAGTATTTTAAACTCGCCCTCCGGGAAGGTTTTACAAGGTTTCTAGTTTTATTCTGGGAACTTGAAAAGGCGCAACCATTCCCGCATTCCCATGCTTTGCTAGGAAACCACCAGCGCCTTCTGCGTGGGCGATTATCTATGCAACTGCTATAAACGCCAATCTAGAATTAAACGTTAAAGAAATAAGCCCATAGTTAATACCATTATCTCAACATGGTACTCCACTATCGAAAGGGACATACATTTCTGTCAGAGCGCCTGCAACAATTTAGTCGCTTATTTTTAATATTCGCTTGTAACAACTTGTCATAAAACAGTTTACTAAACTACGCTATATACTTAATCTAAATCTTATATCCGATACGCTTATGCTCAGACTTTCTGCTTTTACCAATGGGATGCTTTTCAGTTGTGTGTTTTCGCCGCTTTGTTATGCCGATGTGTCTGTTACTTCCACCTTAGTGTCGGATTATTTGTTCAACGGCTTATCACAAACTAACGATGAACCCACGTTACAAGGTTCTGTAGATTGGTGGAATGATTCAGGTTGGTATGCGGGGAGTTTTGCCTCGGGAGTAGATTATGGGCAAGGTACCGATTACGAAGTTGATTTTTATGCTGGACATACGGGAAACATAAGTGCAAGTATAGTTTACGATGTTGGTGTTGCGCGCTACCTTTATTTAGGAGGCGATGATAGCAGCGCGTTTAACTATACTGAGGCCTACGTTGCGCTCAACTATAACCAGACTCGCATTCAAGTTTGGTATACCGACGATTATTTTGGTGTAGGTGCTAGGCACTACATTGTTGCGCTTTCTCAAGGCTATCAACTGAACGATAGCGTATACCTATCGTTTCAAATTGATCGTTCCACTAGTTTAGATCCTAATATTTACAGTTGGGATACCAACGATGATGACTACATCCACTTGAAGGCCGAAGCGGCTTTTGAGTTACTAGGTTTAGCCTGTAGTTTAGGCATAGAAAAAACCGATTTAGACTATGATAACGATGTCAAACTACTCGCAACAGTAGGGTACACGTTTACGTTTTAAATCAAAATGGCACGCATGCATAGATGTTTGTACGGGGAAAGCCCATGTTTTTTGAAGGGAAAAGTTTATCGCTAAAGTTACTTCTTGTTGTTGGCGCACTCTTTGTCGTTATGTCCACCTGCTATATTGCAGTGAGTATTTATTCACTTAATAAAACTGAATCGGTTATTGTTAATGAAGTCAGCAATGAAGTCTCAGCACAAATTGAAGGCACGGTTCGCTCTCGCGCGAACACTATCGCCGCCCAAATAGGTAATCTGTTTGAAAAGTCGTTTTCTGTACCTAAAAGTATAGCTACACAGATAAAAAGTAACATCGAAGGAGATATTCAAGCTCCCCTTACGCGCGAGCAAGTAGAGTCTATGGTAGGGGGCGCGCTCAAAGCCGCCGACGTGTCATCGCTATATGCACAGTTCGAAGACAACCAGTTTGATGGGCGCGATAGTCAGTTCACCAGTGGTTATTCTCATTCCGTAGAAGGAAAAGGCACTTTTGAAGTTTACTTTGTAAAAGAAGACAGCGGTGCTATTTCACAAGAGCCGATAGAAGATTCAGAAGAAAAACACGACACCACGCTTGACCAATATGGTTTCAGAGCTGCCGAATGGTATCTCTGCTCAGCAGACACATTAAAACCCTGCGCTTCAAACCCTTATAACTACGAAATACGCCCAGGCTATAGTGAATTAATGACAAGTTTAGCTGTGCCGGTCGTAGCGCAAGGTAAGTTCAGAGGTGTAGTGGGGGCAGATCTAAACTTACCCATCCTTCAGCAACTCGCTAGTGATCTTAAGGCGTCTTTATATGGCGGTAACGCAAAAGTATACATCGTCAGCCACAAAGGTTTTTTGGCGGCAGCAACCGATCACGAAGATAGTTTAGCAAAGCCTTTTAGTGATGTGTTTGATAAGAGCAAAGCGTTGTTGGAAACTTCGGGCAAAGATGTAACGACGACCATTGGCAATTTTTTGTATGTGGTTCAGCCAATTGTCATTGAAAGTGCGGGCGTGGATTGGGAGCTAGTTGTGGGCATTAATGTTGATACGGCGATGCAGCCAGTGAACAGCGTGTCTGAGATGATAAAAGGCGAGATAACCAGCATTTTATCTAACACATTTATTATTGCTGTTGTGCTTACCGTTATTGCGCTCGTGCTAATACAAATTTTTACACGAAGTATTATTCGACCTGTTGAAATGGTGTCTGACCGAATGATTGAGCTAGCGGGACAAGGTGGTGATTTGACTCAATCTATCAACGTTCACTCCCATGCAGAACTTGTTAATCTAAGTAACGGGTTCAACCAATTTAGGGAAACAGTTAGAGAGCTATTAGAAGCCGCAAAGCAAGCAGGCATACAAGTTATTGACCAGAGTGAAAACAGTAAAGAGAACGCCCAAAAAGCACACCAACAAATTTCAATTCAACAAGCTGAAATTGAAACTATCGTTACCGCCATTACAGAAATGTCATCGACTGCACAAGAAGTGGCAAATACGGCATCTTCAGCCGCTGACAATACGAGTGCAGCAACAAAGTCAGTGAAAGATACTGAATTAGAAGTGTCTATCGCGTCTCAGCAAGCATCGGAATTATCTCATGAAATTAGCGGGGCTTCCGACGCCGTAAAAGCTGTGTCACAGCGCAGTGAAAATATCAGAAAGATTCTCGATGTCATTGGTTCAATTGCTGAACAAACTAACTTGCTGGCGCTCAATGCCGCCATCGAAGCCGCACGTGCTGGCGATCATGGAAGGGGGTTTAGTGTCGTCGCAGATGAAGTTCGAGCCCTTGCATCAAAAACAGCCGAGTCGGTTGGCGAAATTTCACAGGTGATCACAGCATTACAAAATGAAGTGACACATACTGTAGATATTATTGAAAAAGGCACGCAAAAAGCAGAGGATGCCGCTTCTCGTGCTAACGAAGCGTTTGCAAAAATGAAAGAAACCGTGAAAGAAATTGAAGAAATTAACCATCGGATAATTCAAATTGCTGCTGCAGCTGAACAACAAAGCCAAGTATCAGAAGAGTTAAATAAAAACATGGTAGTGATCGGCGACGCCACGAAGGAAATAGCGTTACTCTCGCAAAAGTCAGAGGTCAGTGCTGAAAACATTTACGGGTCATCGCATAGATTAATAGAGCAGCTAAATAAACTGAAGACGAGTTAACTCTAGTAACCACATTGATGATTCTAGAGGCTTTGTTTAGTTGTGAAGCCATCTATATTGGTAAATTCGACTTAGTATATTAGACGTTGTTCGTTTGAAAATACACCGTATTGCATGTTAAATGAGCATGCAGTTCGAGGTGGTGATAAAAAGGCTTTACCTTTTTAATGTCATCCGTATAATGCACAGCGCGCTAGGGGTGTAGTTCGAATTGGTAGAACAGCGGTCTCCAAAACCGATGGTTGGGGGTTCGAGTCCCTCCACCCCTGCCACTTTCTCTTATCGTGACTGTTCTTGTTCAAATCTTAACATCTTTTTTTCTACATTCTCTAAAGCGTAATTTTCAGTCTAGTTGTCTAATGCCTACATTCTGGATTTGTGCGATATCTGCTTACCATTTTACAAGTTCAAACACATAACGAGTTACTGGGCCAAGTATTTTCAAGGAAAAGTGTAAACCAAGTAAAAAACGCGATAGTTGTTCAACCACGCCTGCAACTTTAGTAAACTAAACAAATATAATGAACTATCCAGGTTAGGTTTTTTACGCAATGTCTCTTACTTCATATCAGCAGGCGGTTTTACAGGAAATGGGGATCCCAGTTTGGATAACTAAAGACGCCTACACTGAGCTAAAGAAAGAAGGCCAAGCGGATATCAATGCAGCACAGCGCACGGGCGGCAACGCTAGTAGTTCATCGACACAATTACCCTATAGCCAAAACGCTCAAACTAATAAGCCGTCTTCAACGCCAATTTCTCAAGAAGAAAAACAGTCACGGGTTGCGCAGTTGAGGGCAAATGTTGGCAGTAGCGCGAAAGATAAAGCTAAATCTAAAGACGGCGGGGCAGCAAAACCTTCAACACTTAGCACGTCGCACAATGAAGAGAAAGTAGATAGAGTCGAAATAGGGGCTTCTCAGTCACACAGTACGTCAACGGCTTACGACAATGCGCCTACCTCGAAAGCGTCTTTCACAAAGCCTACTGACACAAAAGGGCCAGTATCGCCTGAAGGTATCCCGTTAAGTGCCGAACAGAAAGCGAAGTCACAGCAGTGGCTAAAAGACTTACAGCTAGCCTGTGTTCAGTTGGGTATACCGTCACATTGGGCTAGCACCATAATGATTGGCCGTACGCTATCGGTAACCAAATCGGCCATTATATTGCCAGCCACACCGCTTAAACTCTCCACTGTGCAAAAACGGGAGCTGTGGGCGCAGCTTATCAGCGCAGCACGCGAATTAAACCACTCTGCTAACGGCCAGTAGTCGCGTCGATGAAGTTAACAATCGTACCGCCACAAGGCTTTAACGAGCACATTGAACTTGCTCATGCTATCCATCAAGAGGCACAAGTGTCGCCTTGGAAACTAAGTACCTTCGCAGACTGTTTCACCAAACCCTATTACGGGGTGTTTGCCTTTGATAATGATAAGGTTATTGGCTATGCCATTATGCTTGAAGTCGTTGATGAAGCCACGCTGATGGATATTGCGGTAGACAGTGGCGCTAGAGGCAAGGGTGTAGGTCGGGCTTTAGTTGATTTTGTCATTGAGGCATCGGTGAAAAATGCAATGCGTGAAATGTGGCTAGAAGTGCGTGAAAGTAATGATACTGCTATTGCGCTGTACGAGAGCTCCGGTTTTGAGCATATTGAAACCCGCAAAAACTATTACACCGTAAAAAGTAATGATGACGGGAATGACAAGAGTAATGGAAACAGCGCGCAAAAAGAAAACGCTAAAATCATGAAGTGGACAAACCCCACCTTAGCCTAGCTTTTGTATTCCTAGGCATATACGTTTCGCGTATATCAAAGCATTATCCGAACTCAGCATACGCTTCCAGACCATAGCCTCGCGTGTTTAAATTAGGATACGTTCCCATCAGTAAAGGCAGAAATAGCATGGCTAAAGTGCTCAACAAGGCTTTAATCTCTTCAAAACGATTTGCTATAAATGTGGTTACCTACAAAGAGGGTCATAGAGTGTTAGAACATAATGATCCTATGGGCAGCGGGCGTTACTTTAAATTTAATGTGGTACTAAAAAAGCCGAAGCGCGGCGGTCAATTTTGGGCAGAGAAAGTTATCTTTAACCTCTTTAATCGCATTTACTTTTTTCGGCCAGATAAGTACATGCACAGCGTTAGCAAAATAGAAAAAGGGGAGCGGAAGCTGCTGTCTGTTGCATTGTACCTGTAAGTCATAGTGTTTATCATTGATTAACCACCCGTATAGCAAAGTTTCCACAAGGTTTTAAAAAGTTGACCATTTGGTCGATAAATTGGCGTGTTTGCACGGTCAGGAAGGTTTTAATCCCTTGCTAATTCACTTATATTTGCGCCCTCAAAATTCTCCGCCTACATTCAGCTTACCGGGCGGCAGAAACTTCTCTTAACGTATTTCGTGTAATTGGATTTTTTAAAACGCATGTCTTCATCATCGGTGGCGGAAAAAGAGCAATCAAAAGGCATTAAAATGCTTTTGGTTGCGGTGTTGTGCTTAGGACTTAACTGGCCAGGTATGAAATTAGGACTTGAGATTGTAGGGCCTGTATGGATGGTGTGCTTGCGCTTCTTGTTAAGCCTTCCTGTACTTGCGCTTTTTGTACTGATCACCAAAAAGCGTTTACCGGAGCTCAATCGTAAAGATCGCTCAGTAGTGTTTGTCGTTGCCTTTTTCCAGTTTATCCTATCAATGGGGCTTATTACCGTATCACTGCAGTTTATTCCTGCGGGCACGGCCAGTATTCTTATTTACACCACGCCACTTTGGATGCTGCTAATCGATACCCTATGGTATCGACAACGCCCGCCCTCTAAACGTTTAATCCTTACTGGTATATCTACTATTGGCTGTGCAATGATTTTATTTGCTTCGGGGCAACCAGGCGCATGGCTACCACTTTTCGGTATGTTGCTGGCATCTGCATTGTGGGCGGTCGCTATTCGAAGAGTGTCTTTTCACAAGTGGAAGGGAAGCGTCATTGAAGCTGTGTTCTGGCAATTTACCATTGCAGGTTTCGCCATGCTTGCCATTGCACTGATAGTTGAGCCTACACCTAATTTTGGGGCTTACGATATAAGCGATTGGTTGTTACTGGCTTATATTGGCCCTGTGGCTACGGGTCTGGGTTTTGGCCTCATGGTAGCGGCGGGGCCTAAATTACCCCCAGATAAAATCGTGCTTATTAGTACACTTACGCCGATAGTGGGCTATGTAAGCTCTGTGATATTGCTTAAAGAAACGCTACTGCCTATGGTAATGGCTGGCGCAATATTGATGATAGCTGCGCTAATAGTAAATGGCCTTCCCCAAAGTACACTTAAAAAGATATTAGGCAAAGGCCACGCGAAATAAAGGTAGGCTAAAGGGTTAGTCGCGGCTGTATAAAATCTAAAAACGCAGTGATACGAGACGATACCGCGCTATTTTTGTAGTACACCGCTTGTACCGACTCTCTACGGTTAGGGCTAACAATGTCGTCGCTAAACAGATCGACAAGCGTGCCGGTACTGATATCCTTGTGTACCATAAAGTGAGAAAGTAACGCGATACCTTGACCTGCCAAGCACAGCTGGCGAATAGTTTCACCGCTTGACGCGCGAAGACTGTACTGCAAGTTTATTTCTTGCCTAAGCGGCCATTTATTTAAACTTGGTGCGTCGCTAAAGCCAATCAGTTTGTGTTTGTTTAGCGTGCTAATGCCATCACTTTCTTCAGAGATGGGATATTTTTCAAGATACTGTGGGCTTGCCACTATATGCAGCTTACTTTTTCCTAATCGTCTTGCGTGCAAGTTAGAGTCGCTTAAATCGCCAATACGTATTGCGATATCGGTTTTGTGTTCCAACAGGTCGATAATGCTGTCGTGACTGGTAATATCGAGGGTAATGTCAGGAAATGCTTCTCGAAATTCACCCACTAACGGCGCTAGCTGGTGGAATACAAACGGGCTCGCGGCATCAACCCGAAGTTTTCCTGAAGGGGCGCGCTTTAATAGCCGTAATGCTTCTTCACCTTTTTCTAATATATTTAGCCCGTCTCTGGCGTATTTCAGGAAAAGCTCACCTTCTTCAGTTAGCTCCAGCCGTCTGGTAGTGCGATTCAATAGGGTTACATCTAAGCCATCTTCAAGACGAGTAACCGCTCTACTGACTTTTGCAACCTGCTGATTGAGTAGATTGGCAGCACTGGAAAAACTACCTGTATCCACTACGGTTAGGAACGCTTCTAAATCTTCAGTTTTTGATGAGACTGGCATGACACACCTTATATTTTCAAATATCGCAAAAGTATTTTGTCATTAGTGCTGTTTTTTGCAAATAAATTTAACGTCAAACTGTACGCACTTTATTAATGGCTTTCAAAAACGGTGTTGTTCGTTCTAGAAGCCAGTGGTGGCGTTGTTAATCATGCCATCTCGTTAATTACTTTTTGAGGATAATTGAAATGCCTATTGCATTATTTGCGTTAACATTAAGTGCGTTTGCTATTGGCACAACAGAATTCGTAATAGTGGGGCTTGTACCTACTATTGCGACAGATCTTGGCGTTACATTACCAAGTGCAGGCTTACTGGTAAGCTTGTACGCCGTTGGTGTTGCCGTTGGCGCACCGGTTCTTACCGCCCTTACGGGTAAGTGGAATAGAAAGCATGTCCTGCTTAGCTTAATGGCGCTATTTGTGGCAGGTAACATTCTTGCTTGGCAAGCGCCTAGCTACGAGAGCTTAATTTTAGCTCGCATTTTGACAGGCTTGGCGCACGGTGTGTTCTTTTCCATAGGGTCAACTATTGCTACAGGGCTAGTGGCGAAAGAAAAAGAAGCCAGTGCTATTGCTATTATGTTTACGGGCTTAACCGTAGCCTTGGTTACTGGCGTACCTTTGGGAACCTGGATTGGTCAAAACTTCGGTTGGAGAGCAACCTTCCTTGTGGTGTCTGCGCTTGGCACGCTTGCGCTAATTGGCAGTGCGTTGCTGGTACCGAATAATCTTAAACAAAGTAAACCGGCCACCTTGAGTGAACAAATGAAGGTGTTGGTTCAGCCTCGTCTGGTATTAGTGTATCTAATGACGATATTGGGCTATGGCGGCACATTTACGGCATTCACCTATCTCGCTCCTATATTGCAGGAAGAGGCGGGGTTTGCGCCCTCAGCCATCAGCTTAATTATGCTGGTTTACGGCGTATCTGTCGCAGTAGGCAATATTTATGGCGGCAAGCTTGCTGACAAAAAAGGCCCAATCCGCGCGTTAACTATCATCTTTTCAGCCCTTGCAGTCATCTTGTTTGCCCTGACGTTTACCATGGGTAGTAAAGTTGCCGCAGTGATCACCGTTTTAGTGTGGGGCGCCTTTGCCTTTGGCAATGTGCCAGGACTTCAGGTGTACGTTGTTCAATTAGCAGAGAAGTTTACCCCTAATGCTGTTGATGTCGCTTCAGGTTTAAATATCGCGGCATTTAACATTGGCATAGCAGTGGGTTCAATTCTGGGCGGTGCAATTGTCGACGGCATGCAGTTATCTGATACCGCATGGATTGGCGCAATTATTTCTGTTGCAGCGTTACTTGTCACGCGTTATAGCGGCTATTTAGACAAGCGCGCACTTAGTACTGCGAATACGGCGAATAGTACAACGAGCGCGTAGGGAGGTCACAATGACGACAAATACCTTTGATAAGCTTGCACAACATACGTTCTCTGTAGGTGTAGAGCTTCCGCTAGATAACGACTGGGCGCATTTCGACGCCATAAAAGGTACGCCGTTTGGCGTGCCTGATATGACAGAGCATCACAGCCGTATACAGCTGGCCGACAAACTAGGGTTTAAAGCTGCGTGGGTACGAGATGTGCCGGTTTACGACCCAAGCTTTGGTGACGCAGCTCAGGTTTTCGAAACCTTTACCTACTTGGGCTATTTAGCGGGTATTACAGACAACATCCTATTAGGTACGGCCGCTGTTGTACTACCTCTTAGGCAGCCATGGCTTGTTAAAAAGGCGGCAGCAACGGTGCAGCAGCTCAGTAACGACCGCCTAATACTCGGTGTCGCTAGTGGAGATAGACCTGTTGAATATCCGTTGTTCGATGTCGATTTTGACAGTCGCGGCGAGCACTTCAGGCAGTCACTTGAAATAGTAAAGCACGGTGAGAATTCCCTTAAGCCTGGTATGTCGCTGTTACCGCGCTCAACCACGCCGCCTTTGTACGTTGCAGGACTCGCTCAGCAAAGCCCTCAGTGGGTTGGAGAAAATATGGACGGTTGGCTGGCGTATCCAGGTACACCGAACGAGCATGTAAAGCGCGTAGAACTATGGCGAAATGTCGCGGGCAATAAGCCATACGTTAGTTTTATTCATCTCAATTTGGTTGAAGACGACGAAGCGCCCATAAAACGCCACCGATTCGGGGTTGAAACTGGTGTAAATGGGCTTATCAAAGAACTCAATGCAATGAAAGATGCGGGGGTTGATCATATTGGCCTGCACTTCAGACGTAATACGCAACCAGTAGAAGGCGCGATGCAGCGCATTGCTGACCACGTATTACCTCACTTTCATAAATAACGGAACCAACAAGGAGGCATCATGCCGAATGTAAATCAGTCACAATCTAAAATTCCTTCGCTAGGTGTAGGCACGTTTCGCTTAAAAGACGATGAAGCCTATAACAGCGTGACAATGGCACTTGAAGTGGGTTTCCGTCATATTGATACGGCGCAAATTTACGGCAATGAAGAAGCGGTAGGTCGCGCTATTAAAGACGCTATTGCAAACAATCTTGTTGCACGTGAAGACCTTTTTGTCACCACCAAGGTATGGAACGACAAGCTGAATAAAGCAAGCTTTATGGATAGCGTAAAAGAGAGTTTGGAAAAGCTTCAACTGTCGTACGTTGACCTGCTTCTTATTCATTGGCCGTCACCGGAAAACGGCGAAAGCATGGAAGAGTACCTAGGTGAATTGCTGCGCGTTAAGGAACTGGGCCTGACAAAAGAAATTGGTATTTCCAATTTTACCGTAGCACAAATTGAAGAAGCGGTGAGTATCTTAGGCGAAGGCGTTATTTCCACGAATCAGGTAGAGGTACACCCTTATCTTACTAATGAAAAAGTGCGTGCAGCGTGTGAGAAACACGGCATCACAGTGACAGGATATATGCCGTTTGCTGTTGGTAAAGTGTTAAAAGACGAGACCATCGTTGCAATTGCAGATAAGCACGGCGTGAGCACTGCTGAGGTGGTTGTAGCCTGGGAGCTGGCCCATGGTTTAGTCACTATTCCATCGTCGACTAAGCGTAAAAATCTGGAAATCAATTTCAAAGCGCTTGAACTTACGTTAGACGCTGACGATATCGCAAAGATTGACGCGCTAGATTGTGGCGACCGTCAAGCCAACCCAGATTTCTCACCTGCGTGGGACTAATTGGAAACATCACCTTGTTAAGGAGCTTTTATGCAAGCTAACATTTGGCAATTTGAGCAAGCTGGCGCAGTACTGGTACAAAGCGTACGGGAATTTTCTGAGCCGAAGGCAGGTCGTATTGTCGTGCGAAACTATGCTATTGGTATTAACCCTGTTGACTGGAAGTTTATTGATGATAACCCCCGCGACTGGCAAAAAGGGCATATTCCCGGTGTAGATGGCGCAGGTGTTGTTGTCGCTGTAGGTGAGGGCGTTGATAACAACCTTCTGGGTAAGCGTGTGGCTTACCATCATAGCCTAGGTGAAAACGGAAGCTTTGCCGATCATAGTGAGGTGTATGCTAGCCGTGTAATGGTTGTGCCAGAAAGCGTTGATTTTGCACTCGCTGCTGCGTTGCCATGTCCAATGCTTACTGCCTGGCAAGCGTTCAGTAAAGTGCCAGTACGAGAGGGGGCTGACGTGTTAGTCAGCGGTATGGGCGCCGTTAACAAATTGCTGGCACAAATGCTTTCACAAGCAGGTTTTAATGTGCATGTTATCTCAGGTAGCTTTTCGCAAGAGCAAGCCGATGAGATGGGCGTAAAAGCCATCCATCGCAGTAAACCTGAAGGACTAACATTTTATGCGCTTTTCGACGCGAACGGGCCAGACTATGCGGCGTCACTTGTGCCGCTTCTTGAAGCCAATGGGCATGTGGTGAGTATTTTAGGCAGGATTGAAGAGCCTGTTGATGCGCCTTTCACGCGTACTATTTCTTATCATGAGATAGCTCTAGGTGCGCTGCATGATTATGGCGATTTGTCACAGTGGCAGCGTTTGGTGAAAGACGGTGAGGCGTTAATTGAGCAAGTTGCTGCGCAATCTTTGGTAGTTGAGATCCCCAACCTTTTTGAATTTGATAATTTAAACAAGGCGCTGCAATTTTCAAAAGAAGATAAGCGAAAAGCGGTGGTTACGGTGTCATAAAGCCGGAACGATTAGGTTTCTTCCTTTATCTTTAGCAACGTAGAGGGCTTTATCAGCTCGCCTAAAGGCTTCGACAATATCGTCGGAGCCTTTACATAATGTCCAACCTATACATGCTCCCAATTTCCTATCATTAATCGATGCGATGGCTAATTGGTTTATAGCACAGTGAACGGCTTCCAATTGTTTTGCAAATGCATTGGCTTCGATAGAATGAGTGGTGGGGGTCAGTCTAATACGCTTCGCGATGGCAAACTCTTCTCCACCATAGCGCGCTGCTACTTGCCCCTCATCATTAAGCGGCGCAAGAATGTTAGCAATGCCTTTTAGCACTTCGTCACCCACATCGTGCCCAAACGTATCGTTAATGCTTTTAAAGTGATCTAAGTCTATTAGTGCAATGGCGAGCGCGTTATATTGATGTAAGTGATTAACAAACGTATTATCTACGAACATATCCAGCGTGCGGCGATTGGGTAATTCCGTTAAGCTATCTTTAGACGCCAGTTCTGCTAAGGTGCTATTAGTCTGTTCCAGCGCAAGGGTACGCTCTTTCACCAACGCTTCTAGCTTAGACGTCTGTTCACTTTTTAATTGCGCGGCTTCTTTTTGAGCGTCTCTTTCTCTTTGAATCACTTTAACCATGTAGCTCGCGGTAAGTGCCACCATAAATAGGCATGTCATAACTAGACCCGTCATGAACGTTGCAACGGGCTCTAAATACAGTTCAACGTCAAAAAGTGCAATAACGGAAAGCATAAGCGCACTAAAGGTTACAGGAAGCATGGCGGCGGCAAGCCACTTGGCTCTGTCAGAGCCTCGCTTATACTCGACGAAGATAACGATGCCTGCAATGAGCGTGTAAGGAAAGAAAAGGATGACGGGAAGTTTTAACGCGATATCTAGTCCCATCGATTGCCATAGCAATAACCCGATAAGCGGCAACATTGCACAAAAAAGTTTAATTGCTTGTGCCCCATACACCCTATGGTTGTCTCTAGCGAGTGTTTGAAACAACACCCAAAATGCAGTAATCAATACAAAATAAATACTTATGGCATAGCTAATGTCGTTCAAACTCGGCGTATTAGGCCAAAGTAGTTCAAACGCGTAACCAAAAACACGGAAGAACCAAAATGTGGTAGCAAAAATGAACGAGGCAAAGCTCAGAAAAACTAAGTTGCGGCTAGCTATATAACCTAAAGCAGAAAGTACAGTGAGTAGCCCCATCGCGCCGAAAAATGCCATATCTCGCTGCAAGGTTCTCATGTAAAGGTTGCTGTAATACTGAGGGGTTGCTACCGAAAAACTGTATCTTAAAATCTCTCCTGACATCGTGCCAGTGAACTCGGTATAAGAGAGTGGTTTTAGTACAGAAGGAAAATGATAATTGGGTGTATTCACTGTTCGAGTACTGTAAGGCATACTATCGCCCGTTTCCCATTGATGGTTGCCGTCAGTAACGACCAACGTTTTTATTGCAGGGAAGCTTATTGAAAACCAGACGGGAACTTGCTCATCTAACTGATTGTAAATACGAACTTTAAAATGCAAATACTGTAAAGGCGATCTGTTTATAACATCCGTGCTATTAAGCCACTCTTCATTGCCCTTAATCGTAGCTGAGTCGCTTACCGCAAAAACGACATTGCTATCTAAAGACAACATAGTTTGTGGGTTATTGAAATTAGCTGCGTTGGCCGTTTGGCAACAGCATGCCATTACAAGCCATGCGAGCAATAATCGCAGCATTCATCGTCCTTGTTTCACTTGTTGTTTTCATGTGCGAACCAATATAGCACATAGTTTCAAAAATTTAGTGTGCGATAAATAAAACAAAAGTATAGGCAAACCACTTCTTTGGTATCGTGTTTCAGCGTGGCGAAACAAGTAACGTTGTTAGTAAAATTGCTATCAATAGAATGTGTGATGTCGGGTCGCTTGATAAATATTGAGAACGCGATGTACCACATAAATAATACACAGGCTAAGTGCAATAGCTACCACTACCGATGAAAAGCGATACAGCGCACTGTATATAATATCCTGCTGTGGTGAGAGCGACTGTCCGTACAAAATCCCAAAGGTGGTCAACACGCCGAAGCCAGTACCCGCCCCACCTCCGCTTAAGACATGTTGACGGCTAATGAAAAACATCAATATCCACAAGCTAAAGCTAGCGAAAAATAACGTATCACTATAATTGAGCAAAATGAGCTGGGCGAGCAGGGCTAAATTACAACCAATGAGTGTACCCAGGGCCCGTTGCCAGCCACTCATCGTAGCGCCTTTCCAGCAAAGTGGGAAAAGAATCAGTATGCTCGCCGCTTGTGCCGATATCGAATCTACTAAGTCGAAGGTTTGAAATACAGCAAAAGATAGTGTGGCGACTGTGGTGCATAAGATGACTTCATGGCGAACACTTGCTTTATTTTTGCTCGTTTTGGACATTGGCGTACGTGGCGCTTCATCGGGAAAAATAATGTGTGAGGCGAACGCAATTACCAAAGCAAGTAGTATTGCACCGATGTTCGATATTACTAATGCGTAAATATCTATTCCATCGCTGCTGTAGCTGGCAAAATGAAGTTGCAGCGAGAGTCCTACAAGGGAAAATGCACCGAATAAATACAGTGTACCTTTGCTCATCTGCCAAAACAGGAATGCGAAACTAATGGCAATGAGCGGCGTGATCAGCAATGGGTGGCTTCCAAACAAGCCGTAAATCACTAAAACAACACCGGCTGGAAAGATAGTTGCAGCAACAAATTGTCGAATAATGTGGCCATTTAAAACGGCCACTAGCCCAAGCAACAGAATGGGATATAACGTGAAAAATATTGGATTAGGCCAATTCAACGCTTTCGAGATGGCAAAACCCAACGTGGCACCAGAGGCTATTCGAAGCATCTGCCGAACATCATTTTTACTTAGATGTGAAGCCATAATTTAAGTCTAATAAATGAAGTGAAGTAGGCTTATAAAGTGGATTTGAATAATCGCTGCCACACTCTCAATTGGGTTGTTTGGCACAATTTGTACGGTAGCGCGAGCACCACTGGTGAGGTGATTTAACGATATGTCGTGGCCTTCAAGCTTAATGTGGACACGTTGACGTTGTGCATCACGTACCCATCGATTCGACTTTTCAACGCTTGCAAGCGTGCCGTTAGCAGCGAGTTGGCCGTCACTTACACCAGCTTCAAATTCTTCTATTTTAGCGGCAAAAACTTTGCCTGGAAGCGCATCGAAAACCACGTTGGCTCGAGTGCCTACCTTTACGTTAGTCAGTGACTTCTCTCGAAAATCTGCAACAACATCTAGTGTATTATCAACAAGCGAGGCAAGTGGTGTAGCTTGTTTCGCGTAAGTGCCTTGGGCTACCTGCATGTTTGCCATCACGCCGTCATGTGGTGCTTTTATTTTTGTATAGGCTAAGTTTAACTCGGCCAGTTTGACTGCATTTACTGCTTCTAGATACTTAAGGTTTTTCTCACCTTGCTTACCTCTGGCAACAACTTGCTGGTTTAGATCGGCTTTGAGCGCACTAATTTCAGCCTCAGCGCTTTTAAGTTGTGCGTACGCTTTATCCAAGTTTTGTTGGGATACTGCTTTGGCTTGAACTAAGGAATTTAAGCGTTGATACTCGTTGTTGCGTTCGAAGTAAACCGCAGATGCTGCCTCTATTTTGGCTCTAATTGCTTCCGCTTTTGCATCTATCTGAGCGTTTTCTAGTTTCACATTTGCCAAATCAATTTGCGCCTTTTCAAGCGCAATTAGGTAAGGCGTCTCATCAATGATGAACAACACCTGTCCTTCTTTGACGGCTTGATTATTTTTTACAAGTACCTCATCTATCGGCCCATTTAACTGGGGCGAGATTTGTGTGACCTGATGATAGACTCTCGCCTGTGGTGTCATTGGCATGCGTATATCTGCAATAATAAAATAGATAAAACAAACGGCGAAAGCGACTAAAGCCAGTTTTATATACCTGGCAAATTCCTGATCTGGGGTTCGTTGACTCACTTTAGTGACTCCAATAATCTTACGGCATTAACCTCAATTTTTTGAACGCATTTAGCCATAATGCGCAACTCTTCTTCCGATACGCCTGCATACACCTCATCCCTAAGTGCCAACAATGTACTTTCAATATCATTCATTCGGCCTTTACCCATATCGGTAAAGTAAAGTAAGCGACTTCGTTTGTCGTCAATATCCATAACGCGTTTAATTAAACCCGTAGTTTCAAGCTGTTTAATAGTGCGGGTTAAACTAGGCATTTCTATCTCCAAGCTTTCTGCCACCATCTGTTGCGTACAGCCCTCGCCAAGTAACGACATGTGAATCATTACGCGCCATCTGGACTCTGTTAGGTCGAGATGTGCGACAGATTCAGTAACTGTTCTTCTGCACTTTTGCGCTGTGCGGGCAAAAAGGGCAATAAGTTGAAGTGGCATAGGCTCTGAAAAAGACATGTAAAACCCGTTGATTTACTTAGCATGCTAACTATTTTATTTATTTAGCTTGCTAAGTAAATGAGGTTGAGATGAGAAAGCGATTTTGCACGCTGAGCGTGATTTTCATTAACAGCGACTTTTTAAATAAATAGCGTGCGGGAGGATGTAATTTCGCTCTACTGTTACGTGCAGTAAAATGCTAAAATCCGCGCAATTAATTACCAAGCCGTATCAAGCGTTTTACCGCAATACTGAATTTGCGCGGAAAAGCATTGCTTATCCGTTTTAAAACGCGCCTGTAAGTAATTGGTTTACAGGGATAATAGATAACGAAGATAAGTATTGATGTCAGACAAGAAGCTTCTAGAAGAGATTAAAAAGCGACGTACGTTCGCAATCATATCGCACCCGGATGCGGGTAAAACCACGATTACTGAAAAAGTATTGTTATTTGGACGCGCCCTGCAAACTGCTGGTACCGTAAAAGGTAAAAAGTCAGGTCAGCATGCTAAGTCTGATTGGATGGAAATGGAAAAAGAGCGTGGTATCTCGGTAACAACCTCGGTCATGCAGTTTCCGTATAGCGATCACTTAGTAAACTTGCTGGATACTCCGGGACACGAAGACTTTTCTGAAGATACCTATCGTACGCTAACGGCGGTTGATTCATGCCTTATGGTTATCGACGCAGCGAAAGGTGTAGAAGACCGAACCCGTAAGCTTATGGAAGTTACCCGTTTGCGCGATACGCCAATTGTGACTTTCATGAACAAGCTTGACCGGGATATTCGCGACCCTATGGAACTGCTCGATGAAGTCGAAACCGAGCTTGATATCCTTTGTGCACCAATCACTTGGCCAATTGGCTGCGGTAAGAGCTTTAAGGGTGTATATCACCTTCACCGCGACGAAACTATTTTGTATCAGAGCGGCCAGGGGCACACTATTCAAGACGTTCGCATCATCAAAGGGTTAGATAATCCTGAGTTAGATACGGCAGTAGGAAGTGACCTCGCTGAGACCTTACGTGACGAGCTTGAACTGGTACGCGGAGCATCAAACGAATTCGAACAAGAGCTTTTCTTGGAAGGCCAGTTAACGCCCGTATTTTTCGGTACAGCATTAGGTAACTTTGGTGTTGACCACATGCTTGACGGATTGGTTGAGTGGGCCCCTGCGCCACTTGGTCGTGAGACCGAAGAAGGGACTATCGAAAGTACCGATGGTAAGTTCAGTGGCTTCGTATTTAAAATTCAGGCCAATATGGACCCGAAACACCGTGACCGCATCGCGTTTTGTCGTATTGTGTCGGGCAAGTATGAAAAAGGCATGAAAATGCGCAACAGCCGTTTAGGTAAAGATGTGCGTATTTCTGATGCATTAACTTTCTTAGCGGGTGATCGTTCACTGCTAGAAGAAGCGTACGCCGGTGATATCATCGGTTTGCACAACCACGGTACCATTCGCATAGGGGACACCTTCACGTCAGGCGATAATTACCGCTTTACAGGTATTCCAAACTTTGCGCCTGAGCTATTTAAACGTATTCGCCTGAAAGATCCCCTTAAGCAAAAGCAGCTGCTTAAAGGTCTTATTCAGCTTTCTGAAGAAGGGGCGGTACAGGTATTTAGACCGCTTGCCAACAACGATTTGATTGTTGGCGCAGTAGGTGTGCTTCAGTTTGACGTGGTAGTGGCTCGTTTGAAAGCTGAATACAACGTAGATGCGTTATACGAGCACATTAATGTTGCAACCGCCCGTTGGGTTTACTCTGATGACGAGAGAAAGCTTGATGAATTTCGCCGCAAGGGTGAGCAGAACCTTGCATTAGATGGCGGCGATAACCTAACGTATATCGCACCAACTATGGTGAATTTGCAGCTAGCCCAAGAACGCTACCCAGATATTCAATTTACGAACACGCGCGAAAATTAAGCTAGTAAAGATTAAATAAAGACACAAAATATTATGAACATACATGCACTATTAGTTAACCGTTTCACTGAAGCTCTACAAGAGATGGGCGTAGAAAATGCGCCAGTGCCAGTTTCGCGCAGCGCTCGACCTGAATTCGGTGAGTATCAGTTTAACGGCGCGATGGCGCTAGCCAAGCAGCTAAAGCAAAAACCGCGCGATATTGCAGATAAAATTGTTGAGACAGTAAAGCTCGACGATATTGCCAGCAAGCTAGAAGTGGCAGGCCCTGGTTTTATCAACGTTCATTTAAATGACGAATGGCTGTCTAACCAGTGCGAACTGTCATTGACCGATCCTCGCTTAGGCATTGCAAAGTCGCCGGAGCAAAACATTGTAGTAGATTACTCATCGCCTAATTTAGCGAAAGAAATGCACGTAGGTCACCTGCGTACTACCATCATCGGCGATGCAGTAGTTAAAGTGCTCGAGTTCTTGGGTCACAATGTAATTCGCCAAAACCACATGGGCGACTGGGGCACGCAGTTCGGCATGCTGCTTGCGCACCTATCAGACAAGCTTCAAGACGAAGTGGCTGAAACAGCGCTTTCTGATCTTGAAGACTTCTACCGCGAAGCCAAAGTACGCTTTGACGAAGAAGAAGGCTTTGCTGACCGTGCCCGTGAATACGTAGTTAAGCTGCAGGGCGGCGACGCTCAGTGTTTAGCGCTGTGGGAAAAGTTCATTGACGTGTCTATCGCTCATTCTGAAGAAGTGTACGACAAGTTAAATGTAAGCCTTACCCGTAAAGATATTATGGGTGAGTCGGCTTACAACGACGATTTAGCCAACGTAATCAGCGACCTTAAAGCAAAAGGCATCGCGGTAGAAGATCAGGGCGCGCAGGTTGTGTTTATTCCTGAGCTTGCCGATAAAGAAGGGAACCCAGCGGTTTACATCGTACAAAAATCAGGTGGCGGCTATCTGTACGCAACCACCGACCTTGCGGCAATGCGCTATCGCAGCGGCAAGCTAAATGCTGACCGTACGCTTATTCTTACTGATGCTCGCCAGGCGCTGCACTTCAAGCAAACTGAAATTGTGGGCCGTAAAGCGGGCTTCATGAAAGAAGAGCAAACTTATGAGCACTGCCCATTTGGTATGATGCTAGGCAGTGACGGTAAGCCATTTAAAACCCGTACCGGTGGCACGGTTAAACTGGTTGAATTACTTGATGAAGCCGTTGAGCGGGCGGGTAAACTCATTGCCGAGCGCGACAACGAATTAAGTGAAGACGAGCTTAAAGAAGTTGCACGAAAGGTAGGTATTGGTGCGGTGAAATACGCTGACCTATCTAAGAACCGCACAACTGATTACATGTTTAACTGGGACTCAATGCTAAGCTTTGAAGGTAACACCGCGCCTTACCTTCAGTATGCCTATACCCGTGTGAAAAGCTTGTTCAGAAAAGCGGGTGTGGATATGGCCACCATGCCAGTTGATATCAACATTGTTGAGAAACAAGAGCATGCGCTAGCTGTGCTGCTTATGCAGTTTGAAGAAGTGATTGGTATGGTATCCCGCGAGGCGACCCCTCACGTGTTGTGTACCTACCTTTACGATGTGGCTTCAGCATTTATGTCATTCTACGAAGCCTGCCCAATGCTAAAAGACGGTATTGAGCCAGCGGTACGTGATAGTCGTTTAGCCTTGTCAGCTTTGGTTGCCAAGACGCTAGAGCAAGGATTAACTCTACTTGGTATCGAAACACTAGAAAAAATGTAGTGTTCGCGGTACAACATATATAGTGATAACAAAAAGGCTGACAATGATTGTCAGCCTTTTTTTTATGCAAAGTATAAAACGTCAAAAATACAATTTTCGTTTGCGCTAATCATGACTTTTACATCTCGATTAGAACCGATGACATGATAAATTCTTATAAATTAAACGATTAAAACGACTCAAATTAACGACAGGAAACTCAAATGACTAAGATCCTTGCATTTGCAGGTAGTACCCGTAAAGGTTCATTCAACCAAGCTATTATGAAAGTTGCCGCAGAGGGCGCACGTGAGGCTGGCGCAGAAGTTACCGTTATAGACCTAGCTGACTTTCAAATGCCGTTGTTTAATGAAGATGAGGAAGCCGAGTTTGGTATGCCTGAAAAAGCACAGGCGTTCAAAGAATTGCTAATGAGCCATGATGGTTTTCTTATTGCTTCACCAGAATACAACTCAAGCTATCCCGCACTGCTAAAGAATGCCATCGACTGGGCATCGCGCATGGGGGAAGGCGAAAAGCCATTACAAGCATATCGCGGTAAGGTGGCTGGAATTATGGCTGCGTCTGCTGGGGGGCTAGGCGGCATGCGCGTGCTGGTGGTACTGAGAATGTTGCTTGAGAACCTAGGTACTATGGTGTTGCCAAATCAAAAAGCTATCGCAAAGGTAAATACGCTTATAGAAGACGGCGCAATTACAGATGAAAAGACGATTAAGCAGCTTAAGAATTTGGGTAAAGAAACTGCTGAGTTGGCGGGTAAGCTAGCGAAATAATAGTTATTGGTAAAACATTTTGTAGATATAAGGTTTGTGATAAAGCTCGGCTGCAAATTATAGCCGAGCGTTAATTTAGTTTATACCGCGCTTTGTCTCCAAGTAGCTGGCAAAGCTGCCAAGCCAGTGACTTCCCATGTAGTGCATATCATCAAAAACAGCGTTTAGTCCTGCTTCACGATGTGCTTTTAGGGTTTTCTGCAGTACCGGTAAACGTACGTCACTGTCTGGTAAAGCGCTCATAATGCCTTCAATCATCCACGCTCGGCTGATATTCAACCCGTCTAGGTGAGCGAGTTTCCCGTCTGTTTTGTCTGTTACAGTGGCTGGTGTGAGCCAATTCGATGTGCTTACATTTAAGTTGGGAAAGAATGCTGAGAGCCATTGGCTATAGTCTTTTTTAGGCATTACCCTGCGCATTAGATCGGCTTCAGCCAGGCAAGGCGACAGAAAATCCTGACCTGAGGGCTCGTAGGCAAGAGGGCACTGCGTATCGTCCTGATAGTAGCCTCTTATTCTAGCTGTTAACTGTGCTTCAAACTCCTTATTGCCTGACGTTTTCGCCCAATCTAACATTAGGCCAAAAGCAAAGGCGGTTTGGCTGTGTTCACCGGTTCGGATTGGGTAAGCCAGTTTAGGTAGCCACGCGCTTACTCTCGACACAATTTCTTTCTCAAGCGGAAGTAGTGTGCTTAGCCATATCTTTGCTTCTGGAACAGATGATTGACGTAGTTCAGCGGTTAACTGTAAGAACCAAGCAAGACCATAGGGGCGCTCAAATGAGGCATTGTTTTCACGCTTAAGGCTCTTCATTTCACCTTGAATGTTCTCTGTCGCAAAGCTGATATTGAGCTTTTCAATGATCTCATCTTTATCAACAGCGGCTTGCGCTGTGTTTAGCATCCTTACTAGAAGCCAGTGGCCATGAACCGACGAATGCCAGTCTAAACAACCATAAAATGCAGGGTAGAGTTGACTTGGTGCTTTAACGTCGCCGCCATTATTCATCATGTGTTTTACTACATTGGGGAATTCTTGATGAATACAGTGAAGCGCGAGATTAGCAAAAACACTCTCGTAATTGTTGTTAGGAGCGCCAATGGGGGCACTTGCTACTATACCTAGATTATTAGCGCGCTCCCTGTTGTTGGTTTCAATAGTCGGTGTACTGCTAGCAAAGGCGTTGTGGGCAGCAAACACTGTGGCAAATGCAAGCGTACAGCGAACAAGTTTTTTTATTTTGAACATAGTTTTTCGCACTTAATCAATGAGAAGTATATCGCCAATGTATAGTGATAAACGCTTTGAATAAAGTGCTGCGAGATACATAGCGCCCCAGCACTAAACAGCAGCAACAGGCTTTTTTAAACGTTACGCACGAGCACCGATAGCTTCTAGTTTGGTGGTGTATTCATTGAATGAGCCAATGGTTTTTTCTACCCAGCCGGCATTATAGTAGGTCTCGCCATAACGCTCTCCGCTGTCGCACATAAGCGTGACAATCGATCCCGCTTCTCCTCGCTGCTTCATTTGTTCAGCAATACTTAATGCACCCCACAAGTTCGTGCCAGTAGAGGGACCGGCTTTAATTCCCATAGTGTTGTTTAACCAAAGCATGGTTGCAATACTGGCTGCATCGGGAACTGCAATCATATCGTCTATCACGTCATGCTGAAACGAGGCTTCCACTTTAGGGCGCCCAATTCCCTCAATACGACTGCCTCGGGGCGCGGTAAGAGTATGATCCTTTTGCTTAAAGCTATCAAAAAATACGCTAAATTCTGGGTCTACTACGACAAGTTGAGAGGAAAGGCCTTTGTAACGGATATAACGCCCAATGGTGGCTGATGTTCCACCTGTACCCGCGCTCATCACCACAGTATGCGGCACGGGATGGGGCTCGGCTTTCATTTGTTCAAAAATACTTTCGGCAATATTATTATTACCGCGCCAGTCAGTAGCGCGTTCAGCGAAAAGGAATTGATCCATAAAGTAGCCATTGAGCTCGTGAGCTATCTTGGTGGCTTCACTGTGCATCTGCGTGGGGCAGTCTACAAAGTGACACTGTCCTCCGTAGCGCTCAATTAGCGCAATTTTACTCTGGGCGGTAGATTTAGGCATGACAGCAACAAATGGAACGCCAATCATTTTAGCAAAGTAAGCTTCAGACACAGCAGTACTGCCTGATGAGGCTTCAACAACAGTGGTACCTTCTACAATTTTTCCATTGCAAAGGGCGTAGAGAAAAAGGGACCGTGCTAAGCGATGCTTCAAGCTACCCGTTGGATGCGTGCTTTCATCTTTAAGATAGATATCAATATTTTTAAAAGCGATTTGCTCTAGTTTGATTAAGTGCGTATCAGCCGAGCGTTGATAATCTGCATTGATAGTATTAATCGCTTTTGAAACCCAGCTTTTCATAACTCAACTCTCTTTAACGTAGAACATGACGGCTTGTGCACGACATCTAAAAATGAAACATCAAGCGTAGCTCGCTCAACGTTGATCGTGTAAACAAAATAGGATACCAGCAAAGCAGGCGTATGTGATTTTATTATTTTTTAAATCTGCGTATTGTCGTGAACAACATTGCATTATTTGGGGGTTGTAGGTTGACGTTTCTGCGAATTTTCAAGGGTACAAGCGCGCTATCGACGTTAACGACACTATATTTCTCATAAAACAAAAAAGTTCAGATAATCTGTGAATGTGCTATCTTTGCATATCGCTTTCACTAAAAGGTAACAACATGAAAAATGAGGCGTTTTTTTTCGCAGTACCGCTTCTGTGGACATTATTCGCATCTTCGCAGGCTTGCTCGCAAGAAGAGCAAAAACTCAAAGTCGCTACGTTTAATGTAAGTATGGAAGCCACTAACTACAAAGCGTTGGGTATGAAGCCAAGCGATCAAGTGCTTCAACATGTTCTTTCCACGGGTGAACACGACCAAGTTAAAAATATTGCTGAAATCATCCAGCGAGTTAACCCCGATATATTAATGTTAAACGAGTTTGATTACATTGCCGATAAGCGCAAAGGCGTAGAGGCATTCGTAAAAAACTACCTGAATGTTTCTCAACGTGGCCTTAAGCCAGTGGATTACCCCTACACCTATGTGGCAGCGGTAAATACAGGTGAACCAACAAATTTCGACCTTGACAACAACGGCAAAGCCGAGGGATATGGTGGTGATGCATATGGCTTTGGCTTTTATCCCGGGCAGTATGGCATGGCGTTGTTATCAAAATTTCCCATTGATGTAGATAGTATTCGCACCTTTCAGAAATTTAAGTGGCACCACATGCCCCACCCACAGGTACCTATGATCCCTGATGAAAACGGAAGTTTAGACAGAGGCACACCTTGGTACGACGCGCAAGAGTGGGGGTCCCTAAGATTAAGTTCGAAGTCTCATTGGGATGTGCCGGTGAAAGTTGGAAATAAAACCGTGCACATACTGGCTATGCATCCCACACCACCTAACTTCGATGGAAGTGAGGATCGCAACGGTAAGCGCAACTTTGACGAAATTAGACTCATGGCAGATTACCTATCACCGGACAAAGGAGCGTACATCTACGCAGATAATGGAGAGAAGGTCAGCCTATCAGAGAATGAGCGCTTTGTACTTGTTGGTGACTTTAATGCGGCAGACATTGGCGATAAACATCGCGAGGGTGTAATTGAGCAGTTAACCGAACACCCCTTAGTTAACAACGACACAATTCCAACAAGTGCGGGGGGGGCAGGTGCATCAGGTGCAGAATTCAGTAACCGCTTTACCGCTTATTGGGGGGCCAGGGCCGACTATGTGTTGCCATCTCGTTACGGGTTTGATGTGTACGATGCAGGCGTTTTCTGGCCCGCTAAAACAAGCGACTTGTATCGATTAGTAAAAGACCGTGAGGCTAGCTCAGATCACAGATTGGTTTGGGTTAGCTTGTCGCTATCACAAAACAATTAAGAACCACAATTTTTGTCTTAGCCAATAGACAGAGGTATTATTGAACTGTCTATTCAATAATGTATCGGAAAGCCATTGAAGTTTGCGTCTCTCACTTTTGCACTGTGTTTGCTGTGGATGATTCCCATAGATGGCGTTTCGGTAGAGTCTTCTCAGCTTATGCCGCTCAACCGATATTTCCCACAGTCGTGGGGAACCAAGGATGGGCTTCCTCACAATAGTATCCACGCTCTAGCACAAACTTCTAATGGATATCTTTGGGCGGGTACCTGGGAGGGGGTTGCCAGGTTCAACGGTCAGCAGTTCACTGTGTTTGCCCGCGGCGCGCAAACAGGGTTACCTGACTCTGGTATTCGAAGCCTTTTTTACGACAAGTCTCTTGATGAGCTACTCGTTGCAGGGAGCCGAGGGGGCGTAACTTCGCTTATTGCGGGACAATGGCATGCCCAAGCGCCAGTGTCTTCCATGGTTAATCATGCGATTAGAGACAGCAATAATGTGTTGTGGTTTGCACAAGAAGACACGGGTGTCACAATGAGAAAGCCGGACGGCACGCAGAAGGAATTTATTGTAAATGCGAGCGCGTACCGCATAATCGAAGATGGAAACGGGGTAATTTGGTTTGCAACAAACCAAGGATTGTTCAAATATATAAACGATATATTCCAGCCAGCAGTAACCAACCACAAAACATTATCAGGCCCTTCATTTACCCTGGCGCTCGATAGCCAAAAGCATGTTTTAGTCGGCACAGAACACGGCGTTTGGCAGCATAGAAACGGTACATTTGTACCGCTTCACACCGCTTTGGCTGACAAATCGATTAGTAGCATCTTGATTGATCATCAAAATAGCATTTGGTTAGGCACCATAAACCACGGCCTTTACCGTTTGAGTGAGTTAGGTCTGGAAAAGCTAGATGCGAAAGCAGGCCTTCCCAATAATCGGGTTTTTTCATTGCTTGAGGATGTAGAAAAAAATATTTGGATTGGCACCAATGGTGGCTTGTTTATGCTGCGTCGTGCGCTATTTACGACGTTTTCGCAGAACCAGGGAATGAGTGGAAACTTTTTGCGAACCGTGTTGCAAACCTCAGACGGCAAACTTGTCTCAGGTGGAAGTGCAGGCTTAGACGTTTTTGTCAATGGTGAGTTTTCAGCTGCATCGCTTACTACCGGCGAAGCTTTTTCAGTACTTAGCTTGGCAGAGATAAATGAAGATATAACGTTAGTTGGCACCTACACAAAAGGCGTGCTGCGATATGAGAAAGAGCAGTTAGTCCCCCACTTTGATAGACATCTAGGGCTGCCGAGTAATGAGGTCAGAGCTATTCTTTTAGCCAGAGATAACAGTATCTGGTATGCCACATCACAAGGGGTAGTTAAACAAACGCCAGATGGAAAACTCACCCATTATAATGGAAAAAATGGGTTGCCTGCTCATTTTTCAATGGGGCTGGCAGAAGACCGTGAGGGACGAATTTGGATTGCTACTGGAATGGGACTCGCCTATATACAAGAAGATGTAGTGCACACTGTTCCGTTTCCTGAACATTCAGATGCGTTGCACGCGTTCGGTTTTAGCGTTTTGGACAATGGTACTTGGATAGTTACCGACCGAGGGCTTGCATATTTCGACAATGCTACGCGGGCGATTAGTGTGATAGAAAAATCTCATGGGCTTCCCGTAGATAAACTCTTTTCAATCGGTATAGATCACAATAGCGGTGTATGGTTAGGTTCTAACCAAGGCATCATTCTTACTTCGCTATCAAGTTTAGAGAAGTGTCTGACAGATCCGAGTGCAGTATTGGAATATGAGCATTTCAAAGAAGAAAATGGCTTAGCCAGTATTCAAATCAATGGTGGGTCTCAACCCTCTCAGTTTGTGGATGAAGACGGAAATGTTTGGTTTCCCACAGCTAAAGGGCTGGCAACAGTGACGCCTGCAAATCTTACTATGTTGGGTGAATTTACTATACCGGTGAACATCGAAGCTGTACTACTGGACGGAAATAAACAGCGATTCGATACGCAAAAAAGAAATATAGATATAAAGCCTTCAACCACGCGAGTTACGTTTCAATACGCTGGGTTGGGTTTCGCTACGCCCTCACGTATAGAATATCAAGCTATGTTAGTGGGATATGACGAGAATTGGGTTAATCGTTATCAATTTAGAATGACTGAATACACAAATTTAGAGCCCGGTCGCTATCAGTTTAAAGTTCGTGCGCGTTACATAGGGGGGGCTTGGCAAGAGGTTAAATCGCCCTTTACTATTCGCGTCCTACCTAGCGTTTATCAGACATTTATTTTTAAACTTTCGGTACTTCTTTTCTTTTGTTTCGCTATATATGTGCTTTATAAAGTGCGTTTTCATCATTTGAAAAAGTCAGAAATGATTTTAAAACAAAGGGTCGATGAGCAAACTAAATCACTAGAGCTACAAACTAAGCGATTCGAGTTTCAAGCAACTCATGATGATCTAACAGGCATTCCTAATAGGCGAGCATTTGACCGCTGGCTTGTCCAGTATTTCGATGATGCCAAAGCGGGCAATGCTCCTCTAAGTCTGGCCGTTATCGATATCGACCATTTCAAGCAGGTAAACGATCGCTACTCTCATTTAATAGGTGACAAAGTCATTATTGAAGTGGCGCGCATATTAAAGCGCGAAGTTCCGCATTACGCTAAATGTGCACGGTGGGGCGGCGAAGAGTTTACCGTGTTGTTACCGGAATATGACGTGGTAAATGCAAGGGTTGCCATGGAGCATGTTCGCAAAATCGTAGAAGCGCATGATTTTAGTTTAGTCGCGTCAACGCTGAAGGTTACAATTAGTATTGGCATAGCGAGTTCGGATGGCGCAAGAGATCACGACAGAATGTTAACTCATGCCGATCAGGCACTTTACACCGCTAAAGAAAATGGCCGCAACCAAGTGACCATTTTCGAGTAAACGACATGCGATGTTGCCGATGATTATTTAACCAACGTTGACTGACTTCCATCGCGCAACGTTATCGTGACGAGTTATCCAGCAGCACATTTCCTCTTTTTTGTGGGTACGTCTCAAATAGAGCTAGATAGGCTACCACAGCGAGATTAGCGACAAACCAAAGATCTTTAATAACGAACTGACCCAATCGATTGACGATAGTCGTACTGTTAAACGTGTCTGGTACGGTAACCAAGAAGGTTTGTGTCATCAGAAAAACGGATAGACACGCGAGTCCGCTCCCGATAATCATTGGCTTGTTCTTAGTATAAATACCCGCACCCAATAGCAGTGCAAAGAAGACATCAAAACCGCCAATTACGTTAGATGCCCCTTGTACGCTGAATACATCATACAGCCACGACATGAACGGAGATGTTTCAACCAATCCAACAATCGCGTTGGCTTCAAACTCGAAAAACTTCATGCCGCCTATCCATAGCAAGACCATAGCTACAGGCGCAAAGTTGAGGTACGTCAGCTGTTTATGTGAAAATTTGTCGCGAAAAAACAAGAATAGAAAAAGCGGTAATACCGCGAAGTATTTTATAATGCCCTGGCCACTGCCAATAATTGGGAAGCTAAAAGTGAGCAATGCGGTGACCATGTTTTCGGTTTGGTTCAGTGTCATATAGCGTCCGTAAGTACTGCTAGTTTTGCAAAGTGTAGGTAGAGACCCGTTATGACATAGTTAAAATTTCAAAGAGTATGTAATTAGTTGCGCCAAGCACATCACACAACATGGTTTTTAGAAATTAGTTAAAGGCAAATTAAGAACTTATCTAGTAATAGCGGTCTTAAATAGCGAAGGGTTCAAACCGTGTAGCTTTTAAATAGTAGCGGTCTGTAAAGTAAAATAAATTGAGAGATTATATGAAACAAGCAAGCAGTAAAGCACAGAAGCGTTTTAGGATCTGGTTAATAGCTGGCGTGTGTACAACCTTGTCTGCTTGTGGCGCTCAGCCCCCAGAACCTATTGATGAGCCAATCGCGAGTGTTGAAGACGTCGAAAAATTAGAGCAAGTTGTTGATACCTCTTTGCCTTTGGTCCAGCAGGCCTATTCCATTGAGTCTGAGAAAGTGTGCGATAAACAAGGAGGTAATTGGAAAAAAGTGGGCCGACAGCAGGCGTATGCTTGTGTGCTTCCCGCGAACGATGCTGGAAATGCGTGTAATGACAGCAGCGAGTGCGAAGTAGCCTGTGTTACCGAAAGTAATCAGGTGGCAGCCGGGCAACAGGCCAGCGGCGTGTGTTTAGAAAGTACGGACTTATTCGGCTGTAGAGCTTATGTGTCTAACGGTGTTGTGGAGCATGCCCTGTGTGTTGACTAAGAGGTTGTTGAGCAAACGAACCTTGAATGAAGCGCACACCATCGGCAATGCGCTTCATAATACTCGGATTAATTAACGTTGGGGAAGTCGATTCTGTCCAGCTCGCTCGCCGCTTCATTGCATTCACCTAATAGGTGAAGCCTGTCTTCGGTTTGGTGCGTATCTATTTCTATAAAGCCGGTTCGGCAGTAACCAGTCTCATCCAGTTTTTTATCAAGCGACGCATAGAGTTGCTCAGCCATTCTATCGCTGCTATGTGACGAGCCTTCGCGACTTTCCTGTCCTTGGCGACCGCCACGACCACTTCGTTCGCCTCCCTGACCACGGCCGCCTTTACCGCCACCTTTGGCACTGTCACGATGCTGCATTAACGGAATGCTAAAGGCGAAGAGCTTGGTACCGTCTTGCTTGATCTTCGTTTCAAAAAATATTTCATCCATGTCTAAAAGTGGTGGCCTATGAGCGCACGCACTGACAATCAAAGAGGTCGTTATTACTAATAGTGTTTTATTCATTTTATTTAACGCTTATTTGAACCACGTCACTTTGAGATTCAAACGCCTCTTTAGTTGCAGCACCCAGTGTAAGTTTTAAGTAAAGCATTTCGGTATGCAAACTTCATAACGAGCGTATCGTTACAAGCAACACTCATTACGTTCTGCATTTTATATCAAAAAGAAGCGGCATTGCCGAAGCGACAAGTCTCAACCAGATAGTCAATAAGTGCTCGGGTACGGCTTGGCACATGCTTACGAGAAGGATAAACCAAGGTAAACAACAAGGTTTCACTTCCAAGTGACGGGAAAATTCGTACCAGTTCGTTAGATGCGACTTCTTTTTGCACAGTTGAAGGTAGCAGCGTAGATATTCCCAACCCTGCTTTGACCATTTCTTGAACAAGGTGAGGAGAGTTACACAGCTCGTAATGTTTGGGTGTAACGTCGATTGGTGTGTTGTCCAGCATTAGGTAATGCATGATTCGTGAATTTAACTGAGATAGCAAAATCCAGGTATGATTATTAAGTTCTGCAATAGTCTTAGGTTCACCATATTTCTTGAGATAATCAGGGCTAGCATATAAGGCGAATTGTTCTTGATATAAGACCCTACCGACGAGCGAGTCGTCTCGTGGCAAACCAATTCGAATGCCTACATCAATATTCTGAGCGATAAGGTCGAGCTTATCGTCACTGCTCACTATGTGTAAATCTATTTCAGGATAGCGGCGCTTGAACTCAGGCAGCAACGGTAATAAAAACTTGTGTGCAATGTCGTTGGTGACTGTTATTGATACTCTTCCTTTTGGCGCTGTTTGACGCAGCTCTTCATCAATACCATGCAAAATCTCGTGGCACTTTTTCGCATGGGAAAATACAGCATTTCCCTCGTCAGTAAGCATGAGCTGTCGAGTGGTTCTTTGCAGTAATCGCACGTCAAGAGATGCTTCTAAACCTGCCACTTGCTCGCTAACTCTAGATCGACTGGTGCCTAAACGGCGGGCAGCTTCCGCAAAGCTTCCACATTCTACTACGCTGGCAAATATGGCGAGTGCCTTAAGATGTGAATAGTTAATTGTACTCATATTCGTGACAGTTCGTTCTGTATATGTCTACTTATCATAACAGTGTTTCACGCACATAATCACCTCTGTGTTCAACCAGTACTCATTTAATTGATAGAGGATAGATTATGATTGCAGTAACCGGCGCTAACGGACAATTAGGTCAAAAAGTTATTCAAACACTGCTTAATACAGAGAAGGCAAACAAAATTGTTGCACTAGTGCGCAACCCTGATAACGCACACGCATTAAAGCAGTTGGGAGTAGTAGTACGGCAGGCCGACTACAATAAACCGGAAACGCTTAAGTCAGCTTTTGAGGGTGTTGAGAAGTTGTTGCTAATATCAGGTACAGAGTTTGGGAAACGCTTTGAGCAGCACAAAGCGGTAATAGATGCAGCTATGGCACAAAACGTTAGCCTCATTGCTTATACCAGTTTGTTGAAAGCAGATACGTCTCCTTTGCTGTTAGCGCAAGAACATAAACAAACCGAGGCTTACTTTAAAGATGTGTCAGCGCCTTTCGTGTTTCTTCGAAATGGGTGGTACACGGAAAATTACACCGATAATGTAGACAGCGTACTGCAGATGGGAGCGGTAGCAGGCGCTGCAAAGCAGGGAGTTTTGTCTACCGCTAGCCGACAAGATTATGCAGACGCCGCAGTGGCCGTTCTTCTATCATCGCAAAATCAAGCAGGCAAAATTTATGAGCTTGCTGGCGACACGGGCTTTACGCTAATGGAGTATGCTTCCACCCTATCTGAAATTACCGGCGAAGATATTGGTTTTTTAGACATGGATGAGAGCGCTTATAGAGAAGCACTCATTAAAGCTGGGCTGCCTGAAGGTATGGCAGCTGCGTTGGCAGATTCAGAGCATTACGCCGCCTCGGGATGGCTCCAAGATAATAGCGGCACCTTATCATCGCTACTTGGTCGTCCAACTGCAACTCTGCGTGCAACACTTGCTGCAAAAATGAAAAGCTGAGTATTTAAAAGTTAAGTAAATTACCATCCCATGCGCATTACCTTGAATTATCATTCAAGTGATGCGCTTATTGTGCAACACTTGCGTATTCATATTTTAAATCACTTGCATCCGCAATTTGCTTATTTACAGGGATAGGTTCCATGTTTTCCAACATCATTCGCTTAGCGAAAAACATCGTCGTATCGTTAATTGGAATCTTTGTGTGTTTCGGCGTGCTCGACTTCTTGTGGCTTGGCGTTATTGCAGATGGCTGGTATCAAAGCGAAATGGCTCCGCTGCTTAGAAGTCAATTTATCACGTGGCCTTGGGTGGTTTTTTACCTTATGTATGGATGTGTGGTGTTTGTACTTGCTGTGGTGGCGAACAGAGAGAAGTCGTTACTTTATGCGGGAATCGATGGCGCGCTTCTGGGGTTGGCCAGTTATGGTGCATACAATTTAACGGCGTACAGTATTATTGAGGGGTTTACTTTGTTTATCATGCTGATTGATTGGGCGTGGGGTACGTGCCTAACCAGCGCAAGCGCCATGGCCGGCTGGTTAGGGTTTCAACTGGTTAAGGGAAAGAGTAGCGAATAATGCGTTTTAACACGCTGGCGTATTGTTTTAAAAAGCCGCCAGTGTTGTAGTGCATGCCGTGTTCTTTGAATACGGCTTCTACCTTGGGCGCCATCTCTCGGTAGCGTCTGGCTGGGATATCTGGAAACAAGTGGTGCTCAATTTGAAAGCTTAAATGCCCGGTAAGCACGTGAAACAGGTTTCCGCCCTTTATGTTCGACGAGCCCAGCGCTTGTCGGTAGTACCATTGCCCTCGGGTTTCATTAACACAATCTTCTTCTTTGAATGTTTCTACATCGCCAGTGAAATGGCCACAAAAGATAATGGTAGATGTCCATAAATTGCGTAACAAATTGGCGATAAGGTTGCCGGTAAATACCCATAAAAATAATGGCCCAGCTAACAAAGGAAATAGCACGTAATCTTTTAATAACTGACGCGCCCCTTTGCTAAAAAAGCGTTTCTTAAGTTCGCTATGAGTAACTTGGTTCTTACGGTTGTCCTTCTTCTGTCCAAAAAATACCCGCTCAGCGGCCATCTCGTGATACGACACACCCCACTGAAATAAAACGCTAAGTACGATGTAAGTCGCAAACTGCCATAGGTTTTTTACACGCCACCTAAAATCGTTAGACAATCGAAGCAAGCCGTAGCCAAAGTCTCTGTCTTTCCCAATAATATTGGTATATGTGTGATGCTCATAATTGTGAACGCGATTCCAGCTCGCACCATCGCAGGCAATATCCCATTCATAGCCTTTCGAATTGATATGTTTGTCGTTCATCCAGTCGTACTGGCCGTGCATCACATTGTGGCCTATTTCCATATTATCGAGAATTTTAGCCGTGGCTAAACTCAATACGCCGACCACCCAGAGTAGCGGTTGAACGAACCCTAACATTAAGAGTACGCGTCCACTCCACTCGCAAATTCGCTGGATTAAAATAATACGTCGGATATAGGCCGCATCTTCAGCCCCCACTTTCTGTTTAATGTGGGCTTTAATTTCATCAAGCTGAGCAGCAAGTAATTCGTAGTTCGGTTTCTTTTTAGTGCTCGTTGCCTCAGTTACATGAGTTTCCTGAGTTTCACGCAAAGGTAAGTGTACGTGTTCAATGGTTTCTTCACGGTGATGTTTGTCTATTGCAACGCTGTTGTTCATAGTTGAATCTCCAAATCGGTAACGGCTTGTGATACACATAGCTGGATAAGTTGCTCTGCGCTATCTGACAGTTCGCCTGTACGGGTATCTCGCACCACGCCGCGCTTTTTAACGCATTGGCATTGATGACAAATCCCCATTCCACAGCCGTAGGTCACAGGTTGTTCAGCTTGTTGAAGTTGTGAAAGTAAAGTTTGTTGATTATCGATAGTTAAAGATTGGCCGTTGTGCATTAAAGAGAAGGTTTCACTTTGGCTAAGGCTAGTGTCGCTTAACACGGGAAGCGCTGCGAAATGCTCGCTCGAGAGAGGCGCATTGATTGTCTTTGCATAACTTTCAACTTGCTCGAACATGGTATGTGGGCCGCACACTAACCAGTGGGCATTGGCAAAGTAAGACAAATAGGCTTCTACGCCTCCATCTTTTTGCTTAGTTAAAATAGCATAACTGAAGTTTTCACAGCGCTTACTGAAAGCTGACAACTCATCCATCAATACGTGTTCATTGGGCTTGGCAAAATAAAGCAAATGTACGGCTTTTTGATTTACCGCTGTATTGTTAATAGCATCATCAAGCATGGCAACAAAAGGGGTAATACCCGAGCCGCCCGCAATCATAAGCAAAGGCTTTTCCGTTTTCGGCCATACGAATTCTCCCATAGGGGCTGAGATATTTACCCATTGATTAGGCATACAAGCATGGAGGTAAGGTGTTAGCGCGCCTTGGGCTTTAACCTTGGTTACTAGGCGAATCTGCTTTTCTTTTTGGCGGGTGTTGGCACCACTCGCTATGGTAAACACGCGGGTGGTGAGCCTGCCATTAATTTCTATGGTTAATGCGATATGCTGCCCTGCAACATGCGTAGGCCAAGAACTCTCTGGTCTAAGCAACACCTCGAGCATATCCGGGCTTAGTTTTTTTACGGTTACAACCTTGGCTCTGAAATATCCATCCCGCCACGCCGGTTTAATTTGCTGCATCAGCACTTCCCAATAGCCCCTCCAAGAGCCGTGGTGGAATATGCGATCAGTGAATTTATCTAGTAATAGTCTCAATGTAGAAATCACACCTATTTATCGTCGCAATATTTTCAACACAAAAACGAATGAAAATATTTAAGCGTACAAGTGTACGCCGGTTCAGCGAACAAGTGTAAGCTTAATTTTTTATGAGTCAAGAGGAGAGGTGGAAATTTTAGGTATCGTCGTCGAAATACATTGAAACTTTTGCGAAAAATGCAAAAGTGCTTTGTTAAAAGTATGGGTTCTAACTTAGCTCATCGGTCTTATATTTGACGTTATCTAAACGTGTAAATTGCAAAAATAAAGTTTAAAGGATCGTATTATGAAACTATTTGAAACCGTATTGCTGGCTGGAAAAACGCTTAACAACCGCATTGCTATGCCACCAATGACTCGCTCCCGTTCAACACAGCCTGGTGATGTGCCAAATGCATTAATGGCTGAATACTACGCTCAGCGCGCAAGTGCAGGGCTTATTGTTAGTGAAGGCACACAAATTTCGGCACTCGGTAAGGGCTATGCGTGGACGCCGGGTATTTATACCAAGGCGCAAATCGATGGCTGGAAGTTGGTAACAGAGAAAGTGCATGAAGCGGGTGGTGTGATGTTTGCGCAGCTTTGGCACGTGGGCCGCGTATCCCACCCTTCAAATACAGAGGGGCAGCAGCCGATTAGCGCATCGGCGATTCAAGCAAAAGGGGTAAAGGTGTTCGTTGATGAAGGTGGCAACCCTGGCTTTGTTGAGTCGGTTATGCCTCGCGAAATGAGTATTGAAGATATAAGCGCGGTGGTGGAGGAGTATCGCTTAGCGGCTCGAAATGCCTTGAAAGCAGGATTTGATGGTATTGAATTGCATTCGGCTAATGGTTATTTACTGAACCAATTTATTGATTCTCAGAGTAACGCAAGAACAGATGAATACGGCGGGAGTGTACAAAACCGTATTCGATTTTTGAAAGAAGTGGTGCAGGCTGTGTCTGAGGAAATTGGCGCTGAGAAAGTAGGTGTACGTTTAGCGCCCCTAACAACATTAAACGGGACGGTCGACGACAATCCCGAAGAGACCTATCTTGCTATTGCTTCCATGCTTAATAGTTTCAAGATTGGCTATATGCATATTGCTGAAGCCGACTGGGATGATGCGCCGCAGATGCCAATATCATTCAAGATGGCTATTCGTGAAGCCTATAGCGGTCTGCTCATTTATGCTGGAAAGTACGACATAGAGCGTGCCGAAAAAGCTTTAACTGAAGGATGGGCAGATATGATTGGTTTTGGTCGACCTTTTGTGGCGAACCCAGATTTACCCTACAGACTAGCGAATAATGTACCGCTGAATGAGCACAACCCCGATACCTTATTTGGTGGTGATGAAAGAGGCTATACGGATTATTCGTTTATCAAATAGCTATATATTTGAGTTGACGTGATGTGGCCACGTTGAGCAATAAAGGGGCTGGCCCCTTTATTGCGTTAAGGTTGTTGCAGACATGGTTTGCGTTAGCATTGAATGTTTAAGGCGTTTCTAAACTCGCTTACTTAGAAGTGGCGGTTTCTATATAGCCAAGCAGCGATACCACTCCCTGCAATAAGCATTGAGGTTGCCAGCCATAGTTTTGAGATAGGTGCTCCGTCGGGGCATTGTAGGGCCATGGTTGCGCCGGCTAAATTTTGACAGTCAAACAGTTGTCCCAAGGCAAGTACTAGCAAGCCCAGCAATACACCGATAACAGCATAAGACAAATTATTAAACGACATACTTTTCCCTTAGTTTTTCCATTTGACGTTTACAAGGTTTCTACAGTGCCCTAATGCACACTTATGGAAAGCGTGATTGCGTTAAAACTGTGCAGTAGTTATTGCACCGCACGCATGCAACCTCGTATAAGTTTATTCTTATGGCCTTTGACACCATAACCAATGCTTGGAGTAAGCAGTTGAACTGCAAAAATGTTTATTTCGTCTTTAACGGTTGAAAAGCACACGTTGTGCCAAGCAAATTGAGCTTCGCAATATTTGCGCCAACCCCTATCAAAATTCCTACAAATTCGGTACTATCCGCGGTCTTAATTTTTTAACGAAATAAGCGGACTATGTTTGAAATAAACCCCGTTATGAATGCGATAAAAGATATCCGCGAGCGCACCGAAGCGCTTAGGGGGTATCTTTGACTTTGATGCAAAGTCAGAGCGTTTAGAAGAAGTTAGCCGAGAATTAGAAAGTCCTGACGTTTGGAACGAGCCAGACAGAGCGCAGGCTCTTGGCAAAGAAAAAGTGGCCCTAGAGCAAATTGTGGAAACGATCCACAAGCTCGACCAGGGAACTGAAGACGTTGAAGGTCTAGTTGAGCTGGCCGTTGAAGCCGAAGATGAAGATACCTTTAACGAAGCGCAAAGTGAATTAGAAGGCTTAATTGAGCAGTTAGAAGTGCTTGAGTTTCGCCGTATGTTCTCTGGCCCAAATGATGAGAACGATTGCTATATTGATATTCAATCGGGCTCTGGTGGTACAGAAGCGCAGGATTGGGCTAACATGCTGTTGCGCATGTATTTGCGTTGGGGCGAAGCCCACGGTTTCAAAACGGAACTCATCGAAGTGTCAGATGGCGATGTAGCCGGTATTAAAAGTGCAACCCTGCGTATTCAAGGGGAATATGCATTTGGTTGGCTACGCACAGAAACAGGCGTACACCGCTTAGTTCGTAAGTCACCGTTTGACTCGGGTAACCGCCGTCATACGTCATTTTCATCAGCGTTTGTATACCCAGAAATTGACGACGATATTGATATTGAAATCAACCCGTCTGATTTACGTATAGACACCTATCGTGCGTCGGGCGCGGGTGGTCAGCACGTAAACAGAACGGACTCTGCGGTACGTATTACCCATGAACCTACGGGCATTGTGGTGCAGTGTCAGAACGACCGCTCGCAGCACAAAAACAAAGATCAGGCGATGAAGCAGTTAAAAGCCAAACTTTATGAGTTTGAACTGCAAAAACAAAACGCCGAAAAACAAGCGATGGAAGACAGCAAGTCTGATATCGGCTGGGGAAGTCAAATACGCTCTTACGTTTTGGACGACTCTCGCATTAAAGATTTGCGCACTGGCGTGGAAACACGCAACACTCAAGCCGTGCTAGATGGCGACTTGGACAAATTTATTGAAGCCAGCCTGAAATCTGGGCTGTAAACCGAACAATGAAGTGAAAGGTTATGACTGACCAACAAACAGACGATAACAAATTGATTGCAGAGCGCCGTGCTAAGCTAAGCGCTATTCGCGAGCAGTGCCGTGCGAACGGTTTCCCAAACAGCTTCCGTCGCGAAAACTATGCGGATGAGCTTCAAGCTAAGTTCGGTGAATTCGACAAAGAAACCTTGCAAGAGCAGGGTAACAAGGTAAGTATTGCTGGCCGTATTATGGCAAAACGTGGCCCTTTCATGCTGCTTCAAGACATGACAGGCCGTATTCAAGCTTACGCTGATAAAGACACGCAAAAAGCGCTTAAAGCAAAATATGGTGCGCTAGATATTGGTGACATTATTGGCGTGGCGGGTGATCTGCACAAATCAGGTAAAGGCGACCTTTATGTGAACATGGAGCAATACGAGTTGCTAACTAAAGCACTTCGTCCATTGCCAGAAAAATTCCATGGTTTGAGCGATCAAGAAACGAAATATCGCCAGCGTTATGTGGATTTGATCACAAGTGAACAAACGCGCAAAACCTTCATGATCCGTAGCAAGATTGTAAACGGTATTCGCAATTATCTTACCGAACGTGACTACCTTGAAGTAGAAACACCAATGCTACAGGTTATTCCTGGTGGCGCGACGGCGAAGCCGTTTGTAACTCACCATAATGCGCTAGATATCGATATGTACCTGCGTATTGCGCCAGAGCTTTACCTTAAGCGTTTGGTTGTTGGTGGTTTTGAACGTGTGTTTGAAATTAATCGTAACTTCCGTAACGAAGGTTTATCAACTCGTCACAACCCAGAGTTTACTATGCTTGAATTCTACCAAGCGTATGCAGACTATAACGACCTGATGAACCTTACAGAAGATATGCTGCGCACCTTGGCAGAAGATATTCTAGGTACAAGCATCATCAAGAACACAACCAAAGATGCCGATGGCAATCTGACGTCAGAAGTTGAATACGACTTTGGTAAGCCGTTTGACCGCTTAAGCATGGGTGAAGCTATTCTTAAGTACTGGCCAGAAGCTAACGAGGAAGCTATCCGCGATCCAGAGGCGAACCTTGACGCGCTTAAAGCGATGGCAAAACAGCTCCACATTAAAGAGCCTGAAGTTGACGGTATTTGGGGTGCAGGTAAGTACCTTTGCGAAATCTTCGAAGCGACAGCGGAAGAGAAACTTATCCAACCTACGTTTATTACAGAATATCCGTGGGAAGTATCGCCGCTTGCACGTCGTAACGACAACAATCCATTCATTACCGACCGCTTTGAATTCTTCGTAGGTGGACGTGAGTTAGCGAATGGCTTTAGCGAGCTTAACGACCCAGAAGATCAGGCGGAACGTTTTGCAAAGCAGGTAGAAGAGAAAGATGCTGGTGACGATGAAGCCATGCACTTTGACGATGATTACATTCGCGCGCTTGAATATGGCTTGCCGCCAACGGCGGGTGAAGGGATCGGGATTGACCGCCTAGCTATGCTATTTACTGATAGCTCAACAATTAAAGATGTTATCTTGTTCCCACACATGAAGCCTCAAGCGCCAAAAGACGCACACGAAGCGGGTGAACAAGAATAATCTTAATCCTTAAATAGCGTGATTTAGGTGTGCGGCGCTGTTAAAGCTTCAGCGCCTTAACACGCTCTACTAAAAGGGTATTCTCGGGAACGGGAATACCCTTTTTTGTTGCCATATCTACAATGTAACCGTTGATGGCGTCTATTTCTGTTTGCCTATTATGTGCGACATCCTGATGCATGCTTGAATAGTTTTCACCGGTTGCCTTGGCCACAGACAGCACATTTTCATGAACTGACCGTGCATCGAAATCTAGCCCGCATGCATTCGCTACCTGTGTGAACTCATTGCAAATGGCGATACGGCTTTGTTCAAATTCAGTGTTACCAATGTGCCTATTTTGAATGTTGTTAAGTGCCGTTAGTGGATTTATCACGGCATTAACGGAAAGCTTCGTCCACAATGCTTTTAGAATATTACTTTGGTATTGCACCGGAGGAAGGGCCTTATCTAACGTCGAAATTGCGCTGGTTAGCTGCGGCGCTATGTGTGAAAGGGCGGCCAATGTTTGAGGTGATGGTTTAGTTACATTAGGCGCGCCAATTTGCGTTGCGCCAACTCCAGTATATTTCACATGAAAATTGCTGCTCGATGTACTTACTTTTAACGCGCCATGACTGGTTGTAGCAAGAAGCAACGGATAATCGCCGCCTAGTAGATCTCTTGCAGCCTCAAACCCGCCCATACCGTTGTGAAGCAGCACAACAGTTGGCTGTTGCGTAAGATAGGGAAGCCACTGTAATAGGGCGCCTTTAAGTTGATATACCTTTAAAGGGAATATCAACACATCATTTTTAGGTAACACGATAGGTGAAGGCTTGGCAGGTTTCAGCGCAGTGGTTTGACCGTTTTGCCAATGTGCGCAAGACGGCATGGTTTTCATGTCTCTGGGGTAGCAGTCATACGGCACGCCGTTTTTCTGGGCGCTCGCAGCAATTAGGCTTCCTATGGCACCGCCGCCGACTATATGTAGTTTACCCATTAGCATCTATTAAACATTCAAATTTGTTTCTATTTTATTGTGATTTGGAACTTATTAGGTCGTTCGCGTTTTCCCCTAGCGCATCGGTAAAAAGCGTGCGGGCAGGGAGGGCCATGGATAAGTCTCCGGCGCATTGAGCCCGTTGTACCAAGCTTGCACGTCGTCTTCCTTAATTACGTCACCAGTATCGAATGGCGCAGTTATCGCTAGTTCGCCAGAAGATAGGGGAAGACGCAAATGCCATGCGTGAAGGTACAGCCTGTCTGATGCCTCACCCCCATAAAGTGTATCACCTAGAATAGGTGCGCCAATGCTTTTAAGCGCCACACGAATTTGATGGGTTTTCCCAGAGTGAGGCTTAACGATAAAGCCTCGGGTACCGGGCTTAGCCGCATTACTGAAAAACTGAGTGATAGCTGGGTTAACTAAAGTTTTAAGCAAAATCCGCTGGCCGCCTCGACGATTTTTCATGTCGCCCATTATCGAGCCTTGCTTTTTCTTTGGCTTTTGGCTGCTTAAAGCCAAGTAATATTTGCTGACGCGCCTTGATGAGAAAAGCTCGCCAATTTCTCCTGCTACAGCTGCATTTTTAGCAAGACATAAACAGCCCGACGTGCCGGTATCTAAACGGTGGCACAAATGCAGTTCAGTAAGCGCTAATTGCTTCTTGAGAAGGGAGACGATGCCTGCTGTTCTGCTGCTTGGCTGCACCTCGGCGGTTGCTTTACCAGCCGCCGACGAATTTTTAACGTTGACCGTATCAGTGTTCGCCCCATCAACGGCGTCATGCATAGCGACGTCAATAGGCTTATTAACAACAATGAGGTCAGCGTTCTCAAAAAGAATTGGGATCGGCTGCACTAGCTATTTTCTAACTCAGAGATGGCTTCTTCATAATCAAGTTCATCAACAGCATCGATAATAGCCGCGCGTTTTTCTTGAGGTAAGGCTAGAGCATCAAGCCATTCGTCCAGTTTATTTTGTGCGATAAACTCGCTGGCTTTGAGCGCAGTCATTAATTGTTTGCGAGCTTGCTCTGCAGCTGCACCCCTCGCCGGTGCTGGGGCATGGACCTCTGGTTCTTTAATTAATGTATCAACAGCAGCAATGGTTTCATCAAGCACTGCTATGAAAGCAGGATACTCATCGGCAACGCGTTTTTCGTTTCTAAAGCCGCTTTCTACAGGTTTGCTGGCATTATACAGAGCAAATAACCCTAAGTTGCCCGTCACGCCTTTTAAAGTGTGAACGAGAGAGTAAGCTTCATTAAAGTCACCTTTAGCAACTTGCGCTTGTAAGTCAGTATCAAGAGAGCGGTATTCGTCCGTAAATTTTCCAAGTAAGGTGAACAACAGTTTTTTGTTACCACTTAGCTGTGACATTCCAAAATCAATATCGAGTACTGTTGTTGACTGATCCATACGTATATCCTTTTATTTCGCAACTTCTACTGGACAATTTCTAGTCCAAACGGAAACCATTTGTCAGTTCATTCGTACCACTCAACGAATTCAACTGGCTAAAGCCTTTGTGACTAAAGACTATGAAGTGTAAGTGTATTTCAGAAATACACAAATTAATACAATCATAGCAAAGTCGAAGCAAGTAAAGCCTTAAAAAGTCTGGTAGTCTTCGAAAATTAATTTGCGTTTTTTAAATAGCAAAATTCTGTTTTCATTCGTTTAGCAAGGTAAAGCTAATTGGAAAATGCGTTGTAATGTAAAAGGAAACAACATGTTAGGAAAACTGGCCCTACGCACTCTATGCATCACCTTGGGTGTAATTGCCGTAACTGCATGCCAACAGGCATCAAAAGAACAAAGCGTAAATCAAGCGAATTTTCAAAAAGGTACGCTGAACTCAGTTTCTATTCCCTACGAAAAATACACCCTGAATAACGGACTGACAGTCATTCTGCACGAAGATCATTCTGATCCGCTGGTTCATGTTGATGTAACCTACCACGTTGGCTCTGCGCGAGAAGACGTAGGCAAATCGGGTTTTGCTCATTTTTTTGAACACATGATGTTTCAAGGCTCAAAACACGTTGCCGATGAGCAGCATTTTAAAGTTATTACAGAGTCGGGCGGCAATTTAAACGGCACAACCAATACCGATCGCACTAACTATTTTGAAACCGTACCGGCTAACCAATTGGAAAAAGTTCTTTGGCTAGAATCTGACAGAATGGGTTATCTGTTAGAAGCCGTAGACCAAACTAAGTTTGAAAACCAACGAGAAACAGTTAAAAACGAACGCGCACAACGGGTGGATAACCAGCCTTATGGATTGCGTTTCGAGCTGAACGGTGAAGCGCTATATCCAGAAGGGCATCCATACTCGTGGATGACCATCGGCTATGTAGAAGATTTAGATCGGGTTGACGTCAATGACCTAAAAGCCTTTTTTAAGCGCTGGTATGGCCCGAACAATGCGGTTCTTACTATTGGCGGCGACATTGATGTAGCCAAAACCAAAGCGTGGGTGAATAAGTACTTTGGAGAAATACCAACTGGGCCGAAAGTGGAAGAGCCTGAGCCTCAGCCTGTTAAGTTAGACGAAACCCGTTATGTTACGTTAGAAGATAAGGTTCACCTTCCCCTTCTGCAAATAACTTATCCTACTGTGTATGGTCGCCATGAAGACGAAGCGCCACTTGACGTACTGGCCGATATATTAGGCGGTGGAAAAACCTCACTGTTTTACAAAAACCTAGTGAAAGAAGGCATGGCTGTGCAAGCCGTGGTGTCTCATCCTTGCCGCGAACTTGCCTGTGAATTCCAGCTACTCGCTTTGGCTAATCCTGCAAAAGTCACCTCACTTTCTACACTCCAGAATGTACTTAATGAAACGCTAAAAGAGTTTGAAACACGTGGTGTGACACCAGATGATTTAGCGCGTACAAAAGGGCAAATTGAAGCGCGTACGGTATTTGGTTTACAAAGTGTGTCTGGCAAAGTGTCAGCCCTCGCCGCTAACGAAACTTTTTACCAAACGCCAGATTTGATTGCTGAAGATATTGCGCGCTATAACGCCGTAACTGCAGAAGATGTTATGCGTGTTTACAATAAGTATATTAAAGACGCCAACAGCGTTGTGTTAAGCGTGGTGCCAAAAGGTCAGGTTCAGCTGGCTGCGGCAGAGCAAACCTTTGAACGTCCGGTGAGAAATATTGAAATCGACACTGTAGAAGCGACTGATGATGAAGCCTTTACCAGTGCTCTATCTACGAATACAGCCCCTAGCTTTGATAGAAGCATGATGCCAAAAGCCGGTGAGGCACCGGTTGTAGAAGTTCCAGATTATTGGGAAGCTGAACTTGCTAACGGCATTGAAATACTTGGCGTAACCAGCACCGAAACGCCAACAGTAACGCTTACATTAGGCATGGATGGAGGCATGTTGCTAGACCCTGAAGGTAAAGCAGGTACGGCTTACTTAACCGCGTTACTTATGAATGAAACCACTAAGCATTATAGCAACGAACAATTAGCCAGTGAACTTGCAAAACTGGGTAGCGCTATCCGATTTAGTACGGCAGGTAGATACTCGCAAGTGTACGTCTCTACCTTAACCAAGCATCTCGATGAAACCTTAGCGCTGTTAAAAGAGAAACTGTTTAACCCTGCGTTCACTCAAGAAGACTTCGACCGCATGAAAGAGCGTGTTGTACAAGGCTTGCAGCAACAAGCTAAAACACCGTCTAGTTTAGCCCGCCGCGCGCGCGACCTTATTTTATTTGGTGAAGAGAACCGTGTGAGCCTGCCGGATGAAGGCACGCTGCAGACTGTGCAAAATATCAATTTAGAAGACGTTAAAACGTTTTATAAGAATTACTATTCGCCAGATAAAGCGAGTATTGTTGTTGTTGGTAACTTACCGAAAAAAGACATGGTGAATACATTAGACTTTATTGGTCAGTGGAAGGGTAACATATACGAATTTGCTGATTACAGCGACTTCCCCAAGTATGATGAAAACCAAATCTTCTTGGTGGATAGCCCAGAAGCGGTGCAGTCGGTAGTATTTATTGTTGATAGAAGCTTACCTTTTGATGCGACAGGCGACCACTTCAAGTCTCGTCTTATGAACTTCCCATTAGGGGGGGCATTTAATAGCCGCATAAATCTGAACCTTCGAGAAGATAAAGGTTTCACCTATGGAGCAAATAGTGGTTTCGTTGGTGGTAAAACACTCGGCTGGTTTGAAGCAAGTACCGACCTCACTGTTGCCAATACAGGTGAAGGTATCGCTGAAATTCTAAAAGAGATTAATCGCTACCGCACTGAGGGCGTAACCGAGGAAGAAATCGCATTTATGCGCAATGCCTTTACCTTAAGTGACGCACTTGAATTTGAAACGCCAACCAGTAAAGCGCGCTTTTTAAGGCAGCTGCTAAGCTATGGCTTAGATAAAGGCTATCGTAAAGAGCAAATTGATATTATCAACAATATCGATAAGGAAACGATAGATACCTTGGCAAAGCAATATTTGAATCTCGAGAAGATGCAAATTATTGTAGTAGGCGACAAAGCTAAAATTTTGCCTCAGTTAAACGCGCTATCAATGCCAATTATCGAGTTATCAGTAGAGAGTAATACCCGAGAAACGTTAAACTGATAGATTGATTTTTGTTGAATTTCCACTATTGCCCCCCATAACTGGGGGCAATATTGACATAACGGACCACCATTTTGACTGTAGACTCATCCCGTTTTGAAGCGCGCATTGCTGCGCTTAAGTCACCCGAGTTTCTCGCTGCGCTAAAAGATATCAAGCGTGGTGTCGAGCGCGAAGCCCTTCGTATAAACCCGAACGGTACATTAGCGCAAACCCCTCATCCTAAACCGTTGGGATCTGCGCTAACTCATGATTCAATCACCACCGATTTTTCTGAATCGTTGCTTGAGTTTATTACGCCTCCAGAGAACAGTGCTGCCAAAACGATTTCGCAGTTAAAAGATATCCATAAATTTGTTATTGATAATATTGGCGAGGAGCAAATATGGCCGCTTAGTATGCCATGCTTTATTGATGATGAAGCGCACATTCCCATCGCCTATTTTGGTGAGTCAAATGTGGGTAAGATGAAGCGCGTATATCGTATCGGCCTGAAAAACCGCTACGGCAGTATGATGCAGGCGATTGCCGGCGTGCATTTCAATTTCTCCCTTCCCGAAACGTTTTGGAAGCTATGGGCACAATTGAACGGAAAAGAACATTCTCAAGAGCAGACTTCAGCCGATTACTTTGGTTTAATCCGTAATTACCGCAGACTTTGTTGGCTTATTCCTTATTTGTACGGTGCATCCCCCGCATTGTGTGGGTCGTTTTTAAAAGGAAAACAGCATGCGTTACCTTTTAAAAAGGTAGGCAAGGGCACGGTGTATATGCCATATGCCACATCACTTCGTATGAGCGATCTAGGCTACACAAGTGCAGAGCAGTCGTCGCTTAAAATCTGTTATAACAAGTTAGACAATTATGTCACCTTGTTGCGCGAAGCAATGAATACGCCGTCATCCCGTTTTAGTCAGTTTGCTGCAGGCGAAGAGGGTAATTACCAGCAATTAAGTCGCAACATCATTCAAATTGAGAACGAACTTTACTCGCCTATACGCCCTAAGCAACCTACTCAATCAATGGAAAAGCCAACGGACGCACTAGTTAGGCGCGGTATCAGCTACATTGAAGTGCGCGCCCTTGATGTAAATCCGTTTTCGGCAATCGGTATTTCACAGACGCAATTCGATTTCTTAGATATTTTCTTAGTAACGTGTTTACTAATGCCTAGTGCAGAACTTGATGAAGCGCAGCTGAAAGAAGCTAAAGAGAATATGAATAGAGTGGTGTTGGAAGGGCGAAATCCTGATTTGCTGCTGCAAAATGGCGGTGAAGATATTTCACTACCTAACTGGTGTGCTTCGTTATTCAAGTCCTTTGAACAAGCGGCTGAGTTGCTTGATATAGCCAATGACACGTCGCGTTATACGCAGGCGGTGAAAGTCGAAGCTGAAAAAGTGGCGGATCCTTCATTAACGCCGTCGGGCAAATTACTTGCTACCCTGTTAGAGAGCAATAAAGATAATGGTTTGCTGGGCTTAGAATTGGCACAGGCTTATCAGGCTGAGATGAAGTCTTTTGAATATACAGATACCGATTCTGCTGGATTTGCTGCCCAAGCTGACGCGTCATTTGCTGCTCAAAAAGGCATAGAAGCTACTGATGTTAAAGACTTTGAAACATTTATTCGTGATTATTTCGCTGAAGCCCCAGCAAAAAAAAATGCCTGACATAGGTCAGGCATCGAAGGGTTCCAGGGAAACACACATTTTACTAGAACATTAGTTAAGACAAGCTATGAACCAAAAGTTCAAAAAATTGATTATTTTTTTATCAACGCTCATCGTTATTTTTCCTCTGCTTATCGCTGGGTGTGCAACAACGCCTCCTAAAGACATCAGTAATGTGTGTGAAATATTCTATGAAAAGGACGATTGGTATGATGCTGCTGCTGATGCTCGCGATAAGTGGGGGGTGCCTATCCACGTTCCGATGGCCATGATGTATCAGGAAAGTTCTTTCCGTCACGACGCGCTTCCACCCCGCGACTATGTTTTCTTCGGACTTATTCCATGGGGACGCGTTAGTTCAGCTTATGGGTACTCACAGGCGAAGACGATAACCTGGAGCGATTATGTACGTGAAACTGACAACAGTGGCGCTGATAGAGATGACTTTGATGATGCCATAGATTTTATGGGCTGGTTTATTTACAAGTCTCAGAAGATAAATGGTGTGTCGAAATGGGACGCCTACGCACAATACCTTAATTATCATGAGGGTTGGGGTGGATACAAACGCAGAAGTTATGATCGAAAGCCGTGGCTAAAAAAAGTAGCCTCGAAGGTAAAAGCGCGTTCACTGCGATATGCTACCCAACTCAAAACTTGTGAAGAAGATCTTCAAAAAGGTTGGTTTATGAAGCTGTTTAGCTAAGTTAAAGAAATAAGAAAACGCGACGTTATCGTCGCTTTTTTATACGTCGATAAATATTTATGAGAAGAAGCTGGGAAATAAGTTGAAGTAAAAAAATGAGGGATAGACGGGCGTCTATCCCTCAGCGACGCTAAGCCAAGACCGTTTTTACCCAACGTCGAACAGGCATTTATAAGATAGTGTAAATGAGAATTATTTGCAATATCTTTTTGGTAATTAATTTTCCTCCTAATTTATCTATTCAGTTAGCACCGCAAAAATTTCATCTTGTCTTATACTTTCTAGGTGGAGGAGTATATGGATAAAGACAGATTCAGTGCGCATGGAGAAGTTCACGCACACTATCAAAGCGCGCAAAGAATTCTACATATAGATCTGGTAGGCCCGTTCAATTTTGAGTTCATGCAAAAATACGAGCGTGTGGTTGGCGTGCAACGAAAGACTATTGACACACCGTGTTGGGGAAGTTTAGTGAATGTATATGGTCTTGCACTTGCGCCCATAGAAGCAATAAACGCTGGACAACAGATAGTTAGCAAAGCGGTGGCCTTGGGATTAGTTGCTACAGCAGTGGTGCTTCACGAGTCAGAAGGTGTGGCCATGCAAAAGAAGTTTTGGTCTCGTGTTTATGACTCTTCAACACTAGCATTTGAATATTTTGACGATACTGCTCAGGCAACACAGTGGTTGTGTGAAAGAGTACTTGCTTGGCAGCAGGCCCACAATGTTAACCAGTTCAACAATGCAAGACGATAGCTATAACAGTCCTAACTAGGCGAACTCGCTTTGTTAAAACTGATCTTTGCTCAGTGCCCCATTCTACCAATTTAATGAAGGCTTAACAGGAGGTAGCCATGGTAGGTAGTCAGCATCAATACCGTTTTTTCAACGTTAACAATGTCCTATTTGATATACCAAGCAATGTATACGACGACAGTGTTGTCGACGGATGGTTTAGGAATATCGCAAGAGAGGGTCAGAAATTTGATAAATGGGTAATTCTATCTATACCCGATAAAAGTTTGACGATTACACATACTGCCGCATCTCAACTTTGTTCACGGCTTCCCTTTCTGAGAACGTATGGGTGTTTGGGTTTTCTTTTGCTTGCGAACCATGTAAACGCCAAAATCTTTCAACATAGTCTTCGAGCAACACTCCCCAACTTTGATATTCAAGTCAGTGAATCGATGGAACAGCTTTGCCGTAATGCTGAGGCGTTGCTTGGCTATGAGGGGAATCTGAACATATTCAATCGTTACAATTAAGTATGGGATAGCCCCAGTTGTGATGGCGAGACGGATATGCGGATTTGTATTAACTGTATGTTGACCTGGATCAAATAACTAGGTTGTCAGCTAATGACTAGAAATTGAATTTGATCTGGATCACAACCTTTATCTAATGCCTCTTCTACTATGCATGTAGTTGAAGAGGAGATTACTTATGTTGTGGACTATGATGAAAGATCCTGTGGTATGGGGCTCGCTGCTTGGTATAGGCATTATTGTAGCGATGATGATGTACTACACCTACCTGTTTATGCACAACAGTGCAGATGAAGATAAATAAGCCACCATGTATGGCTGCGCAGGCGCAAATTAACGCTTGCTGTTTTGAAGCGGTATGTCGATGAGCACCAGTAGTGCTGCTTGTCCACCGTACTCTAGTGGCGCTTGATGAAATGCGCGTACGTGTGGATGCTGAACTAAGTAGTGGGGCAGGGCGGCTTTTAATACGCCCTGACCAAAGCCGTGCATTACACACACGCAGTCAATCAGTTCTTTTCTTGCCGCGTGAATAAGCGCGGCAAGCTCAGCTTTTGCCATTTCGCGAGTAAGGCCGTGTAAATCTAAGGTCATTTCTGGCGAGTAGTCGCCGCGGCGCAACTGTTTCAAAATATGCGTCGATTCACCTTCTTGGCAAAAGCGCATGGGCCCTTCTTGAGGTAGCGCGGCCTGATACATATCAGAAAAGTCGAAGCTTGCCGCTAATTGCTTGCTGTGTTTTAGGTGTTTACCTTTGATCTGCTGCGACTTTTTAAATAATTCAATTTTCTTATCTGGCTCAACTTTATCTTGTGATAAAGGCGTCACTCCCTGCATTGCATCGGCAAATGAAAAGGTCTTTTCCTCGGTATTCGTAGACGTATTTCCATCACGGGCGCCTTCCTGTCTCGCCTGACTTTTATGGCGATGAGGTTCAGAAAGTTGCTTCTTTAATGCTTTGAGTTCTTTTTTAAAGGTTTTCATCAACGATAGCTTGGGTAAATACACTCGAGTTTTACGATTCAAAACGCTTAAATTATAACGAATAGAAAGATTCGGTACGTAGTTAATTATGTGAATCGGTATGAAGTTTGGGTATGATACCAGCTTTGAAATTTTTGATGTACCCAAACGCCATGACCGATAAGTTTTACCTTGAAGAAGCCATTGAAGATCTGCATACCCTGTTAGATATGACACGATGGGCAACCAGCCGTTTTAACGATGCGGCCTTGTACTTTGGTCACGGTACTGACAATGCGTGGGACGAAGCGACAAGCCTAGTTATGCAAGCCTTACATTTGCCTCATCCTATACTAGAGCAGGTGGGCGATAGTGTTATGGCGTCTCGCTTAACGAAAAGCGAGCGAGAGAAGATTGCAGAGCTTGTTTTAAAACGTGTGCAGACGCGCATGCCACTGCCTTACATCACCAATGAAGCCTGGTTCTGTGGTATACCGTTCTACGTAGACGAGCGTGTGCTTATTCCACGTTCACCGTTTGCTGAACTCATTCAAAACGAATTTGCGCCTTTTGTAGAATCTACGCCAAACACTATTCTCGACATGTGCACAGGCGGTGCTTGTATCGCTATTGCACTTGCTCATGCGTATCCAGAAGCGCAGGTGGACGCGGTAGATATCAGCACAGATGCCTTGGAAGTGGCTGACATTAATATTCAGGAGCATGGTCTAAGCCACCGTGTGTACCCAATTCAGTCAGATCTGTTTTCAAGTTTAGAAGGGCAGAAGTACGATCTTATCGTGTCTAACCCACCTTACGTTGATGCAGAAGATATGGCTGACCTGCCAGAAGAGTATCACCACGAGCCTGAGCTAGCCCTTGCAGCAGGTGAGGATGGTTTGGAACTGGTTGATGTCATGCTCAAAGAAGCGCCAACTTACCTTAATGATGGCGGTTGGCTATTCGTAGAAGTAGGGAATAGCGAAGTGCATATGAGCGAGAGGTTTCCTGGCTTAGAAGTCATTTGGCTTGAGTTTGAAAATGGCGGCTCAGGTATTTTCGCCGTTCAAAAAGACACATTAGTACAGTATTTTAGTAGTAAGGATTAACAGTTAATTATGTCAGGTAACAGCTTCGGAAAACTTTTCACTGTAACCACGTTTGGTGAAAGCCACGGCGTTGCAATTGGCGGCGTGGTAGATGGTTGTCCTCCAGGACTTGAGATCACAGAAGACGATCTTCAGGTTGATTTAGACAGACGCAAACCAGGCACTTCACGCTATACCACGGCGCGAAGAGAGGACGATGAAGTACAAATTTTATCTGGCGTATTTGAAGGCAAAACAACTGGCACTAGCATTGGTCTATTGATTAAAAATAAAGACCAGCGAAGTCAAGATTACGGCAATATTAAAGACCGTTTTCGCCCTGGTCATGCCGACTATACTTACGATCAAAAATACGGTAGCCGCGACTACCGCGGTGGTGGGCGTTCGTCTGCACGTGAAACGGCTATTCGCGTAGCTGCAGGTGGTATTGCGAAAAAGTACCTTAAAGAAGTACACGGTATTGAAGTGTTAGGTTATTTGTCTCAGCTTGGCCCGGTAACGGTAGATAAAGTTGACCATACTGTGACTAACACTAACCCGTTCTTCTGCCCAGATGAGTCTAAGTTAGATGCGCTGGACGAATACATGCGTGACCTTAAAAAGTCTGGTGATAGCATTGGCGCAAAAGTATCGGTTGTAGCGAAGAATGTGCCTGTAGGCCTAGGCGAGCCGGTTTTCGATAGACTAGATGCTGAAATCGCCCACGCCATGATGGGAATTAACGCCGTGAAAGGCGTTGAAATTGGTGATGGCTTTGATGTTATAAATCAAAAAGGCAGTGAACACCGCGACACGCTTACTCCTGAAGGATTTACATCTAATCATGCAGGTGGCGTGCTAGGCGGCATCTCTACCGGTCAGGATATTGAAGTACACATGGCGCTAAAGCCGACCTCGAGTATTTCGGTCCCGGGTAAAACTATTAATAAAGATAATGAAGAAATCGATATTGTCACCAAAGGTCGCCACGACCCGTGTGTAGGTATTCGTGCTGTACCTATTGCCGAAGCCATGCTGGCGCTGGTATTGATGGATCACTTGCTGCGCCACCGCGCGCAAAATGCCGGTGTGCTATCGACCACGAAACCCATTGCGGGTCAGGTGTAGCGTTATTTAATCGTAACACTGCTACATTAACACTGCTACATTCACTCGGTTTACAAAAACGCGCAGCACTAAAGTATGTTGCACGAACGATTTTCACTCATCGCCACTGTCAGTTTTGCGCCAGTGGCGTTTTTGCATATGGAGATGTGAATTGTCACAAAATGGCCTAAACGATGCCAAAAACACTTCTGCTAGCACAGCAAGCAGCAAAACCGGTCTCTTTATTCTTGCTATCACCTACTGGCTTTACTTCGGCCAGCTTGGCGTACTCGTACCTTACTTGGGGATCTTCCTCGACGGGCGAGGCTTCACCTCGGCTGAAATCGGTGAACTCTTTGCCGTTATAACGTTAGCGCGTATTTTAGGGCCTGGCCTGTGGGCGGGCGTGGCCGACAAAACGGGTAATGCCATCGGCGTAATGCGTTTAGGCTGCTTGCTTACTGTAGTGACGTTCAGTTCAGTGTTTTACTTCACCAGCTTTTGGGGGCTTACGCTTGCTTTCGGATTAATGATGATGTTCTGGACAGCGGTGTTGCCTCAACTTGAAGTTATTACCATGAACACGGTGGCGAAAACCAATGCAACGTATGGGCAAATAAGGCTCTGGGGGAGCATTGGCTTTATTTGTTTGACGGTCGGTGTGGGAAAGGCCTTGGATATTTTTTCTACCGACACGCCCGTACATGCGAGTATTTTTGTGCTGGCGCTTTTATTCATCAGTACTTTATTTATACGCGCACCGAATGAGTCTGCGCCTGAGAGTTCTGCGGTGGGAAGTATTTGGAAATTCGCAAACCAAAAACCTTTTGCGGTATTTATCTTTGCTTCTGCATGTTTGCAAATCAGTTTTGGAGCCTATTACGGTTTTTTCGCACTTTACATGCGCGACCTTGATTACAGCGGCCAACAAACTGGCATCTTTATCGCGCTAGGTGTATTGGCTGAGGTAGGAATATTTCTTATCGCCCGCCGGCTTATCAGTCAGTTTGGCGTATGGAACCTACTATTTGTGAGTATTGCGCTAACAGGGCTACGTTGGTACGTCATGGCGGCGTTTGCTGATACCTTTATGGTGATTGTGTTGAGCCAACTTATTCATGCCCTAAGCTTTGGTTTAACCCATGCGGTATCGGTGCATTTTATCCACCAGTTCCTGCCGAAGTCGTATCAAAGCCGAGGGCAAGCGGTATACATCAGTATAGCGTTTGGATTAGGTGGCGCCTTTGGCAACTACATGGCAGGGCAGCAGTGGCAGCAAGGCACTAACGCCTATGAGACGTTCGTTACTGCAGCCGTTTTTGCAGCAATAGGCGCACTGTCATTGCTACTGTGTTCCAGAAAAGAAATGGAAAGTGCAAAGGCGGCGTAAAATTTTGTTCTGATGGCTGACCGCAGGCTTACGCCTGCGGTGCACGTTTACACTCTGATATCACGTCAATACCATCATCACCATTGTCTTGCTCTAAACGTACATCAAATTTCCACAGCCTGTGCAGGTGGCGCATAACTTCATCTTTTGAATCGCCTAGCGGAATCCCTCGCTGAGGAATATAGCGAAGAGTAAGCGAACGGTCGCCTCTCACATCAACGTTATGTACCTGAATGTTGGGTTCTAAATTACTCAAATTGTATTGAGCAGACAGCTTCTCTTTAATAATTTGATAACCCATTTCGTCATGAATAGCGCTCACCGCAATAAAGGGCTTGGTGGTGTCATCTTCAAGGGCGAATAACTTAAAGTCGCGAATAACTTTAGGCGATAAAAACTGACTGATAAAACTTTCGTCTTTAAAATTTTCCATGGCGAAATGCACGGTCTCAAGCCAGTCTTTTCCCGCAATACTTGGAAGATATTTATAGTCCTCTTCAGTGGGAGACTGACACACCCGTTTAATATCCATGAACATGGAAAAGCCTAACGCATACGGATTGATGCCAGAGTAATAAGGGCTGTTGTACTCTGGCTGCATAACGACGCTTGAATGACTGTGCAAAAACTCCATCATGAAGCGGTCGCTGACCAAACCCTCGTCATACATCTCATTTAGAATGTGATAGTGCCAAAAACAGGCCCATCCTTCATTCATTACTTGGGTTTGTTTTTGCGGATAAAAATACTGCGAAACTTTCCGTACAATACGCACAATTTCACGTTGCCAAGGTTCAAGTAAAGGTGCGTTTTTTTCAATAAAGTAAAGCAGGTTTTCTTGCGGTTCTTGGGGGAAACGAATTTTTTCTTTGTGTTTGCTATGCGGGCTATTTGGCAGGGTGCGCCAAAGTTCGTTCACTTGCGATTGCAGGTAGGCCTCGCGCTCTTCTTGTCTGTTTTTCTCCTCTTGTAACGAAATTTTCTGCGGGCGTTTGTATCGGTCAACGCCGTAATTCATTAGCGCGTGGCACGAGTCGAGCATATTTTCGACTTCATCAAATCCATATTTTTGTTCGCATTTAGCAATGTAGTTTTTAGCAAATACTAGGTAGTCGATGATAGAGCTGGCATCGGTCCAGGTTTTAAATAAGTAGTTGCCTTTGAAGAACGAGTTGTGACCGTAGCACGCATGAGCCATAACGAGCGCTTGCATGGTAATGGTGTTCTCTTCCATTAAATACGCAATGCAGGGGTCAGAGTTAATGACAATTTCGTAAGCCAACCCCATTTGCCCGCGACGGTATTGTTGCTCAGTCTGAATAAACTTTTTGCCAAAGCTCCAGTGCGTGTAGTTAAGCGGCATGCCTATGCTGGCGTATGCATCCATCATTTGCTCTGCGGTGATCACCTCAATTTGATTGGGGTAGGTATCTAACTTAAATTTTTTAGCGATGCGATCAATATGCAGCTCGTACTCTTCGATAAGCGGAAATGTCCAGTCGGGCCCATCGCTTAATAAATGGCACCTTGATGGTTCAGATTTGCTGTTTTCTTTTGCCATTGCGTCGGTTGTCATTTTAGGCTCCTTGCTGCGCATCTTGTTCAGAGCGTTTGAATAGCTCTCTGAACACAGGGTAGATGTCGGCCTGTGTTTGTATGTGCTTACATACAAAGTTGTCGTGAGTGGTGGCCACTTTCTCGTATTCACGCCACAAACTTTGGTGCTGCCTCTCGGTTATTTCGATATAGGCATAGTAACGGGTTGCGGGTAGCAGTTTAGCGGTAAGCAAGTCACGACACTGGGGCGAGTCATCAGCCCAGTTATCGCCATCTGACGCTTGTGCAGCATAGATATTCCAATTTCCATCGCTGTAGCGCTCGCGAACGACTTCATCCATTAGCTTCAATGCACTTGAAACAATAGTGCCGCCGGTTTCTTGAGAGTAAAAAAACTCATGCTCGTCCACTTCCTTTGCTTGCGTGTGATGACGAATGTACACCACGTCTACGTTTTCGTAGGTACGCGTTAAGAATAGATACAGCAAGATATAAAACCGTTTAGCCATGTCTTTGGTGGCTTGGTCCATAGAGCCAGACACATCCATTAAGCAAAACATTACGGCTTTGCTTGAGGGAAGCGGGCGCTGGTCATAGTTCTTAAAGCGCAAATCGAAGGTGTCGATAAAAGGCACTCGGGCGATTTTTGCTTTAAGTGCCTCAATGTCTTCTTTTAATGCATTTATAGCTAATGTATTGTCGTGCTTGTCTTCTACAAGCAGTGCAAGTTTTTCTTCAAGCTCTCTTAATTTTTGTCTATCACTGCCGCTTAGCGCTATACGTCGTGCAACAGAGCCTTTGAGCGAGCGAACAATGTCCAGATTACTCGGCACGCCATCGGTCTGGTAACCTGCGCGGTAGGTTTCGTATTGGGTGACTTTATCAAATTGATTTTTCTTTAAATTGGGAAGCGCTAAATCTTCAAAAAGTAGGTCTAGATATTCGTCTTTGGATATAGAAAATACGAATTCATCCTGGCCTTCGCCTTCATTACTTGCATCGCCTTCACCTGCGCCCTGACCAGCGCCGCCTGGCGGCCTGTCAATTTTATCACCCGCAGTGAATTGGTCGTTGCCAGGGTGGACAATATCTCTAATACCGCCGCGGCTGGTATGAAAAATAGGTTCAGAAATATCCCTGGCTGGAATGCTAATTTGTTCGCCAGAATCTAAGTCAGTAACAGAACGTTTGCCCACTGCATCGGATACAGCGCGCTTTATCTGCTGTTTGTAGCGCTTGATAAAGCGTTGGCGGTTTACCGTACTCTTACCTTTGCTGTTTAACCTTCGGTCAATAAAATGTGCCATACACACCTGCTTGTTTTTTGTGAACTACAAATACCCGTTTTAAAGCGAGTGAGCGCACGTGCTAAAACCACGTAGCTAAAGCGTTATGACGCTTTACGTACGCGCAGGTACCATTCACACAGCAACCGAACTTGTTTTTGCGTATATCCCTTCTCGGTCATACGGTTTACAAAGTCGTCGTGTTTTCTCTGCTCTTCTGCAGAGCCTTTGGTGTTGAAAGAAATAACTGGTAGTAAGTCTTCCGTGTTAGAGAACATTTTCTTCTCAATCACGGTGCGAAGTTTCTCGTAACTGGTCCAAGCTGGGTTTTTACCGCCGTTATTTGCACGTGCTCTCAAAACAAAGTTAACGATTTCGTTACGGAAGTCTTTAGGGTTACTTATGCCTGCAGGCTTCTCTGTTTTTTCTAACTCAGCATTCAATGACGCTCTGTCGAACAGCTGTCCGGTTTCTGGGTCGCGATACTCCTGGTCTTGGATCCAGAAATCAGCATAGGTTACATAGCGGTCAAACAGGTTTTGCCCATACTCAGAATAGGATTCTAAGTAAGCCGTTTGAATTTCTTTACCAATGAACTCCACGTAGCGAGGAATGAGGTAGCCTTTCAAAAACTCCAAATACTTATCAGCGGTTTCTTGAGGGAACTGCTCACGTTCAATTTGACGCTCCAATACATAAAACAAATGAACCGGATTTGCCGCCACTTCTTGATGATCGAAGTTGAAAACCCTAGAGAGAATTTTAAATGCAAAGCGGGTGGATAGCCCTTCCATGCCTTCATCGACACCAGCGTAGTCGCGGTATTCTTGATATGACTTAGCTTTAGGGTCGGTATCCTTCAGGCTCTCGCCATCATACACTCGCATTTTAGAAAATAGACTGGAGTTCTCTGGCTCTTTCAAGCGCGATAACACAGTAAACTGCGCTAAGCATTCTAGCGTGTCTGGCGCACAGGGCGCGCCGTTAAGCTCGCTGCTATCCAGTAGCTTTTTGTAGATCTTAATCTCTTCACTCACGCGCAAACAATACGGCACTTTGACAATGTACACTCTATCAAGGAAGGCTTCGTTATTCTTATTATTTCTAAACGACTGCCATTCAGATTCGTTCGAGTGTGCAAGTATAAGCCCGTCGAAGGGCAGGGCAGAAAAGCCCTCTGTTGGGTTGTAATTACCCTCTTGGGTAGCGGTTAAAAGTGGATGCAGCACCTTAATCGGTGCTTTGAACATCTCAACGAACTCCATCAGACCCTGATTGGCTTTACACAGTGATCCTGAATAACTGTAAGCGTCAGGGTCGTTTTGTGCATATTGCTCTAAGCGGCGAATATCGACTTTTCCGACCAGCGATGAAATATCTTGGTTGTTTTCATCACCGGGTTCAGTTTTAGCGATACCTACTTGGTCGAGCACTGAAGGATAAACGCGAACCACTTTAAATTGGGTAATATCGCCATTGAATTCATGTAAACGTTTGCGCGCCCACGGTGACATAATCGTTTTTAAGTAGCGCTTAGGAATACCGTATTCTTTTTGCAAAATATCGCCATCTTCTTTGACGTCAAACAGACAGAACGGATGGTCATTAACAGGCGAACCTTTCAGCATGTATATAGGTACGTGCTGCATTAGTTCTTTAAGTCTCTCCGCCAGTGACGATTTACCGCCACCCACTGGGCCGAGCAAATAGAGAATTTGTTTCTTCTCTTCAAGACCTTGTGCGGCGTGTTTAAGGTAAGAGACAATTTGTTCTATGGCTTCTTCCATGCCATAGAATTCTGAAAAAGCTGGATAACGAGAAATAACGCGGTTTGAGAAAATGCGGCTAAGTGCCGGGTCGTTGGCAGTATCGATTAATTCAGGCTCACCAATAGCTTGTAGCAAACGTTCTGCTGCATTTGCATAAGCGGTTTGATCCTCTTTACAAATTTCAAGGAACTCCCCAATGGTGAACTCTTCCTGTTTTCGCTCTTCATAGCGACTTTGATAGTGTTCAAAAATACCCATGAATACCCCTTAAATACGGAACCCCGTAATTTCAGCTTAGTCGGTATTTGGGAAAACGATAGTAATTAATGTGTATAGTTTTTAATCTTTTCGTCTAATGAAAAATGCAACTTTAATAAGAATTTAGTGTCACTTAATGAACAACAGTGCATACAAAAAGCCCCGCTTCCAAGCGGGGCTTTTTGTAACTGATACTTTACGCTGTTAAGAGCGCAAGGCGCTTAACGCTTCAGTCTTTGGCTTATGCAAAGTTGCTGCTTGCGAATTCCCAGTTAACCAGCGCCCAGAAATTTTCTAGGTACTTAGGACGCGCATTGCGGTAGTCGATGTAGTAAGCGTGTTCCCAAAGGTCAACAGTAAGCACTGGCGTAAGGTCGTCGCCAGAAATAGGCGTTTGCGCGTTGCTTGTGTTAACGATATCTAGGCTGCCGTCTGCAGTTTTAACTAACCACGTCCAGCTTGAACCGAAGTTGTTAACCGCTTTATCGTTAAATGCTGCTTGGAAGTCTGCGAATGAGCCCCACTTCGCGTTGATAGCTTCTGCTAACGCGCCTGTTGGCTCACCGCCGCCATTCGGGCTTAGACAGTGCCAGTAGAACGTGTGATTCCATACCTGCGCTGCGTTATTGAAAACACCGCCGTCAGAAGATTTGATGATTTCTTCTAGGCTTTTGTTTTCCATGTCAGTACCTTCAACTAGGCCGTTAAGCTTAGTTACATAAGTAGCGTGGTGCTTGCCATAGTGGTATTCAAGCGTTTCAGCAGAAATATGCGGTTCTAGTGCATTTTGTTCGTATGGTAATGCTGGTAATTCAAAAGCCATGACGGTCTCCATGTTGGTTTAGTATTGTAGTCTAAAGCCCACTTATCTTCGCCTGTTCAATAAGTGCATATTAATTCTATGTTCAATATACTGCTTTAGACGCTAAAGCATATCCCAAATGTGGGGATAAAGTCCTATAACTCAATGACAAAAATGTGAATTTTTTTTCAAAAGTTAAAATGTGCCACTAATTTGTATTGCAATGTATGGGTAGATAACGATCCAGAGGTTGAAAAGATCAATTCAGCTATGGGTAATTAAACATAAAATTATGATACCCTTTCCCTTGATAAATCATTCATGCATTCCCATCTAACTGGGAATACACTTTTGTGCTCAGAGGAATCAAATGGATAATACTGAAAATCAATCAACGCTAGATAGAATCAAGCAGCAAATCGAAGAAAACCCAATTTTGTTGTATATGAAGGGTTCTCCTAAACTACCTAGCTGTGGCTTTTCTTCACAAGCATCGCAAGCGTTGATGTCATGTGGCGAACCATTTGCTTATGTAGATATTCTTCAAAACCCAGACATCCGCGCAGAACTACCAAAATATGCAAACTGGCCGACATTCCCGCAACTATGGGTTGAAGGTGAGCTTGTAGGCGGTTGCGATATCATTATTGAAATGTTCCAACAAAACGAGCTTCAACCGCTCATTAAAGAAACGGCTGCAAAGTACAAAGAAGCAGAGTAAATCTTGTTTCCATGCACAAACCTTTAGGTTTGTAAAAAACGATTTAAAAGCCGGCTTATAGTCGGCTTTTTTTATTAAAACCCGCCAAAAATCCCGCACTTTTATTCCCGTAAAAGTTATATAGACAGGTCAGAAATTAAAATCCTCTACGGAGTGAAAAAATATTTTTATTTTGTCGAAAAAGGTTTGTTTTTTAATATCTTGCGTTCTATAAAAAACACCATCTGACCGCAAATGAGTCAGTGTTGAAGGTAAAAAATAACAACTACTCTGAGCACTTTTTGATGTATTTAAAACGCTGAAGGCGTCTCAGAGAAACTCCGGGAAACCACCATGAATACAACCTTGTCTTTATTGACTAAAAGCGTGCGTGGCGTATTAGCTGCATCAGCTGCGTTTTCAGTAATGGCCGCTGCACCTGTTTATGCGCAAGAAGCTGAAGAGAGTGCTAAGGCCGAAGATTTTGAACAAATTGCGGTAGTTGGTTCACGTGCAGCGCCTCGCTCGGTCGCTGACTCAGCGGTGCCAATTGATATTATTTCGGACGAAGAGTTTAAGCAGCAGGGTGCCACCGATATGGTATCTATGATGCAAACTGTCGTACCTTCTTTTAACGTAAACGACCAGCCGATCAACGATGCTTCAACGCTAGTTCGTCCTGCTAACCTTCGCGGTATGGCATCGGATCACACGTTAGTGCTTGTAAACGGTAAACGTCGTCACCGTTCTGCAGTTATCACTTTCCTAGGTGGCGGTCTTTCAGACGGTGCACAAGGCCCTGATATTTCTGTTATTCCTGCGGCGGCACTTAAGCAGGTGGAAGTCCTACGTGATGGTGCAGCAGCGCAATATGGTTCAGATGCAATTGCTGGTGTAATTAACTTCGTTCTTAATGATGCGTCGGAAGGCGGTTCATTTGAAGCGCGCTATGGCTCTTACTACGAAGGTGATGGCGACATGATTCAGTTGTCAGGTAACGTGGGTCTACCGCTATCTGACAAAGGTTTCATCAATCTTTCAGCTGAATATCGTACTGCTGATGACACGTCTCGCAGTGTACAGCGTGACGATGCTGCTGCACTGATAGCTGCGGGTAATACTTTTGTTGCAGATCCTGCGCAAATTTGGGGTTCGCCTGAAATTAAACACGACATCAAACTTTTCGCTAATGCGGGCATAGAGCTTTCTGCTACCTCGGAAGCTTACATGTTTGGTAACTATGCTGAGCGTGAAGTTGAAGGAGGGTTCTACTTCCGTAACCCGCATAACCGTGGTGGTGTGAACGATGGTGGTTTTGAGGAAGCCGATATCAATGGTGACGGCGTTCTTACTAGAAATGAAGACGGTGATGTCAATGAAGGTTACCAGTTGCTACTTGTCGGTGATTTAACGGGTAACATGTCAGGTAACTGTCCTACGGGAATACGCGCAGGGGAAATAATCAACGGCAATACGAGCTACCAAGGTTATAATGTATTAGAAAACTCTACCTATATAAACCAAGTAGCAAACAACCCAGACTGTTTCGCATTTAATGAAATGTTGCCTGGTGGTTTTACGCCTCGTTTCGGCGGTACGGTTACGGATATGTCACTTGTCTTTGGTACGAAAGGCGAGCTTGACCATGATATTACCTACGACGTGAGTTTGAACCTTGGCCAGAACGAGGTTGACTTTGCTATTAGCAACACCATCAACCCGTCGTTAGGCCCGGAAACACCAACAGAATTTAGCCCAGGTCGCTATACGCAGTCTGAGCAAACCCTTGATATTGATTTTACAAAACCTTTCGATGTTGGTTTGTATGAACCGCTATTCGTAGCGACAGGTTTTCAATATCGCAACGAAAGTTATGAGAGCTTTGCAGGTGATACTGCCTCTTATGAAATAGGTCCGCTGGCGACACAGGGCTTTGGCATTGGCTCAAATGGTTTCCCTGGCTTGGCGGCCAATAGCCAAGGCCGTGTTTCCCGCAACAACATCGCGCTGTATATTGATGCAGAAGCCTACATCACAGAAAACTTCATGCTAGCCGGTGCGCTACGATACGAAGACTTCTCTGATTTTGGCAATACAACCAAAGGTAAGATTGCTTTTCGTTGGCAAGCTCTTGAGAACATTGCTTTCCGTGGTGCCTTTTCTACAGGCTTTAAAGCGCCAACGCTTGGTCAAAGTAATGTACGTAATGTAACAACTGCATTCGGAACAGGTGGTGAGTTGATTGACCGTGCAACGCTACCTCCTACCGATCCTGTATCTCAGCTTAAAGGTGGTGAGCAGCTAACGCCTGAAGAGTCAGAAAGCATCACGTTTGGTATAGTAGCAGACTTCGATAATGGTCTATTCATTACTGCGGACTACTACAACATCGAGCTGACTGACCGTATTAGTACAGCGTCTGGTATCGAGCTAACCGAAGATGATATTGCAGCACTGCTTGCGCAAGGTATTAACGATGCGTCTAGCTTCCAAGAGATCAGTTTCTTTACGAATGACTTCGATACAACGACTGAAGGTGTAGACGTTGTAGCGAACTACGCAATGGAAATGATGGGCGGCGAAACCAAGTTTTCACTTGCTTATAACTGGACGTCGACAGAAGTAGACCGGGCATCAGATAATATTTCAGCTGAGCGTATTCGCATGCTGGAAGATAACCTACCTGCGGTTCGTTACAGTGCTACAGCGAATCACACGAATGGTGACTGGCGCTTCCTTGCTCGTATGAACTATTACGGCAGTATCTTTGAGGACCACTTAGACTCTGCTCTTCCAATTGATAATGTGGGTTCAGAGATTACCGTAGACCTTGAAGTAGCATACAACTTCACTGAGCAGTTAACGGTAACGGTAGGTGCGAAAAACGCATTTGATGAATACCCTGATGAGAATACGCAGTATGCCGGTATTGCAGGTTCGTTGTATCCAACAACCTCGCCAATTGGGATTAACGGTGGCTTCTATTATCTTAGAGGTGTTTACACGTTTTAGTAGGTAAGCAATTATCTATAAACCAAACTTTCACTTGATGTTTCAAAGTTAAGGGGGCATTAGCCCCCTTTTATTTTATTAGGTGAAAAAGAACGAAAAAGCGGGCATTATTGATGCCAATGTAAGCAAAACGAAACACACAACATTTATTATTATGACGAGAAAGTCGACAGTAGCTGAAACCTTTTTAAAATATCGCTCAAAGTTAATGCGTGCGGTAGGGTCTATTGTTGGCACCGATGACATTGAAGATATCGTTCAAGAAGCTTTTATAAAAAGTTACGAAGCAGAATTAAAGCAGGAAATACAATACGAGCGCACATACATGCTCAAAACAGCGCGAAATTTAGCGTTAAATCATGTTGCAAAAGCAGAGAATAAAAATAAGCAGCAGCTGGATGACATGGATATTTTGCCTTATGAGCTGGTAGGGCACAGTTTAGAAAAAAATGTAGAGAGTAAAGAGCGTTTCATTCATTTTTGCCGAGCAACAGACACGCTGTCTGCCGATGTAAAACGTGTATTTTTACTTAAAAAAGTATATGGATTGCGACAAAAAGAGATTGCTGAGCTTGTGGGGCTGAGCGAGAGCACCGTAGAGAAGCATGTCGCTAAAGGTTTAATGATGTGCTCTAGATATTTAGCTGAGCTATCAAAAGACAATGTATCTCCCCGTGCCACTGCAAATGCGACTCAGGACATAAACCAAAGTTAATATGAATAATATTCGCCAGTTTTCAAGCAAAGAAGACATCCAAGAGCAAGCATGCTTATGGATAAGCCGCCTCGATCGCGGACTAAAAAGTGACGAAAAGATGGAACTAGACACGTGGTTGTCGGAGAGTAATGCGCACCGCCAAGCGTTGCTAGATGCTGCTAGCTTGTGGGATGACATGTCAGTGTTGAATGAATTGAGCGGTTTATTTCCGCAGCAAACTTCTCGTCACTCGTTAAAAAAGCCTTTCATGTCAAAAACTGCAGTTTGGGGTATCGCTGCCACATTTTTAGTGATGGCAATCGCTGTTGGGGTAGTGGTTCAGCGCACGTGGCTAAATAGCACCCCTGAATTCGCAGCGGTAACACAAAAGGTACAAACCGGTGTTGGCGAACAGAAAAACGTAACGTTAGCTGATGGCTCTAAGCTTCATCTAAACACTGACTCTATCGTTACCGTAGACTTCTCTTCAGCGGCACGCAACATCGTATTATTGAAAGGTGAAGCGCACTTTGAAGTGGCTCACGACACATCTCGTCCGTTTTCTGTTACTGCGGGGAATAATACCGTTACCGCTGTTGGAACCGCATTTAATATGCAATACGTTGATGATAACGCATTCGAGTTAGTGGTTACCGAAGGGAAGGTCTTAGTTAAAGACCGATTCAAGGCTTCATCTTCCAACGAGTCGCTTTTCACAAAACGTCTTGTTGCTGAAGAGGGGCTTCTCATGTTCGCAGGTGAAAAGGCCACTGTACAGGGGAGAGTGGAAGCCCGTGAAAATATGTCTCAAAACGACATCGACGACGATTTAGCGTGGCAGCAAGGTATGATTGTATTTAAAGGTGAGCCGCTTGAGGCAGTACTAGCGGAAATTGGCCGCTACACCCCCGTTCGCTTCAACATTTCCGATGAAAGTCTGCGCAAGCGACGTGTAGCAGGTTATTTCAAAGTTGGCGATATAGAGGGATTATTGTCTGCACTTAAAAGCAGCTTCAACATCAACTACGAAAAAGTTACTGAAACAAGTATTGAGCTCAAACTAGCGAAAAGTTAAATTTCTCTGAAAGATAGTGCTTTCTATTATTCGTAGTTGGCATCAATTTCTCTAATATGACAATATAATTAAAATTATAAGCACACCGATTTCATATCTTGCAATACAGCAATTTTGCGATGAGTAAGCAACCCATAAAGGCAATAGAAAAGCTGCATGCCCTTGCGTGTTCGGCTCACTGTCTTTCGAAAAATAGAACGCGTAAACCTCTCCATTTTTCGTTAATTTCACCGTTGTACGTAGTTTCTGGCGTCTTATTTTTTCTTGCACCAACGCAAGATCTATATGCACAAAGCGAGAGTTTTGCCCTCCCCAAGGAGCAAGCGATACCAAAATCCGATGCATACCGTTTTTCGATACCTGCGCAAAATGCTAACGAAGCCCTTACTGAGCTGGCCAAACAAGCTAATACTACGCTATTGTTTCCTTTCGACTTAGCAAAGAAAGTGAAAACGAACGCGCTAAAAGGTACGTTCACATTAAATGAAGCGCTGTCACAACTCCTTGAAGGAACACCACTAGCGGTGGTTACTGACGAGAGTGGGGCGTTGAGTATTCGCTCTCGCGCGTCTTTAGTAGCCAAGGGTAAGCAGCAAGAAAACATACAAAAGAAGGTAGATGAGGGGAGCAATGGGCTTGAAAAAATAGCCGTTGTAGGTACTCGGAATTCACCTCGAAGCGCTGTTGACTCACCCGTTCCCTTAGACGTAATTGGTTCAGAAACCCTTAAATCACAGGGTAATTCAGACGTACTTTCCATGTTGAGTGTGATGGTTCCTTCGCTAAATGTGAACGATCAGCCCATTAATGATGCTAGCAGTTTGGTAAGGCCGGCGAATCTGCGAGGCATGTCTTCAGATCATACATTGCTGCTGCTTAATGGAAAACGACGTCACCGCTCGGCAGTAATAACCTTTTTAGGCGGAGGCTTATCTGACGGTGCTCAAGGGCCTGACATATCGGTTATTCCTGCTTATGCGTTGAAGCAAGTAGAAGTATTGCGAGATGGTGCAGCAGCCCAGTATGGCTCAGACGCTATTGCAGGCGTGATCAATTTCGTACTCAAAGATGCCAGAAAAGGTGGTCAGGTTGCGCTAAAAGTCGGCGGGTACAGTGAAGGCGATGGTGAATTGTTTCAGGTACAGCTGAATAAAGGTTTCGCGATTGGAGAAAATGGCTTTTTAAACGCAACGGCAGAATATCGTCATCAAAATGGTACGTCGCGCTCTGTACAGCGTTTCGACGCTCAAAGCCTTATTGACCAAGGCAATATATTTATTGCCTCACCGTCTCAAGTGTGGGGAGCTCTCGACGTGAACGAAGATATTAAACTAGCGCTAAATGCAGGCGCTGACATATCTTCTACATCGCAATTTTATAGTTTTGCCACCGCAGCTAGAAGAGAAATCAATGGTGGCTTTTATTATCGCAACCCACAAGCACGAGAGGGAGTGTTTAGTCGTACCGACCCTACTACAGGGGAAAGCCGTCTGATAGTTGCCGACTTAGATGGACTGGAGAGCGGTATTGCTTGTCCTTCCATTTTATTGTCCAACAGTAACGTGTTGCTGGACCCCGCTTACCAATTAATTGCAGATAACACAACAGCGCTGGGTGCAAACTGTTTTGCTTTTAACGAGTGGTTTCCTGGTGGCTTCACGCCCCGTTTTGGGGGAACAATAACGGATGCTTCCGTTGTGATGGGGATTAAGCACGAAATGTCCAATGGTTGGGCCTTGGATGCTAGTGCCACATTGGGGTACAGCGACATTGAGTACGCCATTTCTAATACGGTTAATCCATCGCTCGGACCTCAAACGCCAACGTCGTTTTCGCCCGGTGGCGTGTCGCAAGTAGAGCGGACGTTTAACTTAGATTTTAACAAACTCATTCAAGCTATTTTCGATGATCCTGTTAGTATTGCCATGGGTTTTGAATGGCGCAAAGAAACCTATTTTCAGAAAGCCGGAGATGAAGCGTCATATATTGCGGGGCCTTTCGCATTAGAGCCTCCAATTGGGTTGAACCAGGGGTTTTCTATCGGTTCCAATGGGTTTCCTGGGTATCAGCCTCAAAGCGCTGGGCATTGGAGCAGAAGTAATTGGGCTGTATACGCCGATTTGGAGTTCTATGTTACCGAAGCATGGCAGTTTGGTGTTGCCACACGCGCAGAGCATTTTAGTGATTTCGGTTCGACCTTCGACGGCAAGTTAAGCACTCGCTATAGATTAAATGATGTTTTTGCACTACGGGGCTCAGTAAATACAGGCTTTAAGGCACCCACAGTAGGACAAAGCAACGTTATAAACGTGACTACGGCCTATGGTCTTAATGGCTTGGAAGACCAAGCGACGTTACCACCCACTGACCTTATCTCTGTACAGTTGGGGGCGACAGCACTTACCCCTGAAGAATCGTTAAACTATAGCTTTGGTTTGGTTATGAACGCCAGCGAGGTTTTTTTTGCTACGCTCGATTATTTTAACATTCGTCTTTCCGATCGTATTAGTACAACTTCTAGCATTCCGTTGACCGATGAAGACATCAATACACTTATTGCTCAAGGTCGTCCCGATGCGTCGAGGTACAATTCAGCTAAATATTTTACGAATGACTTTGATACAAAGACCCAAGGTGTCGATTTAGTCATTAACTACAGTTTTGCTTTAGATGACTGGTCAAACGCCTTACTTCTTGCCTACAACTGGACGGATACACAAGTAGAGCGCGTCACGCTTTATCCGGTTTTAACAGGTAGCGAAGTACAGCTTCAGCCAAACCTAACCGAGGCACGAATACGCATGTTAGAAGACAACCTGCCTGCTCATCGAGGCAGTATTACGCTTGAGCAATCAAAAGGCCCGTGGGCATTCACTTGGCGATTTAACTACTACGGAAAGTTCTATGAAGATCATCTTGACGCATCTGCAGGTCTAGATATTTATGGCAGTGCGCTAACTACATTTGACGCTCAATTGGCTTGGAAGATATTACCTGACACCCAGCTTACATTGGGAGCGCAGAATTTGTTTGACGCGTTACCAGACGAGAATCCTTTTATGGGGGAAGTTGGAGCACTCTACCCACCAACGTCACCAGGGGGGATTAATGGGGCATTTTATTATGCAGGCATTGAGTATACGTTTAAATAATGAACAGTAATTGCACTACTTGAAAAGGAAATTACTTTAGAGGCGAGCCAACGTCGCACTGCGAGTTGCTAGTAGGTCACATGAACGTATGTGCCCGCTAAGTAAAAAAGTCTATAAAGCGTTAACTAGCCTACATTTTTGAATAACGATTCGTCGATGATGGTTTGGTCAATGATTTGCTGGGCCATGTTGATGCACTTACCGCATTGTGAGCCAAGCTCTAAATGTTGACGTAACTCTCGCATATTTCCCACACCATTCTCTTCAACGGCAGCGCGAATGCTTTTATCAGTTACTCCATAGCACATGCAAACAAACATTAAACGTACTCCAAATGAATCTGTAAATGATAATAATTGTTATTCTTTACTTTGGCAAGTGGATAATGACAAATTTAATACAAGGTAATTGAAGAAACATTGAACAGTGTGGCGAGGTGTTAAACAGTTATTGGTATGAACAGTAAAAAACTCGTTGTCTAATATTGTTATTTTCATATTAGTACCTATTTTCTGGGAAGGAAATTACTTCTCAAAGCGGTTGCGCAACGTAATCGCTTCTATTATTACAATCCAATATAAATGGAGAGACTCATGAGTGTATTAGTTGGCCGTCCAGCGCCTGACTTTACCGCAGCTGCGGTACTTGGTAGTGGTGAAATTGTTGATTCTTTCACGCTAAGCGAAGCGATTAAGGGCAAAAAAGCTGTTGTATTCTTCTACCCGCTAGATTTTACGTTCGTATGCCCGTCAGAGCTTATTGCGTTTGACAAGCGTTTTGACGAGTTCAAAAAGCGTGGTGTTGAAGTCATTGGTGTTTCGATCGACTCTCAGTTCTCACACAATGCGTGGAGAAATACGCCAGTAAATCAAGGTGGTATTGGTCCAGTTAAGTACACCCTTGTCGCCGACGTTAAACATGCCATCTGTCAGGCATACGATGTTGAGCATCCAGAAGATGGCGTAGCGTTCCGTGGTTCATTCCTAATCGACGAAGAAGGCATGGTACGTCACCAAGTAATTAATGATCTTCCACTTGGCCGTAACGTTGATGAAATGCTTCGAATGGTTGATGCGTTAGCATTCCACCAAGAGCATGGCGAAGTGTGTCCAGCGGGTTGGACTGAAGGTAAAGCGGGTATGGATGCGTCACCTGAAGGTGTGGCTAAGTACCTATCTGAAGAAGCAGATAAGCTATAAGCTACCAAGTTTAAAACATATAATAAAAACAGCGCTTTTCGGCGCTGTTTTTGTATATACCAGTCCGCATAATATTACTCCTTATTCTCCACAGGCCAGCCGCCTAACGCTTTGTAACGATTTACCATATAACAAAATAGCTCAGTCGTTTTCTGTGCGTCATACAGGGCACTGTGCGCTTCACTTTGGTCAAATTCAATGCCCGCTGCACGACAGGCTTTTACTAAAACGGTTTGACCTAAAGCAAGGCCCGCAAGGCTAGTGGTATCGAAGGAAACAAACGGGTGAAATGGCGTACGTTTTATATTGCAGCGTTCTATCGCTGCGTTAACAAAACTTTGATCGAATGTCGCATTGTGCGCAACAATAACTGAACGTTGACAGTCTGCATTTTTCTGTGCCTTGCGAATGCCTTTACATAAGTCCTTCATGGCTTCGTTCTCTTCAATGGCGCCGCGCAACGCGCAACTTGGATCTATGCCGTTAAATTCCAGTGCAGCGGGTTCTAGGTTAGCGCCCTCAAACGGGTCAATGTGGTAATGAAAGGTTTGATCTGGGTGGATGATACCATTTTCATCCATTTTTACTGTTACTGCGGCTAATTCTAACAGGGCGTCAGTGCCTGCATTAAATCCGGCTGTTTCAACGTCGATGACAACGGGAAAGTAACCTCGAAAGCGCTGGGAAAGAAGGGGCGGATTGGCAGACATAAACACTCTTGTAAGACTCGATTGCGTAAATTGGCTGGTAAAAAAAATTGTGTACCAACCTGCGAAGCATATTGCGTAAAATAATTATCGCAAGGATACCTTCCAGTTGCCAGTTTCAATTTATGAACTGTTAAATCAGGGAAAGTAATAAAAGTGAGGATATCGAATGGTATTAAGCGCTAAACTTTTCTACAATTTGGACGATAATTATATTAAGCGTAAAATATCGTTGGATACACTTTGTTTATTGTGTGACCTAACTTGATCCATTACGTTTAGTAATCTGTGGGCGTATCGTTAGCCTTTAGCTGTGTTAGTCTGATTTTTATTATGGTGTCGAAATGGTGTCGAAACTAAGATATATCGCTCTATTGGGGATAGTGGGGTCATTGTCTTCCCACGCTGCAATGCGGCAATATTCTGCGACCATAGAAAGCTCTAACTGGCGTATAGATAGCGACACCCGTCTTCAGTGTACTCTCAATCACGAATTGCCGGGTTATGGGGAAGCTATGTTTACGAGCACGGCATCGAAGCAGCTTAATATGGAATTTGAACTGGACATGCACTTGTTGCCTAACAAGTTCGACATGGCCGCAGTTTATTCTGTACCACCTAAATGGATGCCTGGCGTTGCGCCTAAAACCATTGCCGATATGTCTCTTCGCAAACAGTACAATGGTGACTTACCGCAAGATGCTGCATGGACTATGCTGTCTGAATTAGAGAAAGGTTTTTGGCCCACTATTTACTACCAAGATTGGTACAACAAATACGACCAAGTAAGCGTGGCGTTAAACGCCAGTAATTTTTCAGGCGTGTATCGTGAATTTGTAAAATGCGTGTCGAACCTGCTTCCCTTTGGTTTTGATGACATTGCCTACACGGTATTGTCTTATCAAAACAACAGCACAGAGTTGACCAAATATTCGCAAAAGCGTTTAACTATGATAGGTGAATACCTAAAAGAAGACAGTGAACTTGAGCTTGTACTTCTTGATGGTTATACCGATAGCTACGGCGGTCGCTACAATAACGAACAGTTGTCTATTCGACGAGCCAACGAAGTAAAAAGCTATTTGACTACGCTAGGTGTGCCTGAAGATAGAATTCAGTTAATAGGCCATGGTGAGAAACGTCATATTGCGCCAAATGATACACGAGAGAACCGCGCCCAGAACAGGCGCGTGGTGGTACGACTTTCAAAATCTTAGGCGCTCATCAAAGCGCCTCAACCCCTTTCTTACTTACGTTGGTTTTGTTTGTCTCGCCACGTTAATACAGGCACTAAATGGTCGGTGAAAACGCCGTCAGCATCTACAACCTTGTTTAATACGTCCAAGACTTGTTCTGAACTCATACCCGCCGGTAGCGCATCGTGACGATAGGTGTAGGGGTGGATTGTCAGCTTGTTTTCGTGGGCGTATTTAACCCAACTAGCGGCTTTTATTTTTCCTTGAACCATGGCGTCATTATCAAGCAGGTGGCCTAACCAAGGGCCTATGCCGTCTGCATAATTTGCTACTTGTTTCATTCCTTCCTGCGTTCGCAACCAGTTGTAATCCGTGTCACTTTCACCCCAGTCGTTTTCGCCAATCAGCATAACAACTTTACCCTTATACCCCAAGGTTTCACGAATGCGCTTAATCTCGTTAAAGTCGAAGCATTGCAAGTAGCTATTGCCATTCTCTCCACCAAACCCGTAAGTATTGAGAGCATCAACAACCATCTTACTGGCATCAACACCTTCATCTATGTGAAAAGCTGGGGATTTCACTTCAGGATAAACTCCGACTGATGTGCCAAATTGGCGATTTAACTCACTGATTAATTCAAAGTGCTCGGCAAGTGTAGCCACGTTGAAATTAGCGTGATTACCGCGATATCTATTCTCGAATACCTGGCTTCCATTACTGCCAGTGCGTTCGTGTACGCGCAGTTGTCGCAGCTCTTCAAGAGTAAAGTCGCGGACGTAAAAACGCCCGTCATCTCGGTGACGCGTTGGAAAAATATTTTCTACATCGGTAACTGTCTCTAAGTGGATGTCGTGTAGTACAACGGGGATGTCGTCTTTGGTGATAACTACGTCTTGTTCGATGAAATCGGGACGCAGCGAAAAGGCGAGGGTAGCCGCTTCGAGAGTATGCTCTGGTAAATAGCCTGACGCTCCGCGATGGGCAATAACGGTAAAATGCGCTTCAACATTTTCTTTTGAATCAGCACTTATCAGCGTACTCTCGCTATTCGCAGCAGAGGCCGAAAACGCACTGTCAGCGGTAAATGCTCCGGTAAATATTACGAACAACGCAGGCAGAATAGCTGCCAGTTTTACTTTCGGCTTACTGGACAAGAATATATTGTGCGCTGCTTGAGGCTTACGACTTATCGCTGTCCTAGCATGGTTTTTGTTTTTATCATTATCATTTTGTAAAAATAATAAACGATTACGTAGCATGTCGTGTCACTCCATGTGGTTTTTATCGGTTTTTTTAGTGCCGCAGATTTTTAAGCTTATAGTTTGGCGACGTAAACGTTTAACGCGCTTTAACTATCTTGGCTGCATCTTCAGTACTTGTTCTCATTTTTGAGCCAATTTATAGCGAGATGGATTTGTTTTGTATAAGCTCTAACACATACCCATCAGGGTCGCGAACAAAAGCAATAACTGTGGCGCCGCGTTTTACTTGAGTAAACGCTAACAACATGCACTTATGATAATTAGGAAATGTTAACGCTTTAAGACAGTTTTACAATTCTAGTTAAACGTACTATGCGGACTGGTATTAAAAGCCCCACAGGCCGATATTATCAATTTTAAGTCGGCGTGGTTGGCTTAACAGGTACACCACCATGTTGCCTAAGTCTTCATTTTGAATCAGGCCATCGTCCACTTGCTCTGTTTTTGTCTTCTGCGACTGTATCAGCGCAGGGTTTAGGGAATGTACATGAATACCGTAGGGGCGAACCTCTTCTTGCAACGCTTTTCCAAGCCCTACCATCGCGAATTTTGATGCGCAGTAAACACCTGCATTGGCATAGCCGTTCAATGCAGCCTGAGAGGCGATATTGATGATGTAGCCTTCGTTGTTGTTAATCATGTGAGGCACGACCTCTTTACACATGAGAAAGGAGCCTTTTACGTTAGTATCCATTACTTCGTCCCAATCGTCTTCACTGGTTTCCCAGACAAGGGTTTCCTTACCAAAGCCACTGTTATTAATTAGGACGTGTAGTTCGCCAAACGCATCTTTCACCTTTCTAACAAAACTGGCGACATCGGCGCTTTTCGATACATCACAAACTTGGCCAACGACATTGCCTGGAAATAGCTCGTCGAACTGTTCTACAGTCTGCTTGATAGTAATTTCAGTGCGCCCACAAATGGCGATCTTCATTCCTGCCTCTAGCAGGAAGTGAGCGATAGTTTTACCAAGCCCTTTTCCGCCTCCAGTAACAATTGCTGTCTTACCTGCTAGCGTATACATGTTTGTCATAACTCATCTCTATAGTAAAAAAACAAGGTTAACCTAGCTTTCAATTACCTTGAACAAACATACGTATTCAGCTTTGCCAAAAAGATTTTGTAAAAAAATGCATTTTGATTAAAAATTAAACTAAAAACTAGTGGACATTGCTCGCAATTACCTGTACCTTTCGCTTCGCTCTAGATATGTTATTTGCTTTACCTAATACTGCGCTGTACCTCTTTTTTAAATCTTTCAAATTGAAGTTTTATATAGATATACAACTGCTTTACTAGCTTGGAGATGTCTATAGCTATTCGGTGGTTTCCACCATTACATCAATTTTTTAAAAGGTTTTTATTATGTCTAATTCTGTAAACGGTACAGTTAAGTGGTTCAACGAAGAAAAAGGTTTTGGTTTCATCACTCCTGAAGCTGGTGGCAAAGACGTATTCGTACACTTCCGTTCAATCACTTCTGACGGCTTCAAGACCCTTGCTGAAGGTCAAGCGGTTAGCTTCGAAGTTGAACAAGGCCAAAAAGGTCCTCAAGCTGCTAACGTAGTAGTACGATAAGATTTTCACGCTTATCTAGGGTCATTTCTCTTATCTGAAGTGACCATTTAAAAGATGGGCTCTTTCTGAAACCGTATGTTTACGCAAGAGCCTAATTTTCGTTTTTCGATTTCTTTACCCAACCTGCGAGGAATTCAAAACAAACAATATCAATAAAGAAGTATTTACTATGCAATCTCAAAATTATATCTCTACTTTTAATAGCGCCATGTCAGGTGCGTTAATCTCAAATATCTCCATAAATAAAGCAACCGTAGCCTTTAAACATGCGAATACGTATCGACATGTAGAATTGCCTTCAAGGCAAGAAGCGAAGCGATTTGTTGCCCAGCTAATTCAAGCGCAATAAAACGTACGCATTTGGGGCATTAGCAGAGGAGAGGGCAAGCAGAGTATTGGTAAGCATTGGCCAGCACAAGATGCACTGACCAATGTTGATGATTCGCTACTGTTTCGCTTTTAAATCAACGTCCGAATCGGCTAACAAGTATATACTTGCTGCGTAGGCTGCAATGTTTTGTGCAAGCTCATCCGGGTTGATTTTATCTAAGGTATCATCTGGCGTGTGGTGAAGATCAAAGTAATCTCTACCGTTTTGGTTTAGTCTAATCGTCGGCACGCCTGCCGCTGCTAGCGGTATAATGTCAGGACCGCCGCCAACAATATCTGAACCCCCACGTATTATACGTAGCGGCGATAAAATCTTTGCGATTTCATCAACTAATACCGTCGCTTCGGGATTCACGTTTGACACAAGTTGCCAGATAGTTTGCGCGCCAAAGTCAGATTCTGTGGCGAGAACGTGGTTCTCAAGGTTCTTTTCGTGCTGCTTAGCGTAAGCAAAAGCACCTAATAAACCCACTTCTTCAGCACCAAACATAACCACACGTATGGTGCGCTTGGGGCGCTCTGGCAGTGATGCAATTAATGCGGCGGCTGCGGTGGTAATAGCAACGCCCGCGCCGTCATCGACAGCACCAGTACCTAAATCCCAGCTATCTAGGTGGCCACCAATAAGTACAATTTCTTCGGGCTTTTCACTGCCTACTAAATCCAGTATTACGTTGCCGCTGTTTACTTCGCCTTTCCACTTTGACTCAGAATGGAGCGATAGCGATAGTGGCTTGCCTAAATTGTGGAGGCGTCGTAGATGATCAGCATCCGGGTTTGAAATAGCAACAACAGGGATATCTGCCCATTTGTCGCCGTCTGCGCTCATCATGCCTGAGTGAGGGAAACGATGAGAATCTGAGCCTACTGAGCGCACGACTAGCGCTTCTGCACCACCGCGTTGAGCATGTTGCCACCCAATACGGCGACGTTGATTCGCTTGACCATACCCTGCACCGGTTTGGCTTTTTACCATGGCGTCGCCATCTACAAATGCAATTTTGCCTTTAAGTGCGCCATCTTTAACTGTGGTTAACGCGTGAATGTCTCTGAAATAAACGATGTCAGCATTGATCTCGCTTTCAGAGGGCGCTGCGCCGCCAAGGGCTGTGCCGTAAAGCGGTTGAGCATAAGGCGCAGTCAGTGAAATGTGCAGGTGGCCTCTATCCCAAAACGGCATAGTGAATTCTTCTATGCTGACTTTATCAAAGCCTAGACGCTCTCCTACCACCACGCCCCAATCTCTGGCTCGCTTTTCTGCTTCAGAGCCGCCCAGGCGAGGGCCAATCTCTGTGGTTAGTGATTCAACGATCTTATAACCTAAATCACTTTTCAGGGCTTTTTGAATTAACGCTTCCGCATTTTTCTTTTGCTCTTCAGTAATGGGGGAAGTTTCAGCAAAAACGCCAAAACTGCATGCACTTACCAATGCACCAAACGCTAGCTTTCTAGCGATAGTATTTAATCGAGACATGTGTTCTCCATGGATTATTTTTATATTTTTGTTTATTTGCGTGAGCAAAAATACGACATAACCATCATAGCCAATTTGAAATGTGCTTTCGAGGCAAACTACAAGCCGAAGTTGTATGTTAATCGCAAAATCGTTTGTGTGAGTAAGTGAATGGAGTTAAAAAAAAGAGGAGCTTAATGGCTCCTCTCTAAAAATGTGTTATTTACGCTTCTTCTTAAGCGCCAACTTTTGTTTTTTCTCTTGTTCCTTTAGTACTTCATTGATGAAGCTCTTTCTACCGAACTCGCGTGTGATAACACACTTATTTAAGTCAAAACCGCGGGCAGGGCAGTATTCTCTACCGTACAGAATGATTTGCAGATGTAGATCGTTCCACCGTTCTTTAGGAAACAAGCGTTTTGCGTCACGCTCAGTCTGCTCTACGCTTTTTCCGTTCGATAAACCCCAGCGGTACATTAAACGGTGAATGTGAGTATCTACCGGGAACGCAGGAATACCAAAGCCTTGAGACATAACCACTGCAGCCGTTTTGTGGCCTACAGCAGGCATGGCCTCCAGCGCTTCAAAGTTTGCGGGCACTTCACCGTTGTGTTGTTTAATGATCATGTCAGATAAATGCCAAATGCCTTTCGACTTCATAGGCGATAATCCACAAGGACGAATAATGTCTTGTATTTCTTCAATACTCATCAACACCATGTCGTAGGGGTTATCCGCGCGAGCGAACAACTTTGGCGTAATTTGATTAACGCGCTCGTCTGTACATTGTGCCGATAGTAGAACCGCAATGAGTAACGTATATGGGTCTTTGTGATCTAAAAAGATTGGAATTTCTGGATAAAGGTCATCCAAAATCCGCATGATTTCTTTTACTTTTTCCTGCTTAGAAAGCGGCTTGGCCGACTTAGTTACATCATTCATTTCTAACTACTTTATTGTTTTTGCATGTTTTAACGTCTAGCTTTCAGCTGTAACGCGTACCCGTTCAGCCTTCACTGCAGGCGATGTTTGCTTAGCCGCTAACTTCGCATCGATACTGTTTTTGATAGCAATGAGCAGGCCCATGCCTAAGAATGCTCCTGGTGGTAATATTGCAAGCAAAAACGGGTTTTCAGTGTTAAATAGCGTGATGGTCCAGTTTGCGGCAATGGGCCCGAACAACCTATCAGCCCCCGCTAATAACGTACCTGCACCCAATACTTCACGCATACCACCTAAAATAACCAACACTGCGGTAAAGCCCAGTCCCATCATAAGCCCATCGTAAGCAGAAGCGAGCGGTCCATTTTTCGACGCAAACGCCTCTGCGCGACCTATAATGGCGCAGTTAGTTACAATCAGCGGAATAAAAATACCTAATGCTAAGTAAAGGTCGTAGGTGTAAGCATTCATTAATAGCTGAACAATGGTAACGAATGCAGCGATGATCATAACAAAAACGGGGATGCGGATTTCGTTTCTTACCACATTTCGAACGAGTGAAACGGTAACGTTACTGCCGATGAGTACCAGCATGGTAGCGAGGCCTAACCCAAGACCATTGATAAAGGTTGCGGTAACGGCTAACAGCGGGCACAAACCTAACAGCTGTACCAGTGCGGGATTGTTCTTCCAAAGCCCTTGCAAAGACAGGTCGCGAAAGTCAGTCACGTTATAGCTCCTCTATACTATGAGGTTGAGCCTCATTCACGTTAATGGTATCAATCGTTTCAACGGAATTTGTATTTGCGCAGGTGTTAGGTGCGTTGAAAAGCATAGTCTGGTTGGCCTGAGCATAGAGTAAAGCTTCACGTACTGCGCCTACTACCGCTCTTGGCGTGATGGTAGCACCAGTAAACTGATCAAATTCTCCACCGTCTTTTTTGACTTGCCACGGCGCTAAATTATCGGGTGAAAAAGACTTGTCACTAAATGTTGTTATCCAATCGCTTACAGCAAGCTCTATTTTGTCGCCAAGCCCAGGGGTTTCTTTGTGTTCGATAACGCGCACGCCAAGCACTCTCATACTGGTTTTTTTAGCGTCGGACGAAGAGAGGTTGGATGCATACCTGTCCTGCTCTGATATTCTCTGTTGTGTTGAGTCAAGCTCGGCTAAATCCGAAAGCGCTAATGCAGTGGTATTGAGTCTTTCACTCTCACCGTCGAGCGAGTCATTACTCGAGTTGCCCTGTCTGTTTCCAGCAACTTGCGTATCCACTTTTACACCAACAACGATATCGATATCTCCGCTGTATCCGTCTGGAGCAGTGGCTTCTAACACTAATGCGTTAGGTTGACCATTTAACGTGGCGCGATATATTTTGTGGTTTTTTTTGATGCCAAGTTCAGGTGCATTGACTTCTGTGCAGTTGGCGTAAAGCGCATTGTCGTGGAATTCGCTTGGCACAACTTCATTAAGTACGCTTAGCAGTTTTTGCTGCTTTTGTTGCTCAATTTTATCTTGGGTGCCAAAAAAAGTGAGTGCTATTAATGCAGTGGTAACAACGGCAAACGCACCTAACATGAGGCCGTTTTTTGCAAGGCTTTCTTTCATCATTAGTGTTTACCTCGGACTTTGCCCACGTTTTTCCCGTACACACGGGGACGGGTATAATAGTCAATCAAAGGTACCGCCATGTTCATAATAATAACTGCAAACGCAACAGCATCTGGGTAGCCGCCAAAGGTACGAATTATTATCACCCAAAAGCCAATCGCTGCACCGAATATCACTCGGCCTTTTGGCGTTGTTGACGCTGAAACCGGGTCGGTGGCGATAAAAAAGGCGCCCACAATAACAGCGCCATTAAACAGGTGAAATAGCGGTGAAGCATAGTAATCGGCGTTAATTAAATGAAGCAGTGATGCACAAACAAACACGCTTAGCAGCATGCCTCCTGGGATGTGCCAGCTGATAACGCGGGTTTTCCACAGGTAGATGCCGCCGAGAAAATACGCAATACTCACTATGCCCCATCCTGCCCCGGCGGCGTCGAATATACCGCCATCGAAGATTGGCTTCGCTAATGATTCTGAGTATGTTACGCCTTGCGTTAGGTCGGTTTTTAATGTGTCTAACGGTGTAGCCATGGTTACACCATCGGCAATGGTTTTGAGTTGAGTGACATCATATCCGCTGGTAGTAAAGCCAGTAAATATGAGTGATACCGAGTCAAAGAAGCTCGGCATGATGCCTGCTTGAGCCGAGGGAGGCAGCCATTGGCTCATCGCCGCAGGGAATGAAATAAGCAGCACCACGTACGCTATCATGGCTGGGTTGAAAATATTAAAGCCAAGCCCACCGTACACCTGTTTAGCTACCGCAATTGCGAAGAAAACGCCCGTAACCGTCATCCACCATGGCAAGGTAGGTGGAATACTAATAGCGATTAATAAGCCTGTTAAAACCGCGCTGTAATCAGTAAGGGTGCGCTCGATAGGGCGCTTTCTTAAGTGTAAAATTACCCCTTCAATAACCAGTGCGCATACTACTGCGATGACTGCCTGAATAAGGGTTCCCCAACCGAACAAGAAAGATTGCGCAATAATGCCTGGGATCATAGCGTAGACGACCATGCGCATAACTTGGCCGGTGTCGCGTTTAACCCGTTGGTGTGGTGAACTCGATAAACTTAACTTCATTCTGATTCTTTCTCTTGTTCAGCTGCCGCTTTCTTTGCTTTAGCTTTCGCTACTGCAGCCGCTATGCGTGCTTTCTTTTCATCTTGCTCGGTAGGTTGAGAAGAGGTTTGCGTGCTTGTAGCTTGAGCTGCATTGGTAGACGATTCATTCTGTTCAGATGCTTTACTTCTCTCCTGTTTAGCAGTATCTGGTGAGGAGGCTAAGTCACCATTACCTTCTTGAGCGAGTTTCTTTGCTTTTGCCTTTGCCACAGCAGCAGCAATACGTGCTTTTTTCTCATCCGCTGCGCTCGAATTACGATCTGAATCTTCCGCGTTAACATTTGAAGCACTATTGTTTTGATGGCTGGTGCTTGGAACACCGGCTTCTTTTGGCGAATTAACGTTTTGCTCTTCTGCGTCAGCTTCAGTGGAATGGCTAGACCCGTACTCTTTTTGCGAAGCGGCTTTTTTAGCTTTTGCTTTCGCTACCGCAGCTGCGATCCTGGCTTTTTTCTCATCTAGCTGTGCTTCAGGTTGACTAACTGATTGCTCGTTTGATTGAGCTGACGTACCTTGCAAAGAAACTGATTCATCGGGTTGCCCGTTCTCCCTTTTGTTAGCTGCTTTTTGCGCTTTTGCTTTAGCGACTGCTGCTGCAATACGCGCTTTTTTCTGCGCTTCAGCTGAAAGCGCGGCATTGGTTTCAGTATCGGAAAAGTCAGCCGTTTTTTCGTCATTAGAGCCCGCTGGTTTCTCTGTCGACGACGCTATAGACTGGCTGGCTTGTGCGGCTTTCTTTGCTTTCGCCCGTGCGATAGCGGCGGCAACCTTGGCTTTTTTCTCATCTTCAGGTGATGATGCCTGACTAATTGGCGCTTCTGTGGTTGATGCTTCGTCAGCGCTTTCTTCTTGAATGTCGTTTTGAGCCTGCGCCGCCTTTTTCGCCTTTGCTCTTGCAATTGCGGCAGCGACCTGGGCCTTTTTATCATCGGTCGTATTGTTATGCTCGTCGTTATTAGCTGTCATGCTTTCACCATTCGCGGGAGCCTGCATGGCGGCTTTCTTTGCTTTCGCCCGTGCAAGCGCTGCTGCTACTTTATCCTTCGCTTCAGTTGCGCCAGCATCAACAGCGCTATTCGCTTTATCGGCTGCTACAGCATTTTGTTCTTTGGCCTTGTTTGCGGCTAAACGCGCTTCTTTTGCTTTTCTATGTTTCGCTTCACGCTCAAGCTTTTCGCGCTCTAAACGTTCTTTACGAGCTTCAAAACGCTGCTTGGCCTTTTCAGCCTTGTTCTTTTCATCGCGCTGAATGCGTATTTCAGATTTAGCTTGGCGGTAGTAATGCACCAGTGGGATCTCACTGGGGCAAACGTAAGCACATGCGCCGCACTCAATACAGTCGAAAAGGTCGTATTCTTCGGCTTTATCGTACTCTTTTGCTTTGGCGTGCCAAAACATTTGTTGGGGGAGCAATGAGGCAGGGCATGCGTCGGCGCATGCGCTACAGCGAATACAGGGGCGCTCTGCGTTATCGTCTACAAGCTCTTTCTTGGCAGGGACAAGTAAGCAGTTTGTGGTTTTTACCACGGGGATCGTAGCGTCTGATAAAGTGAAGCCCATCATAGGACCACCCATAATTACTTTGGGTGCTTTTTGTTTTTTCGGGTTGTAGTTTGCTTCATCCAATAGATGAGAAACGGGCGTACCCAACAACGCTCTAAAATTGCTTGGTGATTCAACGGCTTCACCAGTTACGGTAACAACGCGCTCAATCAGTGGCTTACCGTGTAAAATGGCATCAGCAATGGCATAGCAGGTCCCTACGTTGAACATCATCACACCTACATCGGCAGGCAACCCATTTCTTGGTACTTCTCGGCCAGTCAGTACCTGAATCAACTGTTTTTCGCCGCCGGCAGGGTATTTAGTTTCAACGCTGACTACGCGGTAGTCTTTCTTATCCTGACAAGCAATGTTAAGTGCCTCAAAGGCTTCGGGTTTGTTGTCTTCAACCGCCACTACAATGGCTTTTGGCCCGATAAGGTGAGTAAGAATGTCTAGACCCTGGCGTATTTGCCACGCGTGCTCACGCATTAATCTATCATCAGACGTGATATACGGTTCGCACTCAATCCCGTTTAAAATAAGAAACTCAACAGGCTTAGACGTTGAGGTTTTAATATGGGTGGGGAAGCCTGCGCCACCCATTCCTGAAATACCAGCTTGGCAAATGGCTTCAATTAACTTGTTCTTATCTAACTCGCTGTAATTAGCAATAGGAAATAGGTTGCACCATGAGTCTTTGCCATCAGGGCGTATTGAAATACACATTTCTGTTAGGCCGCTGGGGTGTGCCACAACATGTGGAGCAATCGCAACAACCTCACCCGAGGTTGGCGCATGAACCGGCACAGAAAAAGGCGATGAGCTTTGCGAAAGAATTTGGCCTTTCAATACAGTATCGCCAACTTCTACGCAGCAGATACCGTCTGAGCCAATGTGCTGCCTTAAAGGAACAATCAATAATTCGGGTAACGACGGTTTCTTTATTACTGATGTGTTAGAAAGCGATTTTTTATCGTCGGGATGTACGCCACCTGGAAATGAGTACATCTTTCCCGCTTCAAGGGTTTCTATAATTGAATCAAAACTTGGATACATCACAATTACGACACCATTTTGATGGGAATATCACCTTTAGGTGATGATTCAAAATCCCACTTCCATGTAGAAGTTGTTTGAGCAATTGGCACCATGTCGATACAGTCGACAGGGCAGGGATCTACACATAAGTCACATCCTGTACATTCATCGGTAATAACCGTGTGCATGTGCTTGGCGGCACCTAAAATAGCGTCAACAGGGCAGGCCTGAATGCACTTGGTACAGCCGATACATTCGTCTTCGCGTATAAAGGCGACTTTTTTAACGTCTTCTTCGCCGTGTGCTGCATCAAGAGGTTTTGGTTCAACCCCCATTAAGTCTGCAAGTTTTTTTATTGTTGCCTCGCCGCCTGGTGGGCACTTATTAATATCATCACCGTCTGCAATTGCCTCAGCATAAGGCTTGCAGCCCGGATATCCGCATTGACCACATTGAGTTTGTGGTAGTACGGCATCTATTTGCTCAACAAGCGGGTCGCCCTCAACTTTAAAGCGGATGCTCGCATAGCCCAGAACCAATCCGAAAACAAGCGCAAGGGCGCCAATGGCAATAACGGCAAATATAATAGCAGTAGATATCGTCATTACACGTTCACCAATCCACTAAAGCCCATAAATGCAAGGGACATAAGGCCTGCGGTAATCATCGCGATTGAGGCGCCTTTAAAAGATACGGGTACATCAGCTGCAGCTAAACGCTCACGCATAGCGGCAAACAACACCAGCACTAGTGAGAATCCTACAGCAGCGCCGAAGCCATAGATAAGACTCTGCATAAAATTATGCTGTTCAGTTAGATTTAGTAATGCGACGCCAAGTACTGCACAATTGGTTGTAATAAGAGGAAGGAATATACCTAACAACCTATACAAAGTGGGACTCGTTTTGTGCACGACCATTTCTGTGAATTGAACAACGACTGCGATAACAAGAATGAAAGCGAGCGTTCTTAGATAACCAATGCCGAGCGGAGCAAGTAAGTAGGTTTCTACCAAATAGCTTGATGCTGAGGCGAGAGTGAGTACAAATGTGGTGGCCATGGACATACCCATGGCGGTTTCTAGTTTTCCAGATACACCCATGAACGGACATAAGCCGAGAAACTTAACCAACACAAAGTTGTTAACCAATACTGTACCAATCAATAGCAGTAAAAATTCAGTCATGAATAACGCAATTCCTTCGAGGAATCTTGACGGACAACGCCCGCGAATTAAAAAGAAAAACAGATTGCGTCTATTATCCCTTTTTAGAACGGGTTTAACAACTTGATTGAATTAGGGTTATTTAATGTCTAAACGCGCTGTTTTAGGAATTAAAATAGAGTGATGTGAGTGAGGCGATTCGAGAGCCAACTAAGTGGCTCCCCCTCCCCGACTCGAACGGGGGACCTGCGGATTAACAGTCCGTCGCTCTAACCAACTGAGCTAAGGGGGAATCGACACCTAAGTTGTTGCTGAAGTTGGCTCCCCCTCCCCGACTCGAACGGGGGACCTGCGGATTAACAGTCCGTCGCTCTAACCAACTGAGCTAAGGGGGACCTGTGCTTCAACGGAGGCGAATATTAAAGACGTACTTAGGAACTGTCAACAACATAAATGAAATATTTGTGCTGACTGCGCAAAAAATAGCTTTTTACGGCTTTTATGCTCATTTTGTCGTCAATGCGGTGAAAGTGGTGGTCAATAACTGCACATTATTGCCTCCTAGCTTATAAACAAGAGGTTGTTTTAGCCCTTAAAAAAGTCGCTGTGTTTTTTTACTTATATATCTCACAAAAATTAAAGGCTATAACTAAATAGAATAAAAAAGCACTTCCATACTGGTATTATGTACAGCATTTAATAAATCTGTAACCTGTACCTGAGGATTAAAAGGTTAGTCACCACTTACGTGCTGAGAAATTAATCGAGCACGAAATCGCGCCGAATATGGTCTGGCGTTAGTTATCCACTAAATCTGTGGATAACTATGTTGATAGCTTGGTTTCGCTACGCCTATGTACAAGATCGCATGTGTATTGATCTAATCAGTTTGTGACCTTTTTGACTCTATAGTTGTTAAAATACAATGGGTTGTATTGATTTTTATGATCTCGTTCTTCGATCGAAACAGATCGATTGAACAAAAAGTAGCTTGTGTGTTAATTCAACGAATGACTAAATGCTATTCAATGAAATCACGCTTAATTCTCAGCACTTTACAAATTTTTAACGCTTTGGTGACGCTTTTGAACACTCTGTTAGTGAATCCAAATGCATTAGCGACGTTTGGCCGTTATAGTAAAAGTGAAATAGAACAGAAATTAAACTGTCATGAATTTACACACATTCATTTTGTTGTGCCTTCACAAAAAAACTGTGGGTTTTATCGCGTTGCCTGTGAATTAATTAATCGTACGTATTTTTGCCAAGAACATAACTTTTCTAACACGCCTTCTTACGCTTTGTTTTGTTTGTCGAATACGCATAGCTAAATAGTGTTCACTCTTTTACACTAACGCGCAATTGATGAGGGGATTTTAGTTTGCTGGAGCTCAAGTGATAAAAAGTAACGCTAAACAACGTACTTCCGACTTATTGGAAGGAGATATAGGTGCTACGTTAAAGCGTATGACTATTCCCATGATACTGGGAATGGTAATGATGATGAGCTTTGGACTTATCGATACCTTTTTTGTGAGCTTGTTGGGCACCGACCCGTTAGCCGCTATTAGTTTTACCTTTCCCGTTACCTTTACCGTAATAAGTCTGAACATAGGTTTAGGTATTGGTACCTCTGCAATTATAGGTCAGTTGCAGGGCAGCAAAGAAATAACCAAGTCCCGACATTATGCGACGGGTTCGTTAATGCTGTCCGTTTTGCTTGTGGGTGCATTAGCAGTAATTGGCTTTTTCACCATAGAGCCTGTGTTTAAATTGCTTAATGCAACAGACAATCTAATGTCGTACATATCTGACTATATGGGGCTGTGGTACTTGTCGAGCATCTTTCTTGCCATGCCGATGGTGGGTAATAGTGTGCTGCGTGCCTGTGGCGATACCCGCACACCCAGTATTGTTATGGCAGCGGGCGGCGGATTAAACGCGTTGCTTGACCCTATTTTCATCTTTGGTCTTGGGCCCATTCCGGCAATGGGTATAAAAGGTGCGGCACTCGCTACCCTTATAGCGTGGACAGTTGGCGCATTATGGATTCTTTATATTTTAGCCGTTCGTCGAAAGTTGATGTTGCCTCGACTACTTACACTGACCGAGCTGCGTGATAGCAGCCGTGAAATTCTCAAAATAGGACTACCTGCAGCGGGGGCGAATATGCTTACCCCTGTTGCCGGTGGCGTGATGACAGCTGTAGTTGCTGGTTACGGCGCCGAAGCGGTTGCAGCGTGGGGAGTGGGAAATAGAATGGAGTCTATTGCAAGTATTGTTGTTCTGGCACTATCCATGACACTGCCTCCATTTATCAGCCAAAACGTTGGAGCAGGCCAAGTAGAACGGGTAAAAACGGCATATTCGCTTACATTGAAATTTGTTCTGGTTTGGCAGTTCGCCATTTTTCTTGTCATGTGGGGACTGTCTAGCTGGATAGCCGTTGCCTTTGCTAATGAAGCAGAGGTAAGCGCACTAATACAGTTGTTTCTTATGATTGTGCCGCTGGGTTATGGCATGCAAGGCATTATCATTCTGACTAACTCATCGTTGAATGCCATGCACAGACCGATGACGGCGTTAACACTAAGTGTCATCCGCTTATTTGTTTTCTTCGTACCTATCAGCGTTGCGGGTAGTGTTCTCTTTGAACTGAAAGGTTTATTTGCAGGAACCGTCATTGCCAATTTTGCAATGGCGTGTGTTTCATTTGTTGTTTTCAAACGTGCGATTACTCAGTTTGAATCAGATAAAGAAACGTCTGAGCAGAGCTAATACCAGAGCGGCCACTTGAGGTTGTGTGTTTTTAATGTTGAGTAGTTTGACCGCAAGCAAAATGTTAAGCAGTAAGCTAAAGAAAAGGTTAAGTAAATGAGTAGAGGGTTTGAGCTTCATTCTAAATACAAGCCAGCAGGCGACCAGCCAAAAGCAATAGAAGCTTTGGTGGATGGCCTAGAAAGTGGCTTGGCCGGCCAAACACTGCTTGGTGTTACGGGGTCGGGTAAAACCTTTACCATGGCTAATGTCATTAAAGAAGTGCAGAGACCAACGCTTATTCTTGCACACAACAAGACATTAGCGGCTCAGCTTTACGGTGAGATGAAAGAGTTTTTTCCCAATAACGCTGTGGAGTACTTCGTTTCCTATTACGATTATTACCAGCCTGAAGCTTATGTTCCAAGTACCGATACTTTTATTGAGAAAGACGCGTCAATCAATGATCACATTGAACAAATGCGATTATCAGCCACCAAAGCACTGATGGAGCGCCGCGACGTTGTTATTGTAGCCAGTGTGTCTGCTATTTATGGTTTGGGCGATCCTGAATCCTACATGAAAATGCTGTTACACCTTCGTCAGGGCGACACCATGGACCAGCGTGACATTCTTCGCCGCCTTGCTGAACTGCAGTATAAGCGCAATGATTTAGCGTTCGAGCGGGGGACTTTTCGCGTTCGTGGCGATGTTATAGATATCTTTCCAGCGGACTCTGAAAAGCAAGCCGTAAGGGTTGAGTTGTTCGATGACGAGATAGATAAAATTAGTCTGTTTGATCCGTTAACGGGGGCTGTCGATAAGTCCGTTATTCGGGCCACGGTTTTTCCTAAAACGCACTATGTAACGCCTCGCGAGAAAATCCTGAATGCTATTGAGCATATCAAAGAAGAACTAGGCGAGCGCAAAAAGCAGCTTCAAGACGCGAATAAGTTGATTGAAGAACAGCGTATTTCACAGCGTACCCAGTTCGATATCGAAATGATGATGGAGCTTGGATACTGTTCAGGAATTGAAAATTACTCTCGCTACCTTTCGGGACGCGCGCCGGGCGAACCACCTCCAACCTTGTTGGATTATTTTCCTGCAGACGGCTTAATGTTTATCGATGAGTCTCACGTTACCGTTTCCCAAGTAGGGGCAATGTATCGCGGGGATCGCTCTAGAAAAGAGACCTTAGTGGAATTTGGTTTCAGGCTGCCATCGGCGTTAGACAATCGTCCGCTTAAGTTTGAAGAGTTTGAGCAAATTTGCCCGCAAACCATTTATGTGTCTGCGACGCCAGGCGATTATGAGTTAAAGAAAACTGACGGTGAGATAGTTGAGCAGGTTGTGCGTCCAACAGGCCTGTTAGACCCGGTTATAGAGGTACGCCCAGTAGCAACTCAGGTTGATGATGTTCTATCTGAAATTCAAAAGCGAGTAGAGCTTGACGAACGTGTGCTTATTACTACGTTAACCAAGCGTATGGCAGAAGATTTAAGCGAGTATTTAAATGAGCACGGCGTTAAAGTGCGTTATCTACACTCGGATATTGATACCGTCGAACGAATTGAAATAATCCGAGACTTGCGGTTGGGTAAATTCGACGTGTTGGTTGGTATTAACCTGTTACGTGAAGGTCTAGATATGCCCGAAGTATCGCTAGTGGCTATTTTAGATGCCGACAAAGAAGGCTTCTTGCGCGCTGAACGTTCGTTAATCCAGACTATTGGTAGAGCCGCGCGTCACGTGAATGGTAAAGCTATCTTGTACGCCGACAGTATTACCAAATCGATGAAAAAAGCGATGGACGAGACCGAACGCCGTCGTGAGAAGCAAATGGCGCATAACGAGGCAAACGGTATTACGCCAATGCGGCTTAATAAACCTATTACCGATATTATGGATTTAGGCGACAACGCGCACCCTGCGTCTGGAAAAGTCAGACTGCGCAAGGTTGAAGAGAAGAAGAAGCAACAGAAAACGGCAAGCGCCACTGAATTGATGGACCAAATTACGGAGCTTGAAAAGCAGATGTTCGAATATGCGCGTGAGCTTGAGTTCGAAAAAGCAGCCTCTTTACGTGACGATATTGAAGCGCTGCGCAAGCAAGTTGTCGCACTCTCATAGCAATAGCGATATACCTTATCAGTTATGCGGTGTGTAGGTTCATCCGTATAAAATCGAATAACTCAATACAGCGCTTTCCTTGCGAAGAGAAAAGCCCCTGTTTTTACAATGGACTTTGCTACTTGAGGTCGAAGAGAAGAAACACAAAACTCGATTTTTTAATAAAAAATGAGACGAGAAGCCATAAAATGTCGTTGTAATAGCGTAGTTTATTGCATATAGTTCAGACTTGAGTATCGATAACTATACCTATAAACAGGTGCTAATATGCTTAATCGTCTTCAGGAGTCAGATATTAAGCTACTGCGTGTGTTTTACGCTGTAGCAAGCTGCAATGGATTTACTGCGGCCGAACCCGTGTTGCGCATGCAACGCCCAAATATCAGCGCAGCCATCAAGAAGCTAGAAGAACGTTTAGATTTGGTTTTGTGTCATCGCGGTCGAGGTGGATTTCAAATGACAAAAGAAGGTGAGGTGGTTTTTCAAGAAACCAAACGCATCTTCAATGCCTTCGATAACTTTGTCTTCAATTTGAAATCGCTACATGATGACTATTCTGGCCATATCACACTAGTGTTAATGGCTGGTCTTCCACTTTCAATGCACTTGGCTGTAAGTAAAGCGGTTAAAAGCACAATGAAAAAGTTTGACGATATTCATGTGAATATCCAAACACGTCTATACAATGAAGTAGAGCATGTTGCGTTATCTGGCGAATGCCACCTTGTCGTTTCAACTTATGATATGGTAAAGCCCGAGTCCGTAACCTTTCACCCTATCGGTATTAAAACGGAAGGTCGTTTATATTGTGCGCCAACCCACCCTCTGGCGAAATATCGCGATACTACGTTGCCAGACGGCATTAAAATTGGCGACTATCCTGCCATCGGTATATCTGGTTTGTCTTCTGCTAACTACATCGAAGATGAAACTAGGTTGTCTATCCAGACTTTTTCTGATTCGTTCGATGCAGCGATGTCAGCGATAATGACGGGTGAATATATAGGCTTATTGCCAGATTACATGGCGAAAGAGCAAGGGGCTGCTTTAGGACTTGTGCCAATCGCGCAGGGGAGTTTATTTAAATTCAGTCATGAATTGTTTGTCATGAATGGCAAAAATACGCGGTTGAACCCGGTATTACGCCACTGTATCAAAGAGTTGAGTTATTTTATTTCTGAAAGTCAGAAGTAGTTTTGCCCCTATCAAAAAATAAAAACACCTCTTATCGAATTACGTCCATCAAAGAACAGAAGATAAGAGGTGTTACTCAAAGTTTAGCGTTTATTCGTAGTCTAGCGGGTCTACGGCGTTATTTTCTTTAAACGCCTCTAAGCGTTCTTCGCAGGCTCCGCATTTTCCACACGCTTTTTCTCTGCCGTTATAACAGGTCCATGTCTGACCATAATCCAGCCCCATAGATAAACCATCGGTTAGAATAGCCGTTTTACTGTCGTCTATATAAGGCGTCATGATAGTAACGGGGGTGTAATTCGCGATGCCGCATACATCATTCATTTTATGAACGAATTCTGGACGGCAGTCTGGATAAATGGCGTGGTCCCCAGAGTGAGCACCATAATAAACTTCGTTTGCGTCTAAACTGACTGCGTAGCCGACCGCGAGCGATAACAAAATCATGTTGCGATTAGGTACTACGGTTTGTTTCATACTTGGTTCTTCATAATGGCCTTCAGGAACCTCGATATCTGATGTTAACGCTGACCCCCCTATAAGCGTATTTATGGCGCTAATGTCTACAATCTTGTGGGGGACATTAAGCGAATTGCACACGTTGGCAGCGTAATCGAGTTCTTTCTTATGGCGTTGTCCGTAGTTAAAGCTCAGAGCATGAACTTTTTTGCCTGCATTTAATGCTTTGTGCAGCACTGTGAAGGAGTCCATGCCTCCTGAATAGATAACAACAACGTTTTCTGACATAGTTTTTCGAAGTTTTAAGAAATTATGCCCGAATTTTATGTGATCCTTGGTAAAATCCCAACATACAATCGTTAAAGGGTGACAAATTGTCTGTAATGTCCACATTAAACATCAATGAGATGTTTGAAACTATCCAAGGTGAAGGTGCTCACACTGGTATTCCATCTATCTTTGTTCGTCTACAAGGCTGTCCTGTAGGCTGCCCATGGTGTGATACAAAACACACATGGGAAATTAAGCCTGACTTGAACGTGTCACCGCAAGCTGTAATCACAAAAAGCCAAGAGTCTGAAACCTACTTTATATCCGATGAGGCGGCTTTGCTGGCCGAGTTTGGGCAACAAGGCTATGTGGCGAAACACGTGGTTATTACTGGCGGTGAGCCATGTATGTATGATTTACGCCCGCTGACTTCTTTGCTTCATGACAATGGGTATACAACACAGATTGAAACCAGCGGTACTTTTAAAGTGCTTTGCGATGAGCGCACCTACGTGACCGTATCTCCTAAAATAAACATGAAAGGCGGGTACGACGTTTTAATATGTGCGCTTGAAAGAGCGAATGAAATCAAGCATCCCATCGCTATGCAAAAACACATTGATGAGCTTGATGCGCTGCTCGCTGGTGTATCGTCGCTAGAGGGAAAACAGGTTTGTTTACAACCAATTAGCCAACAAAAGAGGGCGACTGAATTGGCCGTGCGTACTTGTATTGAACGCAACTGGCGGCTATCTTTACAAACACACAAATACATTGGTATTGAATAAAGGTAAAGGGCTTGTTGCTTTTATGGTCAATTGTATGGTGTGCCTAAGTACTCAAATTTATATAGGACATAAAGTAAATGAAACGTTTCAATCAGCTTAAAAAAGCCGTTTTGACGGCTTTCGCTTTATGTCTTTTCATCTTGGGGCCAACAGTAGATGCTGCGACTTGGACTATCACGTATCCACGTCCCATTGACGATTCAGACGCACGTACCCAGTACCCTATAGCTTTGCTAAAGCTTGCTCTCGATAAAACAGGCGTAAACTATGAACTTCGCCCCTCGGACCGTATATTATTAACCGGCAAAGCTATGCGTCAGCTTCGTGAAAATAGAGAAGTTAACGTAGTGTGGAGTATGACGGACAGCCAACGCGAGAAAGAACTAACGCCCATCCGCATACCAATTGCAAAAGGGCTTATAGGGCTTCGTGTTTTCGTTATAAACCAAAGTAAGAAAGCGAAGTTCGATGGAGTATTATCCCTAAACGACATGCGTAAACTCGTGCCTGTTCAAGGCGAAGAGTGGCCTGACACCAAAATTCTTCAAGCGAACGGGTTCAATGTATTTACAGTGCCCGAATTTCGCGAAGCCTATGACATGATAAAACAGGGTAAAGGAGACTTCTTTCCTCGTTCTGTAATGGAAGTGAACGCAGAGCTTGAGGCACAGGGGCGCCGTAACAATCTTTACCTTGAGCCCGCGATGGCGCTGTATTATCCCACCGCTATGTATTACTTTGTAAGCTCAAGCAACAAGACGTTAGCTAATCTTATTGAAACAGGCCTTAACAGAGCCATAGAAGATGGTTCTTTTGATGCACTTTTTGAATCCACTTATGCCCCCATCTTAGCTTCCTTAAGGGTTAATGAGCGAAAAATATATACTCTGGAAAACCCATTGCTGCCCATTGAAACCCCCCTCACCAATTCCGCTCTTTGGTATAAGCGAACAATGGACGCTTCTAAAAAATGAATAGAAAATAAAAAAACGCGGCTTGTGCCGCGTTTTCAGATATTGCTGCTAGGGTTTAACTATGTTACGACTCACCAGCGTGAACGCCTTTCATTGAACGGCCAGAAGGGTCTGCATTGTTTTTAAAGCTTTCATCCCATTCAAGTGCTTCCGCCGTACTACAGGCAATAGATTTACCACCCGGTACACAGCGCGCGGCGCTCTCTTGAGGGAAGTAGCTCTCAAAGATAGTACGGTAATAGTAGCCTTCTTTGGTGTCTGGCGTATTCACCGGGAAGCGGAACTCTGCGGTAGCGAGTTGCTGATCAGTCACCTCGTTTTCAACAAAATCACGAATAGAGTCAATCCACGAATAACCTACGCCATCTCCGAACTGTTCTTTTTGACGCCACAAAACTTCTGCTGGCAGGGTTTCACCGTTATCAAATGCTTTACGAAGGATCCATTTCTCCATTTTTCCGTCTAGACACATTTTATCCTGCGGGTTTAAGCGCATAGCTACGTCAATGAAGTTCTTATCTAAGAAAGGCACGCGAGCTTCTACACCCCATGCTGACGTGGCTTTGTTAGCACGCGCACAGTCAAACATGTGCAGACGATCTAGCTTACGCACGGTTTCTTCGTGAAATTCTTTGGCATTTGGTGCCTTGTGGAAATACAGATAACCACCAAAAATTTCATCAGAACCTTCACCCGACAGCACCATTTTAATGCCCATCGCTTTAATCTTTCGGGTCATTAAATACATGGGTGTAGCGGCGCGAATTGTGGTGGTGTCATAGGTTTCTAAGTGGTAGATAACATCGCGGATGGCATCTAAACCTTCTTGAATGGTAAAGTGGATTTCATGGTGAACGGTACCAATCATATCCGCCACTTTCTTCGCAGCTTTAAGGTCAGGAGCACCTTCAAGACCCACAGCAAAACTGTGTAGGCGTGGCCACCACGCGTCAGTCTTGTCTTCATCTTCAACACGTTTGGCTACGTACTGTGCAGCCACAGCAGAAACAAGAGAGGAGTCCAGGCCGCCTGATAGAAGTACGGCGTATGGAACGTCAGACATCATATGAGACTTCACCGCTTTTTCAAAAGCAACGCGAAGCTCGTCTAGATCGCTAGTGTTGTCTTTGACGTTATCGTATTCCATCCAGTCGCGTTTGTAGTACTTGGTGATTTTACCTTCTTTGCTCCACAGGTAGTGGCCAGGAGGGAATTCACTGATTGTTTTACATACGCCTGCTAACGCTTTCATTTCAGATGAAACATAGAAGTTTCCGTGTTCATCATAACCCGTGTAAAGCGGAATAATGCCAATATGATCACGGGCAATTAGGTAAGCGTCCTGTTCTTCATCGTAAAGAATAAACGCAAACATGCCCTCTAGTTCATCAATAAAGTCGATGCCTTTTTGCTGAAAAAGCGGAAGGATAACTTCACAATCTGAACGAGTTTTGAATGGATACGGTTCATTTAAGTCAGCAGCTAGCTGCTTATGGTTATAAATCTCACCGTTAACGGCAAGAATGTGCTTATCGTTTTGACTGATAAGAGGCTGCGCCCCTGTATCTACGTCGACAATTGCCAGTCTTTCGTGACAAAGAATGGTATTGTCATTATTCCAGATACCCGACCAGTCAGGGCCACGGTGGCGCAAAAGTTTTGATAAATCGAGGGCTTGGGTTCTGAGTTCAGACACATCGGTTTTGATATCAAGGATACCGAAAATACCACACATATAACGGATTCTCTCTGTTCACTTGTTGAAAAAAATAGAAGTTTTTTCTGTCGGTACTCGCGTACGAGTGGGCGAAGGTTTGTTGTTTTTCTTATTCGCGTGCCCCTGAATGTGCCAGTCTGACAGGAAATTGCAAGTATATTATGATGAGAAAATGGAAATTCTTATTACATTTATCTCAAAATGGCTATTTATTAACATTTTTATCCTAATTTAAACGCAAAATTTTATGTCGATGTGGCTAAAAATAAATCCATAAAGAGCGGTAGAAAAATCCTTAGGGACAGGGTTAGCAAAAGAAAAAAAGGACCTCATAAAGAAGTCCTTATTTTACTTTTCGCATAAAAACACGGTTTTGATCGCGTTTATGTTAGCGTTTAATTAATTTTGACGCTGAAACTCGCTCGTTTCATTCCATTTAGGCCAAGCGTCAGCGTTTGCTACGCCTACACCTACATCAAACAGCATTTGCGTATCTTGTACGATACCACTTAAATCCCAATCATCGCGATACTGATCGCACACTTGGTGATAGCAGCCTGTAACAATAACATTCATACGTTTTCTGTACTTAGCAGTCTCTTCATCTGCCGGTTCATTACCACCTTCAGCGTAAAGTGCTGGAACGCCTTGCTTAGCAAAGCTAAAGTGATCTGAGCGATAATAATAACCGGCTTCTGGTCTGTCTTCTTGAGTCAGCGTACGACCTTGTTTTGTCGCAGCGGCTTCAAGGTAATCTTCCATTTCCGATTTACCCATGCCCACAACAGCCACGTTCTTTGTTCTACCCAAAACATTCATCGCATCCATATTGATGTTCGCAACAGTGTTTTCAATGGGAATAACAGGGTTGCTTGCATAGAATTTACTGCCTAATAACCCTTGCTCTTCAGCGGTTACCACTAAAAATGATACCGAGCGTTTTGGTGCGGGCCTAAGCTCAGAATAGGCTTGCGCCATGGCTAAAATCGCTGCTGTACCCGTCGCGTTGTCATGGGCGCCATTATAGATTTGGTCGCCTTCTTTGGTTTCATCCTTGCCCAAGTGATCCCAGTGTGCTGTATAGATAACATGCTCATCAGGGAACGCTGAACCGGGTAGCGTAGCTATCACATTGTTGCTTTCAGACTTTTTGAATGTGTTATTAACAGTGACCGATGCTTTAATGTCCATTGCTTTGTTGTAAGGACCTTGCATAGCGTTGGCTTTTTCTGTTTCAAAATCAAGCCCAGCATCAGCAAACACTTTTTTTGCTGCATCTAACGTTAGCCAACCTTCAACCGCGACACGGCTTGCGCCTTTGTCGGCACTTACCAAGCCGTATTGCGGACCGCTCCAGCTGTTGGCAACGACAGACCAGCCGTAAGAAGCCGGTGCTGTTTCGTGAACAATAATGGCGCCTGCAGCGCCTTGCCGGCTGGCTTCTTCATATTTGTAGCTCCAACGACCGTAGTAGGTCATCGTTGTGCCTTGAAACTTACCACTTTCTGGATTTTCAAAACCCGGGTCATTAATTAGCATGACGACTGTTTTGCCTTTAACGTCTAACCCTTGGTAGTCGTTCCAGTCGTACTCTGGTGCATTTACACCATAGCCAACGAAGACTAACTCTGAATCTTCGAGCGACACCGAGCTTTGCTCGCGCTTAGAAGAGGCTACCATTTGATCTTTATACGCGAAGTTATTGTCGCCAATGGTCATGGTCATATCAGGGTCAGCAGTAATTTCCATAAGCGCTACTTTTTGAAGGAAACTATCACCATTACCTGGCTTAAGCCCTGTTTTTGTAAATTCGCTAACCAAATAATCAATGGTTTTCTTTTCACCTTCAGTTGTTGGTAAACGACCTTCAAATTCATCTGAAGACAGAACTTTCAAGGGCTCGCGAATATCTGCATCGGAAATACTGTTGTAAACACGGTCGAAGTTTGATGCCACAGGCATTGCTTTCTGGGCCGTCTCGTTGGTTGAGGTGCTGTCATTATTAGGAGTGCAAGCACTTACGCCTAGAAGGGTAGGTACAAGCAATGGCAAAAACATTTTTTTCATTGTTAGTCTCTGTTTGCTCTACAATACGCGACCAGTATAGAGAAAACCCCAAAGCGAACCAATAGTTGATATGCATTCAAACTCAATCCCTTTCTGTAACCACTACTTACTAAAACACGCCAGTAAACCCGTTACGGACTTGTTAGATGAGGTTGGCTTACTGAGTAAAAATGAATTTCCTACGCCAGACTTGTTAAACTCACTAACGGCGCACTACCATAAGTCTTGGCAAGGACCTTTATTTAAAGGGCAAAGTCAGTTTTCAGAATCGGATCAGCGTTATTACGAAACCATCATTAGCGAAGATGGGGTTGTCCCTACCCGTGAGCAAAGCTGGCATGATTTATTTAATGCTCTAATTTGGCTTCAATTTCCAAAGACAAAGTCTTTATTGAATGAGCTACATATTAGTGACATTAACGCGTTCGGTGTAAACCCTAGGACGGCGCGTCGCAATCGTATTACTCACTTCGATGAATGCGGTGTCGTGCTGGCGATAGAAGAGCCCAGTCAGTTAACGCAACACGCAACTTTGCACAAACACGCCGTTCTTGAAGAGAATGATAAGAGCAGGCCAACTGGCGTTGAATCGCTAGAAGCTTTCCTGCAGCAACTTGCTGCTCATGAATGGGAACAGGTGTTTCTGGCAAATAGGAAACGTTGGTATGCCGAAGTAACGCCTTTTGTATTTGGGCACGCGAATTTAGAAATGATGCTGAATCCGTTTATTGGATTGACGGGGAAATGGCTCGCGGTTTCAGTTCCTCAAGGGTTTAGCGATCTCAATAAATGGCAACAACGCGCAGTACTAGACGATGCTATTTCTGCCCGTATATCAGCGCTCGATGCTTTTCAGGTTGCGCCGCTCTTGAAGCCTCTTCCTTTGTTAGGTGTGCCTTTGTGGCATTCACAGCAGAATGCGAAGTTTTATCAAAATAAAGATTATTTCAGACCACTACGCGAAGGGGCCAAGCCCACGAAACAGCTGCCACTGTGGGTATACTGAGAATTCATGTAACGACAAAGCGACCATGAAGCTGTTTGAATGTTGCTGGGGTAATGAAGGAAGCGTTTTTTAAGATGATGCTGCACGGCAAAGCTATAGAAGCGCTGTACTAAAATACCAGGTTCGTAAATACTGGCTACATGGTACAGCGCAATCTTTCTATATTCAGAGCGTCACACCGGCATGCTCAATTAGAAAAAGGCGAGAGCAACTAGCCAGATGCCATAGATAACAACATAAGGTGCACTGGCAATTAATGCCGCTTTTTTGAGAGTAAAGGCTGTCCATTGAGTGATGCCTACAGTGGCCAAGTAAATGCCCCAAAACAGTTCTAATCTTAGCGCCTGACCGAAAGCGTACCAAGGTGAGTCCATAGGGATACTGGCAATATACCCAAGAGACGTTGGAGACAAAATTGATGGTGCCACTTGATGGTCGCCCGTGAACAATAGAAAAGCAACACCCAATAATCCAGTAAGTACATAAGGCATTGAAAGCCACCAAGCAAAACCATACCAGTCAGTAAAACCATAAACATGGCTATCATCCGAGCGTGTCATCAGATTTATGTACACTGCGTACACCGCATTCACAATAATTGGAATAAAAAAGGCGCCGATAATAGAGGACCAAAGTAGTGCGTCTCTGGTGAAAAAGGCTTTCATTTGCTCTTCTTCTGCAGGGCTCATATCACCCTGCGCGGCAATGTTCATCTGCGCGAACCATTCAATGTCCACGAAGTTGATATAGAGGTATTGTGAAACAAGCGAAATAGCCATGATCAAAATGAATGGCATCCAGCTCCAATTGTTGTTTTCACCCACCGCTTTAAACACACCATTGGGCTTAAAGAAAATATCGTTACACGCTTGAAAGGGGTTCGTTACGTCGTGCATCCCTTGCTCCTATTTTATTTTTATTTATTACCTTGGACTCTATGTAAAGCCATGAATGATGAATAGCTTGCCAACAGGCAGGCCATAATTGAGCTATAGATTAACGGTGGCAGCAGGTGTTGTACAGCACAACATATTGATATTTGTAAGAGAAAATGAATATATAGAAAGCTTAGGATTATTGCAAAACGTGTTCGAAATTAAAAAGGGAAGCGTTTGCTTCCCTTAACGTAATGCTGAAGACTACTGCTTTATTTTTTACAATTTTCTTTGTGTTATCAAAATACGCCTTAAGATTTTACAAGTAAGTAAAGTTAAGCAATGTCAAAACTATGGTGCTATACATCAGTGAGATAGGTAGCCCAATTTTTATAAAATGAGAAAACTTATAGTTCGCTGCATTATAAACAAGCAAGTTAGTTTGATAGCCAAACGGTGAAACAAAGCTCGCACTTGCAGCAAATGCTACCGCTAATGCAAATGGCATAAGCGGTGCGCCAATTATTTGTACTAACCCGTAGGCAAACGGGAACATTAACGCAGCAGCTGCGTTGTTAGTTACGAACTCTGTCAAAACAAGCGTCAGCAAGTAAATGACTAACAATGCAATAAACCAGTCGGTACCTGATAGCATCGGCATAAGGGCTTTGGTAGTAATGCTTATAACGCCTGAGTTTTCTAGTGCAGTGGCCAAACTTAATGCACCGACAATCACAACAATCAAGTTCAACGGCAAGTTTCGCTTCATTTCCCCGTTTGATGTTACTTTTACGCCTATGAGCACAGCGGCCAAAAATAACAGACCAATAGCCAATGATATGATGTTAGTTGCAGCTAATAATACCGTGGTAAGGAAGCCGCCAAGGGTAATCCACTCTTGCATATTGGTTAGAGGGCGGGCAATTTTTTGCTCTGACAAAATAAAAAAGTTCTTATTCAAATTTTGACGAGTCGCGAAATCTGGGCCTGTAGCTAACAGCAAAAAGTCACCTGCTTGAAGTTTTATTTCTCCTAGCTTGCCTGATAGCTGCTCACCGTCGCGACGAATTGCTACAACGGCGGCATCAAATAGTGCTCGAAAGCCTAGCTTTTTAATCGTTTGCCCAATAACTTGTGCGCGATTGGAAACTACCACCTCGGTTAAGCTTTCGCGCAACACGCCGTCGGTCTCGGCAAACATGCTTAGGCCTTTTATGTGACTAAGGTTATCAAGTTTTTGAACATTGCCAGAGAAAATCAGTTTATCGTTTTCTAGAATGACTAAGTCAGGTCCAACAGGCGATATAAGGTTGCCATTGCGCACCACTTCTACCAAAAAAAGTTCAGGTAAATTACGCAGATGGTTTTGTTCTACGGTTTTCCCTATGAGCTCTGAACCAGATTCCACTTCGGCTTCAACCATATACTCACGATAGTTATTACTCTTATTGCCAATATTAGGTAACAAAGGAAGCAATAAAAACATGAGTAAACCACAGCTTAGTCCAGCTACAGTGCCATAAAGTGTGAAGTCGAAAAAGTTAAAGCCTGGGTGCCCGTGCTCTTGCAAAAAGCTGTCTACAATCAAGTTGGTAGACGTACCGATTAAGGTTACCGTACCGCCTAAAATAGCGGCGTATGAAAGCGGAATTAATAATCGAGAGGCGGGGTGATATTGGTTTTGTTTAATAGGACCAATAAGGCTTGCCACTATAGCAGTATTGTTTAACAGTGCAGACGATAAAAAAGTCAACGAAAACAAGCGCCAGTAGGACTGAGTAAAGTTAGCACTCACTAGTTTCCTTCCTAGGCGTTTTATTAGCGCTGTTTTATCTATTGCGCTACTCACCAAAAGCAACAAAACGAGGGTAATAAGCCCCTTGTTGGTTAAGTTTAGCAAGATGTCATCGAGAGATAACTGCTGGGTAACCAGTAGTGCTAACACTGCACCAGAAAAGACAGTGGAAGGGCGCTGATTGGTAAAGATCAGCGCGCATATCGTACCGGCAAATACTGCCAGTACGATAAACTGGGTCACATCCATATTGTTCCAGTCCTGCTTAAAGTTTACTGATATCCACAGCGTTCCAATGCGGGAAGTGCTTACGCACTAGTGCATTGAATTCAAGCTCGAACTCAGAGAAGTTAGGCGTTGTATGCTGTGCGTCACCTGCAATTTCATCAATGATCATACCCGCTCCAACCGTACCGTTAGTAAGGCGGTCGATGACTATGAATGAACCCGTAGGGCGATTGCGCTTATACGGGTCGCAGGCAACAGGTTGTGTAAACTTAACGTCGACTACACCAATTTCGTTAAGATTCAGATGCATAGCGTCGGTTTCTTCTAATGTATTCACGTCAATTTGATTATCGATATGGGCAACAACGCCAGGTGTTGATTTAGTCGCAAATTTAAACAAATATTGCTTGTTTGGCATTAGCGGCTCTTCCGACATCCACACTAAGTGTGTTTTGAATTGCGTGTTAAGCAGAGGCAAGTTGTCTGATTTAACAATCATGTCGCCACGAGAGATGTCAATTTCATCTTCTAGCGTTAGGGTAACCGCTTGAGGTACATAAGCGCGTTCTTGGTCGCCTTCGAAAGTAACCACTTGCTTCACTTTTGATTTCTTCCCAGAAGGAAGGGCGGTTATTTCATCACCAGGCGCTACTTGACCGGAGACTACTGTACCTGCAAAGCCTCGGAAGTCTAGGTTAGGGCGGTTAACGTACTGCACTGGAAAGCGAAAATCTTCCAAGTTGTCGTCTTCACCAATCTCAATGTTTTCCAACATTTCCATAAGTGGCGTGCCGTCAAACCAAGGGGTCTTTTCGCTCTTGCCTACTACGTTGTCGCCTTCAAGTGCTGAAATAGGCACGAACTGAATATCAGGAATATCAAGCTGCTCAGCAAACTTCAGGTAGTCTTCCTGAATTTGTTTGTACACTTCTTCTGAATAATCCATCAAGTCCATTTTGTTGATAGCAACAATAACGTGTTTGATACCTAAAAGAGAAACCAGGAACGAGTGACGTTTCGTTTGTACTTTAACGCCGCCACGAGCATCAACAAGAATAATAGCAAGGTCGCACGTTGACGCGCCGGTTACCATGTTACGGGTGTACTGCTCGTGCCCTGGCGTGTCGGCGATGATAAACTTACGCTTGTCAGTAGAGAAGTAGCGATAGGCTACGTCGATAGTGATACCTTGCTCACGCTCTGACTGAAGGCCGTCTACAAGAAGGGCAAGGTCAACTTTCTCGCCTGTAGTGCCCACTTTTTTGCTGTCCTTTGTGATAGCGGCAAGCTGGTCTTCATAAATCATTTTAGAATCGTGAAGTAAGCGACCAATTAGGGTACTTTTACCATCGTCTACGCTACCGCAGGTTAGGAAACGTAGCATATCTTTCTTTTCGTGTTGCTCTAGGTAAGACAGAATATCCTGTCTTAATAATTCGTTTTCATTGTTCATGTTATGCGCTCACAAGGAAAAAGGGGTTTAACACAGACTCTTTTTGGTTGTACGTAAGAGCGTCAGCGTTGTCATCTAATGGGTTTTCAGGATCGAGTACGGTTACGTTTGCACCTGCCGCTAGTGCGACGGCGTGCGCTGCACCCGTATCCCATTCAGATGTTGGGCCTAATCGAGGGTAAAGATGTGCTTCACCTTCGGCCACCAAGCAAAGCTTCAGGGAGCTACCCATCGCAACAAGCTCAGTTTCACCTTCAAGCTTTGCCAATAAATGTTGAATCTCAGGGCTTTGGTGAGACCGACTACCTACTACTTTCCACACTTCAGCACCATTGTGCTTGCGCGCTGAAATAGCGGTGAATTGGCCATTCACTTCGGTCCACGCACCTACACCAACAATACCTACGTAGCTTTTGTTTAGTGCTGGCGCGTAAACCACACCCAAGGTTGGTTTGCCGTTCTCGATAAGTGCAATGTTGACCGTAAACTCACCGTTTTTCTTAATAAATTCTTTAGTGCCGTCTAGCGGGTCGACCAGCCAGTAAGACGACCACGATTTGCGCTCATCCCACGAAATATTTGCTGACTCTTCAGAAAGAATGGGCAAATCAGATTCTGCTTCAAGGGCGTTAACAATAACGTTATGTGCGGCTAGGTCAGCTTCTGTTAGCGGGCTGGTATCCTGCTTTTCATAAATGGTAAAATCTTTCTCGTAAATTGCCATTATCTTATCGCCAGCTTCTTTGGCGATATTAAGCACTTGTTGTGTAAGTGCATCCAAAGGCTGTGTCATTACACTAATCCCTTTTCTTGAAGTAAAGCATACAGACGCTCGACAGTTTGCTCTGCCGGTTCATCCTGATAGGTTAAGTGAATCTCAGGCGACTCTGGTGCTTCATACGCAGAGTCAATACCCGTGAAGTCTTTTATCTCACCGCTGCGCGCTTTTTTGTATAGCCCTTTCGGGTCGCGTTTTTCACACACTTCAAGTGGGGTATCAATAAACACTTCTACGAATTCTCCGTCTTCCATTAGGCCGCGGCAGTAGTCGCGGTCCACTTTGAAAGGCGAGATAAAGGCGGTAAGCACTATGGTACCGGAATCGACAAATAGCTTGGCAACTTCGCTAATGCGACGAATGTTTTCAACGCGATCTTTATCACTAAAACCTAAGTCGCCGCACAGACCATGACGCACGTTGTCGCCGTCAAGCAGATAGGTGTGCTTGTTCTGCTCGTGAAGCTTTTTCTCAAGCAAGTTTGCTAATGTCGATTTTCCAGAGCCACTTAATCCTGTAAGCCAGAATACACGCGGTATTTGAGCAAGCTTCTTAGAGCGGGTGGTCTTGTTTACTTCGTGTTTATGCCAAACAACGTTGTCGGTGACCATTAGAAGTACCCTTCCATTTTTTTCTTCTCCATAGAGCCTGCGCTGTCATGGTCGATAACTCGGCCCTGACGTTCAGACGTCTTGGTAAGCAGCATTTCTTGAATAACTTCAGGTAGGGTTGCTGCTTCTGACTCAACTGCACCAGTAAGTGGATAACAGCCAAGAGTACGAAAACGCACTGACCGCATCTCCGGTACTTCACCTTCTTCAAGTGGCATTCGGTCGTCGTCAACCATAATAAGAATGCCGTCACGCTCAACCACTGGACGAGGCTTAGAAAGGTAAAGTTGTGGAATATCGATGTTTTCTAGGTAGATGTATTGCCAGATATCTAGCTCAGTCCAGTTCGACATTGGGAAGACACGAATGCTTTCGCCTTTGTTCACTTGAGAGTTATAAATATTCCAAAGCTCGGGACGCTGGTTTTTGGGGTCCCAGCGGTGGTTGCTGTCGCGGAATGAATAAACACGCTCTTTGGCGCGTGATTTTTCTTCGTCGCGCCGAGCACCGCCAAAGGCCGCATCAAACTTATATTTGTTCAATGCTTGCTTGAGTGCTTGGGTTTTCATGATGTCAGTATGTTTTGCTGAACCATGGCTAAATGGGCCAACGCCAGCTTCAACCCCTTCTTCATTGATGTGCACAAGCAAATCAAAACCGTGTTTCTTAGCTTGTTCATCACGGAACTTTATCATTTCGCCAAACTTCCACGTGGTATCAACGTGTAATAGCGGGAAAGGAATCTTACCGGGCGCGAACGCCTTACGTGCAAGGTGAAGCAGTACAGAAGAGTCTTTTCCTACGGAGTAAAGCATCACTGGGTTTTCAAACTCAGCAGCAACTTCACGGAAAATCTGAATACTCTCGGCTTCGAGTTGTTTCAAATGCGTTACAGACGGGATACTAGCAGTCATTTTGAAGTCCGAATCTTATGTCATATACAAAAAAGTTATATGTGGGTTATATTTATGCATAGAACGATAACATATTTAATTTCAAAAGTAGTATGCGATTTTGCTATTTAAAATAGCTATCTTATTCTATTAAATAAAACTGTCATGCAATTGAAGCATAAGCCACTTTTTTCACGGGCTATAAAAAGAAAAAAGCCCTATTTAAAAATATAAACAGGGCTTTTTATTCACTATTGTTGCGAATGACTTTTTACGTATCGTTCGCTTACCTTTGGCTCAATTTGGTCTGGAAAGCGTCGAACGTATCGACCACACCGTCTCTCGGTGTACCAGACTTGCTTAGAACCATGATGGTTAAGCTAGATAAAATAAACCCGGGGACAATTTCATACATCCAGTCACCAAGCTTTTGGCCGCCGATTTCAATAGGAAGATAAATCCACAGTAACACCGTCACTGCACCAACGATCATACCGCCTAGTGCCGCACGGCGAGTCATTTCACGCTTAAATAGACTAAATAGTACAAGTGGTCCGAAGGCGGCACCAAAGCCAGCCCAAGCATTACTTACAAGCGTCAAAATGGTGCTGTCTCTATCATAAGCTAGGTAAATTGCTACAAGTGCAACAACTACTACGCTGACACGACCAGCAATAACCAGCTCGCCATCTGATGCATCACGTCTTAAAAACGCTTGATAAAAATCACTGGTTAGTGAGCTTGAAGTTACCAACAGCTGAGACGAAATAGTACTCATGATTGCAGCTAAAATGGCAGCCAATAAAAAGCCCCCAATAAGTGGGTGAAATAGAATCTGAGATAAATAGATAAAGACAGTTTCAGGGTCAATTTCGTTGCCGTTACCGGTCACAAAAGCAAGGCCGAATAGGCCTGTCATTAGCGCTCCAATAATCGATACAATCATCCAGCTCATACCGATATTACGCGCTGTTGGAATATCGTTGACTGAACGTATTGCCATAAAACGCACGATAATGTGAGGCTGGCCAAAATAACCTAGGCCCCATGACATCAGTGAAACAATACCGATTACGCTAAGTGCTTCATTGGTAGACGCATCCATAAATGCATCGAAAAGCGCCGGGTTTATGTTATCTAATGCGTCTATTGAGGCACCGATTCCACCTAGCTCACTGATTACAACTGCAGGTACCATAATAAGTGATACAAACATGATGCACCCTTGCACGAAGTCGGTCATGCTCACTGCCATGAAGCCGCCTACAAGAGTATATGCAACGACAACACCGGCGGTAACATATAAACCCGTTTCATAAGTTAAGCCGAATGATGTTTCAAAGAGTTTTCCTCCAGCTACGACGCCAGAAGATGTGTAAAGCGTAAAGAAAACAACGATAACCACAGAGGCTATAACGCGCAATAAACGCGTGTTGTCGGCAAAGCGGTTTTCAAAATAGTCGGGTAGGGTAATGGAGTTGTTGGCCACTTCAGTGTAAACGCGAAGCCGCGGAGCGACCAACATATAATTTGCAAGGGCACCTAAAACCAAACCAACGGCGATCCAGCCCGCTGATAATCCTGATACATACATTGCACCTGGTAAGCCCATGAGCATCCAGCCGCTCATATCAGACGCGCCTGCGGAAAGTGCGGTTACCGCTGGCCCTAGTTGACGTCCGCCAAGCATATAGCCTTCTACATTGGTATCTGTTTGCCGATAAGCGAAAAGGCCAATTCCCAACATTACAACAAAATACAAACCCAACGAGATTATCGTGCCAGTAGCCATATAAATTCCCTATGTTTTTTCTTTCATGCTAACACCTATGGCATAGAGTCTCTATGTCAGTCGGCGACCTTGCTTGTTTTCTATACGGTAATGCGTAAATAAAGTTTGGCGAAAGGTTAAATTGGAAAGGATGCAACACACGCCCGGCCTCCTCGTTTTGCTCCGTGGAGACGTTCATCGCACATCCAGATTATGGTATCTATGCGGACTGGTATTATCTTTATTGTGAAAAAAAAAAGCGGCCCAAAAGGGCCGCAGAAGGGAAGGGCTAAGACACACACTTTTTTTGGAGTGCTATATATGGTTAATTTGTGTCAAGCAGAGAATTGAATCCTTTCTGAAACCGCCTTTTTCATGTCACTTAAATCAGCATCTTTATCGCCAACAATCATTACATTGGCATGTTTCATCTTAATGCTCTCTCCGTGGTACTGCTCATCAGCAAATTCGCTGGGTACCGAAATGTCGCCACGTTCAGGCACTACAAAGACTGACATTTTACCTTGTGGTGTATTTACAATTAGGTGAAGACTTCTGACCGTGCTCAAGTGGCAATAATTCACGACTTCAACACCATCTAGCATTTCACTAAAGCTACCGCCAAAACTTGCCAGCTTTGCATTTACCATATTCAAGTCAGCAGGAAGTAGCGAATGCGCACTTTCCATTTCAGCGTATTGCATATGGGCAAGTGCCTGCCCGCCAATACTAAGCGGTTGGTGGTACCACATAGTAAGGCCAATACCTACCGCAAAAGCAACGGACGCGGCCATGGCTAAATACCAGCGACTTCTGCGCTTGTAGCGGTTAAATTCGTCTGTTGATTGCTGCCAAATAAGCTTGCTCGCCAAGTCCTCTGGTACGTCAACTTTGAGGGCTTGCTTCAATTGCTTATCTAACTGCTTTTGTTCATTCCAGAAACTGCGTTTATTTCCATCCGCTTTTGCTGCTTCTACAACATCACTGTCAGTCGTTTCTGGATCGGCGTAGATACGACGCCTAAATTCTAACTCATCCATTTACACGACCTCTCTGTTCATCTTGCTTCTCTAATGCCTCTTTTAGCTGATTCCTCGCTCTGAAAAGACGAGTCATTACTGTGTTTTTGTTAAGTCCCAACTGGTTGCCGATTTCTTCACCACTAAATCCGAAAATCAATTGAAGTATCAAGGGTTCGCGATACTCCACACTCAATCCACCTAGCAGTCGCTGAAGTTCTCTGTCTTTCAATTCTCCGTCAGCGTGCTGGGTGTCATCTTGAATATGGCAATCATCAATATCAACAGTGTCGAACTGTTTGCGTTCAAATCGACGGGCATTTTCGCGGCGAAGAATGGTAATAAGCCATGACTTTGCTGCTTTCTCATCATTTAGGGCGTCTAAAGATCGCCAAGCACGTAAAAAGGTTTCCTGGACAACATCTTCAGCAATGCTCTGATCTTTGATAAGCCAAAATGCATAGCGGTAAATGTCGGCGTGAAATGCTTTTACCAGCGCTTCATATCTTTGGTGTTTTGCTTTCATATCCGATAAGACCTGATCACTATCGGATTTATTTCGCCCAAACATAAAAAATCCAAAAACTAAATTTTTTTTACTATGGCACAAAAAACGCGTCATTTCGTTAGCCGAAAGACGCGTTTTTTATCTTATTTTCAATGTTCAGAGCACCTACTCTTAAATCTTAGGCGCTTTTTTGTTCAGCAATCCAAGTGTTGATGTTCTCTTCTAATATGGAAAGTGGTACCGGGCCGTATTTCAGTACTTCGTCATGAAAGCCTTTCCAATCAAATTTATCGCCAAGTTCAGTCTGGGCATGTTTTCTAAGCTCCATGATTTTTAGTTTACCAATCATATAGGCTGTTGCCTGACCTGGCATAGCTATGTATCGCTCAATGGCTTTTTGGGCATCATATTCAGGGTTTGGTGTGTTCTCAATAAGATAGTTCACCGCTTCTTCACGAGTCCATTTTTTCGCATGAATTCCTGTATCAACCACAAGCCTACATGCACGCCATAGCTCCATGGCCAGACGTCCGAAATCAGAGTAAGGGTCTTCATAAAAGCCCATATCTTTCGCCAGTTCTTCGGTATATAGGCCCCAACCTTCCGTGTATGCGGTAAAGCTCAAGAACTTCTGAAATTGAGGCACACCTTCTAACTCTTGTGCAATCGCGCGCTGCATGTGGTGACCTGGGATGCCTTCGTGATACGCCAGCGCTTCTAACTGATAGGTCGGCATCGCTTTCATATCATAAAGGTTAGCGTAATAAATACCTGGGCGGCTGCCATCTTGCGCAGGGCTTTGGTAAAACGCCTTGCCCGCAGATTGTTCGCGGAACGCTTCAACACGTTTAACGATCATTGGCGCTTCTGGAAGAATACCGAAGTATTCAGGAATGGCTTCTCGCATATCGTCTATGGCGGTTTTCGCCATATCAAGGTATTGCTGTCTACCTTCATCAGTTGAAGGTAGATAGAATTGCTCATCTTCACGCATGAAAACGAAAAATTCTTGAAGCGAGCCTTCAAATTTTACTTGTTTCATAATCTCGCGCATCGCGTTGTGTATACGCTCAACATTGTCCAAGCCAATCTGATGGACTTCTTCAGCAGTAAGGTCAGTAGTGGTAAACCAGTTCAGGCGATTTTGATACCACTTATCTCCATTGGGTAAGCGCCACACGCCGTCGCCTTTCGGAGTTACTTCTCTTTGATGAGCTAACTCTTCGATAAACTTCTCGTATGACGGCATGACTGAAGTGACTAACGCGGCTTTCGCCTCACCTAATAGTGTGGTTTTTTCCGCCTCTGTGATATCAAGGTTGTTTGTCTTGTTTTGAAAATCTTCCCAGATAGTAGACGGTGTTTCGCTTGAATCAAATGGTGCGCCGGTAATCACATTTTTTGACGCATCAATCATTTGATCATAAGCCCATGCGGGTGGGAATACGCCGGCTTTTTCACGTAGCTTCATTTGCTCAATTACTTGGTCGAAGTAAGCTCGTACGTTGTCTAATCGACCAATGTATGCCTGAGCGTCTTCTTTACTCTTTACACTGTGAATGTTGATAAGGAAGCTAGGCACTTGTGTATGTGCGGCACGGAACTGATGTACAATATAACGGTGATGTCTAAATTCATCGTTAGCCAAATCGCGCTCAATACCTAGTTTATAAAGGCGTAAACTCAACTTTTCTTGTTCACTCAGCTTACTGATGTCGAAACTATTAAGTTTTTCCAGGCGGTTTTTGGCAATGGCAACACGTGCATCAGCTTCTTCGTCACTGATATCATCCCACTTGTCGTAGTCCCACTTTTTGCCCAAATAACTTTGAAATAGTGGAGAGCGTTTAAGATCTTCTTCAAATGTGCGCTCGAAAAATGCATTAAGGCGCTCAGACTCAGACTGTCCAGCAGGTTGCTCCGTTTTAATCGGTTCTGGCGCTGTTTTAGTGGTTTCGCTCGCAGGAGAGCAAGCAGTTAAAGTAGTAAGGGCCAACGCGATCGGCGTTAGCGTTAACAGTGTTTTCTTCATTTTATTCCCTGTCGCGTTTAATTGGTTATTTTTATAAGTTAAAGCTTCTAAGATTATTAGGACAATGAGGTCCGTAGCCTCAGCTGTTTATTAGGCACAAGCGTTGGCGAAACGAAACCCTTGCCACCGTGATTTAGCTAGTTGCAAGGGCTTTCATTACGCAGATTCTAGTGTATTAGCAAATGAAATGCGTTTTATGAAACAGGATATAAGCTAGATAGCGTGTGATTGCTTTTTGCGCTTTTTTGTTTCCATTCGCTGCGAGCGAGCTTTATTTCTTGCGAAAGCTTTTCCAGCGCCTTTGTAACTTGTTGCGATTGAGTGCTGGAGCCTACTTTATTAGGCGAGAATCGAACGGCGTAGAGGTCATTAACACCTTTGTTGATCCCTTCAAACTGTGAGAGCCTCGCGGTATCTGAAGTTAACGCACTTATCCATTGCTTAAGAGCAGGTGTGAGTAAACGTGTATCTTTTGCCTTAATTACTGACATAAGGTTTTGAAACTGGGCTTTTTCATCCATTTGAGCTGAAAAGTGGGAGCCTTTTGCAGCGCTGCCGCTTTGTCCACTTATCTGAGATTGTTTAAGCTTTCTGTAAGTGAATAGCCACCCTGTAAGTGCGATAGCAAACATTACAAATAGTGCACCGATCACAATCCAATTAAGTCGCGCGTTTTCGCTAGACTTCGCATCGCCTGAAGCATTATCTAAGAACGTGTCCTTTTCTCCATCACTCATTGTTGATTGCGCCGCAGTTGACGATTTAGCGTTTTGAGTATTTTCTGGGGCTGCACTGTTCGCTATTGAAGTATTCGAGTTATTCGCGCCGGTCGCTGGGGCTACCGTAATTGAGCGAGCCGGAATCGTGGCATATTCAGTTTGCTGAGTGAGCGTATTAAACCAAGGAACAGTAATTTCAGGTAGAACAAAATTACCCGGCTGCGTTGGAATAATCGCCAGCGACGTTTGGCGCTGTGAAATTAAGCTTTGATCTTTTTCAACTGTCGTTGTGTTTGATTGATCTGGATACAGCTTAAAGTTTGGCGGATAAAACTCTGGAATGTCAGGAAGCTGTTCTTCTACTACGCCGAGCGCAGTTAGCGTAATAATACGCGTAACTGGCTCACCTGCTACAAAGCTATCACCTTGTGGCCATTCTTCATCCACTCGCACCATTTCAGAAGGCAACCAAGGGTAGTCTATCCCCTGAGGAATTGGCTTAATATTCACCGTAATGTCGGGTCCGACACGATTAATTTGCTGGGTACGGTTAAAGAAGCCAAAACGTTGGTTAGTATTGGCAGCCATAACTTCGCCAGTGAAGATAGGGCCTCTTAGCGTGAACTCACCAGACGCTTGAGGCACAACGGCAAATTGACGCTCAATGATCTGATACCGTCTTCCGTTTACGATATCTGTATACTGTTTATCTTCCCCCAACTGGGTAATTTCCGCATTTTGCATTTCTGGCGCTTGTAGACTGCCGCGCTCAATGTTACTGGAAAGAAAAAGCTTAACCGTATAAAGCAGTTGCTGATTTAAATAAGCCTCTTTCAAGTCGATATCCGTCGTAACAAAATAGTCTCGTGCCACGTTACTTTGTTCTTGAACCGGAATAACTTTGACCTGGATAGGCTGGGTAGATTTTCCCTCAATGGTTAATGAGGGAATGGTAAACGTGCCTTCCTTTCGAGGAAATAACGTAGTGGTCCAAACGGTGGTACGCTTGGTGTCGAAATTGACGATAGAGGTTTGGCTGCTTACCGATGTTCTGCCAACAACAAAATCTTTAAGTAGGGGAGAGCTGTCGAATGCATCTCTGTCTGCACTGCCGTCTGCGGTAACCGTTAAACGAATGGCTTCATCCAACATGACAGGATTTCTATCAATGGTGGCTTCCAGCGAATTTACATCGGCATAAGCCGCCGTACTTACGAGTAGGGTTAATAAAAAAACTATACATGTAGACTGTAATAAGGCTCTCATCTACCAATCACTCCGATTTGAAGGCATACGTTGACGCTGACGTTTTTGTGCTTCTAATTGCATTTTTCGTTTTAGTAAGAATGCAGGGTCGTCTGGCACGCGGCGCATTAAACTCTCCATTCGCTGCAGTTCTTCTTTTTCTGCGTCGGTAAGCTCGGTTTCTTGTCCTTGCATAGCCTGCGCTTCCTGCTCAGCTTGTTTTTCGTTTTCCTGTGCTTGCGCGCTGTCTTGCTGTGCACTATCACCTTGGTCAGACTGTTCTTGTTCTGCATTTTGCTGCTGAGAGTCTGATGACTCGTTTGGGCTATTCATCTCGGAATCATCAGGCTGTGGCGAGTTATCCCCGCTATTTTGTTGATCATCGTTAGAACGCTGCTCTTGGTTTTGGTCAGATTGTTGGCCTTCATTATCGTCTTGCTGGCCATTCTGATCATTTGAACCTTCCTGATTGTTTTGGTCTCCTGATTGCTGGTTGTTATCAGCGCTATCTTGGCCATTATCTTGCGAGTTACTCTGTTCGCTCTCATCACGATTTTCGCTTTGGTTCTGATTTTGCTGTTGCTGTTTTAGTAAATCCTCGACAATCTTTTTATTGGTTCTTGCATCGTCAAAATCGGGCGCTTCGTTTAACGCCTGATCATATTTCTTAATAGCATCTTCAAGCTTACCGAGTTTTGCCAGTGCATTTCCTTGATTGTAAAGGCTCTCGGGGCCAGGAATGCTTTTGAAGGCATTTAATGCACTTTCGTAGTCACCCGACTTGTAAAGTGATGACGCTTTCCACGCTTCATCATTAAACTGGTTAACAGCGTCTTTATATTTACCCCTTTGGTAGCTGTTTAATGCTTCCTGATTGTCGTTCATAAATGGCGTTTGCCACCATGAAAGTGAATCAGGTTTGTTTGCCGTCTCCTTTGCGCCTATGGCTTTTGACGTTCCAGCAATTTCTGAGGGTTGGACGCTTTGTAAAGCATGGGCGTTTTTAATCATAAAGGGGCTAAGCAAGCCCGCTAACACGATGAATACTACCCCGCGTTTGAATGCAAAGGCGGCAAACGGAAGAAGTAAAAGCAGCAAGTAAGGGCCAACTTCTTTCCACTGGTCTCCTTGTAAATTACTCTCTTCTTCGTTCTCTTCGCTGTCGCTTTTATCTAGCAGAGATACCGAGGCGAGGGCATCAATGTCGGCGTCGTTTGATGTAAAGGACTCAAAGCGTCCGCCGCTCGTTTTAACCACACCTTTCACTGCGCCTTCGTTTAACTTGGGTATAACGATGCTGCCGGTGAAGTCTTTTAAGAGTTCTCCGCTTTGCTGGCGAATAGGCGCGCCTTCAGACGTTCCAACGGTAAGTGCATTTACTGTAAAAGGAATAGAGGCCACATACTCTTGAAGCTCCTGTTGTTGTTCTAACTCTATGCCGTCAGTAATCCAGTAGATCATGCCTGAGTTATATCCGGCATTCGTGAGAAGCTCAGACGCACTCTCTATTCCTAGGAGTGGGTCGCTGCCTGGCACGGGCATAATTTCCGGTGACAGACTTGGAATTAGGGTTGTGATATTTCCTGCGTCTTCGGTTAAGGGGCTAATGACAAACGCATCGCCAGCGTAAGCAACCAAGCCCATTTCACCTTCACCAATAGCGTTGACTAGATCTATCGCTTTATATTTGGCGCGAGTTAGCCTGTTTGGCGTCATATCGGTAGCGCGCATTGAAAGCGACATATCTATGACTATAACGTGTCCCATTTTCAACTGGTAAACCGGCTGCGGCAGGCGTTCCCAGGTGGGACCAGCGAGTGCTATCACACTTATAATCCACACAAAAGCAAGCATCCACATTGGCGGCTTTGCGCCCATTTCGTTTTTCCCAATCACCATGTATTGATATAGGTGAGAAGGGATCACTGATTGCCAGCCAGATTGCTTAGCCGTAGTTTTTTTAATTAAAAGCACAAGCAGCATCAGGGGAACGAGCGCAATAAACCATTCGGGGCGTAAAAAATGAAATTGGTTTAAGAAGTCGAATTCCATTACTTCGTCTCCCTATTTGTTTGCGCTGCTTGAGTTGCTTGTATTGCATCAGCGGAGTTAGGGTGTTGCTGGGACGAGTTAATTCGTCTTTGTGCGAACCAGCGAAATGTTGATACAAGAACCGTCACAAATACCCATAGAGCTGACAGTAAAATCGCCGCCCCCAGGGGATAGTAAAACAGTGCGCTTAATGGACGCATCTTGCGCGTTTCACCTTCAATAGGCTCAAGTGCGTCAAGTTGTTGGTAAATAGCTTGAAGCTCTTGGGCATTTCGAGCCCTAAAATATTGACCGCCAGTGCTAGTCGCAATGTCAGTTAACATGCCTTCATCAAGTTCTTGCGACGGGTTTATTTGTCGGCTGCCGAAAAAGCTTTGGATCAGCATTTTATCTGCGCCCACACCAATAGTGTAAACCTTCACACCCTTACTAATCGCCAACTCTTTCGCTTGCTCGGGTGTAATATTTCCTGCAGTATTTTGCCCATCGGTAAGGAGAATTAACACGTTATTAGACTCTTCCCGTTCGTCAAAGCGCTTCACCGCTAAACCTATTGCATCGCCAATGGCCGTCTGTTCGCCAACCAACCCAATGACCGCTTCACTCAGAAGTGTAGAAACGGTATCTCTGTCGTAGGTGAGCGGCGCTTGAACGTAAGCGGTATCGGCAAATAAGATAAGGCCAATTCTGTCGCCTACGCGACGCTGAATAAAGTCATAAACCACCGACTTAGTCATGGTTAAACGGTTAACTTGTCGGCCATTTAGCTGCATATCATCTATCTTCATACTGCCCGATAAGTCTACCGCTAACATCATTTCTCGACCTTCGTTCGGTATGCTGACAGGCTCCCCTAACCATTGAGGGCGCGCGGCAGCAGTTACTAGCAGCAGCCATATCAAGCTACTTGCCACTAGCGGTATTTTGGTTTGTTTCAATTGGGCTTGCTCTGACACATCGCCAGGTCGCAAACTTGGAACCCGCAGCGCAGCCATGGGCATGTCTTGTGCTTTTTTAGAAAGCAGGCGTACGATAATAGGCAAGGGGAGTACGAAAAAGACCCACCACCAAGCAAAATTAAGCATGATGCGGCTCCTTGGCTTGGTTACCATGAGGGCCCCCATCGTGGAGACTGCCATCATTCACATCGTCGTAAGCCCCCTTGTTTTTTGGCAGTTTCGCTTTTGAAAGCCAGTTTTTTACTGCCCCTTTACAGGTTTCAAAATCATTTGAGTTGGGAGTGGCTTGGTAAACATTGCTTACTAATAAACTTAAATCACTTTCAAGTTTGCTGTCACTACTTTTCAATGCAGAGGTTAAGAACGCTTGCCACTGTTTGCCGTATAACCCTGCTACTTGCTGGGTCGGGTAATAGCTCATAGCAGTGCGTTTTAAAATAGAGTTTAGCGCCACGGGCCAATTGCTTTGTTGTGCCGAAATCGATTCAAGTAATGCTAAAGCCTGCTTACGCGCCTTGTTGTGACGTATATGAGCAATGACAATTTTATATAGACAGAATAGGGCAAGTAAAACCACTGCAATAAGCGCCCACCAACCCCAATCTAATGGCCAAACGTTGACCTCTGTAGGTACGTGTATATCGCGCAGCTGAGCAAGTGGGTCTTGCTGCTGGGGGGGCGCTGGCATTTGATTTGCCGGTGTCGTTTGAGCTGAACTGGATAAAAGGCTCGATAAAAGATTGATTGAAAGATTGTTGCTCGGCATTAATTAAGCTCCAACCGTTGTTCTTGCTGCATACTCTGAAGCTGTTCGTCTAAAGGAAGGCCCGCTGAAACACTGAATCGAGCGATATTGTTTTTGCGCAAGGTGTTATAAATCGCGCTGTTGTGTTCACTGCGCCATTTTTGATATTGCTGCTGTTCGGTATTGTCGCCTAACACCCAGCGTTGTTGGCTTTGACCATCAGATACACTGACGGTTTGCAGCGAACTGGTTTGTGGCAAGGCGTGTTCGATGGGATCATGAATAACTATAGCCCTCACTTCACAGTGTCGGGTTAAGTGACTTAGGTGCTGAATAGCTTGGTTACTTAAATGCTGAAAGTCTGACACTAGATAGACCAAGCTCCCAGGTCTAGCCAAACGTCTTGCCCGCGCACAGGCATCGGCAAACGCTTGTTCGTCTTTGATTTTATCTGGTTTAGATTGCGTGCTTTGTTCGTGTAAAGCCATAAGTTCGTGACACACGTGCAACACGGCTTTTTTTCGAGTAAGCGGTTTAATTTCTTTGTGCTGTTGCTGATTAAATACCAGTGCGCCAACCTTATCGCCGCGCGCAGCCGCAGACCAGCTAATTAGCGAAGAAACATGCGCGGCCTGCACCGCTTTAGTGAGCAGTTGCGTTCCAAAAGCCATTGAAGGTAAATAGTCACAGAATAGAAAAACCGGGCGCTCTCGCTCTTCCCGATACACTTTGGTGTGAGTTTTACCCGTGCGCGCAGTAACGCGCCAATCAATAGCGCGAATATCGTCACCAGGCTGATAATGACGGGCCTCATCAAACTCCATGCCTCGGCCTTTGTGCTTGGTGAGATAACTCCCAGCAAGTTTAGCTTGTGGCATACGTTTAGGCGCTAAGCTAAAAAGCTTAGCTAACCGCTGGTAGCGAAGTAGCTCCGCAGTAGACAGTGACACCCCGTTACTTTGCAGCTTGTCTAGCTGCCCTTGTACATTCACCATAGCTTAAGGTACTGCGACAGTTGCAACAATCTTATCAAGTACGTCGTTTATCGTTACGCCTTCAGCCTCTGCTTGGTAAGACAGGATAATGCGGTGGCGAAGCACGTTGTGAACCACAGCTTGAATATCATCAGGACCAACAAAATCTCTGCCGTTAAGCCATGCGTGAGCGCGTGCACAGCGATCTAAGCTGATGGTTGCTCGGGGGCTTGTTCCCATCGCTATCCACTGACCTAACTCTGCGCCAAAACTTGCAGGCTGACGAGTGGCCATGATCAATTGAACCAGGTATTTCTCTAATTCTGGTGCCATATACAAAGACAACGCTTCTTTGCGCGATGTAAAAATATCGTCTTGGGTTAGCGTAGGTGGCGTAACAGGCGGTTCAGAAAGCGCCTCACCTCGGGTTAAACGCAATATTTCTAGCTCTGTCTCGGCGCCCGGATAATCAATGTCCACATGCATTAAGAATCGGTCTAGCTGTGCTTCAGGAAGTGGATAAGTTCCTTCCTGCTCTAGCGGGTTTTGCGTTGCCATTACCAAAAATAGCGGGGGAAGAGGATAGGTTTTACTGCCCACCGTAATTTGACGCTCTGCCATGGCTTCAAGCAGGGCTGATTGTACTTTTGCTGGTGCACGGTTGATTTCATCGGCTAGCACTAAGTTGTGAAAAAGCGGCCCTTTTTGAAAAACAAATTCGCCAGTCTCGGGGCGATATATGTCTGTCCCGGTTAAATCCGCAGGCAAAAGGTCTGGGGTAAATTGTACGCGATGGAAGTCACCGTCAATACCATTAGCAAGTGCATTGATTGCGCGTGTTTTTGCAAGTCCTGGAGGACCTTCTACCAGAAGGTGACCGTCGGCCAAAAGAGCGATAAGAAGGCTTTTGGTTAACGCGTGCTGACCAATGATCTGCTGGTCTAAATAAGCGTGTAACTGTTGAAATTGCGCTGCTGCCATAATGCAAAATTTCCGTTTGAGTTCTCGTTATCAGGAAGTGCCATTTGAACGATAGAATTATTAAATCTCTTATAAAGTGATCGCTTAGCTAAAAAGTAAATTACATATTAAATTAAATAGCTCTAGCCCGTCACAATGACACAAAACAGACTTTCATTTCCATATATGGTTCATTCTATCTTTCTTCAAGTCGTTAAATAGTAATAAAATTGCGATATGTGGTAGGGCGTCAAAAAGTTACTTGAGGCATCAAGGTATATTTAGTGAATAACTTGAAGTTTTGCCGCTGGTTTAAATTGCCCAAGTGAACTTTAGTTTCATTTATATTGCCCTTACCCCTGCATTATTTGCTATTTTGTTCATTGTTTGTAAAAATCGGGTTTATTACAGGTCAGACCACTTCGCAACAACGAGCTAATCATGAAGTCGGTCCTCAATTTAGGTGCATTATGGCAACAAAACAATCAGTTACTACCCGAGAGGGTGATCGCATCGCCATTGTCGCGGGGTTGCGTACTCCGTTTGCGAAAATGGCAACATATTTCCACGGTGTTCCGGCTGTTGATCTAGGTAAAATGGTCGTAAACGAACTTCTCGTTCGCCATGGTGTTCAAAAAGAGTGGGTTGACCAGGTTGTCTACGGTCAGGTAGTGCAAATGCCTGAAGCGCCAAACATTGCGCGCGAAATTGTGCTTGGCACTGGCATGAATGTTCATACCGATGCTTACAGTGTATCTCGTGCATGTGCGACGAGCTTCCAGTCAACGGTAAACATCGCTGAAAGCATGATGGCAGGCACTGTGCGGGTAGGTATTGCTGGTGGTGCAGACTCAACATCGGTATCACCAATCGGTGTATCAAAGAACCTTGCACGTGCGCTGGTAGATTTACAGAAAACCAAAACCTTGGGGCAAAAGCTAAACATCTTTAAGCGTTTAAGCTTAAAAGACTTAGCGCCAGTTCCTCCTGCTGTAGCTGAGTATTCTACAGGTTTGTCAATGGGACAAACTGCAGAGCAAATGGCCAAAACGCACCAAATTTCTCGTGAAGATCAAGACAAGCTCGCACATCGCTCGCACAGCCTAGCAGCTGAAAGCTGGGAAGCCGGTAAATTGTCTAGCGAAGTGATCACCGCTTATGCAGAACCGTACAAAGGTGCTCTAGAGCGCGACAACAACGTGCGTTTCGATTCAAAGCTTGAGGGCTACGCAAAACTTCGCCCAGTATTCGACAAAAAGTACGGCTCTGTAACTGCGGCAAACGCCACACCGCTTACCGATGGTGCTTCTGCAGTGCTTATGATGACAGAGAGCCGAGCCAAAGAGCTAGGCTACACACCATTGGGCTACATTAAGAGCTACGCGTTTGCTGCAATCGACGTGTGGGAAGACATGCTAATGGGACCGTCTTACGCGACACCTATCGCGTTAGATCGCGCAGGAATGACGCTAAACGACTTAACGTTAATTGAAATGCACGAAGCGTTCGCAGCGCAAACCTTGGCAAACGTTAAGATGTTCGCAAGTGACAAGTTCGCCAAAGAGAAACTAGGGCGCGACAAAGCGACTGGCGAAATTGATATGGACAAATTCAACGTAATGGGTAGTTCAATTGCCTATGGTCACCCGTTTGCTGCAACTGGTACACGTATGATTACGCAAATGCTTAACGAACTAAATCGCCGTGGCGGTGGTACAGGTCTACTGACTGCATGTGCTGCGGGTGGACTTGGTGCCGCAATGATTGTGGAGACAGAATAATATGAGTCAGGAACAAGAAATGACAAATGACGTTCAGCCAACATCGGGCGCATTTACGTTAACCAAGCAAGATAATGGTGTTGCTATTCTTAGCATGGACGTACCTGGCGAGAGCATGAATACGCTAAAAGCTGAGTTTGGCGATGAGATATCTGCCATGCTTGACGATATTGAGCGCGACAGCGGTATAAAAGGTGTTGTACTAACGAGCGGCAAGCCAAGCTCATTCGTAGCAGGTGCCGATATCACCATGTTAGCAGCGTGTAAAACTGCGGAAGACGCTACAACTATTGCTGCGGGCGGCCAAGCTATTTTCGATAGAATTGAAAATATGAAGGCTACCTTCGTTGCGGCTATCCATGGCCCAGCTTTAGGTGGTGGTTTAGAACTTGCCTTGGCGTGTCACTACCGTGTATGTACCGATTCACCTAGCACTCAAGTAGGTCTACCGGAAGTCCAGCTTGGTTTGTTACCGGGCAGTGGCGGAACTCAGCGTCTTCCTCGCTTAATTGGTATTCAGCAAGCGATGAAAATGATGCTTACTGGCTCTCCTGCAAGGGCTAAACAAGCTAAAAAATACGGCATCGTAGATGATGTAGTACCGCACAGCGTCTTACTTAAAGTTGCAGAGCAATTTGCGCTTAAACGCAAACCAGAACGTGAAGCGCCGCAGAAGAGCGTAATGGACAAAGTGCTTGAGAAAACTGGCCCAGGCCGCAGCATGATGTTTAAAAAGGCTCGCGAAGCGACGTTTGCCAAAACCAAAGGTAATTATCCTGCGCCAGGTTACATTATTGATGTTATCGAAACAGGCATGAACGAAGGGATGAAGGCCGGGCTTAAAGCCGAAGCTGAAGCCTTTGGTAAGCTTGTTATGACACCGGAATCTTTCCAATTACGTCAAATTTTCTTCGCTACCACAGAGATGAAGAAAGAAAACGGCGTTGAAGGTGTTAAACCCGAAAAGATGAAAAAAGTTGGCGTGCTTGGTGGTGGCCTAATGGGCGGTGGTATCGCCTATGTTACGTCGACCAAAGCTGGTGTGCCAGTGCGTATTAAAGATGTGCGTGCCGAAGGTATTGCTAACGCAATGAAATACAGCTACGACATCTTAAATAAAAAGGTAAAGAAGCGTTTCATGCGTAACAGCGAAATGCAGAAACAGTTAGCACTTCTTACTGGTACATTGGATTACAGTGGTTATCAAGATGCGGATATCGTTGTTGAAGCGGTGTTTGAAGACCTCGATCTTAAACAGAAGATGGTGGCGGATATTGAAGAGAACTGCAAAGTAAGCACAATCTTCGCGTCTAATACGTCGTCTATTCCAATTACACAAATTGCAGCTAAAGCAGCACGCCCTGAAAACGTGATTGGTCTACACTACTTCTCGCCAGTAGACAAAATGCCGTTGGCCGAAGTTATTGCTCACGACAAAACGTCTGACCAAGTTATTTCATCGACAGTAGAATTTGCTAAGAAGCAAGGTAAAACGCCAGTTGTCGTAAAAGACGGTGCGGGTTTCTACGTAAACCGTATTTTAGCACCTTACATGAATGAAGCGGCAAACCTTATTCTTGACGGTGAGCCTATTGAGCACATTGACAAGTCATTAGTTAAATTTGGCTTCCCTGTAGGGCCTGTAAAACTACTTGATGAAGTGGGCATTGATGTGGGTACCAAGATCATCCCATTCCTTGTAGAGGCGTTCGGAGAGCGCTTCACTGCGCCAAGTGCTTTTGATAAAGTGCTTGCAGACGGCAGAAAGGGTAAGAAAAACCAAAAAGGGTTTTATTCTTATGAAGGTAAAAAGCCTGGTAAAGAAGTGGATGAATCAATCTACGAATTACTTGGGCTTTCACCTTCTGCCAAACTAAGCGAGAAAGAAGTCGCTGAACGCTGTGTGTTAATGATGCTTAACGAAGCAGCGCGCTGTTTAGATGAAGGCGTTATCCGCAATGCCCGCGACGGTGATATTGGTGCTATCTTTGGTATAGGCTTCCCTCCATTCTTAGGTGGCCCATTCCGCTATATGGATACGTTAGGTATTAAACACGTTGTTGCGCGTTTAAACCATTACGCTACCGCTGTAGGCGATAAATTTACGCCTGCTGATGTGCTAGTGAAAATGGCTGAAAATGATCAGAAGTTTTACAGCTAAGTTTACAAAATGTTAAAAAGCCGGGCTTTGCCCGGTTTTTTTATGTCTAACGCACATTTTTGCTGGTTTTTTGGTCTTTTTTGAGTAGAATTCGTGCGGCTAAAAAATGAACGTGTCAAATTGTTGGCGTCAATTATCAGTGCCTTAGAGCGAGTAATTGACGGAGACAAGTAATTCTATGCATTTAAACAAAAAATGGGGGAGCAGTGTGCTTTCACTCGTAGTATTAAGCGTTATCTTTTCTCTGTATTTTTATGTAGAAGCATTTAAATGGGGAATGAACGCGAAGAAGTGGGCGGTAGCTGGCTTCGTGCTAGGTCCAATTTTACTACCTATGTTCTCAATTTCTCGTCATATACATTGGCGCAATGCAGTAGGGTTTAATAACTTATATATAGCCGCGTAGGCTTTTGATAAGCTCAGCCAAAAAGAAAAATAAGGCGCGATAAATACAGGTATAAAAAAAGAGAGCATAGCTCTCTCTTTTTTTGGCATACAGTTCTTCAGTTTAGAAGCCAACGCCGTGGCCACCACCTGTTTGTGGTCTAATATACTCTGGTTGAGTGATAGTTTCTTTTTGCGACTCAGGAGCTGGTTTGGCGCCTTCTTGCTTGTCGGCAGCAACTGGGGTAGCGGTAGAAAGCACAAGTGCAACTGCGTACTCTTTCAACATATTTATTTCCTCTGATTATTATGAACGAACAAACAAAACCGATTTTTTTATATTTTTCATCGGTTGCTAGTTATATAGCCAAATGTATGCCAAAAAAATAAAATCAAATAAATACAGTTGTTTATGTTGTTTTCTCAATGGGGTAGGGGGTTGAAATTGACAAGTGCCATTTTTATGACACTAAAGTCTAATAGATTAAAATTAGGCGGTAACGACATTACCTATAATTGCAATATGTGACTTCAGAAAGAAGACGGTAAATGCCCTGTACGTAATTGAATAGTCAGGTTGTTAAATAGTCAGGGTGGTTAATAACTAGAATGGCCAAGTAATGTGTGAAGCTTTTGATTCTCGGTAAGAAGCTTCTCGAATCGCTCTGCATTTAGTGGCCGGCTGTATAAGAAACCTTGCAACATCTCACAATCGTAGCGACGTAAAATATCCAACTGCGCTTCTTCTTCTACGCCTTCAGCTACAACTTTTAAACCTAAATTGTGGGCAATATTTATAATGGCAGCGGCCATGTGTCGGTCCACATTGCTCTTCGCTATATCGTCGATAAATGCTTTATCAATTTTCAGCGTGTTTAGTGGGAAACGCTTTAAGTAGGCTAAAGATGAATAACCCGTGCCGAAATCATCAAGCGCTAAATGAATCCCCCTTTCGCGAAGGCGGGTCATCATTTGAAGGCCGTTTTCGGGACTCTCCATTAGCGTACCTTCGGTTATTTCGCACTCTAAATGCAATGGCGACAAACCGATGTCGTTTAATATTTTATTGATTCTATCATCCAAGTCAGGCAACGCGAATTGCTTGGCAGAGATATTTACGGCCACACGACCACTGAACAAGCCTTGGTTTACCCAGCGCTTGGTATCTGCACATGCCTTTCTAAGCACTTGTTCGCCAATTTCTATTATTTGCCCTGTCTGTTCAGCCAGGGGGATAAATTGCCCAGGGCTTACGATACCCTTTTGAGGGTGTTCAAATCGCACCAAAGCTTCCATACTCACGAGTTTGCCTGATGCTATATCGACTTTTGGCTGGTAGTAAACTGTAAACAGGTCATCTTTAATACCTTGTCTTATAAGGTTTTCAATTTGCAGTTGCCTAACGGCATTTTGGTTCATTTCCCCACTAAAGAACTGGTAGCTGTTACCACCATTGTTTTTAGCGAAGTACATGGCTGTGTCGGCATTTTTCAGCAATTCCTGCGGGGACGTTCCGTCGTCAGGGAAGAAGGCAATGCCAATACTCGCACCCAATACAAACTCCTGCTTATTAATGATAAATGGACGAGATAACGTGTCTAATAAATTCTGCGCGTAATGCGTCACCGTGTGGATATCGGCATTATCTTCCATTAAAACACTAAATTCATCACCACCTAACCGGTAACAGGTCGCACTTTTGCCAGTAATTCTTTGTAGGCGCTTTGCTATTTGTTTAATTAATATGTCGCCTGTCTGGTGGCCTAAGGAGTCGTTGATCTTCTTAAAGTTATCCATATCTAAGCAGAGCAGGGTATGTTGTGCTCCTTTTCGCACCAAATTCTGGTGGCTAGCTTGGAAGAACGAACGATTCGGAAGTTCCGTCAGCGGGTCGGTGTTAGCCAGTTTTAAAAGCTCTTTTTCAGTACTTTTTCTAGACGTAATATCACTAAATACGCCTACAAAATGGCTTATTTTTCCGTCGTCGTCGTGGACGGCATCAATATTCAACTCCATTTCATAGCGCTCGCCATTCACGCGCACACTTTCCACTTCGCCTGACCAGTTGCTTTTCGATTTAAGCGTTTTCTTAATTTCTTCCGTAAATGCGTCTGGATATAAGTGGAAGTGCATGTAACTTGCTAGCGCTTGGTCACGGGTTTCCCCCGTGTATTTACAATAAGCATTGTTAACACTTATGAACTTAAATTGGGTATTTGTTATGAATACACCTTCAGAAATATTCTCTATCGAACGCTTAAACAGATTAAGCTGCTCTTCGGCTTCTTTTAAGTGATGAATATTCTTTAGGGTACCTGTCATTCGTACTGGTTGATCGTTATGGTCTCTTTCAACAACTTTCCCGCGATCGAGTATCCAAATCCACTGATTCTTAAATGTCTTTGTACGGTATGCAAGTTCATAGAAGTCGCTATTGCCTTCAAGATGTTCTCTTAGAGTAGCCTTTACTCGGCTTATGTCATTGGGATGGATATTCGCATCGTAAGCACCCGTGGTGCGTATGTCATCCTGAGGGAAATCAAGGGTGCCCCACGTATTGGCGCGATAGACTTGGCCTCTGTACACGTCCCAGTCCCACAGTTCGTCACCCGAACTCCATAGTGTAAGTTTTAGGCGTTCCTCCGACTCTTTAATGGCAAGCTGGTTTGCTTTTCTAATCTGATATTGGCGAACGACGAAAGCAAACAAAGCGAACGCTATCAAACAGTAAAATACTAAAGCGACGGTATGGAGCCAGGGAGGACGTTCGACAGTAATCTGTAAGTTTTTACTTTCAGACCACGACTTACCAGGCTCTTTTGCTTGAACTGAAAAAATGTAGCTGCCAAAGGATATGTTATTGAACTGTGCAGATCTTTCGTCGTCGATATATATCCAGTCATTCTCAAAATTAGAGAGCTTATAGCGGTAAGCAACTTGCTTCGGATACAAAGGATTTACTAGGCCGAATGAAATGCTGAACCTGGTTTCATCGTGCCCGACTGTTAAGTTTTTTTCGTAAGTTATTGTTTTTTTGGCGGAGAACGAGTAAGTCGGTTCATCCCCATTTAGCGCGTTGCGCGTGGATTTAGCAACCGAACCAAAAATATTCATTTGGTATAGCTGAGGAGAGCGGGTTTGTAAGATACCTTCGGCATTAGGGTTTGCGTTTTTAGATATCCTTATAAAGCCTTTATTGCCACCAAAGTAAATAGTATTGTTGCGAGTTGCAATTACAGCGCCTTCACCCAGTGAGTTAAAGTCTAATTGCTCATTCGGAATGCTCTCAGTTTCAGTTAGAGAAGGAAGAATTACTTTGTGGACACCCTTAGCGTCAGAGTACCAAATATTGTTTTTTATAGATGTTGTAGACGTGATAAATCCACTTTGGCTGTCTCGGTTTTGCTTTTTAACCATAACTAGGCTTTCTTCGTCCAGCTGGATAACACCGTCAGAACGAGTAGTCAGCCAAAGCCCATCACTTGTCTTGTGAATTCCATATACAAGAGAATTAATTCCGTTGGTTGAATCCAGTACCTTTATTATTTTCTGTTTTTCAACCGAATAAACAATTAGTTTTTCTTCAGCTCTAAACCAAACCCTGCTTTTGTCATCAGCATAGACAGCAGACATTCTCCCGTATTTTTGAGTGAGGTTTTGGTGAGGAGTCGCGGGCTCACTCTTAACACCTACATCGTCAAAATCTATAGAATGAATGTCGCCATTAGGAAGTTGGAACCATACAGCTGATTCACTCTTAAAGATGTAGTCAATGAACGAACCTTTGAAATATCTTTTCAACGTTACTAGCTCATTGTCCTTTTCCGCAAAAACAACCAATCCTAACGAGGAAGCAAGCCAAATATTGTTGTTACTATCTACTTCAATGTCCCAGAATGAACCATTGACAGCTATATCTTGGGGCAATTCAAAGAAAGACACATTACCGGTTGCTCTCGAAATCTTACCCACGCCTTTTTGCTGAGAAACAAAAAACAGCTCGTTCGAACTATTCTCTGCAAAGCCCCATATAGTTGTATAATTGTCTTCGGTATGTCGCTCAGAATTAAACACTGGTTGGAAGTGAACACTGGCATAGTCGGGGTGATATTTAAAAGCACCACGATGAAAGGTTGCGGCCCAAACCACACCAGTTTTGTCCTTTATAACCTTCATGATGATTTCTGGCGGAATACCTGTTGTGCTGTATGTGTCGGCGTTTAGGTGCAAAATTTCAGGCTCATAAGCTTCCGTTACTTGGGCTTTTGCGCCGTCAGAAAGCAAAAACAACCCTATAAAAGTGCCAATCCAAATGTCGTCATCAACAACTGATATTGAAAAGGTATTTAGCTCTTCTTCAACACCTAAATCTTTACCTTCAATTTTCTTTAAAATTTTGCCATTTGATGCGATTACTATAAGGCCGTTGTTAGTCGCCAACCAATAGTTACCGTTTATTACTGATATATCGTGAAGTGCTCGAATATCGAGTGACACACCCCAGGGGTTTACTTTTCTTACGTCGTGGACGTCAAAGGTTTCTGTATCAATGAGTTTTGCGCCAAACTTGTTTGAGCCCACCCAGATGCGATTGGCCTCTTCAAAGATAACTTTAATAAAGCTATCTTCATTGAAGACCTGAGTCAAAACGCTTATTTGCGAGCGCTTTTTGGAGTATTTATACAAGAATTTGCGATCAGCGAAGAGGATATCGCCATTTTTAGACTCTGTAATCGCTGTTATTAAATCAGTTTTTATTACCGAGTTTTTCTTATTGAAAACTTTGAAATTGTCAGTATCTGGTTGGTAGAGCGCTAACCCCGAGTGTGTACCAACCCATAATTGACCGTCTGAATCGACAAATAAGGATTGAATGTACCCTGAAGGTAACGAATTCGGGTCTACATCTGAGGGATGATATTGCTTAACCTCATAACCGGAATAGCGATTCAAGCCGTTGGAAGTTGCAAGCCAAATGAAACCCATGTCATCTTCGACAATATCTAAAACCGCAGTGTCTGAGAGACCGTGCTTTTTATTTAGCTCTGTAAAATGAAGATCAGAAACCTCTATCGCCTTTGCTGAAGAAAAAAGAATTTCTGACAAAGCCAACAAAAGTAGAGAAATTGAATAAACTAGGGTTGAGCGCACCTACACACCTTTGGCATACGCCATTTATTATTTTTTTATTTAACTGGCGGCATCCCTAACAGCCAGAATAATAAATATGCCGAATTAACTAAGCCTCTACAAGGACTTTTTAGTAATAACAAGAATGATGGTTTACTTATTGACCAACCTCGCCTGTGAACAAAGTTGGGCGACGGCTGATTGATTAAAACTCTTAGCTTCGGCACAAAGTGCTTAGTGAGTGTTAGTAATAAGGAATTTCTTTCTTGAACTCAGAAATACCGTTAATCGTTCGTTTTTCTTGGGTAGGAATGCGCTCAAATTTTCCTCGAGAGAATAGGACCAATTCACCACAGCGCTCTCGCTTAGCGAGTTGATGCGCGAAATCTTGAATTTCTTCGAAACTTAAGCCTTTTATCCTTTCAGCAAGCTTTGTATTTCTATTAAACGCTAAGTCTTGTGTACCCAAACTTACCCATAAACGCTGTGACTTCATCGAAAGCGTCAGGTCTCTCTCTTCTAACTGCTTAATAAGATTCTGTTGAATGGTTGGCCAATAAAAACGATAGAACTCTATTTCATTCAGTTGTTGAAACAAAAAGGCGGTCATTGCATCTAGCAATTGCTTCGGGCTGCACTGCGGACTTTGAATATAGAACGCCATTCCAGGGTGTTGATTATGTGGCACATAGCCTGTACCCACTATGTAACCCAACTGCTGTTCTGTTCTTAACGAATTAAAGAACGGAGCAGCTAGCATTTGTTCAAGGACCATACATAACGCGGTATCGGTTAGACTGGGAGAGGGCGCTTGTAAATAGAGAACCACCGCTGAGTCATCGTGATTACACAATACCTCGTGATAAAGCGTTCCGCCCACAGGCAGCTTAGAAACGGCCCGAGAAAGGGGAGCTCCCTTTGCGTTTTTGCAATGACGGTGAAGCGTTGTAGAAAACGCCTTCGCTTCTTCGCTTGCCCAATTGCCATGCATAAATGCCTCTACAAAATAACGCTTAAAGGCTGCACTGCGACAATTCAACATTTCTTCGTAAGATATATTTTCTATCACGTCTAACAATTCAACTGGCGCTTGCGTGTTACGTTGAATAAGAACACTCAAACGAGAGAATAAACGGTTAGTGGGTTTGTTTAACAGTGAATTATGAAGGCTTTGAATTTGAAGTGCTTTGTGATGTTCAAACGCTTTTTCGTCGGGAGTGAAGTCCAGAAGGGCGTCAAGAAGTTGACCTGCTAACAATGTCTGTTGATTTGTAAAACCACGGGTGTGTAAAGTGAATCCAGCTTGATGCCCATAAATCCGATAGTGGAGGCCTGCTATTTCGGCTCGGTAGTATTTTGCTTGGAGATGGTCATTCAGTGCACCAAGCCAAATACGTTTTGCCGCAACAGAAGTTAAAGAGTTAGAAAAGTGAGCGGCGTCGAAGGAGATGTAAATATCGCCTTTCGGGCTATGGAATTGCTGATCCTGAGCGAACCAAAAACGATAGCCTCCATTATCTATCAATCTGTTGGGCACATTAAAACCCGTTTCTGGGAGGATAAGCGTGTATTCATTCGCCAAATAGGGGTTCGGTGGTGGAAGGCGCAATGCTGATATTTTCTTTACGCATGCAAACGAACGTATTAGCGCATCATCGATTTTTTCAACGCTATATTCAGCGCCATAAAATGCGCATGCCTTAGTGGTTTTTACCTCTTTTGAGATAACTTTTAAACGAAGGTTTTTGGGAGTAAAGAAAGACAGAGCCCGCTCAATAATGCCTTTGTCATAGCTGCCAATAGTAGAGCGAAGCCTGTTTAACTCTTCGGGTTCAAATATAAACTGATGTTGTGCGTACTCAGTTATGACCCCAAGTGGTTTCATATTTTCTTCATACTCTAAGGCCAGCGCATTAAGCTGCGACTTCTCGTGGAAGCGCCATTTTTCAGCCGATGCTTCTTTAATCAATTCAATATAGCTAAACAGTGCCTCTAGCACTTGTTCTTTATGTTTAAGGCCTTCCTCAGTAAGCTGAAAACTCACGTTAAAATCTTTAAATTTATCGCCTTCAATACCAGAGCCCGCAATGAGGTTCAACGCCCAGTCTTTTTCTTTTAAATAGGCGAGCAGGCTCCCTTCGCCTTCATCACCAATCAAATGGCTTATGTAGTTTAATGGTTTAGTTTTATAGTCGTTCTGCAAAGCGGGTAGGGCAAACGTTACTATCAAGCGTCTAGCAGACTGTAATGGATGAATGTTTATCTGAATACCCAATTCATTTTGAGTATAAAGGGGTGGCCAGTCGTCAAAGGCTAGCTGTCCGTCAGGCAATGTTCCAAAACACTGATTCACTAACGCTTCGAGTTGACGTATTGGCATGGGGCTAGCTATGCAGAGCCGCATGTTAAGGGCACAGTAATAGGACTGATGCAGTGCCTTCAAGCGCCGTTTAAGCTCTGTGCATTCATGTTGAGAAAAGGTATCGCAATTGCCCACCGAAAATTTTGCAAAAGGATGCGCTGGATTACACGTTTCTTTGTGAATTTGATAGAGGCGGCGAAGGTCGTCTTTTTTCTTAAATTCAAACTCAGCATGAATGTTCTTTATTTCGTTGGCGAGTGCATCTTCATCAAATAAGGGTTGCCGAAGCATATCTGCAAATGCTGGCAATGTTTGCGCGATGGCATCACCGCTGCAATCAAAATGATAATTTGTGTATTCGGTACCCGTCCAAGCATTTATTGTTCCCCCATGCTGCTCAATAAAGCCATTAATAGCATTGGGCTTGGGTAAATGGCGACTTCCCATAAAAAGCATGTGTTCAAGAAGATGGGCTAAGCCCTGACAATCACTAGGGTCATAGAAGTGTCCGGCTCTTACCGCCATTGATACAAACGACTCACTCGCTTCAGGCGTATGACATAACATGGCACGCAACCCATTAGGCAAAGTAATGTGATGTGCGTTTTCTAAATTTATGGTGTTGTTCACATTGTCTCGTTATTGGTAAAGAGCACCTTAATGCTAGAGCGTCTATAAGGAGAAACTTCACAAAACGTTAAATAATGGTCGAAAATTCTCACTATTCGCTGTTTAGCGCTAGGCGTAGTATCAGCTCTCTGATATCGTTAGCATACTTTCATTAATACTATGCGCAATGTTATGTCAGGTCAAAGTAGCAACGACGACATTTATCTTTTCATTATGCGTCACGGTGAAGCCGAAGCGCCCAGACTCGATGATAAAAGCAGGCAGCTTACGCCGTTAGGTAGAGAGCAAGCAAAAACTGCCGCTTTATGGTTAAAAGACCAGTACTGCCATAAAGGCATTGTAGATCTAGCTCTCGTTAGCCCCTATCGCAGAGCCAAACAAACCCACGATATGGTATCGCTTGATATTGTCGCAAATAAAGTTGAAAGTAACGAAGATATTGTCCCAGAGGGCTCGCCTAAACTGGTGAGTGACTACATCGATGGGCTTCTGCACGCTGCGGTCAATTCTAAAAAACCCGTTAGGAAGCTCCTTTTAGTCAGCCACATGCCATTAGTCAGCTATTTGGTTGATGAGCTTTGCCAGTCTTACACGACCAGCTTATTTTCTACAGCATCCATTGCTGTTATCAAGTACTCTTTGAAAGAGCATAAAGGGACACTGATAACGCATTATCAAGGCCTCTAATGGCCTTTATCTTGCTCAACGATTAATTCTGAATTTTTTAATAATTAATCGTTAAGTATATTCTTGTTTGGCCGATATTACCTTTGAGAGTGTCAAAGTTTATTTTTTTTAAAGGTTGGGAAATGGACAGCAAATCTATTCCTGAGCTCCTTAAACGTTCATTGCAATCGCATATGGCGGAAGCGGATTTACGTGAAGATGAGGAGACGCAGGATATTATTGCCAAATTATCTGAATTGTCAGATAAGGTCGCTGCTGCGAAAGCTAGAGCGCTGGCAAATCGAGCGCAACGTCTAGCTAACGAAGCAAAAGGCTAACTTTTAAACGTTTAATGGTCGTTGTTTGAATCTTTAGGCGCAACGTAATATTCTGGCATTATTCTGACAGTTTTTATCATGCTTTCTGATATATCCACTATCTCTAGTGGATAACCCGCCAAACGCACGCTAATTTTATTCTCAGGTATTTCTTCGAGATACTCAAGTAACAAACCATTAAGAGTTTTTGGGCCTTCCGTAGGTAAGTTCCAATCCATTTCTCTGTTCAATTCGCGCACGTTGGCACTGCCATCAACCAACACCGAACCATCTTGCTGAACGTGTGCTTCTTTACTGTGATCAGGAACCATACTAGTCGTAAAATCACCGATAATTTCTTCCAGTATATCTTCCAGGGTAACTAGACCCATAATGTCGCCATACTCATCTACCACAAGCGCTATGCGTTCTTTTTCCGCTTGAAACTTGTACATCAAGGTATGCAGCGGTGTAGACTCAGGCGTATAGTAAATTTCACGAACAGCGCGAAGCAAACTCGATTTAGTAAATTGATCTTTCGATAGAAGGCGCAGAGCATCTCGCACATGCACGAAGCCCACTGCATCATCCACACTGTCACGGTACAGCAAAACTCGCGTGTGCTGGGCGTGGGTCAACGCTTTCTGAATTTTTTTCCAGTCGTCGTTTATGTCGATGGCAAAAACTTCAGCACGTGGCACCATAATATCTTCAGCGGTTACGCTTTCTAAGTCTAGAATGCTAACTAGCATATCTTGGTGTCGTTTAGGGATCATAGCGCCAGCTTCGAACACTACAGTCCTTAACTCTTCGCGACTTAACGAGTCGTCGCTTCCACTAGCTGGGCTAATTCTTAGCAGAGCCAGAATACCATTCGTGATACCGTTAATTGCTGCTACAAAAGGATACAACAGAGTAAGTAGTGGAAGCAGTATGATGGAGCTCGGAAACGCTACTTTTTCTGGATAGAGTGCCGCCAGTGTTTTAGGCGTTACTTCTGCAAAAATAAGTAAGACCAGCGTTAAGCCAAAAGTAGCAGCAAACAGCCCCCAATAGTCACCGAATAAACGAATGCAGAGTATGGTCGCAAGCGAGGATGCTGCAATATTGACCAAGTTGTTGCCGATGAGAATAAGGCCGATAAGGCGATCTGGTCGTTCCAGAAGTTTAGCAACGCGTATCGCCGAGCGATTGCCTTCTCCTTGCAAGTGCTTGAGTCGATAACGGTTAATCGACATCATGCCGGTTTCTGAACTAGAGAAATACGCAGATAGTAATATGAGTACGCCGAGCGCGATAAACAGCGTACTCGTTGATATGTCGTCCAATTAATGGGTTCCTGTCTTAACTTAGCCTTCAAATGTATTGATTTGGGGTTCGAGTTTCAAGGGGAAATTACTGATGTCCCCTTAAATAACTAGAAAAGGCTAAAGTGTGAAAAGCGCCGCCGAGTATTGTCTAGTGGCAAACTCGGCGATAAATAGAGGGTAATTTAAAGCAGAAATTCACGAACTAACTTGCTGCCAAAATACGCAAGAGACAAAAGCGTGACACCCAGTACGGTCATAACAATAACCTGTCGTCCACGCCAGCCTCGAAGCTTTTGGCCAATCAGAAGAGTAAGAAAAACAACGAGTGCGGCTGCGGAAAGCACCGTTTTGTGCGCATAGGTTTTATTAAACATATCCTCTAAAAAAACAAACCCGCTAATAAGCGAAACTGTCAATAAACAAGTGCCCGCAAGCAATAGCTTAAATAAGATATTTTCTACCAGCATTAGAGGGGGCAGCGATGAGTGTAGTAACGCCGCACCTTTTTGTTTCAGCCGGTAGGTGATATACGACATCTGAAGCGCGTAAAGGAATGCTATAACCAAGGTGCAGTAAGCGAACAAAGACAAGCTAATATGAATAACCAAGCCAGGCTGCAACTCTATGTGCATGATGTACGACACGGGAATAAATTGTGAGGCGAGTACCGTAAGGCTTGCAAAGCCGAACACAACAGGAAGTAAAATAAGATTAGGAATGGCGCGGGCAAATATAAGCATGGAAACGGTGATTATCCACGACACTAATGAAAGTACGTTGGTTACACTCATGTCTTGCCCAGGAGCGACAATAATAACGTTGGTAAGAAAAGCGATGTGTGCAATTGCACCAACACTAGCGATGGATAGCCCTAATCGCTTATTCGGGCCATCGTGGTGTACGAATTTGCCAATAAGTACTGCCGCAGCTAATGCGTAGAGTAAAGCAGCAGAAATGGCGAAAAGGGTGTTCATGATGCGTCCTGTAATAGGTAGGTGACGTCTTCACCGACTGAGTCGGTATTGATACTGCAACTTGCAAGTAAATTCAACCATCTCCTTGATTTTGTTTATTTCACACCCACTTTTAGTGTGGGTTTAGGTTCATGGATAGTCAATTATTACTCAATGTTGAATTCAAAATTTAAACATCTAAGTTCGACAACCCTCAGCGCAAAAGTTTAAAAATTTAACCGCAATTGTGGGTACGTTACCGTTCGCTTTTACGTTACAATGCGGGCATTACGTCTGAAATAAAAAGAAGTTTCATACTATGTTTGAGAATTTATCAGAACGCTTAGGCCAGACATTACGAAATGTCAGCGGTAAAGGGCGTCTTACTGAAGATAATATTAAAGAAACGCTACGCGAAGTGCGTATGGCTCTGCTTGAAGCCGACGTAGCGCTGCCTGTCGTAAAAGCGTTTGTTGCACAGGTAAAAGAGCGTGCTGTTGGTACCGAAGTAACCAAGAGTCTTAAGCCTGGCCAAGTATTTATAAAGATCGTTCAATCTGAGCTTGAGTCTGTAATGGGGGAGGCGAACGAAAAGCTGAACCTAGCGACTCAGCCTCCTGCGGTTGTGCTTATGGCGGGCTTACAAGGTGCGGGTAAAACTACCTCTGTAGGTAAACTTGCCAAATACCTAACTGAGCGCGAGAAAAAGAAAGTGATGGTAGTGAGTGCCGATGTCTATCGTCCGGCCGCTATCAAGCAGCTCGAAACCCTTGCAGGTGAAGTGAACGTAGCTTTTCACCCGTCAACGATTTTACAAAAGCCCATTGATATCGTTAACGATGCCATTGTTGAAGCAAAGAAGAATTTCTTCGATGTATTACTTGTAGATACTGCGGGTCGTTTGCACGTCGACAACGACATGATGGACGAAATTAAAGAACTTCACGCTTCCGTTAAGCCTATTGAAACATTGTTTGTGGTTGACGCCATGACGGGGCAAGATGCTGCGAATACGGCAAAAGCCTTTAACGATGCACTGCCGCTGACCGGTGTAATACTGACCAAAGCAGATGGTGATGCACGAGGCGGTGCTGCACTGTCGGTTCGTCATATCACAGGTAAACCTATCAAGTTTATCGGTATGGGCGAAAAGGTTGATGCACTTGAGCCTTTCCACCCTGAGCGTATTGCGTCTCGTATCTTGGGTATGGGTGATGTACTTAGCCTTATCGAAGAAGTTGAGCGTAAAGTCGATAAGTCGAAAGCCGAGAAACTGGCTAAAAAGGTTCAGAAAGGCAAAGGCTTCGACCTACAAGACTTTAAAGATCAGCTTGAGCAAATGAAGAACATGGGCGGCATGATGGGGATGCTTGATAAGCTGCCTGGCATGGGCGGTATGTCTGATAAAATTAAAGATCAGGCAAACGACAAGCAGTTCAATCAAATGGAAGCCATTATCAATTCAATGACGCCCGCCGAACGCGCGCGCCCAGATATGATTAAAGGGTCGCGTAAGCGCCGTATCGCAGCCGGCTCAGGTACGCAAATTCAAGACGTAAACCGTTTGCTTAAGCAGTTTACGCAAATGCAAAAAATGATGAAGAAGATGTCTGGCGGCGGGATGAAGAAAATGATGCGCCAGATGAAAGGCATGATGCCACCGGGTGGTGGCGGCTTTGGAGGCCCGGGTGGTCCAGGTGGATTTGGCGGGGGCGGCTTCGGCGGAGGCGGCGGCTTTCCCCCACGCTAATTCGCTATAGTTCAAAAACTACCAAAAACCTCAATAGCAGCAATGCGTTGAGGTTTTTTTAATTTTTTTGCATCCAGTATCATTCATCAATCGTTTGGCTTGTTGAACAGGACGTTGGTAGTACTGATCGCATCGCGCGGTTAAGCGGCGTCACTTCACTAAACAACAAGTTCGGAGATGAAGATGGAATTCAATAAAACATCACAACAAAAATTAAAACTGTCACTATTAGCTACAGCCATGGTGTTCGCACTTAGTGCCTGTGATGGTGATGACGGCGCAGATGGTTTAAATGGAGCTGACGGTACAGACGGTGTTGACGGCGCGCCAGGACAAGATGGAGCTCCAGGCTTCGCTGCGGGTACTTTTTTGGTTGCGAATAACGGCGATGCTAACCGCAACACGGTAACTGTGGTGGATCAAAATGCCAATGCACTTAACACGGTAACCACAGGTGCTAATGAAGGCATTGTTTTCACTGAAAACGGAGCCTTGGTGCAAGCTGGTGACAGTGATTTACCTTTAGTTAGGACATTGTGTAATTTCAATACCCAAACCAACTACATGATGAATACGGGTAACGAAATAACCGGTACAGCAACAGGTCTGGTTAACCCCAAAGGTATCGCGTTTGCTGAAGATGCTGGCCTAGTAATGGTAGCTGATTTTAACGGTCAAAAGGTAAGCGTTTTTGGAGGGCAAGCGTCGGGAGACGTTGCGCCTGTAGCTGAGATTATGGTTTCCGCAAAACCATGGGACCTGGCATACGACGAACAAAACGATAGATTATTTGTGGCTCTAACCGATGGTACGTTAGCGGTATACGACAACGTAGCTGGTTCGGGCTTTGCGCCCACAGTAATGCGCTCGGTGGTGCCTTCTGATGCAGATGGCAATCAAATATCAGTTAACCTGCATGGTATTGTATACGAGCCTATGTCTAACCGCATGGTAGTATCTGATGTGGGTGATGCAGCGGTTGCAGATGATGGCCAAATTTTTGTATTAGAGAATATCTCGTCAGTGGACGGGGCTGTCGTACCAACAAGAGTAATCGGTGGAGCGTCGACTCAGCTTGGTAACCCTGTCGACATTATTCTAACGGGCTCTGACCTTCGCGTGGCGGAAAAATCAAATGACGCTATTTTGGTCTTCTCAAGCATTTTTAATGGGGAGAGTGGTGACATTGCACCGACGTTATCTACACCTTCGGTTAAACCGGAGTCTTTGGCTGAGTTTAAAGAATTAAATGAAATGAAAGACGCTTCGGACGACGGGATAACTACCATGCCTATTATGGGCCTTTCGGTATCAAGTAACCCTGCAAGCGAAGGTGCAACCACGGGGCAAGTAGCGCAATACAGCGCTGTACTTTCCAGTGAGCTAAGCACTTTTGACGCTGGTATGAGCATTGAGAGTGCCGCTTTCACGGCTAGTGGTGATGGCGTCATTACTTTCGATGATGTTGAAACCTCAACGGGTGGTTTACTCGTGATTAATCGCCTCAAAACCATGCGAGACGGTATGATGTATAGCGATAGTTTCGACCATATGATTGCGGGTAGCAAAACAGGTTTGATTGCACCTAAAGGGCTAGACATTGCCTCAGAAGCAGGTGTGGTATTTGTGGCAGATGTTAACGAAGCTACTCCTGCCGTTCGCGTATTTTCGCCCTGTGCATCAGGTAATGTTGCGCCTCTATTAACACTTGAAGCTGCCAACGGGGCGCGCCCTTGGGATGTGGATTACGACCCATCGACTGATAGCGCGTATCTGGCGTTAACTAACGGTTCGGTTGCCGTGTTTGAAGAAGTGATGCGCAAAATGGAAAGCGGTGAAACCGTAATTACGGGTGAAGACAGGCTGATTGTCCCAGCAAGTGGTGGGACAGCATTTGCCGCGCCAACTAACATCCATGGCATAGACTATGATAGCCAAAGCGATAGCTTGGTCATTTCTGATGTAGGCAGCGCAGCGGATGCTACTGACGGTAAATTGTACGTGATTCCTGGCGCAGGCAGTGCCGATGGCATAACGGATGTATCCGTCAATATTGCAGGATCGAACTCAATGTTGGGTAATCCGGTAGACTTGATGCTCAGCAATGGTCATGTATATGTTGCTGAAAAATCAAATGGCATGATCCTGCGCTTTGACAATATTCTAAATGCAGCCTCGGGTGATATTACGCCCAGCTTTAGCATGATGTATCCCGCACCAGAGTCGGTAAATGTATTGTCAGTGAAGTAAAACAACTGATGAACAGCCTTGTAGAAACCGTTCATTTCATCGCTGTTCTATGAAAGCTCAATGCTTTCGCTAAAGTGGCACGCACCTTATCAGTACGTGCCGCTTTATATTTATATGGCGTTATTGGGATATTCAAAAGCTTTGCCAACTAACTTTTAAACAATAGCATGCTTTATAACCAACAAATCACCGCGCATCTGTGCAAATTCGTGAATTCATAATACACTGACGGGCTACATCGTGCGCATGTGCTCGCTTTTTTTCAGGTATGCAACTTTTACCCTATCAAAGCAGGTACAGTTTTGTGCTGTGTGAGCGTTCACGCGGCAGAGTTATTGATACAGGAACACTATGGCAGGCTTAAAACGTATTATTCTTATCGACACGCATTTACCAGGCGTGGTCGAGCTAAAGCTTGATGGACACACCAATATTTGTGGTACCAATGCGTCGGGTAAAACCACGCTTCAACGACTTATTCCCGTGTTTTACGGCGAGTACCCAAGTCGTGTGGTTCCGGCAACCCGCGACAGCTTTGAACGCTGGTACTTACCTCGTTTATCCAGCTTTATTATCTATGAATATACACGCGCTGAAGGTGACCTGTGCCAAGCAGTGTTAAGCTCAAATGGAACCGGCGTTAATTATCGTTTAATCGGCAAGCCATTTGAAATCAGTGATTACTTAATAGAGCAAAAGAACGGCAAACACGCCAGTGTAAGCAGCGCCGAGCTTGCACGCGCCATGAAGCGCAACAATATATTGGTAACGAGCTTACTTAATACGAAAGACTTCCGCGCCATCATTCAAAACGATCACGGTGTGCTTAACCAGAGTAACAATGCCCGTGAGCTACTAGGCTACGCCAAAATCTTTAGCCTTTGCGAACCGTCGAAACACATGCGCCACATTGAGAAGCTGGCTAAAGCGGTTCACTCTAAAGAAGGCAAGATGGAAACTATCAAGGCCATGATTGCCGCCATTTTAGAAGAAGATGGCGTTACGCCACCTACTTCAGGGCTAAGCCGCCACCGCGTCGATGACTGGATTAAAGAATGTCACTTAATTAAACAATTCGACAAAATTCGCCCTGAGTTTTCTAAGCTTGAACAAGCTGACATGGCGCTAACCACAACAGAGCAAGTGCTTGCTAACCTTAAGCATAGTTTCGAGCTTGATAAGACTTACTTGGCTGCACGCGTTGAAACCACAAAGAATGAACTGGATGAGAATAGCTTCCAACGCAAACAAACGGACAGCGAGTGGGGGGATACCCGCGATCACCTAAACCAGGTTATTTCATCAGCCCGCGCCGATGTTGAGAAGTTTACCAGTGAACTTGATACCGTAGAGCGTGAATTCGATAAGTGGCAAGACGAAAATATTGAGCAGCTTAAAGAAGACGTCGCAAATCTAGCGCAGTGGCAAAATGAAAAGGCTATGGCCGATAGTCGCTATGTATTGCTTACTGAAAAACACCAGGATATTGAGTCGGCCTATAACAAGCGCTTGGCTGAGCTAGGTGAAAAGCTGTCAATTACCCTAGAAGAAATGTCAGCCGCGCGCCAAGAAGCTGCAGAGAACAAAGCGGAGCAGCAGCAAAACGAGCGTGAAGCGCTAAGCCGCATTCAGAGTGACTACAATAGTCAGCTAAGCGCGCTTCAAAACGATTACCAAAATAGTTTAAATGAGCTAAAAGTAGCAGAAGCTGAACTTAAAGCTTCACTTAGCAATGCGGGCTACAACGAGTTCGAACAATCTCAGCTAGATATTCTTGATGCCGCGATTAAAGAAGCATCTATCAATGAAGATGCAGCGCGCGGTGAACTGCGACAAGCGCAGCAGGCGCACGGCAAGTCAGTGGAGTTTCGCAAAGAGTGCTCAAATGCGTTAGATAAAGCGCGCAATGCCTTTCAACAAGAAGAAAAAGCAGTTAACAAAATTAATGCGCTTCTTTACCCTGGCGAAGGCTCGCTACTTGAGTTCTTGCGCGCCAATGTCGATGACTGGGAGTTATCCTTAGGTAAAGTTGTTCGCCCTGAGCTTTTAGAGCGCACTGATTTAACGCCGGTTATGGCAAAGGATGCACAAGGTGCAAGCGATACCTTTATGGGCGTTAAGTTAGCACTTACTGAACTTGATACCCCAGACTATGCCTTTACTGAGCAAGCGCTTAAGCAGCAAATGCAAGAAGCTGAAATTCGTCAAGCCGCTGCCCTTGCTGCGCAGAACGAATGCGAACAGCGTTTGGCGAAAGCCAACGAAGATGTGCGTAACGCCGAGCTAGTGGTTACCCAAAAAGACAACGCCGTTAAAAGTGCTGAAGCCAGTCGTAAACGTGCACAGCAAGACCGCGATACGGTACTTAGCGAATATCAGCAGGCACTTTCTACTCGTAAGCAAAAAGCCAAAACTAAGCTTGAAGCGAATCAGCAGTCGCAAAAACAAGCGAAGGCGCAGTTTGAGCTTAGCCGAGATGAAATCAAAGATCAGCAACGCGAAGCGGAAACTGAACACAAATTCCACTGGCAGCAGCTTATCGCTGACAGTGAAGCACGTATATCTCAGCTTGATAGCGACATGCGAAAAGCGAAGGAGAGTGCTGCACAAGACCGTAAAGATATGCAGGATTGGCTAGAGAGCGAATTAAGCAATCGCGGTGTGGATGTTGATGAAATAGGTCAGCTTAAAAAGCAAATCAATAAGCTTAAAGAAGACATTACACGCACTGAAACCCATCGTCATAAAGTGGCTGATTACGAACGTTGGTACACTAACGTGTTTACCAAACAAAAAGTGGTATGGCAAGAAGGCTTGTCTAAGTCCCGTAAGTTGTTGGGTGAATCCGAGCGTAATTTAGCCAGCAAACAAGCTACTTATAAAGCTAACCGCGAACAGCTTCAAGAGCAACACGGGCAGCTTGAAACTACGCTTAAAACTGCCAGTGAGTATTTAGAACAGGTTAAAACCTTAAGTAAATCTCTTGCCAAGCTAACTCTTCAAGCAGGTGATGAAACGGCTGAAATTAAGCATGACGATGTAAGTATTGGGCAGCGTATTTCTGAAGTGCAAAGCCAGCTTCAAGAGCGTGAAAACTTGTTAAGCGATATTCGCGCCTATGTAGAACGATTCGACCAGCTAATTGCGGCGCAAGCGGGCACGGGGTTATCGGATACGTGGGAGCGCGCCCGTGAAGAGTGTGCAACGCTGAACGCCCACGGCGTGAAGAGTTTTGATCACCGCCGTATGGTGTCGCACCTGGCACAGCTCCTGAACGTGATTGTTCCGCAGAAGCTACAGGGGTTGCGTGAGCAAGGCCGTATCTTTGGTGCCGATCTATCCCAATACTACTTTGTACTTGCAGATATCGACAAACGCATTGTGTCGCAAAGCCGCCGTATTACCCAAGAGGTCGACGGCGACCTTTCCCTTGATGGTGTGTCTGACTCGGCTGTTAAAATTCGCTCACGTATTAGTGAACTTGAATTCTGGCCGGAACTAGAGCAATTCAGAAAGCTCTACGAACACTGGATGGAAGAGGGGGCTAACGAACTACCGGAAGAAGAATACGGTCAAAGTATGCGCCGTGTTCTTGATATTCTTGGTCGTGCGGCGCTTACGGGCGGCATTAGCAAGCTACTTGATATCGAACTCCACCTACGTGAAGGTAAAAGTGACCTTGTTATTCGTACCGACCGCCAGCTTAATGAATCATCAAGCCACGGTATGGCATACCTTATCTTGTGTAAGTTTTTACTCGCTTTCACCCGTCTTCTGCGCGGCGATGCTGACGCCACAGTGCACTGGCCTATCGATGAACTCGGTACACTTCACCAAAACAACGTGAAGAAAATCTTTGAAGCGTGTCAAAACAATAACATCAGCGTAGTTGGCGCATTCCCTAACCCAGAATCGGAAGTACTGACGCTGTTTGAAAACCGCTACTTAATAGATAAGGTAACCCGCCAACTGCAGGTGGTTCAGCCAAAAGCAAGCTCTATAGGGGCGCGTATTAAACTGAAAAAAGAAGCAGAAAAGAACGGTGAAGTAGCAGGTGAGGAGACATCAGCATGATGACAGAACAAGGCCGTGTACTAAGTGCACTTCTACAAGGCGCGTTTATTTGTCAGGTGACCGATGAAGAGGCGTGGCGTTTTCTTAAATCAAGAGACAACGCTGCTCAGCTAGAACCTCATTTAGCGCTATTAAACCGCACATTATCGACCACCGCTGAAGGTGACGTATTCTTTGCAAGCTTTCTCACCATCGGTGAAAACGAGCGCAAAGTGCTTACACAGCAGTTTCAAGATACAGCATCTAACCTAGTGCCTCTGGTAGAGTGGTTGCTGCTGGTTCAGCAAGCTAATGAATCTGATATGCCAATTACCATGGGGAGCGCTATTAGACTAAATGAGCTGCAAACGACCATTGAAGACACACCCGCCTATGCAGAGCAACTAGAGAAAATTTCGCGCTATCGTATGTTCGGTTCTACCAGTGTGAATTTAGATGGACAGTTAAAGCAGGTTTTTAAACGCTTGACTGAAATGGGCTATTTGATTAAACCAAACCCAGATAAACAGATTTATTTGGGCACTGGCAAAATTGAACACCTTTACGAAATGCTACGCTTTATTGATGAAACGGAAGCGCTGAGTTTATCTGAGCAGGCGGAGGCCGCTATTTCGCAAGGTAGCTTGATATGAGCCAGGTGTTAATTCAGGCAGGGACTAAACTCTTAAACGCATTGGGTCGTCACAGCGACCTTATCATGCAGGCGTACATTAATGGCTCGGTAAAAGAGCGTGACCACAGTCCTAAGGTATTAGAACAGCTCGTTCAATTAGGCGTGTTGTGGCGCCCGGAAGCGCAAAGTGAACTGCGTTTAAAAAGCGCGGTAAGAACCCTTTTAGAAGGGAGTTTACAAGATGAGCGCAACCGAACTATCAACGCCAATATTGGTGCCTCGCTGGCAAGCCTTAAAACCCTAACAGAGCACTATAAAGAAGCCCTTCACTACAACAAATACAACGAAGCGGCAGCCCACATGGGCGATTTAACCGAGCATGTCTATCAACTTTCAGAATCATTGAGCAATAGCGTGCGTGTCATGTTTGGCCGTATTAACAATGAGTTCGGCTATGTGTCTTCGGTTGACGCTAAAATTCGCGAAAATGAACTGGCGCAAGGTCAGGTAACCGACTTACTTGCTCAGCTTGAGTGTTTCCGCTTCGATGAGTTAAGTGAACTGGCAGGTTCTAACCGTGAACTTCGTCATTTGCTGGTAGTGTCGCTGCAGCAGCGCTTTGCCAAGGCTGCACAGGAGTTATCAGTAGTACAGGCACGCTTATTAGACTTGTTGGGCCGATTTAGAGAGTTCCAAGGTCGCACACGGTTGCTTAAGGGCTTCTTGCTACACATGGAGCAGCAGCCTGATTTTGCGCCGGGCAACTACGCTAATTTGACTAACGTACCTGTATTGTTTAACCAATCGGACGCGATTATTGCTAATGCCGCCCCAGACGTTAACAATGTTGAGCATGAAGCCGATTATCAGCAAATTGTCGCGTCGCTGACACATGTGCATAAACGTCAGTCAAGACACGAAGATACCAAACCGGTCGATATTGATGTGACTGAGCAATCGACCTTGTCGCTTGAGAAAGATCCTTTGCAGCAAGCAGTAGAAGCGTATTTCTGTGAAGTCATCGATTCTGGTCAGCCTAAAACGGCGCTGGATTACTTTGAAGAACACGCGTTAGACTTCGACCCTGAAGTGTGGATTTATCAGGTGATTGGCGGATATCAAGCCTTAGACGAGCAAGATAAGCAGTTTTTTGCATTAGAACCGCACGGTAATAACGATAAAGTCTATACAGGGAATTTCTATATTAACGATATCATGCTAGGGCTGCGTTAGCCGGATGTGTGTGGTTTTTGAATAGCGCGTCAATCTAACACACCGAAGTTGCAACAAAAAAAGCCTCATTTATATCTAGGACGCTGTTAATTAAACGATATCGATGAGGCTTTTTAGGTTGAGTTGTTGGCGGGACAACGATGCAACCTTAACATCATAGTCTGATGTAAATTAGGCTATTGAGGGCTATTTATTCTATCCTCGATGGCATCTAGCACCTGATCTTGGCCGTTTATAAAGCTTGCCCAATCGTTTTCAATATAGATGTCGATGTCAAATGTACCGACTTCTTCAAGCAAAAATTTGTTAGGTAACCAGCAATCGTCTAGCCACCCACAACCATCAATTAAGTCGGTCCAACCTTTTGTCAAATATAGCGTAATACCAGAGTGGGGAAGCGTGGGGTAAAAGCCTTCAGCTTTAAAACGCAGGGTATCTCCCATTTCACTGCCGACTACCACTAATTTTTCAGGTATGTAGCGTTTAAATTGAGACGCGGCAATAATACCTGCGGAAAATGTGTTAGGCCCGACTATCAAATATAGCTTTCCCTTAGCGGAAACCATAGAAGACAGTGCTTTCACGAAGGGGAGAGCCTTGGTGTAGTCGCCACCTCTATTAAACCGAAAATCGACAATGATATTGTTATTATTGGTGTTTTTTGTGTGCGCTTGGGCGCTTGATATTAAATCCTCAATGCTGATCTCTTTGCCATCAAAGCTTCCGTTCATTCTTATGTAAAGTGTCTCTTTTGGTGGAAGATTTGAGATACAATGAAGTTGTTCTGTGTTCTGTAGATACAGCGGAAGTGGCGAGTCATTAGTAAATAAGGTCGCCCATCCTTTTGTATTGAAGCTATCGTCATCGGGGAAAAAATCCAAAAAGTCCCAGAACGGGTCACCTGGCATTGCTTCTTGAGACGCCGTCATGTTGTAAGTTGTGTGTTCACCAGAGGCTGATTCTAAAGTGATATCAACGCTGTAGTTATTTACATTTGCGCCAAACAAAGCCAATGCGCTGGGAGCGGAATAGAAATATTCACTACGATATCTCTTCCATGCGTTTGTGCCGCCACCCACTACTTTTGGAATGTCGCTTAACATTACTTCGGGTGACTTCCCGCCAATATCGATAACACGTTGTCCCAATATATGAGAGTAGTTAGCCGTTGTTTTTACAACAACAAGAGCATTTGATGTCCAATGAAAGCGTATCGGCAGCCTTCTCATTTTAGGTTTTAGCAAGGTTGTATGGGCATTATCGAAAACAGACAGAGCCTGAAAACCGACTAAACTTAAATCGTCTACCGATCTTACTGAAGCGTTCTGTGAAATGATGTCGTTAAATTGTTGACGTTGGGCTGGCGATGTATGTGATTCGTTTTCAATCACAACCTGTTGCAAAAATTCGAGATCTGTTGTGAGTGAAGGTGCTTGGCTTTTCTCTGGTAATGTAGACAGGGGCAACATTTGCGCTCCACCCAGAGCAAAAAATAGTGCAGCTAATAGCACATTGATAGAGAGATAGATTATTAAAAGCCGTAGAAGTATTTTTTTCATAATTATGTTCTCACGACCAAGTATTTTAATCAAAAGAAGGTTAATGAATATAAAAATCATGCCTGCTTTAATACTTGGTTTTTAGTCTCTTTCTTCTATAATTGATTAACGTTTTTATTACATTTTAAGCATGATGAACTAAATCTTTAACGATGGCGTAATACTGCTGTCAACAAGCAATAGCACGCTATAATGACATTATAAATTCATGCCTAGCAAGGAGCGGGCAAAGTGGTGGTACCAGTGTATAAGGTACGAATAGGAATGACTTATGCAATTATCAGATCAACAAAATTTCAACCAAGCCCTTATCAAGCTTTCAGTTTTACTTTATCAAGTCGACGGTATGGTTACGCTGTCTGAACAAGACTACCTAAATACGATGGTCGAGTCTTTGGACTGGCAAAGCCCGATTTGCCGCGAAGCATTTCTTAACGACACTATCTATCAGACCCGAAAGGCCATAGATACAGGCGATGCGCTTACGTTTCTACGTAGCTTAAAACAGGACCTGTCGTTCGATGCTGAGAAAACGCTAGAGGTGGCGATGGCAATCACGGGCGTTGATGGCGAACGAAGCGAAGAGGAAACCGAGCTTCTATCACTACTTACCCATAAATTACTCGCTAAGGCATTAGTTTCGGGCAAAGATATACTGCAATAATCGCTTTTCATTGTCATAGACCTACACGTTAACAATGCCCAAATTTACTATTAAAGCAGCATATGCATGTGCTGCTTCTCTCGCGCTGTTCTTTATGAGCGGATGCCATTCGTCGCAAAGTTCTCAGTTCAGCGCCAGTGCACAGGCCTTTCCGGTTGGTGTGCAGCCTTTCGATAATTACCTTAATGAAGTTGAACGTTACTTGCGTGAGCACAGGACGTTTATTACTGACAATAAAGCACGAGAAATGTCCATGAACATGCCATTTGAATGCGGCACGCAATATCGCAATATTGGCGTCTTGTTAGTTCATGGGTTGGGAGATTCACCTTACTTTTTTCGTGATGTTGCCAACGCCATGTGTAGTGAGGGTATTCACGTTAGAACCATCCTGTTGCCAGGACACGGCTCAAAACCCGGAGACATGCTAAAGGTTAGCTACCAGCAGTGGCAGAAAGAAACTAATCATCACATACGGCTATTTTCTGAAGAAGTAGACAATTTATACATTGGCGGTTTTTCCACGGGGGCGAATTTAACCACTATTGCAAGTTTTTCAATGGTTGAAGAGCTTGATATTAAGGGGCTTATGCATTTTTCACCGGCCTTTAAGTCACGCTTTTTTGTGTCCCGTTTGGCCCCTTACATCGATTCATTGTTTCCGTGGCCTAACGTAGAAGAGGAGGACAATCCAAGTCGCTATAATTCTACCGCTATGCCGGGGTTCGCTGCCTATCAGGAAAGCGTAAATGTGATTCAAGACTTGTTTTCTCAATCAGACGAAAGGAAGCGAACTTTAAATCTTCCTGTGCTGATGGTGGTGGCCGAAAAAGACAGCGTTGTGGATACTACAAAGATTGCTGAACAATTCAGAGATAATTTCGCTCATCCGCGTAAGTGTTTGATTTGGCAGGGTGAGAAAAAACCTGAAGTGCCTGATAATACTCTCATCATGCAAACCATGAACGTTCCTGAGCAACGGATTAGCGCTGCATCGCACATGAGTACACTTTTTTCCAAACACAACCCATTGTATGGAACGGAAAGTACGTTTCGCATTTGTGACAACGGCCAAGGAAGTGACGCTGAAGCACGCTGCAAAGCAGGGGAGAAAGTATGGTATGGACCTTGGGGATTTAAGCCAGAGAGAGAAAACGGCGAGCTTATCAGCGAAAAGAAAGAAAGCGTGTACGCAAGGCTCACGTACAACCCTTACTTTGATGAGATGATAGATGAGCTGCTTGCCTTTACTGGCAAGGCTGAAGCGTTCTGTAAAACCAATTAAATAGCTTAGTTCTTATGAATCGATTCACATGCGTATTCATATTTCCGCAGCACTTCAACAAAAAACGCCTAAACCACGGGTGTAATAACAATTATGTTTATTACTAAATCCGTTGGCTTGGGCGTCTGTTTTATTTTTTAAAGCACAGTGAGTAGCTCAGTACACGATTAAATGTTGCCTGAATAGACATAGCGCCTACCTATACTGAGAACTCTCAAGAGTGCTGTGCGTCGGCTTCTTCCATTTCTCTTTCAAGCTTGGCGCTTTCATCCGCACGAGGTTTGGTAAAGCGAGCAAGCGCAAGATAAAGCACAGGCGTAAGGTAAAGGGTAAACACCACGGCAATGCCAAGTCCGCCAAATACAACCCAGCCAATAGCGTTGCGCGCTTCAGCACCTGCTCCCGTTGAAAGTATTAGCGGCAGTCCACCTAGAATTGTAGATACCAACGTCATCATAATAGGGCGTAAACGCACTTTCCCTGCCTCAACAATGGCGTCATAAATATCATAACCTTTATCGCGAAGCTGGTCGGCAAACTCAATCAGGAGAATGGCATTTTTGGCGAGTAAACCAATTAACATTACCAACCCAATTTGCGAGTAAATATTAATACTAGTACCGGTTAAAAACAGCGCGTAGACCGCGGCAGCAATACCAAAGGGCACAGTTAGCATAACCACCACCGCACTATTCACACTTTCAAATTGGGCAGCTAGTACAAGCAGAACGATGACAAACGCTAAAATATAGGTGAGCGCAACCTGCTTAGTCGTTTCTTCAAAGGTTTGTGCTTCACCTAAAAAGACCAATCCAATGCCATCGGGCAGGGTATCTAGTGCTAGCGTGCGAATTTTGTCTACTACCTCGCTAAGTGCCACATCTTCCGGTAGCTCCATTTCCACTTTTATTGCGCGTCGCTGCGCTTGACGTTCTAATTCAGCAGCAACGCCCTCTTCGCTAATAAAAGCAACGCTAGAAAGCGGGACTAAGTTGCCTTCAGTACTTTTTACATAAAGGCTGGTAAGTTCAGAGGGGTCAAGTGTGCTGCGGTTATTGGTTTGCAGCATAATAGGAATAGCCTGGTCGCCCACGTTTAAATCGGCAATATCATCGCCGTTAACCGCAGCACGTAATGTGCTTGCAATATCGGTAAGTGGAACGCCCAGCTCCTCAGCACGACGGCGGTCTATATTTACGCGCATCTGTGGCTGCGTTGGGTCGTAGCTTATACGCGGCCTGCCAAGTTCAGGCAAATTCTCTTCAAGCAAGCGCGAAAAGTTCTGCGCAGCTAGGAAGATGTTTTCATAAGTATCACCGGTGAGTGCTATTTCTAACCCGCCACCTTGACCGCGCAAGTTTAAACTGTTGCCACCAAAGGCATTACCAGGAGCACCAGGTATTTGCTGTAATTTAGGGCGTATTTCATTTACCACATCTTGCAGTGATTTATCTCTGTCGTCCCAGTGCTTTAAGGGGGCTGTAATAAATACAATGTTAGGGTCCCAAGAGCCGACCACGGTGTAAATAGAATCTATAGTGCCGTTTTCCACATAGGGCATTAGCAACTCTTCCATTTTTTCAGCTTGTCTGTCCATAAAGTTAAGGCCTGCGCCGTCGGGTCCTCGGGCGAAAATTCTGATGGTGCCTCTATCTTCGCTTGGCAAAAGCTCATTATCGATATTTTGTGACAGAATATATGCACCACCACCTGCGGCTAGGCTAAGTATGCCTACCACCCAGCCGTATTTAAGGGCTTTTAGCAGTGAAGCTTGATACATGCCAAGGCATGCATTTCCAAAGCGTCCGAAGGTTTTGCTAAACAAGCCGTTGCTTTTTGATTCTTTCACCTTAAGGCGTGCGGTAAGCGCTGGCACCAAAGAAAGTGCAACAAAAGAAGAGATAACGACAGCGCCAGCTAATACACCGCCGAACTCTCTAAACAAACGGCCTGCGGTTGAAGGAAGAAACGCAATAGGAATAAATACTGAAGCGAGCACCGCTGTTGTGGCGACTACCGCAAAAAACACCTCACGTGTGCCAATTACGGCAGCTGCACGCGCACCTAACCCCATACTTCTGCGGCGCTGTATATTTTCAGATACCACAATAGCGTCGTCTACTATCATACCCGTGGCTAGAACGAGAGCGAGTAGGGTTAGGATGTTGATCGAAAAGCCCATGCCCCAAATAATTGCCAGTGCACCCGCCAGCGATACAGGTATAGAGAGCGCCGGAACAATCGTCGCGCGCCAAGAACCTATGAATACCAGTAGTGTAACTACCACTAAGGCCACAGTAAGGCTAAGCGATATTACAACTTCTTTGACAGAATCCCTTATAAATTCCGCATCGTCTGAGGTTACCGTAATATGCATATCACTGAAGCGCTTGTCTAGGTCTTCGACCATTGCTAACACTTCATCAGAAATTTCTATGGTATTAGAGCTAGCTTGGCGAATCACACCCACTCCGATGACTGGCGTGCCGTCCAAGCGAACCACGCTGGTGGTATCGGCTGGACCAAAATAAACACTTGCGACATCATTAATGCGAATATCGCCGCTTACAACGATGTTGCCAACATCTTCTGCTGAGACTGACGTTGCATCAGCGCGCACAATAAGCGCCTGATCGGCCGACTGCATGCTGCCTGCGGGAACATCAAAAGGGGCGAGTGATAATGCGTCGGCTATATCACTCATTGAAAGGCTAAAGCTGGTGAGGCGAAGAGGATCTACTGATACACGTAATACTCGTTCTCTATCGCCGTTTAGCGTAACGTCAGCTACACCTGGGATACTAAGAAACAAAGGCGCGACATCTGTATCGACGCGTTCGGTAAGGGTTTCCATGTCCAGCGTGTCGCTGGAGATAGCAAGGCTCACTACTGCTTGAGCGTCACTGTCTGCGCGAATGATTGCTACTTGCTCCACGTCCTCAGGAAGTTGACGCTGTACGCGACTTACCGATTCGCGCACTTCATTGGCCGCGTCTTCGAGATTAACGCCAGGGCGAAACTCGACACGAACGCGGGCAGAATTTTCTTCGCTTTGCGCATATATATTTTTCACACCGCTAACGCGGGCAACTGCACCCTCCAAGCGCCCCGTAACTTCTGCATCAACGGTTTCTGGTGATGCGCCCGGAAATTGCGCTGTAACTGTAACGCGGGGAGTGTCTACATCGGGTAGTTCACGCACTTCAAGCCCGCTTAGCGCGGCAAGGCCTGCGATAGCGATGAGTAAATTTAAAACGATGATTAAAACAGGGCGTCGTATCGAAAGTGAAGGGAGATCACTCACTGAAGAAGATAAATTAGGATCACTCACCTTGAGGCCCTCCGGCCAGCTCGGTGGTAATTTCTTGACCGTTGCGTAAACGTTGTACGCCTTCAGATATCAGTATATTACCTTCTTCAATATTGCCTGAAACAAGGATGGTTCCTCTAAGACGTTGATGAACATTTACGTCTACGCGTTTAGCCTTTCCGTCTTCGGCAAGCCAAATATAAGCGCCAGTGGCTCCCCACAACAGTGCGGCTTCGGGGATCGCAGCAAAGCGGTCGCCGTCGATACTTAAGTTAACTCGAAAGCTCATACCCGGGCGAAATTGGTCTGAGGAGTTGTCGAGTAAGGCTCTGGCACGAAGGGTTCTATCTGCTTCATTAATGCGGGAATCAACTTGGGCTATTTCGGCTTTTACTCGTTTATCTCTGTCGCTCCAGGGTTCAAGCGTGACGTTCGGCGTATTAAGTAACACTGGCAGTGCTGCTTCAGGCGCTTTAAAATTGATAAAGAGCTTGCTTCTATTGTCTAAGGTGGTGATGATGGTTTGTTCGTTTATTCGGTCACCTACTTCAACGTCGGTTATACCTACCACTCCGTCAAACGGTGCAACGATGTGTCTGTCTTCAAGGTCTACTTGCGCTTCTTCTAAGGCAACCTCTGCAAGGTCGCGCTGAGTGCGAGCTAAATCTAATTCGCTAACCGGAACTGCACCTTGCTTATAGCTTGATGTTAATCGCTCCACGGTACGCTGTGCATCTTCTAAAGTAAGCTTGGCGCGTTTCAGCGCAGTTTGTTGGCGTCTGTCATCAAGACGAACCAACACTTTTCCTTTTTCTACCGATTGACCCGGCACAAAGTTGATTTCTGTGACTTCGTCAGAAACGGCAGGGTATAAGACAATTGAACGAACCGCTTCAGCACTGCCTACCGCCTCTACGTTTCGCGTTTCGTTCATGAATTCGATAGGTTTAGTTACGACAAGCTTAGCTTGCCTGTCACCCATAAACTGTGCATTTACAGTTGGCGCCGTTATTAGTAAAAGAGCACAGAGACCTGTCCATGTCTTCATTGCACCATAGAATGAATTTTTCATTTTGAACCCGTAGCGTTATTGGAACCTGTGCAGAAAAGCTGCTGGTTCTTTATTTTTGTATTACCAAAACGGATGATTTATAGCCGATTGGTTAACCTTACTATTTTTACCGTATAGCACCACAGGCGGTTCAGCTAAGCAATTGCAGTTCGGCGTATTCCCTGTACAGGGTATCGCTTTTCAGTAAAGAAGCATGATTTCCGCTTCCAACCACCCGCCCTTTATCCATGACCAGGATTCGGTCGGCGTGCTGTACCGTTGAGAGTCGGTGAGCAATGACAATGCTGGTTTTGCCCACCATTAATCTGTCTATAGCTTGCTGAACCATCCGCTCACTCATTGCATCAAGCGCACTGGTTGCTTCATCTAAAAGTAAGATTGGACGGTCGGCCAAGATAGCGCGAGCAATGGCAATACGTTGTTTCTGGCCGCCAGATAGCTTTACGCCTCTTTCACCTAACTGCGTGTTGTAACGCTCATCAAGGTTATCAATAAACTCGTGTGCAAATGCTTGTTTCGCCGCATTTACCACGGCGTCATCACTTGCGTGTGGGCTGCCGTAGCGAATATTTTCTAGCACGGTATCAGCAAAAACCACGGGCTCTTGGGTTACGATGGCAATATGTTGGCGCAGAACATTTACAGGCATTTTGTTGATTGGCTCACCGTTAAACAGTATTTGTCCTGCACTTGGGTCGTAGAAGCGCATTAATAATTGAAACAGCGTTGTTTTTCCTGCGCCACTAGCACCTACTAAAGCTAGACGTTCTCCTGCTCGAATACTGATGTTCAAACTAGTGGACAAAGGCTTACTATTAGGGTAAGCAAAGCTGACATTCTCCAATTCTATTTGTGGAGCCGCTTTGGAAATTAATGGTTTGGCGCTTGCTCCTTCTAATACTGGATGTTTCAAAGAAGCAGAGCTCTCAGCAGCTTCTGCATTCATAGGTCGAATAGCAGGCTCAGTGGTAAATAGTTCATATAAACGCTCACTTGCACCAACACCTCGCTGCACCTCACCTATGACTTCGCTAATAGTGGCCACACTGCCGCCTGCCATTACGGCATAAAATAGAAAAGCGGAAAGTTCACCCACTGTCATCGCGCCGTCTAATACCTGTCTTGCACCTACCCAAGCGATAAAAATGATGGCTGTCATACTAATGCACATGATGCAGCCAATAAGTAATGACCGATAGTGAATACGCTTTTTGGCTATGTCCATGGCAAGCTCTACCTTTTTAGAGAAATGCAGTCGTTCGGCATTTTCAGCCGTGTAGGCTTGTACTGTCATAATTTCGTGAAGGCTTTCATCAATTCGTGCCCCCAGGTCTGCTACTTTGTCTTGGCTTTCTTTAGCGTAACGGCGCACTTGAGGCGCAAGTACCTTGATAGGAACCAGTACCGCGGGCACGGCAACAATCACGCAAAATGTAAGAAGGGGACTTGAAAAGGTCATAAGTGCCAATGCACCGACAAAAGTCACCACCGAGCGGAGAGTCATCGATAAACTCATTCCCACCACAGTCTGGATAATTGTAGTGTCGCTGGTAAATCGAGAAATGACTTCGCCAGTTCTAAGTTCCGCAAAAAATGAAGGCGGAAGTGAAAGCAGGTGTGCATATACTTGGTTTCGAATATCGGCACTAACGCGCTCACCAAGCCAGGTCATCAAGTAAAAACGCGCGTAAGTCGCCAAACAGGCCAAGATAGTAATAGCTAACACCATTACAGTCGCTTTGTTTAAGGTGTCTGCAGCATTTTCGATAAAACCGCTGTCAATCGCGTACTTAATGCCTTGCCCAAGTAAAAGCCACGCAATCGCAGCAGTAAGAAGTGCTGTAACCGCACCTACAACGCGCATTTTATAGCGAAGCAAATGTGAGCCAATCCACTGTAAGACTTGTTTGGTTGATACACTGGCGAGTGGTGTTGTCAAAATGACCTCTTCGTACGCATAACTTATTCATAGCGTTGATTTCGCTACGCTTATTAAAACTCAATGTTTAGATTATACGGTAAAATAGGTACATTAGACGCAAGCAATGCGATTACAGCGGCAGTATTTACGCTGGGATGAAGGTTCTAGTCGCTGAAGCAAAGCAAAATAGTTAATACAGGAAAATAACGATGGGTGAAACACGTACTTTGTACTATGTTCACAACCCCATGTGCAGCTAGTGCTGCTGTCGACAATGATTAAAGCAATGCCACCGAGCACGCGCTAATCATAAGTTAAGCAAGACTTTTACTTGCATTGAGTGGCGATATCCGTATAATTCGGCGGCCTTCTAACTGGTGTCTAATTTTTAGGCGTAGTTTGAAGGCTTAAGTTAACGGTAACGCTACAACGAGTTTGAGGCATTTATGGTTACTATTCGTTTACAGCGTGGTGGCGCGAAAAAGCGTCCATTTTATCAACTAGTGGTGGCTGATAGCCGTCGTGCAAGAAACGGTCGTTTCATTGAAAACATCGGTTTCTTCAACCCAACTGCACAAGGTCAAGCGGAACGTCTTCGCGTAGATCTAGAACGTGTAGATTACTGGGTTGGTGTAGGCGCGAGCTTATCAGATCGCGTTTCTAGCTTGGTAAAAGAAGCGAAAAAATCTGCAGCGTAAGCTGTTATTAACTGGTGGTATAGATGAGTCTAGCGTCTGACAAAGTGATTGTTGGCAAAATTGGCGCACCGTACGGTGTTAAAGGTTGGGTCAAAATCAACAGCTATACAGAAACGCCAGAAGGTATTTTTGAGTATGCGCCATGGTTTATTGGCGATGAAAAAGAATACCAAATTGACCAGTGGCGACCGCACGGTAAAAGCCTCGTTGCAAAAATTGTGGGCGTTGATAGTCGAGATGATGCCGAGCGCATCAAAAACTTGGATATCAACATAAATGCTTCACAGCTGCCTGATTTAGGTGACGAAGGGGTATATTGGCGTGAGCTCACCGGCATGAAAGTAGTAACAACGCAAGGTTACGACTTGGGTGTGGTGAAAGAAGTGTTTAATACAGGGGCTAACGACGTGATTCACGTTAAAGCAAATGTAGGCGACGCTTTTGGTCAGAAAGAAAGACTATTGCCTTTTGTGTTCGACGACGTCGTACAAGAGGTGGATAAGGAAGCGAAGGTCATTAAAGTTGACTGGGACCCGGGGTTTTAAGTGACACCGGAAAAGTGGTTCGGCGTTGTTAGCCTGTTTCCAGATATGTTTGCGCCTTTTACCCAACAGGGTGTTATAGGTCGAGCTGTTAAGTCTGGAACGTTATCGGTTGACACCTTCAACCCCCGTGACTTTACACATGATCGCCATCGTACAGTAGACGATCGCCCCTACGGAGGCGGACCCGGTATGCTGATGATGGTAAAACCGCTAACCGACGCAATACAAGCCGCCAAGCAATTGGGTGGCGAAAAAAGTAAGGTGATCTACTTATCACCACAAGGGAAACCCCTTGACCAAGCAGGCGTACAGCGCCTTGCTAACATTGACCGCACAATTTTAATTTGCGGCCGATATGAAGGCATCGACGAGCGAGTAATCGAAAGCCATGTAGATGAAGAAGTTTCTATTGGTGATTACGTGCTAAGCGGCGGTGAACTACCAGCAATGGTCCTTATGGATGCGGTTGCCCGATTAGTTCCTGGCGTGTTGGGGCATAAAGCTTCAGCAGTTGAAGATTCTTTCACTGACGGTCTTTTGGATTGTCCGCACTATACGCGGCCCGAAATACTTGATGGTCAAAAGGTACCTGATGTGTTGTTAAGTGGGGACCATGAAAAAATTAGGCAGTGGCGATTGATGCAATCATTAGGTAGAACCTGGCAGCGTCGCCCTGAATTGTTAAATCACCTAGCTCTGACTGAGGAGCAGCAGCGTTTGCTTGAATTATTCCAAGCGCAACTGCAGCAAGATGACAGTTAACTAGGACGAGAGGATATGATGAGCAAAGTCAGTCAAGATATCATCAAAAAAATCGAAGAAGCACAGCTAAAGACTGATGTTCCTGCGTTTGGTCCAGGTGACACAGTAGTTGTTAAAGTTCGCGTTACCGAAGGTGACAAAGAGCGTCTTCAGGCTTATGAAGGTGTTGTTATCGCTAAACGTAACCGTGGTCTGCACTCGTCTTTTACCGTGCGTAAAATTTCTAGCGGCGAAGGCGTTGAGCGTGTGTTCCAAACACACAGCCCGGCAGTTTCTTCAATTGAAGTGAAACGTCGCGGTGCGGTTCGTCGTGCTAAGCTTTACTATCTACGTGAGCGTTCAGGTAAATCTGCACGTATCAAAGAGAAGCTTAACTAAGATTACTAATCCTTGCGTTATTGTTAACTTCGAAAAAGCCCGCTTAAAGCGGGCTTTTTTGTGCCTGAAATTCGATCTTTTTTCTGCTTCATTCAATACAAACATTAACGTTTCTTAATAGAGTAAAGAATGAGCTCAGATTATTTTATTGTGCTAGGTATCGTAGGTGTTGCCTTTTTCGCTGTATCTGGCGCGCTGCTGGGGCATGATAAAAACATCAATGGTTTCGGCATCGTCGTTGTAGGCGTAATGACGGCGCTCGGAGGTGGCACGTTACGAGATCTACTATTAGGAAAACCTATTTTTTGGGTGGCAACATCAGAGTATTTACTTGCTACTTATTCGGCCATTTTTGCAACTGTGTTATTTGTTCGCTATATGCCGTCGCCTTCCAATTTTTACTTTATCCTTATTGATACGATAGGACTAGCTATTTTTAATGTAATGGGGATTGAAAAGGCCCTGATTAGCGGTACTGGAATGATAGTGGCCTTGACTATGGGCATGACAACGGGGATTTTTGGCGGCTTAATGCGGGATGTGGTGTGCAGAGAAGTGCCTTACGTCATGCGGGGTGATGTTTATGCCAGTGCATGCTTTGCAGGAGGGCTTACCTACGCCGCTTTGTTTGCTTTAGATGTTTCATATCTTTGGTGCATATTAGGGTCTATTTTCATCACGGTTTTACTCAGGATGGCATCACTTCATTGGGGCGTGAAAATAGACCTGTTCAGGAAAAGGACGCCTAGGACAAGTAGTAATTAAAGAAAAAGCACTAAGAAGAGGCATGCTCTGTTTATAAAGTGCAGAGAAGCACCGAACAGGTGCTTCAACCAATTAAGTTAAACAGCTATGCCATAAGTGAAAGTGCTTCTATTAAAGGCTTATTTTCTTTATCGATAGTGTCGATAATATGTTTGTGTAAACGTTTTTTGTGCTCGCCAAAAATGCCTCGCTTCTTATCAAAGGTTTTCGCGTAATTCAGCGAACCTTCTAGCAATGTCTCTAGTGTGTCGTACGCCTTTTCCACGACATGATCTTGCTCTAGCTCTTTACCAGACACTCGCCTTCCCGAGAGCTTCATTTCATTAAATCTATAATACGGTATCGCTTTTTTAACAAATTCAATCATGCCTGGTAGAAAGGGGATTGAAAGGTCGACTTCAGGAAAACAGAAGAAACCTTTGTCTGCGCGCATAAATCTGAAGTCACAAGCACATGCCAAAATTGCGCCGTTGCCAAACGCGTGACCATTAATAGCAGCAATTACTGGAAGAGGGTAAAGAAGCAGTGTTTTAAACACCTCATCCATGTCATGCATGAACTGCTTTATTTCTTCAGTACGGCCCGTTTTCATTGCCGGCATAAGCCAGTCTGTATCTATGCCTAAACTAAAGCACTTCTCATCGTTCGATGTGATAACCAGCGCTTTGCAGTTTTCATCACTTTTGATGGTATTCAAGGCCAATAGCATCTCGGTAGCGAAAAGAGGGTTGTGGCGGTTTTCACCATTTTGCATGGTTAAAACGGCAACATCGCCAGTGTAGGTGACGGATAGATATTGCATTGTTTTCTCGTTTTTTTGTTTGGTTGCTACAATGATACAAAACCCTGATACCGAGAGAGAAATTTAGCTTATTTATGTTGATTAATTATCTTTCTTTTTTAGCTGACCTAGGAAATTCATACGAGCGAATATTATATACGAGAGCGTGTGCGCTATAGGCTTTGACGTATAAGCATCACAGCTGGTTAAAAATTGTTCTTTTGCTGCGAGCTGTTGCCATTCAGTCATGCTCATTCGCTTCGAATCTACCCTAGATTAAAGTATTATGCGTTATTACTTGCGCGTTTATGCGGGAGTTGTTAAAAAGTCAATGACGTTAAAGAAATATAGATAAAGCTGGTTGTACAATAAAGTTTACATGCAGATTGCACACTCTTTTGGCGTTTAATTTTCCGTTTTTTATTTGTAGTTAAGAGAGTAAGAGAGCTCCCATGATCAAGGACACCGTAAATAATATTCACGTAAGTACCGAAGATGTACTTATCACCCCAGAAGCGCTTAGTGCTGAATTGCCTGTGTCAGATAAAGCGCTAGCGGCTATCTCTGAGTCTAGAAAGATTGTTTCAGATATCATTCATCGCCGAGACCACAGATTACTTGTAGTGTGTGGACCTTGCTCTATACACGATGTTGAAGCTGCGAAAGAGTACGCACTTAAGCTTAAAGAGCTTCACGAGTCATGCAAAGACACGCTATTTATCGTCATGCGTGTGTACTTCGAAAAGCCGCGTACTACGACAGGTTGGAAAGGTTTAATTAACGACCCGCATATCGACGGAACGTTTGACATTGAAACAGGCCTTCGTAAAGCAAGAGAGCTGTTAATTTGGCTTGCTGAACTGGAGCTGCCTGTCGCTACAGAAGCGCTGGACCCAATTAGCCCGCAATACCTTGCTGAGCTATTCAGCTGGGCGGCTATCGGTGCACGTACCTCTGAATCGCAAACTCACCGTGAAATGGCCAGTGGTCTGTCTATGCCTGTAGGTTTTAAAAATGGTACCGATGGAAGCTTGGATATTGCCATTAATGCGCTTAAATCTGCCGCATCGGGCCACCGTTTTATGGGCATTAACAAGCAAGGTCAGGTAAGTATCATCGGCACCAGCGGTAACCCTGACGGCCACATTATTCTGCGCGGCGGAAAGCAGCCGAACTACGACTCAGTATGCGTGTCAGAATGTGAGGTTGAATTGCAAGGTGCGGGATTGACAGCCGGCTTAGTGGTTGATTGCAGCCATGCAAATTCTTCAAAAGATTATCGTCGTCAACCACTAGTTGCACAAAACGTGGTAAATCAGATTCTAGAGGGCAATCAGTCTATCATCGGTGTTATGCTGGAGAGCCACTTAAAACCCGGTAATCAAAAGGCTGAAGGTAAGAAGCCTGAAGAGCTTGAGTACGGTGTCTCAATTACAGATGGATGTATCGATTGGGAAACAACAGAAAACTTAATATCTCAGACCAGAGATAAGTTAATAACTGTGTTACCCTTACGCCAAAATAAGCGCACGGTGGCATAAATCCAAGTAAAGTCTAGTGTGGCCAAGTAAATGTTGGCCACATGCCCCGTGCCATTTGATTCAAGGACAAGACAGAATGGCCGATTTATCGCAGCACTTAAAAAAGTTAGAGAAGCTGCGTGAAGGTATCGACGAGCTGGATACTCAGCTTGTCGAATTACTCGCAAAACGCAATCAAATTACTACCCAAGTCGGGCAAATTAAGGCCGAAGCTGGCATGCCGGTTTACGTGCCCGAGCGTGAAAAGGCGTTGATCACCTCTCGCCGCGCTCAGGCCGAAGCGCTTGGGGTGTCTCCTGAACTTACTGAAGACTTATTACGCCGTGTAATGCGCGAGTCTTATCATACTCAAAATAACACATACCGCTGTGTGAAGCCTGATGTCGATAACATTGTTGTTATTGGTGGCGCTGGGGCTCTTGGCCGCGTGTTTGTCAGCTTGTTCGAACGAAGCAGTTATAACGTTTCAATTGTGGAAAAAGACGATTGGGAGAACGGTAGAGCAACGTCGTTATTAAGCTGTGCTTCGCTGGTTGTTGTTGCAGTGCCTATTAATCTAACCGAAGCCGTGATTAGCAAGCTTACTATGCTACCAGAGGATTGCGTGCTTGCAGATATAACTAGTATCAAAGCTAAGCCGCTTGAGGCAATGCTTGCTGTACACAGCGGCCCAGTTGTTGGATTGCACCCCATGTTTGGTCCTGATGCGCCAGGTATGATTAAGCAAGTTGTGGTGGTGTGCGATGGGCGTGATAGCGATAAGTACAGCTGGCTCATTGAACAAATGCGAATTTGGGGGGCCACCATTCACGACTCCAGCGCGCAAGAACACGATCAGGCCATGGCTTACATTCAGGTTATGCGCCACTTTAACACGTTTGTGTATGGGCAGCACTTAAAAGGAGAGGACCCAAACCTTGAATCACTCACCATGTTTAGCTCGCCTATTTACCGTTTAGAACTCGCAATGGTAGGAAGGCTGTTTGCTCAGTCACCACAGCTTTACGCCGACATTATCTTCAACAACCCCGATAACTTTGCGCTTCTGCGGCGCTTTTACGAACGGTTCGGCATTGCCTTGTCATTACTTGAACGTGGCGATAAACAAGGATTTGTAGAGCAGTTTATGAAGGTTGGTGCATGGTTTGGAGACTATGCGAAAAAGTGCCTAGTAGACAGTAAGCAGATGTTGTTAAAGGCTGATGACGGGCAACTTCTAAGAGACAAGTAGTTTTTCCCGACTATCTTAAGCGATAGCTATATTAAGGTAATCAACGTGACTCACTCTTTTCGTTTGCCAATTACTCATACCTTTTCTGATGGTGGCTATTGTGTGTGGCACTTTGTGCCACATTTAGTTAGTAAATTGCCTCAAGCCTTCTTGAGTTGCTAGCGCAAGCGACTGAGCTTGTTTAGCTTCTTTATTTGTTATGGCCATCTGAGATTGAATATCATCGCTTAGACACGTGATTTGTTCCACTTTATCTGTAGTTTGTTGGTGCTGTTCTTTCAATGCATTCACTGAAGATAAAATAACGGTGAACGCCTCAATATTATGTTGGAAGTCATTCATCATTTGCTTAAATAAGCTCGTTGTTGCATCTATATTTACTTTCATTGTGTCTGATGCGTTCATTAGCTTCGTTGATTCTTGCTGCGTTTCACCAACAAGCACTTCCATATCACTTAAAAAGTGGCTGATATTTTGCGTAGCATCTGCGACTTTTGCCGATAGTGTTCTTACTTCGTCTGCAACAACAGCAAAGCCTCTTCCTGCGTCACCTGCGCGTGCAGCTTCAATCGCAGCATTGAGTGCCAATAAATTCGTTTGGTCTGCAAACTCTTCCACCATCTTTAGAATATTGCGCACGTTATCTGCGTTGTCTTGAAGCCCGGTTACAGTTGCTGAGAACTGTTGCAACAACGCAGTGATTTTTTCAATTTGTTGATGAGACAGCAGTAGATTGTCATTAGCCTCTTTTGCACTCGATAAATTTTGCTGGTTTGTCGTGCTGACGCTATGGGCTGCGTCAACAATATCCTCAATGCGGTGACTCACGGAGTGTGTAGATGTATTGATGTTATGAGTGAGCGTTTTTTGTTCATCAACTTTTTGATTGACGTCTACAATAACGGAGGCCATTACATCGTTAGCCGTTGAAGCTCGCTCTGCATCTTTATTTATAGTGTGGATGAGTTGCCCCAAGTTCTCAGCAAACAAGTTATAAGCGTTAGAAACGTCTCGAAATTCATCTTGAGTGAAAGCGGGTAGACGGGTGGCTAAGTTTCCCTGCGTATGGTTGATATCGTTCAGTGTGTTAAGGAGTGCATGCACTGGTCTTACAATGAGGTAGTGAAGGTAAAAAATGGTAAAAGCAAAGCTGAACGCCCCAAGAATTGATAGGGTTATCATGGCTGAAAAAAGTGAAGAGCGCTCATCGGTTGGCGCTGACGCAACCTGATAAAATAGATAAAAGTTGGCGACTTGAAACAGAAATAAGAAAGTGATGTTTCCCACGATCTTTCGTGTGAGAGTATAAAAAAACGTTCGTTCAACGACATCATACATTTGCCAAAATGCTCGCATAACACTCTTAACCTACTGCTTAGTAAACTATTTTAGAATGTAATGTAATACAAACTTAAATGCTATGGCTTTGTGCTAAATCATAAAACAGAAGGTTAATAACTCAATTGCTTGATTTTTTTATGGGGGTATGAAGTCGTAAATCAGACAGGGAGCGAGCAAAGATAGACTGTCTCATGGTAAAAAGAGACAGCCTGTTGTAATAATCAGCGCGGGGATGTAGCTGTTTTAATTTGCCAACGCGCTTGCAGCTGCCACTTTGGTCGGGCTAATTTCTTCACTCGGATAGCACCCCAGCACTTTTATATAGCGCGTGATGCTACGTAAAGCATCAAGGGCATTTTGCACTGGGCCGTCTTCCACATTTCCTTCTACATCAATGTAAAACATCTCTTCCCATGGATTACCTGGAATAGGGCGCGATTCAAGTTTTGTCATATTGATGCTGTTTTCTCGAAGCACTAGTAAGGCTTCTACAAGTGCACCTGGCTTTTGAATAGTTGACATGACAAGGGTTGTTTTAGCTGGTACTTGAAGAGGAACGACTACGGGGTTACGCGCAACGACGATAAAGCGGCTATGGTTTTCTTTTTGGTTTGCCAAGTTACTTTTTATTGCCATAAGGCCGTATAAGTTGCCACCCGCTTCGCTTCCTATCGCTGCTACGTCATCGCGTTTTAGTTCACTAACCGTCAACATGGCAGACGAGGTACTATCCATGGTTTTAACTTCTACATTACCTAGTTCTGCTAAGAAATGGCTGCATTGAGTAAACACTTGAGGATGTGCGTAAAGGGTTTTGATTTTATCTATACTGGTATTGGTGCCCACTAACAGAGTGTGACGGATAGGGTGGGTGAGTTCGCCGATAATGCTTAGCTGGGTGTGTTGAAGCTGGTCATACACTTCATTGATACTTCCAGACGTCGTATTCTCAATTGGCAACACCGCGTAATCGGCTTCGGTATTTTCAACCTTGTGTATAATTTCAGCAAAGCTCTGACAGCCAATCTCTAGCAACTCTCCTGGGCGGCGAGAGAAGTACTTTTGGGTTGCAAGATAAGAATAAGAGCCTTTGTCGCCTAAGAATGCCACTCGGTTTAATGGCAACGTACTACCAGGATTCGCGCGTTCTGCAAGCATAGCTTGCTGGTTTAGAACTGAGTCTTCAATAATGACGTGGAAAATTTGTGTTACGTAATGAGGATCTAAGCCAATATTTTGGCCTTCTTTTATCAGGCGCACTAAAAGCTGCTCTTCACGTTTTTGATCTCTCACAGGAATGTGATGCTTTATTTTAGTTTCCGCGACTTCATTGGTTAACTTTCTGCGTTCAGAAAGTAGAGTGAGTAATTCACTGTCCAAAGCGGTAATGCGCTCTCTAACAGTATCTAGTGCGTTGTTTGACATATCATTCCCGTGCATATTGTATAGAAAAATTCTGCTAAAAAAAAACCTCCCAGTTGGGAGGTTTTCATGCATGTAGCCGCGCCTCCCTAGTTAAAGGATATAAACGCAAAAAAGAAAAGTGCTACGTGCTTTGTATTCTGTTTCATAAAATTGAATGTAAGTTGAACGCCTATGTGTGTCAATCAATTTTTACGAATTGGATAGTCGTTTTTATTATTATGGACTTGAAAAAGTGATTGAAATGCGCATGTTCGAAGTGGTGAAAGACAAATTATCAACAAAAGCACATTGGTAGGCGTAGAAAGAAAAAACGGCAAGTATGGTATGGGAAACAGTTCTTAATTACTTAACACAAGAACCGTCTAGCATTACTTATTTTGTCGCGGGAAGAGCACTATTCACAGGTAAATAGTGCTCGTTATTACCGCTTAGTTGCCTAGTAATGCTGAAAGCATTTGTCTTACTTCATTGGGCTCAAAAGGCTTATCGCACAGCGCGTTCACGCCTGTTTGCTGAATGTTAGCCATGTGTGCACTATCTGCAGACTCTGACGTCACCATGATAATGGGTATGTGTGTTGTTTCCGGGTTGAAACGGATAAATTCCGATAGTTCCCGTCCGTCCATCTCAGGCATGTTGTAATCGGTAACCACCAAGTCAAAAGGTTCGTCTTTTATAAAGGTCAGCGCCATTGCACCGTTTTCAGCTTCTTTTATGCGCTGGAGACCCATGCCTTCCAAAACGCGTCGAATATGATTGCGTGCTAACTTACTGTCGTCTACGAGCAGCACGCGAACGTCGTGTACGTCAAAGAGCTCTAATTCCAGCTCATCGTGATTGATTAAATCTAAGCTTGCATTTAGCGCACGAGACAAATGAAGGGGCTCAAATGGTTTGGGAAGAATTGCCGCTACACCCGCTTGTTTAAACTCTTCTAATTTGCTCAAACGATTTTCACTTGAAACCAACATGAAAGGGATGGTTTTATATGCATCGTCTTCTTTAATGAATTTAAGCAGCTCTAATGCGGTCCCATCTTCGTAATACATTGCGCTTACAATAAGGTCAGCACCGTGCGCTTTTACCGCTGAACGAGCTTCAGAAAGGGTACTGACAGCGTCAATTTCCTTTACGCTTTCTTTTAACAGCAACGTGGTGATGATCTTCCTTTGCGTGTCGGAAGGCTCAACTAAAATAATGTGTAGATCAGAAATTGACAGCTTTTCCATTTCAGACTCTTTTTTGTTATATGTTTATGAAAAAGTGAGAGCGTGCTAGTCGACTAGCGTAAAATTAGCCCCCAGCAAGTTTTACTTTGTATCCTTTATCGGTAAGTAGTGCGCAGAGCTTTTCTCTGTCATCAGTTTGTACCTCAATAACCCCTTCTTTCACTGCGCCGCCGCAACCACATTTTTTCTTTAACTCAGAGCCTAGTTTTTTCAGCTCATCAGAGGCAAGGTCTAACCCTTTTATTAGCGATACCCCTTTTCCTTTGCGACCTTTGGTTTCTCTGTGAATACGAACAATGCCGTCAGTGGATACCGAGCGCGTTTGTTCTTTTGCTTCAGGCTTTATTTTACCGCTCTCGGTGCTATAGACCAAAAGAGCCTCTTGCCAGTCTTGCATACATACCTCAATAAGTTGCGTCTTTCCATCTAAATGTCGATAAAGAAAGCATAACCATACGAAAGTTTAAGATGACTTCCATGGCGATGTGTAAAAGTTCAACTAGTATAAGAATAGCAAAGTTAAAAGCATGTGATGAAGCATTTATGCTTACATTTTTAAGGAACGAATATGGAAATAACGTCAAGCTATCAAAATCAAGGGAAAGTTTTAGTGGTAGATGTAGGGCCTAAATTTGACTTTAGTAAGGTAGAAGAGTTCAGAAGCGTTTACAGCGAGCTGGGTGCCGATGTCTCTCACATTACCGTAGATTTGTCGCGCACTGAGTACATGGATAGCTCTGCCTTGGGTATGTTGTTAAACATGCAAAAAACACTCGCCAAAAGGGAGTTAACTTACAGCATAGAAAATGCTCGTCCTCAGGTTGCTAAAATCTTAAAAATATCTCGATTCGATAAAAAGTTTGAAATTAAGTGAGTAAAATCTTTAATTAATAGTCTTTCGAAGATACATACGTGAAAATCCTCATTGTTGACGACGAGGCAATCAACCGTACATTGCTAGCTAACATGCTTTATAACGCCGGTTATGAACAGTGTGTTGAAGCGATGGATGGCGTTGAAGCTGTCAAAAAATTTAAAAATGAAAAGCCCGACTTAGTTTTATTGGATGTTGTTATGCCAGGGCTCAGTGGATTTGACGTTGCGCCTATAATACGAAAGCTAGCGAAGGGGTCTTATCTTCCTATTCTCTTTATTACCGCATTAGAAGACAAAGAAAGCTTAGTAAGGTGTCTCGAAGTTGGCGGTAATGATTTCGTCATTAAGCCCTTCGACCGCCACATCCTTATTGCCAAAATTCGGGCTCATTTAAAAATACGTGCCTTAAGTGAACGGATAGAACAGCAAAATAAAGCGCTTCGTTTGTTTAATCAACGAGTGGCGAGAGAGCACGCCATTGTAGAGCATATATTTAGTCATGCTATTGTGAATCGACCTGAGGTGGTGGCGCATTTCGACTGCTTTCTAAAGCCAGCTGAAACCTTCAACGGTGATCTTTTTCTGTGCGAATCGAGCCCCAGAGGAGGGATCTACTTCGTGGTGGGAGATTTTACCGGTCATGGTTTAGCGTCGGCAATTGGGGCCCTTCCTGTTACCCGTGCCTTTCAGGAATTAAGTCAGCAAGGGGTATCTATTTCTGAGATTATTACAGAACTAAATCGAGTTTTAATAAAATTCCTACCGAGCGATATGTTTATGGCCGCAGTGGTGGGTGAGATTAATGCGGGGGGCAGTAGAGTCAACTTGTGGCAAGGTGGAATGCCCGCTGTGATTGTTTCAGCAAAAACTGATTCAGGACTTCGCAGCATTCCCTCACGTCACATGGCATTAGGTATCCTTGATGAACACGAACTTAATACTGATTGCGATACTATTCAATTGGGATTTAATGAACAGCTAGTTATTTGCAGTGACGGGCTAATTGAGAGTACAAATCAAAAGGGAGAAATGCTGTTAGAGGAAGGTTTGGTAGATATTGTAAAAAAACAAATACGGACGCATGGAAAGATAGAATCAAACGCGCTGTTTCTGAGTGCGAAAAAGCACTGCGCCGCATCTTCATTTCACGACGATGTAACCTTAGTCGTTTTTACTTCTCAACCCATTAAAATTTCTATGTCTCAAACGCCGGATATTGGATTGCCGTCGGTGCACGAAATTGCTCTTGATGTTGAACATTTGAAACAGCCAGACATTCTGCAGCGCGTACTGCAATTAGCTGGGCAATGTGAAGGCATTCAAGCTGTGCGTTCGATAATCTATACCGTGTTGTCGGAACTGTTCAACAATGCCTTAGAGCATGGAGTTTTAAAACTCGATTCAAAAATCAAAGTGGATAGCTCTGGATTTCATCAATATTACGAAAGCCGAGAGGCTTCATTGAAGGCGCTGAGTTACGGTCAAATTAATATTCGGATAGAATCGTTACCCCTTAAAGCCAAGGTATTGATAACCGTTGAAGATAGTGGTGAAGGCTTTGAGTGGAGTAAAGCGAGTACGTTAGGCCGACATCATTCTATTCACGATGAAAACTTTGGACGTGGGCTTCCTCTGCTTCATGCCCTATGTGAACGTGTGTGGTTTGAAAATGGCGGGAGTAAAGTGGTTTGCTTGCTTGATACCAAAACTTAGATGCCGTTAAACAGTATTTCTATGAGTAGGATGCTGATATGTCACGTTGTGCTGAGATTGTTTCTTGACGTCATAGCACTGGTAGCTGTGTCCAGTAATACTTCGTTACTTATTCAGTTATCGCTGTAACTCTGTCCAGTAAATTAAGCAATTAATCGATTTTAGCTTTTACCAAGTAAACGTTTTATCGATACTCAATTTTCATTAGCCGTAGGTATTTCTGCGGCGACACTAGTAGTAGGGCCCCATGTTGAAATCATTTCTTAAACTTTTCAAAGATACACATAAGCACTCAGAGCCAACGTATACAGTTGAACTGGCTACCGCAGCGCTACTTAGTGAAATTGTTAACGCTGATAACGAGGTAACGTATAGCGAGAGATGTGAATACGAGAAGCAGCTTAGAAAGCATGTCAACATAGATGAGGAAGCCATGTCGTTGCTGCTTGAACGAGGGCAAGAGACGGCTGACGATTCAATTGACTTGGTGCGTTTTACTCAAGTACTAAATAAACACTGCAGCGCTGATGAGAAAACAGATGTGATTAAGAGCCTCTGGGCCATTGCGTACGCGGATGAATCTCTAGCGCCTCTTGAAGAGAGTACAATTCGTCAAATAGCTGATTTGTTGTACGTTCCCCACAGCCAATTCATCAAAACTAAACTTGAAGTAGCTGAAAGAAGGCAGCGTTTGTAAGCACTTCGCCGACCTTTTTTGTGTTAGCTACAAAAATGGATTCAAATTTAACGACCTGTACCTTACTATTGTGACCAAACAATTATAAAAGCTTAGCGGTGACGGAGCTGTTTCATAGCCTGTAGTATCACTTGCTTACAACAGCTTGCAGCACTGACGTAAGGGTAGTTGAGTGTTTAGAACGTTGAAAATTCCAATTGGGCTTGTCATTGCACTGTCGATGTCGGTGCTAGCGCTTTCTGTGGTCATTGTTACTAAATTAGAACATCACGCTCTTTTAGTGGATAGAGTAAAATATAATACCGCTACGTTTAGTAATGCGCTGTCGCTACAGCTATCAATTGTAATGGAGCGCAGTCCCGGAGATAACGCACTGCTATCGTCTCTTTTTCAAACGATAAAACGACACGATAATCTACTTTCCGCCACACTGTACGACAAAGATTACCAGGTCATTTCGACTATTCAACCTGAACCCATACACAGGCTTCTAGATAAAACGGTGCCTTCGGAGCCAGCAGAAATTCCGTTTGGTGTTACGCAGTATGAAAATGTAATTACCGCTCATCAAACACTAGGCAGTAGCCTCTATCCATTAGGGCATGTTGTTCTTTATGTAGATATCAAAGATACCGTGTCGGTGAGTTCAGCCCGCCAGCTTATCAGGCAAGTGCCAATAGTTATTGCAATGTGGGCGTTGTGCACTGGTACTTGTGTATTCATTCTGTATCGTTTGATTTCTCCCATCGGATCGCTAAAGCAGTTTACCCAAGAGGTGTTTGAGTCAAAAGACTATGCACTGCGCAGTTCGCTTAATGCATCTAATGAAATTGGGCAGTTATCGAATAACATTGATAACTTATTAGATACCATTGAGGTTGAGCTACTTATCAACTTTGAGCAAAAACAGACATTGGTGGATCAACAAGAGACCATGTCTCGTTTGGCAAACTTCGACAGTTTAACCGGTCTACCTAATCGGCAGTTTGTTCTTGATAATTTAAGGCTTGAGTTAGCCAGAGCCAAACGAAATGATGAAGATCTGTTGCTGCTGTTTTTTGATTTAGATGGATTTAAAGGCATAAATGATTCTTTAGGGCATGAAACCGGAGACCTCATTCTTATAGAGGTTGCCGACCGCGTTCAATGTTTGTTGCGCGACGGAGATTTATTCGCACGGTTGGGAGGAGATGAATTCCTAGTCTTGCCCGATAGAGATGTGTCAACTGATCAAGCGCAAAGCTTAGCAATGCGACTTATTACTGCATTTGATGAGCCTTTTGAACTTCGCGGTTTATCGCTGACGGTGGGATTGAGCGTAGGAATTGCTACTGCATCCAATGCGGGTTACGACCTAAGCGAGTTAATGAGCAACGCAGACCTTGCTATGTATCGTTCGAAAGCGCGAGGTAGGGGCAGCTATACACTGTTTACACCTGATATGGTTGAATCGCACAAGCGTAAACTTCACTTAGCTAATGGCATTGAGCAAGGCCTAAATAACGATGAGTTTGTTGTTTATTACCAGGTTAAAGTTAACAACGAAGGTTCTGTAATTGGGGTAGAAGCACTTATTCGCTGGCAACATCCCGAGTTTGGTTTGGTCATGCCGAACGAGTTCATCCCTATCGCTGAACAAGGCGGTAAAATTTCTGCAATTACACGTTGGGTAATAAAGCGTGTTTGTATCGATATGCCAGATTTAAAACAATGGGGCTCGTCTCCGTTTAGGGCCTCTATCAATTTATCTGGACACGATCTGCGCAGCTCTCAGTTATTTGATTACATTTACAGTACATTTAAGCTGTACGATATCAACCCCGAAAACATTGAATTTGAAGTAACTGAAAGTGCTTACCTCGAAAATTTTAGCCTTTCCAATAAGTTCTTTAGACGTATCGGAAATATGGGGTGCGCCATAGCACTCGACGATTTTGGAACGGGCTACTCCTCGTTGAGTTATCTAACGCAAATCAATATCGATACCCTAAAAATCGATCGACAATTTGTTACGGAAATTCAAACCTCAGAGCGAAGTCGTCTTGTTACTGGGGCAATCATTGATTTAGCGAAACGATTGTCACTCTCTGTATGTGCTGAAGGGATAGAAAACCTCGAACAGTGGAGTTACCTTAAAGCGCACGGTTGTGACAACGTGCAAGGGTTTATGTTTAGCAAGCCCATCCCTTTATCGGAGCTCATTCTTTCTCCTTCTCGCTACAGCGTTAGTGATTTCATTGTATAGTACGGCTTCAGTTAAACCACCTTGGTGCGCAGTGTTTCAAAGTGGTGTTTCTTTTTTGCAACATTTCACCCATATACTGAGTACTTCATGATAAGTGAAGTTTATTACCGCTATGTTTTTTATGGCTTTTTCCTTTTTGGTCTGAAAATCGCATAACTAGCTTGAATGCAATTATGATAGTGGTTAATTGAAGACTAGTTGTAGTTACCATGAGCTTTAATAGCGGCATAACCCGATATCACAGGGCTGTTAATAAAGCGGATTGAGAAGGATTTTAAAAGCGTATAGCGGAGGATTCATGATGAAACGTCTCGAAAAAGTTTTCTTAGCACTTTGTGCTATTGCTGCAGTACAAGCAATTTCGGTTGCGGACGCCTATGCAAGTTCAGCGCGCTCGCTGTTGCAGGAATTAGACATCGACAAGGATGGTTTGATTTCACTTAAGGAAGCAGTGCGACATACAGATCTCCTGCGTAATTTTGGACTGATTGACGACAACGAAGATGGCAAACTTTCCGAAGCCGAATTGGCAAAAAGTAAGTTAACGCCAGGCAATAAAAAGCTCACAGCAAGTGAGTAGATAAAATAATACATTTAAGAGGGTAAGGTTCTGATAAACAAGGTTTCGTTTGGTGAACGCTTGGTTCAACTTGGTTCACTAAGGCAGTTAACGTTAGGTAGTTTTGTACTGGCTCTTATCCCTCTTATTGCGTTGCTTTGGCAAAGTCAAAGCGATTTAGCCAAAGTCGGCCAAATGACTACGCTCGAGACAAGGTTTGTGGTCGACATCGTGGGTGATATGCAACGGCTCGACAACGCCGTTGTAGACGTAGAGCGCAGTATTCGGCAATTCGCAGTACTAAGAACTGACAGGGTGGCATCCTTGTCGGACAATGCCATAGAGCAGTTTTCGGTAGCAGCAGATAATTTATGCCAGGCCCTGTCTGTTCCATCTTCCTGCATGCGACTGTCAGAACAATTAAATCAATTGGCCGAATATCGTGCGATTGAAGACCAACTGTTACTCAACGCTTACCTTGCATCAGTCGGCGACAGCGTAGATCAGCTTCGCGACGATGTCGAGGCCGCCATCAGCGAACGTGTTAAAGTTCAGCAAGATGACTTGAACGCTATGCAGGCAAAACAAGCTTGGTCTACGGCTATGCTAGTGAGCGTCTCGCTATTACTAATTTTAATGGGGAGTCAGCTTATCGTGAACCCCGTTAATAACTTAAAAAAAATTATAAGGATCATGGCCCACAGCGATGGTCAACTTCCACCGCTTTCGAAACAAGCCCCAAAAGAACTGATTGATGTAGAGAAGGATCTGCACTGGCTCTATGATCGTTTGCAGCAACTGGAGCATATCAGAACAGCATTGTTGCGACATGCAGCCCATGAGCTTAAAACGCCACTTGCCAGTATAAAAGAAGGCTGCAGCTTGTTGTCCGAAAATGTAGTGGGTGAGCTTAACAGCAGTCAGCGAGAAGTCCTTTCTCTACTTACCGCCAGCACGCAAAGACTCAATACGCTGGTGGAAAAGTTGCTCGACTACAATTTATTGTTGCAGCAAGCACAGCCGAAAATGGTGCAGAGTGACGTGAGTAAGCTAGTTTCTGCCTGCTTGGAGGACTATGCGCTCGCTATTCAAGATAGAGAGGTGGAGGTAAATATAACCACATCCGATGTACGTATAGATGAGGAACTCTTTAGAAGAATACTCGATAACTTGGTGTCCAACGCGGTAGCGCATGGTGCAGTTGGAAGGCCGATAAACATAAGTGTTTATAACGAAAATCATAATCTAGTATTAGATGTTGCCAACCGCGGTAAACGCATCGCACCAGAGTCAGTACATACTTTATTTGAACCTTTCATCCGAGGAACCGAGCCAAGAAATGATAATGTAATTGGTACGGGGTTAGGGTTATCAATTGTTGCTGATTGTGCTCGACTAATGCATGGTGATGTGCGCGTAGTAGATGTAGACTATGCCGATGTTTGCTTTAGAGTGACCATTGGGCAACAGGAAAAATAAGATGAGAAAAAGTGGTTTAATTGTCGCTTTACTGGTGTTGGCAGGATGTCAAAGTTTAACCAGAAACAACGACAACGCAGGTGAGTCAGAAAAGGTGACCCCTGTAGCCAAAATCGAGAGTGGCCTTTGTTTATTTGACGAACCTCCCCGAGGTCTGGAACATAATTGCGATACAATCTATTGGCTTAACAAATGGGTCGATGCGGCTAATCAACCCTGGATGGAGCGTAAGCAAGCATTACAAGCACTAAGTGATACAGCGTCCGATATACTGCATGCCTATATTTTAACACTACCAACAGATACGCCTTATCAAGACAGGTTGCGTGCTCAGCTTGCTTTAAATGATATTGCCGGTGCATTTACACCCATCGCCCAAGAAGTGGTTAATGTTATTGCTGCATCGCATAACAATCAGATTATGCAGCTTGAATCTGCCATGGTGGTGTTGGAACAAGAAAATACTTCTCGTGGTGAGAAATTAAAAGCACTTGAAATTGAAGCAGTAAACTTGCGCAAAAAACTAGAAGAATTGTTGCAAATAGAAGCAACACTGATGGATAAAAACAGGAGTACGCAACAGTGACCGAAAAGGCGAGTAGTAACCCTCACTTATTGTTGGTTGATGACGATAAAAGCCTATTGCGCTTATTAACTATTCGTTTAGAAGGCGAGGGCTACCAGGTGACCGCGGTGGAAGACGGTCAATCAGCGTTGAGAAAACTTCAAAACGACAATTACGATGTTGTATTGAGTGACTTGCGTATGCCGGGTTTAGATGGCCTGAGTTTGTTTGAAGAAATTATGGGCATTAGAAAAGATATTCCTGTAATTCTAATGACGGCTCACGGCACCATTGCTGATGCGGTGGCTGCCACTCAGCGTGGTGTATTTGGTTTTTTGCCAAAACCGGTCGATCACGATGAATTACGCGGGCTGCTGCAAAAAGCACTTAGCCAGTCTCAAGCTGCACAGCCGGGAGATTGGGCAAAGGACATCATTACCCGTTCACCTGAAATGCTAAATGTACTAGATCAAGCGTTCCGCATAGCCCAGCGCGAAGTGTCTGTACTTATTAGTGGCGCGAGCGGTACAGGTAAAGAACTACTTGCAAACGCAATTCATAAAGCCAGTAACCGAAGCGACAAGCCATTTGTAGCCATTAACTGCGGAGCATTGCCAGAAAACTTACTTGAGTCGGAGCTATTTGGGCATGCTAAAGGCGCGTTTACTGGCGCTGTAGCAGCACACCCCGGTCTATTTAGAGAAGCCGACGGCGGTACGCTCTTTTTAGATGAAATTGGTGACATGCCGATGACACTTCAAGTTAAGCTACTGCGAGCGTTACAAGAACGTCAAATTCGTCCGGTGGGGAGCAGCAAGCACGTAGACATCGATGTGCGTATTATTTCTGCGACGCACAAAGATTTGCACAAGGAAATGGAAGAGGGCACTTTCCGTGAAGATTTGTACTACCGCTTAAACGTGGTAAATCTTAAGCTTCCGTCGTTGAAATCGAGAAGTGAAGATATTCCGCTTCTGGCACGTTCACTGCTACAACAAAGTGCACAGCGTCACGGTGTAAATGTAAGTCAATTCTCTGATGACGCGATGCAACAGCTCGTGACGTCATCGTGGCCAGGCAATGTGCGTCAGCTTGTAAATGTGGTTGAGCAATGCGTAGCACTAACCCAAACCCCTGTTATTCCGCTTCACTTAGTAGAGCAGGCCCTTTCTGCAACCAAGCAAAGCTGGCCTACGCTTACGGAAGCGCGTGATGCCTTTGAGCAACAATACCTTCACAAGCTACTTAAGATGACGGACGGTAATGTAACGCGCGCGGCAGAGCTTGCAGGCAGAAACCGTACAGACATGCATAAACTTATGAAAAAGCATGAGTTAGATGCAGCTGATTTCAGGTAGACATAGTCGAGCTGAGAGAGTTATTAAACGCATCACTTTTTAGTGGTGCGTTTTTTTTCTGCGATACAAAAAGCGTAGGGCTGGGATTATGCTGGAAGGTGTTCTGAAAAAATAATGGCTTCAACTGTGCGGGCGTGTTTTTTTAAACTTTCTATTTCAGGCACTGTAAAGCTACGTGGTTCATCAAACAGAAGGCATAACGTACCCAACTCGTATCCGTCTTTATTGCGCAAAATGACACCTGCATACGCTCTAATGAAAGGGTTGCCAGTAACTAGCGGGTTATTAGCAAATAGCTTATCGGCTTTAGCGTCGGGAACAATTAAGTATTCTTCTTCGGCTATCGCGTAGGTGCAAAACGAGATATTACGCGGTGTTTCGGTAGCATCCATACATTGGCGAGACTTAAACCATTGGCGATCTTCTGCAACAAGGCTTACTAAGCAGGTTTTAGCATTAAACTCTTCTTGTACGGTTTTGGTAAGTTCGTCAAGTTGTTCGCTTGGAGAAGTATCTAAAATATCTAACGATTCAAGCGCAGCAATACGCGCTTTTTCATATTCGTGGTTCATTGAGGTTATTTCACGTTAATAATGGTGTAGTACTAAAATAGATAAGGAGGATAGTTTACCGTTGAATTAGAAAAAGGCTATCTATTAAAAACAAAATATTAATCTGCGCAATGCCAGTTGCTTGTCATCAAAACAGCGTATTCTGTTCGGGCTGACTCTTAATAGACAGGTTTTCTAGCACGAGTGAAGGATTATCGTTGTTATACAAATCGATAAACTGCTGCGCTAACCAGGGGGCGTCTTTGTTGTCTGGGCGGTGACAAAAAAAGTACACGTCTTTTCCTTCACTTTGCCACTGTTTCACTTTTTTCACCCAAGGCAATAAACAGCGTCTGTTGTCATCATCTACATCATTGCCTACAAAGCGCACGATGGGAGTATTACCTGTAGCGATAACGTTTACTGGTACTCGGGGTTTTTTATGCCTGACTTCTTCTAGTATTGCTCGTCTATTTGTTCCCCCTGCCTCTAGAGACCCGCTAAATAAAGCTCGGGTGTCCATAATGACCCTATTCGCACTGTGGCGGCTCAAAAGTTGGTTAAGCGCCTTTTCCTCGTCACCCTTAGCGAAAAACGCCAGATGGCGCACTTCAACCGCTATGTTTAATTCTTGAGGTAACGCCGCTAAAAATGTATCCAAAATGGATAGCTTTTCTGGCCCGAAAGAAGCGGGCAGTTGCAGCATCATTACTCCTAGCTTTTCTTTTAACGGGCTTAATAAAGCAAGCTGTTGGGCAACCTCTTCATCACAATGCTGTAATTGGTGAATATGAGTAATATTCTGGTGAAACTTGAAAGTAAATTTGAAGTGATCGGGTACTGAATCGCACCATCTCGCTACAGCGTCTTGGTGGGGAAGAGAGTAAAATGTGGTATTTCCCTCGACCGTATTACACTCCTTGGCATACAGCGACAATCCATTATCAGATTTGGGATAATTGGCAAACCATGTGCTTGGCCAATGGCTGTGTTGCCACATTGGCAGTCCAATATGAAGATTTCCATGTGATATGGCTGATTTGTGCATATTTGTCATTGGGCTTTATCAAGCATTTGTTTATACTATGCGGCCTTTAAATCATTACATTATGCATGTAGTGGGCGGGCCAGTTAATTGGCCAGCAAGTTTACGCGATTTTTGGCAAAGTCTTAAGCCTAAAAGTAAGCGGTTTTAAACGCCAATTCACTGCATACGAAGCAAGAAAAAACATCAGGGGTCAAGGACCATGCGCACAGATTACTGTGGGAATATCGATTCATCATACATTGGACAAGAAGTTACCCTTTGCGGGTGGGTTAATAAGCGTCGCGATTTAGGCGGTGTAATTTTCATCGACTTACGCGACCGCGAAGGTATCGTACAAGTGGTGTTCGACCCAGATTTACCAGACGTGCTATCGGTCGCAAACACGTTACGTAGTGAATTCTGCGTAAAGCTAACCGGTAAAGTACGTGCGCGCCCTGAAGGTCAAATTAATAAAGACATGCGCACAGGTGAGATTGAGATCCTAGGCACAGGCCTTGAAGTGATCAACAAGTCTGACGTACTTCCACTAGACTGGAATCAAGAGAACTCAGAAGAACAACGCCTTCGCTATCGTTATCTAGACCTTCGTCGTCCCGTAATGAGCCAGCGCTTACAATTCCGTGCAAAAGTAACCGGTGCTGTACGTCGTTTCCTAGAAGAAGAAGGTTTCCTTGATATTGAAACGCCTATTCTTACTAAGGCAACGCCAGAAGGTGCACGTGACTATCTAGTGCCAAGCCGCACGCACAAAGGTGAGTTCTTTGCACTTCCGCAATCGCCACAGCTTTTCAAACAGCTTCTGATGATGTCGGGCATGGACCGTTACTATCAAATCGTTAAGTGCTTCCGCGACGAAGACTTACGTGCTGATCGCCAGCCAGAATTTACCCAAATCGATATTGAGACCACGTTCTTGGATGCCGATGGCGTAATGTCTATTACCGAACGCATGATCCGCGACTTGTTCAACAAAATGCTAAACGTCGACCTTGGTGACTTCCCGCGTATGACATACGCCGAGGCCATGACACGCTTTGGTAGCGACAAGCCAGACCTACGTAACCCGCTAGAGTTAACAGACGTTGCAGACTTGCTTGCTAACGTAGACTTTAAAGTTTTCAGCGGACCGGCAAACGATCCTAAAGGTCGCGTTGCGGCTATTCGCGTACCTGGTGGGGCGTCACTTTCGCGTAAGCAAATTGACGAATACACTAAATTTGTAGGTATTTACGGCGCGAAAGGCCTAGCATGGATTAAAGTTAACGACGCTGGTGCTGGACTTGAAGGCCTGCAGTCGCCAATCCTTAAATTCCTAACAGAAGACATCACTAACGCCATGCTAGAGCGTACTGGTGCACAAAGTGGCGATATTCTATTGTTCGGTGCAGACAGCTACACTGTGGTTACCGAAGCGATGGGCGCACTTCGTCTTAAGCTTGGTGAAGACTTTGAGCTTCTTGAAGGCGAGTGGAAGCCACTTTGGGTTGTTGACTTCCCAATGTTTGAAGAATTTGACGGTCAGCTTCACGCTATCCACCATCCGTTTACTGCTCCACGTGGTTTAACGCCAGAAGAGCTTAAAGCTAACCCAGCTGAAGCCTTATCTGACGCTTACGATATGGTATTGAACGGTGTTGAATTAGGCGGTGGTTCTGTACGTATTCACAATGAAGACATGCAGTCTACAGTATTCAACATTCTTGGCATTGACGATGAAGAAGCGAAGAACAAGTTTGGCTTCTTGCTAGATGCACTGCGCTTTGGTGCGCCGCCGCATGCAGGCCTTGCGTTTGGTCTAGATCGCCTAGTAATGCTGATGACTGGCGCAACATCTATTCGTGACGTGATGGCATTCCCTAAAACGACCACAGCGGCATGTCCATTAACATCGGCGCCTAGCCCTGCAAACCCACAGCAGCTTGAAGAGCTAGCTATTGCAACGGTGAAAAAGCAATCGTAATTTATGGCGTATAAGAAGCCTGAATCTGCACTGGTAGTGTTGTATGACCAACACTACCGAGTGCTGCTTTTGCAACGACAAGACGACCCCACCTTTTGGCAGTCGGTAACCGGCGCGTTAGAAGAGGGAGAGTTACCCTTAGAAACGGCATATCGTGAAGTGTGTGAAGAAACTGGCATAGATGCCAAAGCGCACGGCTTTGTGGTAAACGATCACGATAAGCAAAACCAATATGAAATTCGTAGCCGCTGGCTACATCGTTATCCTCCAGGTACCGTGCATAATACAGAGCACGTATTTTCTCTTCAGATAAACAGCGATTTACCCATTGTCTTAACAGAGCACTTGCAGTACGAATGGGTGTCGAAAGACGAAGCTCTCGCGCGTTTATGGTCTCCTTCGAATAAAGAAGCGGTATCTTTGTTTGTACCGAGTGTGCCTTAATGGTTATACTGGGTATAGATCCAGGTTCTCGGATCACAGGCTACGGTTTAATTGCACGCAAGCAAGGTAAATTGGTGTATGTAGCAAGCGGATGCATTCGCGTTGGAACGGGAGATTTGCCTTCTCGTCTTGCTAATATCTTTTCCGGGGTGGGCGATATTATTCGTCAATATAAACCCGACCAGTTTGCTATTGAGCAAGTATTTATGGCGAAAAACCCTGATTCAGCGCTGAAGCTTGGTCAGGCCAGAGGTGCCGCCATTGTGGCAGCCACGCAAGCGCAACTTCCTGTTGCTGAATACAGCGCAAGGCAAATAAAGCAGTCGGTAGTAGGAAAAGGTGGCGCAGATAAAACGCAAGTTCAGCATATGGTAAAACACCTGCTTAGCTTAAGCGGCACCCCCCAAGCCGATGCTGCCGATGCATTAGCCGTTGCCTTGTGTCATGCACACACCGAACAGAGCCTGATAAACATGGCAGGGCAGGCCCGAAAAACCGTTCGTGGTCGTTTGCGCTAATACTGCTCGAAGCTCACGCTTTTACAGAGATAATTCATGATTGGACGAATTCGCGGTACGTTGGCTGAAAAACAGCCTCCAGAAATTCTTGTAGATGTAGCCGGCGTTGGCTACGAAATTCACATGCCTATGACCAGTTTCTACCAGCTTCCCGCGGTGGGTGAAGAAGTGGTGGTGTACACTCACTTTGTGGTTCGTGAAGACGCCCAGTTGCTGTTTGGTTTTGCAGATAAAATGGAAAGAGGGCTATTCCGAGAATTGATCAAAGCCAATGGAGTAGGCCCGAAATTAGGCCTTGCTATTTTATCTGGTATGTCGGCAAGCCAATTCTTGGCAAGCGTACAAAATGAAGATGTCTCTGCACTCGTCAGCTTGCCAGGTATAGGTAAGAAAACCGCTGAGCGTTTAGTGGTAGAGCTTAAAGACCGCTTAGCAAAATTTGGCAAGGCGCAGAGTATTGCTGTACCGCCCCCAAGTGGCGACTTGTTATCCACCAACACTATTGTTGCTGTGAACGACGCACGGGAAGAAGCGCAAAGTGCGCTTATTGCATTAGGTTATAAACCTGCTCAAGCGAGCAAGTTAGTCGACAGCGTATATAAAGAGGGCATGGAAAGTGAAGCCCTTATTCGCGAATCATTAAAAGCGGCCATATAATGGCGCTCAATGAAGACAGCGGTTCTAAGTCTGCCTGTCTTCTCGTCACCGTTTAAAGTAGAACTATCATGATTGAAGCCGACAGACTGATTACGCCTGAAGCCAACACCGAAGACGAGGTCATCGACCGCGCCATTCGCCCTAAAATGCTTGAAGACTATACGGGGCAGCCTCACGTATGTGAGCAAATGGAAATTTTTATTCAAGCTGCGCGTAATCGCGACGATGCGCTAGATCATCTACTTATTTTCGGTCCGCCAGGACTGGGTAAAACCACGCTTGCAAATATTGTGGCGAACGAAATGGGCGTGAACATTAAAACAACGTCTGGGCCCGTGCTTGAGAAAGCTGGGGATTTGGCCGCACTGCTTACCAATCTTGAGCGCAACGATGTATTGTTTATAGACGAAATACATCGCTTAAGTCCTGTGGTAGAGGAAATTCTTTATCCTGCCATGGAAGACTACCAGCTTGATATTATGATAGGCGAGGGGCCTGCCGCCCGTTCAATTAAGCTAGACCTTCCTCCTTTTACGCTGGTAGGCGCTACCACCCGCGCAGGCTCGCTAACGTCGCCATTACGTGACCGTTTCGGTATTGTTCAACGCCTTGAGTTTTACAACGTAAAAGACCTCACCAGTATTGTAGCAAGAAGTGCCAGCTACCTTAATTTAGATATGAACGAGGAAGGTGCGCAAGAAGTGGCACGTCGCTCGCGGGGCACGCCGCGTATTGCCAATCGTTTGTTACGCCGTGTTCGAGATTATGCCGAAATCAAATCTGACGGTACTGTGGGCGCCGACGTTGCGGCCAAAGCATTAGATATGCTTGATGTAGACAAAGAGGGCTTTGATTACATGGACCGCAAATTGCTTACTGCCATTATCGAAAAGTTCGATGGTGGGCCAGTAGGCTTAGACAATTTGGCCGCAGCCATTGGTGAAGAGAAAGAAACCATAGAAGATGTGATTGAGCCCTTTCTTATTCAGCAGGGCTTTTTACAGCGCACGCCTCGAGGCCGTATTGTGTCTCAGCGTGCCTATCTTCATTTTGGCTTCGCTCCCTCTGAATAATTTGCCGCCTCTTTGTAAGAAGGTTTAGATTTTTTTTAAGGCCTAGCAGGATTGCTGGGCTTTTTTTGGTAATACAGAAAGCGTCTCAAATGCTACAAGCAAATGTTCTAATGGGGGAGGCGGCTAGTTCAGGGTAGCCATTGAAGCGTGTTTGAAAATTAATGGCGTATTATTGTAATGCGCCAGATGAGCATGATCTGCCAATAATTGAGTTTAGTATAGGTGCTAGATTACAGGCAAAAAAAAGCCCGCTCATTGAACGGGCTAAAACAACAAGTGTTGAAGGAAATAAATCCAGGGAACTCATGTCTAACAGGAGGATAACTCTTGCATGACCGTGCTTAGCACCATCACGCTCTGTACGACTGATGCTGTGCATTATAGGGAGTGCCGAAAAAACTACAATTGAGTAAAATTGTTGTTTGGGATTAGAATAACTAATGTGTTAACTAGGTGTTTCATATTGGTTTACTTTTGATTAAATGTTAGCTTTGGTGGGGGTTGTAGAGATGTTTTGCTCTGCACTTTATCGCGCTAATTAGTTAGTTTATCTTCACTTTGGATTATTAATTTTTTTGGTAAAGGAATAGTTATGCATTTACATCAGGTAAGAGTGTATTACGAAGATACCGACGCAGGCGGTATCGTCTATTATGCGAATTACCTAAAGTTTATGGAGCGAGCCCGTACAGAGTGGCTTCGCGAGCTAGGCTTTGAACAAGATACACTGATGGAACAATCCATCGCTTTCGTCGTCAAACACGTTGAAATGCATAACTATGCGCCTGCGCGGTTCAATCAACTGTTGAGTATTGAGACTCGCGTTGTAGAATTGAAAGGCGCTAGTATGACGTTTCAACAAATTATTAAAAATGAACAAGGCGTTACATTGGTATCGGGAGATATCAAGGTTGCCTGCGTCGATTTGGCAGTTATGAAGCCAAAAAGATTACCACGTACTTTGTTAGGGGAAATTTCGCGTGTCATCTGATCTCACTTTTATTGGCTTGTTTTTACAAGCGAGTTTTATTGTTCAACTAGTTATGCTTTTGTTGCTAAGCGTGTCGATAGCGTCGTGGACGTTTATCTTCCAACGCAGTAAAGCGTTGTCGGCGGCACGCAACGAAATGCGTCAGTTTGAAGATAAGTTCTGGTCAGGCGCTGACCTGAATCGTCTTTATCAAGAGCTTTCCGCCAGAACTAACCTAACAGGCATGGGCAGCATCTTTTGCTCAGGCTTTAAAGAGTTTGTTCGCCTGCGCAAGTCTAACACCGCCACCAACGGCATAGTTGACGGTACATACCGTGCCATGCGCGTTTCTATGTCTCGCCAAGTCGAAGAATTAGAAAGTCGTCTACCCTTTTTAGCCACGGCGGGCTCAATTAGTCCTTACATCGGTCTATTTGGAACTGTGTGGGGGATCATGAATGCCTTCATCGCATTAGGTGAAGTGCAGCAAGCTACCCTTGCTATGGTAGCGCCGGGTATTGCAGAAGCACTTATTGCAACTGCTATCGGCCTGTTTGCCGCTATTCCTGCGGTTATTGCCTACAACCGTTTCAGCCATCAGGTTGAGAAGCTAGAAAATAGCTACGGTAACTTCATGGAAGAGTTCTCTGCAATCCTTCACCGCCAAGCCGTTGCTGCGCAAGCACAACAACAAGCCTAAGCGTTTACATTCCAAACGGAGGACTTGTTATGTATGTAAGAAAACGCCGCAGGCCGGTATCTGAGATAAACGTAGTGCCCTACATTGATGTGATGTTGGTGCTGCTGATTATCTTTATGGTAACGGCGCCGCTTATTTCGCAAGGGGTAAAGGTAGACTTGCCTAAAGCAAGTGCGAACCCCATAGAGCAAGAAGATACACCGCCAATTATTGCTTCAGTGGATGTTAAAGGTCGCTACTTCCTTAATGTAGGCGAAGACCAGGAATCGCCAATTAGCAAAGACGAGCTTGGCGCAATAGTGAAAGCACAATTGACCAAAGAGCCCAATACGCCCGTAGTGGTTAAAGGTGATGGGCAAGTAGCGTATAACGAAGTGATACAACTAATGGTGTTATTACAGCAGGCGGGTGTGCCTTCAGTAGGGTTAATGACGGATCCGGTTGAGTAATATAGATATGTCGAAACCTGAAGTGTCGAAAAGCACGTCAACCGCTAGCCACTCAAACAACGCGAGTAATGGTGTAAGTGGTGATAAAAAGAACGGCAATTGCGCCAAGCAAGCCAGCAGCATAAGCCCAGAACAAGTAGGCTTGTACAAATCTATAGGTTTGCATCTTTTTATTGCTGCGCTGTTGCTAATTAGCGTCAGCTTTTCTCCAGAACCTTTGCCAAGTTTACCGTCGAATGCGCCAGTGATAGAAGCGACGTTTATTGATGCACAAGCCATTGCAGATCAAAAAAGGGAGCAGGCACAAGCTGAAGCACAAGCAAGAGCCGAAGAGCAAGAAAGGCAAAGAAAAGCAGAAGCGGCAGCAGAGAAAAAACGTCAGCAACAGTTAGCAGCCAAGCGTGCAAAAGAGAAGCGGAAAGCCGAAGCCGCCGAAGCGAAACGTCAGAAAGACTTGGAGCGCTTAGCGGCGCAGAAGGAACAAGAGCGTAAGGAGCGCGAAGCAAAAACGAAAGCTGAGGCTGAGCGAAAGAAAAAAGAAGCAGCTGAACGCGCTGAAATGGAAAGGATCATGCAAGAGCAGCTTGCAAAAGAACAAGCTGCTCAGCAAGAACGTAGGCGAAAACAGGTACTTACTGAAGTAGAGCGCTATACCGCGCTTATTCAGCAAACCATTAAGCGCAATTTGTATTCAGACGACAGCTATCAAGGCAAAACCTGTCGATTGAATATTCGGTTAGCAACGACAGGGTTTGTTACGAGTATTCGTGTACTCGGCGGCAACGATGCGCTGTGTAGAGCGGCTGAAAGCGCGGTTCGCAGGGCCGAAAAGTTACCGGTATCTGATGCGCCAGACGTTTACGAGCAGTTAAAAGACATTACTTTAAAAGTGGAATTATAGTGGTATGAAAAAACTAGGTTTATGGATAGCGCTTATTACGATGACATTCAGTGTCAACGTGTTTGCATCCTTAGAAATTGTGATAACCGAGGGCGTAGATAGTGCACGTCCAATCGGGGTTGTGCCATTTAAATGGAAAGGTCAGGGCAGTATGCCGGGCGATATTTCTAAAGTGGTGATGGCCGACCTAATGCGTAGTGGTAAGTTTAATCCGGTATCTGTCGACAAAATGCCACAGTACCCAGAGACAGCTAAACAAGTGTCTTTTACTGCATGGGCGACCTTAGATGTAGATACAGTTTTAGTTGGCAGTATCGAGCCACAGGGAGGCGACCGTTACCTTGTATCCTATGAGTTAATTGACGTGCTTAAAGGGCAAGTTGCCAACGGGCAGGCCAAAGTACTCAAAGACGGGAGTTTAGTGTCGAGTAACGAGCATATACTCGCAGCTCGTCAGGCCGTAATTAACGGTCGAGATTTTCGCCAGTATGCGCATCGAATTAGCGACATTGTGTATGAGAAATTAACCGGTGTTCGCGGTGCATTTTTAACTAAAATTGCTTACGTCATTGTCCGCGATCGCGATACGGTTGAAAAACCCTATCAATTAGTGATAGCTGACTACGACGGTGAGAACGAAACGCGTCTGTTGTCTTCGCCAGAGCCCCTTATGTCCCCTGTATGGTCGCCGGATGGCGAGAAGCTAGCGTATGTGAGTTTTGAAAATCGCAGGCCGCAAATATTTATCCAGAACATCTACACTAGCGAGCGTACGCGCATAACTGACTTCCCCGGAATTAATAGCAGCCCAGTGTTTTCACCAGATGGCAAGCAACTTGCTATGGTGTTGTCGAAAGATGGGAATCCTGAACTCTATGTTATGGACTTAGCGACGAAAAACCTTCGCCGAGTAACACGTAATAGAGCGATTGATACGGAGCCTGCTTGGCTACCTGACGGTAGTGGTTTAATATTTAGCTCGGAACGGGGTGGTAAACCCCAGATATATAGCGTAAATTTAAGTTCTGGGAAAGTAAGGCGAGTTACCTTTGTAGGGGAACAGAACCTTGGCGGTACAATTTCCCCTGACGGTAAGCAAATGATTATGGTTAACCAAACTAATGGGAACTATCATATTGCGAAGCAGTCATTGGATGGTGGATCACCTCAAGTACTGACACGGACGTACTTAGATGAATCACCAAGTGTGGCGCCGAATGGAAGCATGATTATTTACAGCACCCTTCATGAGGGAACCCAAGTGTTGTCACTGGTTTCTTTAGATGGGCGTTTTAAAGCTAGGTTACCAGCAGCCAATGGGCAAGTTAAATCGCCAAGTTGGTCACCATTTTTGTTCTAACAATTTAACGACAAACAATAAAATTTAAGGATTAGTAGGATGCAAATGAATAAAGTGATGAAGAGCTTCATTATCGCGTTGCCAGTAGTGACAATGATGGCGTGTTCTTCAGGCCCTAGCGAAGAAGAATTGGCAGCAGAGCGTAACCGTCTTGCACAAGAACAAGCTGCAGCAGAAGCTGAAGCGCGTGAAGCAGAAGCTCAGCGTGTTAAAGCTGAAGCAGCTCAGCGTATGAAGCGTCAAGAAGAAATGGTTCAGCAAGAAATGGAAGCGCTGAAAAACGAACAAACCGTTTATTTTGACTTTGACCGCTCAAGCATCAAGCCAGAGTTTCAGCGTATTTTAGACAAACATGCAGCGTTCTTGGTGAAAAATCCAGGCACTAAAGTGACGATTGAAGGTCACACTGATAGCCGTGGTACGCCAGAGTACAACATCGCGCTTGGTGAGCGTCGTGCGCAGTCTGTTGAAACTTACTTACTTAATGCTGGTGTAAGCAGCAGCCAAGTGACGGTAGTTTCATACGGTGAAGAAAAGCCAGCAGTGATGGGTTCTACTGAGTATGCATTTGCTCAAAACCGTCGCGGAGTGGTTGTTTACCGCTAATGACTATTCTAACGAATAAGACATTAAAAATAGGCGTCACGTTATGTGCCGCCTTTACTGTTTCTAACGCCTTCGCGCAAGCGCCTGTTATCGATGCCAACGGCGGCAGTGAATTAGAGCAGCGCATCGTTGTACTTGAGCGTATTGTTAAAAGCCGAACCGAAATGCAGCACAGGCTTCAAACGCAGTTAGACAATATGCAAATGGAAGTCGATCAGTTACGCGGTGCGGTTGAAGTCAATACCAACGAACTTCAAAAAGTACTTGAGCGTCAGCGTGAGCTTTACCTTGAAATAGATAAGCGCGTAGAAGCACTTAAGCAAAGCGGCGCGCTACAAGGTAGTGCCATGCCTAGTGCTGGTGTTGATTCGGGCTCTGTGAGCTCTCCAGCAGCATCTACGACAACGCAAGCACCGCAAGCAGGCGAGGATGAAGCCTACGAAAATGCGGTGAACTTAATCCTGAAGTCTCGAGAGTACGATAAAGCCATTCCTGCCTTTCAATCGTTTATTTCGCGCTTTCCCAACAGTGGTTACGCACCAAATGCGCATTACTGGTTAGGACAACTGTTGTTTAATAAGCAGCAGTGGAGCGAAGCAAGTGAGCAATTTAATATTGTAGCTAATCGCTTTACCGACTCTGCTAAGCGACCAGACGCCTTATTAAAACTAGGTGTTATTGCTGAGCGAACGGGAGACAGTGCAACGGCACGACAGCTGTTTCAACAAGTTGTAAAAGATTATCCTGATTCTTCGGCAAAACGCCTCGCTGAATCTCGGTTAAATAACTTGTAATGAACAAAGCCTCTTTCAAAGAGGCTTTTTTATGAGTTAAAGGAAAGTTTTTTTCAAAAAACTCTATTCAAACTGCATAAAACTTCTGGACCAAATTTCACTGTATTTCGTAGAAACCTGACTAAACTCAATTGGTACGGGTATAAATACTCAGCGATTTGTTTTCATTTTGACCGTTTAGTCGTAATTTGACAGAAAAATGAAAATAAAAGGACGTTATGGGTTGCGTCGAATAAAAATCTGAGTATTATATGCCGCCGTTGCCAAGACACAGGCAACAACAGGAAAGAAAGGGTCGTTAGCTCAGTTGGTAGAGCAGTTGACTTTTAATCAATTGGTCGCTGGTTCGAATCCAGCACGACCCACCACTTTCTCTCCTAGCATAAAATGATGGGTCGTTAGCTCAGTTGGTAGAGCAGTTGACTTTTAATCAATTGGTCGCTGGTTCGAATCCAGCACGACCCACCATCATTTGAATTGCTAAACTTATCTGTGTGTCACTTGATGGGTCGTTAGCTCAGTTGGTAGAGCAGTTGACTTTTAATCAATTGGTCGCTGGTTCGAATCCAGCACGACCCACCATCAAGCCTCAAATTCAAATATTTTTATTAAATAATCTTCCCAGTATAAAACGCTAATGCTCATTGCGGTTTAAAGCGCTACTCATCTCATTTGTACTTTGATCTGGTTTACCTAACCCCATGTAGTAGAACAGGTAAGCACAAATTCGACTATTTAATTACGCTTATGTTGATTAGGTAGTGTGTAATTTTTATGACAGTTGGGTATAATCCGCACCCTTGTCGCAACAGAGATGTAGGTTAATGTCAGTAGCATTTCGAGTGGATCAGGTAGAGTACCCGTTCCCAGCAAAACCACAGCCATTATCAGAAGCACGTAAAGCCGAGTTAAAGGCAGAGATTAAAGCCTTGCTTAAGGCTCGCAACGCTGTGCTTGTCGCACACTATTACACCGACCATGAAATTCAGGCGCTCGCTGAAGAAACAGGCGGCTGCGTGGCAGACTCATTGGAAATGGCGCGATTTGGTAGAGATGTAGAAGAGCAGACGTTAATTGTTGCTGGCGTTCGCTTCATGGGCGAAACGGCAAAAATTCTTAGCCCTGAAAAAAACGTCCTAATGCCAACACTGGAAGCAACGTGTTCGCTTGATATAGGTTGCCCGGTAAAAGAGTTTAGCGAGTTCTGTGATCAGTACCCTGACCACACGGTAGTAGTTTATGCCAATACATCAGCGGCGGTAAAAGCCCGCGCTGACTGGGTAGTAACGTCAAGTATCGCGCTTGAAATCGTTGAACACTTAGATAGCCAGGGCAAGAAAATCATTTGGGGCCCTGATAGACACTTAGGCTCGTACATTGCCAAGCAAACGGGCGCCGACATGCTAATGTGGCAAGGCGAGTGTATCGTTCACGACGAGTTTTCTGCACAGAAACTTGCTGATATGAAAGCACTGTATCCAAATGCCGCCGTACTGGTTCACCCTGAATCACCCGCAAGCGTGGTAGAGATGGCCGATGCTGTTGGCTCAACCAGTCAACTAATAAAAGCCTCGCAAACCATGGATAACGACACCTTTATCGTTGCTACCGATAAAGGCATCTTTTACAAGATGCAACAACTTACTCCAGAGAAGACGTTTATAGAGGCTCCAACGGGCGGTAACGGCGCTACGTGTAAAAGCTGTGCTCATTGCCCTTGGATGGCAATGAACGGCTTAGAAGCGATTAAGGCGTCTTTAACGGGCGAAACTGATGGGCACGAAATTTATGTTGATGATGAGTTGCGTAAAGGTGCACTTATTCCACTTGACCGCATGCTTAACTTCTCAGCCGAGCTAAAAGCGAAAGGCGGGCTATAAGCGCACGTTTTATAAGCACTTGTTTAATAATTTCCAGCAAGTTCTTGATTAAGCGCGCAGCTTTACCTACTATACGCGCGCTCGAGGGTTTTCGTCGTTGAAATCTTCTTGATACAAAATTTGGAGAGATGGCTGAGTGGCTGAAGGCGCACGCCTGGAAAGTGTGTATACGTTTATAGCGTATCGAGGGTTCGAATCCCTCTCTCTCCGCCAAATACAAAGAACCGGCTTTAGGCCGGTTTTTTTGTGCCTATCGATTAGTGCTGATTAACGCACCAATACTCTTCGCTGGAGTAAAAAGAAACCCGCTGTGCAGCGGGTTTCTTTTTAAACGCGTTTGTTGCGACGCTGGTATGCTAAAGCTAATGGCTTTTCATCTGTAATATCGCGCCGCTGCGAATTACTTCGCAATTTGCTGGTGAAGCTTAATTAGGTCAGGAAGCTTTTTCGCGTAAATCGCTTTCTTTGTACCTGGGTGAAGTAGTTGGCTCACGAATGTGCGTAAGAAGCCAAGAACAAAGGTTTGAACGCGATCAGCGTCTGCTTCACTTGGGTTAGCGATAAGCTTTTCTGTCTCCGCTTGTACTTTATGTACAATCGGGTCCATGGTGTCTTTTCCAGAAACTAAGTCATTACCAGTTACAACGCCTTTGCCAAGCAAGTCTCTAACTGCCGAGTATAAATCAGCAGAAACAGCGTTAGACTGTCCCCAGTTCGCAATGTTGAATTCTTCAGCAATCTTATCTAGATCAGCAGTTGGGTCGCTCGACTTCAATAGGCTGTCGATAAGTTTATGGGCTTCAGTTTGTTTTACGGGTGTTGATAATTCTGACATGGTTACATTTAATGATTATGTGGGTGAGCGCGTTATAAATATTCTGCCAGACAATGTCAACCCGTTTGCCGCTAATAGAGGCAAGAACGGGAGAGGAGCTTGCTAAGTCATTATGTAAACATGGCGAACTAAGCACCGAAATAGCACAGAAATAGCACAGAAATATTACTGAAAGCGTAGCAAAATAGAGAAAAGGCACTTGCTGCGAAGCACCTTTTTTAAAATGAGTAAACAGGCTACGCGGAGATTCTATTCTCTTTGTCTGCTTTATCTATCTTGCCCGTTCGACGTGCTGGGAAAGGCAACTTAATTGGACGTTTACCAATTGATGCAGCATGTTCTGATTTCATACTATCATTAGCGCCGTCTTTACTATGCATGCCCTTGGGTCTATCAGTTAAATCAAAAAACGCAGCAACAGGCTGTCTGTTTGCCTCTTGCAGATAAGCAATGGCTTCGTGTTCGGTGTCTAAAAAGGCACTTCCAGCTTGCTTACCAAGCTTATAATCGTGACGAAGTTGTGCGTCTGTACTGCCTAACAGTTTACTTTGAAGCTTATCCGACGCAAAAATTTGAATAACCTCTACGCCTTCTGGCGGGTTTTCAATAAACGCCAGTTCTTTTTGATACGCTTGTTCGTGCTGCAGTAGATAGTCGATTGTTTTTGGGCACGTGCCCGTTGCGCACATTACCGCGCTTAATTTTTGTAGCCAAGGCGACTGTACTTGAAAGCCTCTATCTACGGTGCGAATAACTACGATTTTCGTCGCGCCGCGCTTGTACGCTTCGGTAACAGGCAACGGTGCAGCCAAACCACCGTCTAGAAAGAAATCGGTATTGGCTGCTTGTTTCGTCTCGACGTCAATGTGCAGCGGTACGCCCTGTTTGTAAAGTAAGGGGAGGGCGCTCGAAGCCTTGATAAGATCGACCCAGTTGTGAGTACTTTTCATTGGATCGAGAAAATACGCCTGTCTGTCTCTGGAATTTGTGGCGGTAAATAAAATTTCTCTGTTTGCAACATTAGCCTTCGCAGTATCAAGATCAAGTAAACGGTTCGCTTCTTGGGTTTTGTCAAAATACCAATCTAAATCGACAATATGCTTTCCCATTAAACCTCTTCCCATTTGGAAAAAGCGTTTGTGTCGAGTTAAGCCGCGAATAAGACGCTTTGCATAGCCTTTTTGACGCGCCACAAAGCTCGTTAAGTTCTGTGAACCTGCGGATGTGCCAATAAGAATATCGAAAGGGTCGTGTCCGGCGTCTAACCATGTATCGAGTACGCCCGCCGTGAAAATTCCTCGCTGTCCACCACCTTCCGCAACCAAGGCAACTTTGCCATTGTTCGACGTTTCAGCATTGCGTGCTTTTGAATAAGCAAGAGAAGGAGCAGATTGTTGACCCGACATGATAACCCTCTATTTGACCATGACTATAAATTGACTACTTGGTCTAATTGTAGGGAGATCACGATGCCAGAGAAAATTGAAAGAATAAATCGGATTGATAGGAAATAACTGATACTGAAACAATTTTTGTTATTCCAATGTGATTTTTGTGTTTACATTTTGATCGTTTAATCGCAGTCTAACAAGGTGTTGAAAGCTAAACTTTCATTGGGAGTCAATAATGAAAATTACCGTGTTAGGTGCGGGAAGTATTGGATGTTATGTTGCGGGCTGCCTGTTAGCCTCAGACCCCACATTAAGCGCTTCTAATGCGCTTACGCTCATTGGCCGTCAGCGTTTATATGAGGATATTACAGCTAATGGCATCAAAGTAACGGATTGGCAAGGGCGTGAGCAGCTAACAAAACCTGAGCATATCGCTTTTTCAATTGAGAACGATAGTTTAATTCATGCTGACGTTATTTTGCTTTGCGTTAAAAGCCAAGATACCGAGCAGGCTGCTGCGATAATCAATCAGCATGCAAAGCAATCAGCGGTCGTAGTCAGTCTGCAAAATGGTGTGGGTAATGCACACCTGCTTCGCCAGCACATAAAACAATGCGTAATTGCAGGTATGGTGCCTTTCAATGTTTTTTATAAAGGTAACGGCCATTTTCACTGCGGTACTGAAGGCAATATTGCCCTTGAAGACCCCAATAACCAATGTAGTGACATCATAAAAGCGCTCAAGAACGCGTCGTTGCCCGTTACGGTTTATAACGATATGAAAGCTGTACAGTATGGCAAACTTATTATGAACTTGAATAACGCGGTCAATGCACTGTCGGGTATACCGCTGAAATCACAGCTAGGGGATAGGCAATATAGGTTAGTTATGGCAAAGGTGTTGTCCGAGGCGTTAGCAGTATTAAAAGCGGAAGGAATTGCACCAGCAAGAACCGGTAAGGTCATTCCCAAACTAATGCCAAAAATTATGAAGCTACCTAATTTTTTATTCAATGTGGTGGCTTCATCTACGCTTAAAATAGATCCCGAAGCTCGTTCATCAATGTATGAAGATTTGGCGCTGGGGCGACGAACGGAGATTGATTATTTGAACGGCGAGATAGTCAGGCTTGGTGAAAAAAATCACATAGCTACGCCAATGAATAAGCATATTGTTAACTTGATCAAACAACACGAAGTTGCTCAGAAAGGAAGTCCTCACTTACCAGCAAATGCCCTGTTGTTAAAGTGACAGGTCTATCTAACGGTGCATTTCAACGTTAAATATTACAGTTTTGTGTCATTTTTATGTCAGGACACTTGATTCGTATACTAAAGTATATATCCTGCGCGCAAACTTCCGTTATATTTAGTGTGCTTTGCTTTTTCAAAATCGTTTTTCTTCTTACCTTCTGTTGAGTGCTTTATGGGCGTCGCTTTTCCATACGGCGGTTGTAGCGTCTGAGGTTGATGTCGAGCGCGAATCTAGCGCAACGTTCTCTCAATACAATGGCAACGGTCTTTCATTTCAAAGCGACAACAATACCTTCTCACTACGCGTGCGCGGTAGATTTCAGTTTCGCTATGCCAATCCCGGTGTAAGCCAGCCTACCGAGCGTGCTGACTTTGAGCATAACGCCGGTAATCAATTTGGCGTTAACAGAGCGCGGGTCAAATTAAACGGTCACATTGGTTTGCCTTGGATTAAATATGGTGTGGAATACGATGCTGTCGATCAGCGCACGCTGACCGCTACACTATCTTTTGAAAAGTATGACGCGCTTCGGTTTAAGGTTGGTCAGTGGAAAGTCGAGTATTCCAGAGAGCGCAGTGTAAGCAGCGGCGGCCAGCAAATGATGGATCGTTCAATCATCAACAGAATATTTACGCTAGATAGGCAAATGGGGGCATCCCTGTACGGAAATCTTGATGGCCCAGGCGCGGCCAATTTCAATTACTGGGTAGGAGTATTCAATGGCTCAGGCCGTGGTGATTATAGCAATCACGATGGCGAGAATATGTATACAGGGCGATTACAGTGGAATTTCTTAGGTGTGTCTGTCGGGTTTAAAAACAGTGACATTAAACGAACAGGTACCCCCAAAGCAGCTCTAGCAATAGCGGGGGCGAAGTTCAAAAGCCAGTTTACGCGTTTTTCATCGTCTGGCGCTGGTAATTTAGCCTACTTTAGTGCGGGCGAGATTGAAGGTCAGTACGACATTCAGCAGTTTGTGATTGATGGTGCCTATTTTTATAAAGGGTTTAATGCTCAAGCGGAATATCATGAAAAAGATATTGTGGATTTAGCGGACAACGATAGAAAAACAACGCTGCGGGGCTATTATGTGCAGGCGGGTTATTTTTTGAGTGAATCAATCAGCTGGTGGCCAGAGCCCCTTGAAATGGCTGCACGCTTCGGGACCTATTCGCCCCGAGACAGTGAACAAGACGATCGCTTTTTTGAAAAGACAGTGGCATTCAACTATTTTTTTAACGGCCACGAAAACAAACTAACCGCAGAGGTAAGCAGGGTTTCACTGGATCAGTTCGATACTGAAGTGGTAGACGAAAGCATCTATTCTCTGCAGTGGGACGTCAGTTTTTAACTACTCACGCCGGGCGAGCAAGAAACTCACCTAGTGTGTTAACAAGGCGAGCCTTATCTACTGGCTTGCCCACATGAGCATCCATTCCTGCCGCGTGACAGTTGTCGACATCTTGCTGCATGGCGTTAGCCGTCAGGGCAATGATGGGGGTTTTTAACTTAAGTACATTTCTTATATGCCGTGTGGCGCTAAGCCCATCAACTTCAGGCATTTGAATATCCATAAGTACTAAATCATAAGTGCACGCTTTCAATGCATCAATGGCCTTTTGTCCGTTTGATACGTGTGTTAAATCTAAATGGAATTCATCAAGAAGCGCTTTTATTACTTCAACATTAATGTCGTTGTCTTCTGCAAGGAGGACACGAGCGCCTTCTAGCGTAACGTGTTGCTGGGTTGTCTCAGACAGCGGAACATCAATATCTGCTGCAACAGCAAACGTGACATCAAAAGAAAAAGTAGAGCCTCGTTCTAATTCGCTTTCAAGCGTTAGTGAAGAGCCCATTAGTTTAAGCAGATTATTACTTATGTTAAGCCCTAGGCCTGTGCCGCCATACTTTCTCGCTATGGAGCTTTCAGCTTGCGTAAAAGGCGTAAACAGCTTTACTTGGTTTTCTTTTGAAATACCAATCCCGTTGTCTTTTACCCAGCAGTGCAGGGCACAATGACTATCGTTGGCTTCTACTACGGATAATCCAATTTCTATAATCCCTTTATCAGAAAACTTGATGGCATTGCTTATTAGGTTTGCCAATATTTGCTTAAATCTAAGTTCGTCAAACATCAAATCGTTATTAAGGTTTTTGTCGATATGAAGCTGGAGCACTAATCCTTTGCGTTCCGCTTGGTCTGAAAATATGTCGACTAATGTGCACAGGCTTTCATTGATGTCGTGGGGTCTGATAGCCAACGTTAGTTTGCCTGCTTCAATCTTCGAAAAGTCGAGTAGGTCGTTAATAAGTTGAAGCAGCATCTCAGAAGCATTAACGATTTTCTTGGTGAGATCCTTTGCCTGCACATCTACCGCATGGTTCGATAATGTTTGTCCAAAACCAATAATGGCATTTAAAGGCGTGCGGATCTCGTGACTAATATTAGAAATAAACTCAGACTTTAACCGATTGTTTAATTCTGCTTTTTCTTTCGCCGTTAAGTAAAGCGCATTAGCCTGTCTTGATTTACTCAATAAAATCAGAATGATAACAATTGTTACTAGTGTGAGTGTGATAAGTATGACGAGCAGAGTCGAAAAAAGCGATTGGGTGCGCTGAGCCTCTGTTTTCAACAAAAGCGCTTCCTCGAATGCTTTATTCTCATTCTCAAGTTGATTTGCTCTGTCTTTCTCTTGGGTTATCTGATCAATTAAGTTGGCGCTCTTTATTAGCTCTAAGTCTTCATATTTCTTTGCATTTAAATAGGCTTCATGGAAAACCTCAAACTGTTTAAATGCTAAGGCGTGATCACCTGTCGCGGCAGTAATGTAAGCTTCTGTTTTATCAAGTTGAGCACGCCAAGTCGTTTGCTCGGCTTCGCGGTTTTCATCGTAGAGTTCTCGTGCTTTTTTAAGCGCGTTTGTCGCCTCATTAAGTTCTCCTAAACTAAGGTGGGCTTCCGCTTTCAAGCGGTAAATTTCGCTATTGTAAAAAGAAGATGAGAGAGGGTGCGCAAGAACAACATCAGAGAGTGTCAGCGCCTTTTGCAGGTTACCTAAACGGTAATAGGTTGTGGCGATACCGTAAGTGGCAAGGAACTCAGAATAGTTGATATCAATTTGTGAATCGAATTCAATGGCGCGTTCAAAATAGTCGATGGCCTTTTCATAGTCTCGTAAATTCCTATATAAAATACCAATAGCGTAAAGGTTGTCACTGACCAAAATCCGTTGGTTTTGATCTTTGGCGCCATCAAGCGACTTGTCATAGTAAGAAAGCGCAAGGTCATAAGCGCTGACTGATTGATAGTAGTCTGCCACAATAGCGTAATACAACGGTTTAAGCTCAGTAAGCATATGCTCGGTAAGTATATCGTTTACCGTGTTGATAAGCTCAGCGTTTGGCGAGAAAACCTGACCTTCGCTATAGGTTAATACTTGGTAAATGAGCGCGTAGGCTTTTACCCTTGGCGGAATAGTAGGCGTTGCAACAACGCGATTAAAGTATTCGTAGGCTTTTTCGTAGTCTGCCGAAATACCATACATTCTTGCTATACCAGTAGCGATGGTGAGACCTTCACTCGAGTTGTCTTGCAGTGCAATTAGCGTATTTAAGATTTGTTCGGAAGGGCGCTGATGTATTGAAAGTTGGTACTGAACATAAAGCGCCGCCACTTTTCTTTTTTCGTCTCGCGTTAATGTGTCAGATAACAACCAAGTTTCAAGCTGTTCTATTGCTGCGCCTATGGGCATAGGCACTGAGGTTTCAACGTCCACTTTAATTTCGCTGACCTTGTCTGGAATAGATGCATGAGCACTAAGCGCTACCATGCTCCAAATTAAGGCAAGTAATAAAGCCAAACTAATGAAATGCTGCAAACTAAGTGACCTGAATAAATGCTATCCATCTTATAGTAAACGATTAGGCGCGTTTATAATTTAATCAATAAGTCTAAAGTTGGTGATAGTATGAGTTCATTATTCTTAAAAAAGAGAGAAGAGTTATATGCAACAAAACACCAAACTCAACTACGTCGAATTTGCATCTCTAGATATACGCCGTTCAAAAGCGTTTTTTGAAAGTGCGTTTGGATGGTGTTTTACCGACTATGGCAATGAATACAGTGCGTTTAGCAATGCTGGCATGGATGGAGGGATTTTTTCTGCACAACGTGTGATGAAGGCAGAAAGTGGGGCGCCTTTATTGGTGCTGTATTCCAATAATATTTCTGAAGCGCAAGAATGTGTAGAAAAAGCTGGTGGAGCAATTACTAAGCCGCTATTTGATTTCGCAGGGGGCTGTCGCTTTCATTTTGTCGAGCCTGGTGGGAATGAACTGGCTGTTTGGTCAGAGTCAGCCTAGTAGATAAAAGTGCGCTGAAAATAAATAGTTCAGCGCTAAACGCTACCGTATTCAGCAGTGTCTTAAACAAAAAAACGCCTTGCTGGTAGTAATACAGAAAGGCGTTTTAACTTCTATTTAGTTAGTTAAAAGCTAGCAGTTAGTTTTGCTCAAGCACAATGCGTAGCATTCTGCGAAGCGGTTCTGCGGCACCCCACAATAGTTGATCGCCTACAGTAAATGCCGAAATATACTCTGGGCCCATAGTCAATTTGCGAATACGGCCAACTGGAATAGATAGCGTGCCGGTAACTTTCGCTGGCGTGAGCTCTTGCATGGTCGCGTCGCGATCGTTTGGTACAACTTTTACCCATTCATTGTGAGCCGCAAGAATCTCTTCAATTTCGCTTACAGGCAAGTCTTTCTTAAGCTTAAGCGTAATGGCTTGGCTGTGGCAGCGCATAGCGCCCACGCGTACACAAATACCGTCGATAGGTACTTCACTATCTTTTATGCCTAGAATTTTGTTTGCTTCGGCTTGGGCTTTCCACTCTTCACGGCTTTGACCTGAAGGTAGTTGCGAATCGATATAAGGAATTAAGCTACCCGCAAGCGGTACGCCAAATTGTTCACTAGGGTAATCTGCGCTTCGGATAAACTCAGACACTTGCTGGTCAATGTCTAAAATTGCGGTAGCAGGGTCTTCAACCTTCTCTTTAACATTGCTGTGGATAGCGCCCATTTGGCTAATAAGTTCACGCATATGCTTTGCGCCTGAGCCTGAAGCCGCTTGGTACGTCATTGGTGATGCCCACTCAACAAGGTCTTTTTCAAATAGACCTCCAAGCGCAAGCAGCATAAGGGAAACAGTACAGTTTCCACCTACGTAAGTGCGAATGCCTTTTTCAATGCCACTATCAATTTCTTTACGGTTAACTGGGTCTAGTACAATAACAGCATCATCTTTCATACGAAGCGCTGACGCTGCGTCAATCCAGTAGCCATTCCAGCCTGATGCACGAAGGTCATCATAAACTGCTTTTGTGTAATCACCGCCTTGGCAAGTAATAATGATATCTTGTTTAGATAGCGCTTCGATGTCGTGCGCATCTTCTAGAACACCAGCATCTTTACCAGCAAAATCTGGTGCTGCACTACCTTTTTGCGAGGTAGTGAAAAAGGTGGGCTCAATGTGCGCGAAATCTTGCTCTTCTTGCATGCGCTGCATTAATACTGAGCCAACCATACCGCGCCAGCCCACTAAACCTACTTTTTGTTGTGACATTAAATTGAGAACCCTTGTTACTAAAATGAAAAGTACTTCATCACTTATGCCAATTTCTCAACGCCAAAACATATATTTATGAGTTAACGTGTGTATCAATCGGACGTAAAATGATGTCGAACGCCGCTACTTAGTTGTGTTGGCGTAATACCTGTCGTTTTTATTTTTGTCTTTGCAGTCTAAGTGTTATTTATCCCGCTGGCTAGATGGTTTTTATAAATAATCTCTCGCTGATATAAGTATTTTAGAAACGGCTATTTATGGCAAAGCATTTGAACAAAACACTTGAAGAAATAATCAAAGCACAGGGTAAAAAGTGAACCTGTATTGACCACTCTTTGCGTTTATATACTGCTTACGGTCTAAAAATTGCTTTAGCTATTAAAAATAGAATTAATTCCTCACAATGTGTGAGGACATATACAATATTGAGAAACGCTTTAAGGAAAACGTAGTTCTTAATATGATAATAAAAGTGAGGAACGCATGCAGTACGATAGTCATAACAAATTTGCTACCACTACGGTATTTTTGCATTGGTTGGTTGGATTAACCATTATTGGCTTGCTCGCCACGGGGATCTACATGTCGGAAAACGGTGTGTATGCATTATACCCCTGGCACAAAGCGATTGGTTTTCTTGTACTTTTTGTCGCACTAGCACGCGTGATATGGCGCACGAAAAATGGCTGGCCTAGCGCTGCTGCTAACTACAGGCCAATAGAGCACAAATTAGCGTCGATTGTGCACTGGGTGTTGATTATCGCCACGCTCTTAATGCCAATTTCAGGCTTGATGGCGTCGGTACTGGGTGGGCACGGGCTGTCAGTTTTTGGTCTAGAGGTTTTCGCACCAAATTATAGCGTTGAAGATCCTGAGAAAACGCTACCGATAAATTACGATCTTTCCAAAGCAGGTGGCGCAATCCACTATTATCTTGGTTACACCGTAATTGTTGCTTTAATGCTACATATTGCTGGCGCGCTTAAGCATCATTTCGTTGACAACGATGGCACATTGAAGCGCATGCTAGGCAAGAGCATTAAAGCGTAGTGACTAATAAATAGGTTTTGTTGTATTCCAGCGTTACTGTCTGAGTTATTTGACGCTGCTGCGCGCTCAATGAAATTAGGTAGACAAGATTTTAATAGAAGCCGCGCTAATTTTAGATCGGCTTCTAACCCAAACGCTTTGTCAGGACATAACTTTCGCTGCCCTCTGTTTCGATTTACTTTATAATTCTCCGTGTAAAGGAGAGAAAAAACGTGAATGAATATGCTCGGTATTTTAACGGCTACCCCTCAACTATTGTAGAACAAGCCCTCCAGCTCATTTCTGACAATCGGCTCAAAAACTACTTATTAAGAAAATACCCCGAATCCCATGATATAACGACAGATAAGCTGCTTTACCAATACGCGACGGATTTAAAAAAGCAATATTTGAAAAATGCCCCACCATTTGGGCGTGCTGCGTTTAAAAAGCAAGGGGACATGATAACTAACGCGTTAGGTACACATACTTACCGTATGCAGGGCAAAACGCGTAAACACGATTTGGCCATTAATAATGATTTGCTCTATGCGCCAGAGCCTTTGTTAAAAGCACTGGTAGTGCATGAGTTAGCGCACTTTAAAGAAAAAGATCATAACAAGTCGTTCTACAAACTTTGCTGCTACATGGAGCCGGATTATCATCAGCTTGAACTCGATTTACGGTTGTTCTGTGTAGCCGTTGCAAAGGGGGATAACCCGTACGCTTGATGACAACGCACCCGCAGTAATTGGTTAAAGGTGTACTGAGATAATTTGCCTATCTAGTATACTGCGCTAGTGTTTTAAGTTTGTGCTGCCGCCTAGAGTTTTGGTGACACCTGTGCTGCGACATTGTGTCGAAAGTGAAAGATGTTAAGTGAATAAGGAGTATTATGAGCGTTACTAAAATTATGTCGACACGCGTAGTCAGCGTGCAAATGGATGACAGCTTACAGTCACTGCGCGAACTCTTTGCTGCCACGGGGTTTCATCACTTAGTCGTGGTTCACGATAATAAACTGCAGGGTATTATATCCGACAGAGACTTGATGAAGTCGGTTAGCCCTTTTGTTGATACCCTAAGTGAACGAAAGCTAGATCGCACTACATTAGATAAAAAAGCGCACCAAATAATGACCCGTGAAGTGGTAACGCTGAATCCCACTGACTCAGTATTCGCGGCTATTGAGCTTTTTAATACCCACAAAATTTCCTGCATTCCTATTATCGATACGAATAGACATCCAGTAGGAATGGTGTCGTGGCGCGATGTGATGAAGTTCATGCAAAGTAGGGTAGAGGCGAAGCGCTAGCGCGGTGCGTTTGCGTTAGTCGCAGTAAACACTTCTATTAGGGGGAGTGGCCTCTCTGCCAGCATATTGCAAATACTGCGATAGAGAGGCCATAAGTAATAAAGCGTTAGCTGTTGCGGTAGCTGACTTTAAACAGCAAACTGTAAAGCACAGGCACGGCTATTAGAGTAAGCACAGTAGCAAACGCCAAGCCGCCCATAATCGTCACTGCCATATCAGCAAAGAACGCATCGAACAACAGCGGCGCCATACCCAAGATAGTCGTTACCGCCGCCAGTGACACAGGACGAACACGACTAATGGTGGCCTCTACGATTGCTTGTCGAATAGCCAGTCCTTCTTCAATCTGAAGGTCTATTTCTTCAATCAGCACAATGGCGTTCTTAATAAGCATACCGAACAAGCTCAAAAAGCCCAGTAGCGACATAAAACCAAACGGCATATCAGTACCTAATAAACCCGTGACTACCCCAACAATAGCCATAGGCACTACAAGCCAAATAATCAGTGGCTGACGCGCGTGACCGAATAGCAATACCGAGATTATAAACATCACTAAAAAGCCTGCGGGTAAGCCTGCGCCCAGCGCTTTTTGTGCATCGCTAGAGCTTTCAAATTCGCCGCCCCATTCCAGTGAATATCCAGCGGGAAGTTCTATGTCTTCAATAAGTGGGCGAATTCTCGCTAGTGCTTTTGCTGCGGTCTCATTGTCACCAGGCTCAGCCTCTACTGTAATGGTGCGCACACGGTCGCGACGGTGAATACGCATTTCTTCGGTCATTAACTCTAAGCCTTGCGATACCTGCGTGAAAGGTACGTATTGGCGCTGTTGTGTAGACCACACTTGCGATTCGCGTATTGATTGAAGCTCGGTATCTTCTGCTTTGCCCATCTTTGCAATAATGTTGTAGGCATAGTCGCCGTCTTGCACCGTACCTAGCCGAACCCCACTACTTGCATACTGTATAGTTTGGCTAAAATCATTGTGTGACACACCGGCAATACCCGCATTGTAGTTGTCAAATTGGGTGTTAATAGCAAAGCCTTTTTCGCGCCAATTGTGGCGTACGTCTTTTACTTGTTCGTCAGCAAAAAGTAGAGCTTTTGCTTTATCCGCCAGTTCGCGAAGAACTTCGGTATCTGGGCCTGAAAATCTTGCTTCCAGTTTTGCACCAGAGCCAGGGCCAAACTGCATGCGCTCCATGTAGAAGTTGGCGTCGAAATCTAAGTCGGTAAGCTTATTTCTAAGCTTCTCTTGAATAGCCGGAATATTATCTAGTTCATTGGCGCGAACCATGAAAAAGGCATAATTTTCGTTAGCACTTTTAGGCGCATAAGTGAGGGTGAAACGGTCGGCACCTTGTCCAATAAAAGTGGTGACAGCCGTTACATTATCCATTCCCAAAATACGTGCTTCGGCTTCTTTTGCAATTACTTCTGTTGCACGTATATCTCTGTCTTGTGGGCCCCAGTAATGCACAAAGAATAGCGGCGCGTTTGACGGAGGGAAAAAGCCTTGTTTAACCATACCAAAGCTTCCGTAAGCCACAATAGTAATAACAAACAATGCACCAATAGTTACCCAACGAAGTTTAAGTGCGCCTAGCAGTGCACGCTTAAACCAGCGTTGTGACGCAGAGAGTTCGTTACCTGAGGTTTGGCCAATACCTTTGCGGTAGAAATACGCACCAAGCACTGGCACTAAGGTTACTGCTAGTACCCAGCTTATCATTAAGGAAACCAACACTACGGCAAACAAAGAATAAAGAAACTCGCCTGTGGCATCATTTGAAAGACCTATGCCTGAAAACGCCGCAATACCAATAACGGTTGCGCCAAGCAAGGGCCACTGTGTACGCTTTACAATAAAGCTGGCAGATTCTTTAGCCGTAGAGCCGGTGGCCATGCGCAGCATCATACCTTCGGCTACCACAATGGCGTTATCTACTAGCATACCCATAGCGATTACCATGGCGCCAAGTGATATGCGCTGTAGCTGAATATCCATAAGCCACATGATTAGAATTGTTCCAAGCACGGTGACAAGCAGTACAGAGCCAACCACCACACCAGAGCGCCAACCCATGAACAAACACAAGGTTAAAGTAACAACGGCTACTGACATGACTAGGTTATTAATAAAGCCAGTTACTGACTCATCAACCACCGAAGCTTGGTCGTATATTGGCGTAAGCGTAATGCCAACCGGCAACTCTTGTAACAGTTTTTCCACCTTTGCGTTAACCCGTTCGCCCACGTCAACAATGTTAACGTCGGTCAAGGCTGATACAGATAACGTTAATGCATCTTCGCCGTTGTAGCGTACACGAACGGACTGTATGTCGGCTGGCTCTAACTTTAGTGTGGCAATATCAGCAACCCGAAGGGAACGGTTTGTGCCAGGCACTACCACCGACAGGTTAGATATTTCTTCAAGCCTGTCTGGCGCGCGCTCTACAATTAGGCGTACATTTTTCTCGTCAACTTTAATACGGCCGCCGTTGAACGGGCGTAAATTATCCTCGAAAAGAGAGGCAAGATCGGGAAATGAAATACCCAAGCCAGCCAGTTGGTAAGGGTTGATATAGGCCACTATCTGTTCTTTTTGAACGCCAGTCACATTTACCTTGGCAACACCTTCTGTGGTAAGCAGGTCACGTCGAATAATTCGCGCAAACTCTCGAAGCTCGCGGGTATCAAAATCCGGTGCACTTAACGCATAATAAAGCCCGTAAACATCACCAAAATCATCAAATACCACCGGGTCTTGTGCACCTGTTGGCAAGGAGCTTGCTGTGTCCCGAAGTCGCTTTCTCAACTCATCCCAAATCTGTGGTAAAAGGTTACTATCGTAAGTACTCTTAACTTCAACCGTAATCTCTGAGAGGCCCGGCGAGGAAACTGACGTCACTTCTTTTAATTGTGGCATTTGCTGAATAGCAATTTCCAAGCGCTCGGTGACTTCACGCTCCACCTTCTCGGCGCTGGCGCCAGGGTAATTGGTGTACACCTTTACTTGTTTAATGGTAAAAGCAGGGTCTTCTAAGCGGCCAATTTTGCTCATAGCCAAAACGCCGCCTAAAAGTAGAATGACTACCATTAGCCAAATGTTGACGGGCTTATCAATTGAATAGCGTGCGATATCCATAAATTACTTCTCTCCTTGGTAAGGAAGCACTTTCATGTCTGCACGCATTTGTGTTGCTCCAGCAGCCACAACCTGCTGGCCTAGTGTGATTTCGTCTTTGCTCTTTCCTTCAATAATCGCTAGCTCATTTTCAATATGCTTAACGTTTACATCTTGTTTGGCCACAGTGCTTGTTTCATCGTTATATACCCATACTGCAAAGCCTGAGTCTTTATTACCCACAAGTGCTCTTACAGGTACAACAAAACCCTCAGGGTACAGGCTACCTTGCAGGCTTACTTTTACCACTGCACGCGCGCCTGGAGTTAGCGGTAGCTCCTCGCGAGGCTCCATGGCAAATACCACTTCATAAGTTTGCGACACAGGATCCGGTTGGGTAGAGTGCTCTACATAATCCACCGGATACCATTGACTGCGATTAGTGGCTAATGTGGCGCTGGCTTGTTTTATCCCACGGCCAATATTGGCAGTAAGTAAACGCTCAGGCACATTGATATTGAAGTATATTTTAGATACATCTTGCAGACGAGCAATCGGCGTACCTGCGGCTACAAAGCTATTATTTTCAACAAGCCGTTGAGATACTTTTGCGTCGAAAGGGGCATATAATTGCGTATAGCTTAAATCTTGCTCTGCATTCTTTAAGTCGATAACCGCCAGTTCATAAGATGTTCTTGCAGTATCAAGTGAGCTCTGCGCAACTAACTTTTGAGCGAACATTTTCTCAATTCTGTCGAGCTCACGTTTGGCTTGATCAAGTCGTGTGGTTGACTCCTCTACGCGTCTTTCGAACGGCTTGCGATCAATAGTGGCCAGTAATTTGCCCTTATTGATATCACTACCTGTCACCAAGTCGGTTTGAATAAGGCGGCCTGAAACTTCGAAACTTAAGTCTACGGTTTTCACCGCCGACACGACGGCAGGGAAGGTAAATTCGTCAAAATCGGGAATATTGCTTACGCTAGCTAATTTGACATACCGAGGGGGAACCTGTGTTTGTTGCTCGGCAGGCTCTTCAGAAGAGCATGCACTTAAGGTTGAAACCGATAAAACGCTTAAAAACAAAATGTGAGAAAATCGCATCATGGACATAGGTGTATGTAATCCATAGTCAGGGTAAATAAAGTATAGATGTGTAAACCCAGGTAGTGATGGCATGCACAGCTGCAATAAAGATAATCATTACCTAAAGTAAACTGGTGAGTGCATTTTAATGCGGCTGCATTGAAAAGTAAACTGTTCGGTGTAAAATGGCCAATGTAATATAACGGATAACTAATTTTGAGAACTTCGATATGGTAGGCAACACACGAACGCGTAGCGATATTAAACGCGAAGCCATTATTCAAGCGGCAACACAGGCGTTCCAAGAGTTTGGCGTTAACGGCACTAGTATGGATAAGCTAGCTGAACTGGCGAATGTGTCAAAGCGTACCGTGTATAACCACTTTTCTACCAAAGAAGAGTTGGTGATGCATTTAGTTACGCAGCAATGGCAAACAGCAATTCTCAATATTAACAAAGCATACGATACAACGCTTCCGTTAGACGAGCAGCTAGAAGACCTTATTTTACAAGACATCGAGTTTATGGTGAGTGAATCACACCTCGATTTAGCCCGTGTTGCGATTGGTCACTTCTTTTACGAGCCGGAAAAGCTAAAAGATGAAGTAGCGCAATTAAAAGCTCAAGAGACGGCTATGCACCGCTGGTTAAAGGATGCCAAAGCTGATAATAAACTCGAGTTTGATGACTTGGGTCGGGTTGTCGATGAAATTGATAGCCTAGTAAAAGGGCAGTGCTTTTGGCCACAGCTTTTCAAAATTGAAGATACGCTCAGCGACACAGACAAAAAAAATGTAGCTAAAAGTACGGTTGCTTTAATTTTAAGCCGTTATGCTGTCGTATAGCTGCTAGGTCATCTTAAAGCATTTTTTTAGGCTCTTTCAAAAGCAAAGGGCCATTGAATATTTACATAAAACCATTCAACTTTGATTTTCGCGCCTGCGCACTCTCGTTGCGAAACCCTCCTCAATAACACGTACGATGTCTTATACAGTGTAGCCAGTTAATACCTTTTCACTTGTTCGTTGGTTCTACCTGACGTTCGGTTTCCGGCCCCAGCGGTTGCAAGAAAAGTCACCATAGCCGTACAAAATACGGTCTACTGTTTGTTCTTTCGTCTATTTTGAAGGAGTTTTAGCTTTATTTATCAAAAGAGTTAAGAAAATTTATAAAGAGTTTTTAAATTTTAATACTTTAACTCTCGTCATTTGTTCAAATTTTTTATAATATCCCGACCAAAAATAACAACTATTATTATTTGCAATTGCAAAGTTCGCTAACAAACCGCTTAGTGATAATAGGGGTTTACAGATTTTTGAAAGAAATCACACAACACTTACTGAACACTTGGAGAGTAATTTTGAAATTCAAACTTACGAGTATTGCTGCTGCGATAATTCTAAGCCCAGCGACTTTTGCTGCTGATATGGAAGATATTGAGAGGCTAACAGTGAAAGGAAAGTACCTTTCAGTTAACCAGTCTAACTCAATTAAAAGCCCTACACCTATTATCGACGTGCCACAAAGTTTGTCGATCATTACGGCTGAAGAAATAACAGCGCGCGGTATAACTAGCGTTGGTCAAATTATCGATTACACGCCAGGTGTTAATACATCGCAAGGTGAAGGCCACCGCGACTCAGTTGTATTTCGAGGTGTGCGCTCAACAGCAGATTTCTACTTAGACGGCAACCGTGATGACGTTCAATACTACCGCGCACTTTACAATGTTGAGCAGGTCGAAATTCTTCGTGGTCCAAATGCGTTGCTATTCGGTCGCGGTGGTACGGGCGGTATCTTAAACCGTGTATCTAAGAAAGCGAAAACGAGCGAAAAGTTTGTAAACTACAACCTATCTGCTAATACATTTGGTGCTTACAACTTACAGCTAGATACGAATGTTGATACGGGCGATAAGTCTGCGTTGCGCATTAACGCCATGTATGAAAGCTTAGACAACCATCGCGACTTCTTTTATGGAGACCGTTACGGCTTTAATCCCACTGCACGCTTTGAGTTAAGCGATGACACAATTGTCGATGTGTCATATGAATACATCGACCATGAGCGCTTTATTGACCGCGGTGTGCCTACTGCCAACGGCGAACCAGTAGAAGCGTTTGAAGAAATCGTTTTCGGCGACCCAGACAATAACTATCAAACATTGGGCGCTGACGTCTTCCGTGCAAACGTTGAGCACACGTTCTCTGACAACTTAAAGGGTAATTTCAATGCCTTCTACGGTGACTACGACAAAGTTTATTCAAATTTTTACGCAGCAGATTATAACGCTGAAACAGAGCAGGTAACGCTAGACGGATACGTTGATACTACACAGCGTGAAAACATGATCTTGTCTTCTAATCTTGTTGGTGAATTTGAAACGGGAAGCATTAAGCACACGGTTATCTTCGGTGGAGAGGTGATTAATACCAAGTCGAATCAAGATCGTTACAATCCAGTATTTGATACGCGCGTAGATGATCCAGACAAAAGTAACGACCGTGAGGTTTTTGATATCTCTCGCCCGCTGGCTTTTCGCGGTCTTACTGGCACAACCAGTGCAGGATTAACAACAACTGCTGTGTTTAGTGATGTGAATGATGATACTCACGTAGACCTTGATGTGTACTCTTTCTACGTTCAAGACGAGATCGCACTGTCAGATAACTTCGACGTAGTGTTAGGCGCACGCTTTGATAGCTTCGACATTGAAGTATTTAATGTTAAAGCGGATGAAACGCGCAGCAGAAAGGACGAAGAAGTGTCACCGAGAGCTGGCCTAGTCTATAAGCCACAAGAGAATATCTCTATTTACGCCAGCTACAGTGAGTCATTCTTACCACGCAGCGGTGAGCAATATGCGAACATCAACGGTGACGCAAACGCACTTGACCCAGATACCTTCACTAACCAAGAGATTGGTATTAAGTGGGATTTCAATGAGAGCATGAGCTTTACAGCAGCCATCTTCGAGAACGAGCAGACGTCTTTGGACAACGACCCGAATGACCCTGAAAGCTTTGTTGAAGTAGACTCAGATGTATCTGGTTTTGAACTTCAGCTTCAAGGCTACATTACTGATAAGTGGTATATTACTGCAAACTACAGCAACCTTGATGGCGAAAACGCAAGTGGCGTAGAGCTTCGTGAGCTGCCTGAAAATACGATGTCTGTGTGGACAACCTACGAAGTGAATGAAGTATTTGGCTTCGGCATTGGTGCTACATATCAGGACGAAAGTAAGGTATCGACAAGTGCGTCATCGCCTGTACTACCTAGCTATACGCGCGTTGATGCGTCAGCTTACTACACGCTTAGCGACAAAATGCGCCTTCAGTTAAACGTTGAAAACTTGACTGATACGCTTTACTTCCCGAATGCGCACTCTACGCATCAGGTAACAGTAGGTGCGCCAATTAATGCGCGTCTATCACTGATTGGTTCTTTCTAAACTAACCGTCAGTTTTAAAATATTGTTTAAAAGCCATTCGCGAAAGCGAATGGCTTTTTTTATTGTGACAGCTATTACGACAATTAAAGTCGGTGATTTAGGCATACCAGCCGTTATTGCGATGTAAACTTAATACTGAGTAAATCAGTAAGGCAGCATTACCTCTGTTTTGCGAAGTCGATAAGTGTCTGTCCATCCATGCGATAGCCTAACCATTCACTCTTTGGTTTAGCGCCAAGAGACTCATAAAAATCGATAGCAGGTTTGTTCCAATCTAAAACGCTCCATTCAAAACGACCACAGTTGTTTTCTACCGCTGTTTTGGCTAAGTATTGCAATAACATTTTCCCCGCACCCAATCCACGGGATTTAGGTGAAACGTACAAATCTTCAAGGTACAAACCGTTGCGTCCTTGCCACGTTGAATAATTAAAGAAATACACTGCGAAGCCAATAGGGGCGTCACCACTTTCACATATAACACAGTGCGCAGTTGCCCCTTCACCGAATAATGTTTTTAGTAGCGCTTCTTCATCTGCTTCTACTTCATGTTCCGCTTTCTCATATATGGCGAGTTCTAGAATAAACTGGCGAATTTGTAAAATGTCGTCAGGCGTGGCTGGTCTAATTGAAATGGCGTTGCTCATGGTGACTCCCATCATAAATAATCAAAAAAAATGAGCCATTAAAGACTCATTTTAAAACAATTACCTGGTTGTAGCTTTTATTAGTGTGAAAAGCTAGTCCATTGATGCACTTGGCTGAGGTACATGTGTATGAGAAGCACCATTGCCGTCGCCGCCTTTGGAAGGCTTTTTGCGCATAATTTTGCGCTTTATAAACGCAAATGGTCCACGTAAATCAAGCAGTATCAAATATAAGCAAGGTACCAAAATAAGCGTGACCAAAGTGGCATATAGAACTGCAAAGCCAAGTGCTGCAGCCATGGGTACCACAAATGCTGCCTGCAGGCTGGTCTCAAACATAATAGGCAGAACACCCACAAATGTAGTAATTGAAGTTAATGTAATTGCCCTAAAGCGAGCGGTACCCGCCTCTGTCACAGCTTCCTTAATACTGTAGCCTTGTGCACGGCGTTGGTTTACAAAGTCCGTCATCACCAGCGAGTCATTGATAACAACCCCTGCCGCAGCGATAAGGCCAAAATTAGACATCATAGATAAATCTAAGCCTAATAAAAAGTGACCGAACACCGCGCCGGTAAAGCTAAATGGGATTACCGACATAATGATGAGGGGTTGCCCATAACTTTTAAGCGGTACAGCAAGAAGAATGTATACCATAATCATGGCAGCTAAGAAAAACAGTATCTGCTCGTTCTGTTGTGCTTGCTGCTCTTCAATATCTCCGCCAAGTTCGGTCATCACTGATGGGAAGGATTCCTTTAACTGTGGAAGGAGTTTTTCCTGGATTTCAGAAACCACTTCATTAGGCTCAATTTTTTCTTCATCTATATTGCCCCAAATATAAACGCTGCGGTATCCGCCCTCGCGGCGAATGTAGCTAATACCGGGTTTCTCTTCTAACGCCACAACGTCTCCCAGCATAACTTCCTGACCATTGGGTGTGGTGATAAGTGAGTACTTCAAGTCAGCAAAGCGCTCACGTGTAAGTTCTGGGTAACGCACCATGACTTTCACTTCTTCACCGTTTCGAATTACGCGTTGCGCTTCGCCACCGTAGAAACCAGCACCAACTTGAGAGGCAATATTGGAAAGGGTAAGCCCCAAATCATAAGCAACGGGAAGCAATGTCATTTGCACTTCTTTGCTTGGAGGATCAATGGTAGAGCTTACGTCAAACAAGCCCTCTTGCTGTTGCAACATTTCAATGAACTTAAGGCCAGCTGCGTTAAGCGTGTCGATATCAGGGCCAAAGAGTAAATACCCAAACTCGCCGTCATCACCGTCACCATTTACATCATCAACCACCGTAAAAGATTTCATACCGGTAATTTCAGGAATAGCCTCGCGCCAGCGACGTGCAAGTTCAAATGTATCAATAGGACGGTCTTCTTCGTTGACCAGCGGCGTTAAGATTCGACCTTCAGTTCTATCTTCATTGAAGGCAAGCCGATCTCGAATCATGCCTTGACCAAACTCATCAATGATTTGCTCTTCGACATCTAATATCGTTTGCTCAACAATTTTAAGGGCATTGATGGTAGCAAGATCAGAGACGTTTTCGTTCATCTCTATTTTTACGCTAGGAAAGTCGTGAGGCACTTTAGGGTTTGGCACCATACGCACGTAATTAGCAGCAATTAGCCCCATGCTAAGCATTAGCATAGCGACGAATATCATAAGTACCGCCCAGCGCCATTCAATCGCTTTAATGACAGTGCGCTTGTATGGGCCGTTAACAAAAGCAAAGAAACCTTTGTTAAAGCGTGCCCGCCAGCTATCTTGTCTCACTGGTGAGAATTTAGTGTGAGCTAAATGCGCAGGTAAAATAAGTTTGGACTCAATCAAACTAAACGCCAAACACAAAATAACCACAACAGCGATGTTATAGAAGAATGCACCCTCAGGCCCGCTACTTAGAGTAAATGGTGCAAACACAGCTATAGTGGTTAAGACACCGAATGTGGCCGGAGTCGCAACACGCTTAGCGCCGCGAACCACGTTATCCACGCCGCCACCTTTGCTTTCAATTTCAGTGTAGGCACTTTCCCCAATGACAATGGCATCATCGACCACAATGCCCAGTACCATAATGAACGCAAATAGCGAGAGAATATTAATACTTACACCGAATATCGGCATTAGCATCATCGCGCCTAAGAAACATACTGGTAGACCGACCATAACCCACAGAGCAAGTCTGAACCGTAAAAATAACGTAAGCATAAACGCAACGAGTACTGACCCTTGAACAAGGTTGGATAACATCATGTCTAAACGCGCGTTAAGATAGTAGGTCATATCGACCAATACTTCTAAGCTGACGCCCTGAGGTAGGCTTTTGTTTTTCTGGTCGATATAGGCTTTTACGGTTTCCGCTACGGGAATGGTGTTCTGGGTTTTCGTTGCTTTCACAGCGATGTAAATGGAGTTCATACCATTGTATTTGAAGTAACGTTCGCCTTCTACAAACCCGTCGTTAATATAGGCAACGTCGCCTAGCGTCACTCTAGCGCCGCCTGCTCCAATTTTTATAGGTATTTGTTTGAACTCATCGCCGCTGTAATACTGGTTTTCCACACGTACAGATACAATGCCAGAGTTAGTTCTTAGCTGACCTGCGGAAATGTTGGCGGAATAGCTATTAATGGCCTGCGTTACATCGGCAATGGTTAAACCATACTTTCTAAGCGTATCTGGCTTTATCTCAATGGCAATTTCATCGTCAGGCGTATTGGCTTCAACTAAAGAGATTGAGCCCAGTTGCAAAAGCTCATCTTCCACTTCTTTAGCGAGCACTTTAAGTTCTGACAGGGGTAAGTCGCCAACAATTGGCATTTCGATAACCTGTTGCTGGAACTCAACTTGAGAAACATTCACTGGCTCCATGCCTGCAGGAAAGGTGGCTATACTATCAACCCGAAGTTTTACCTTATCAAGTACATCGGTTAATTCAGCTTTAGTATCAATTTCTAACGTAACTGCACCACCACCGCGAAATGCACGCGATACCGTACGTTTAATCTCTGTGATGTCTTTTACCGCTTCCTCAACTTTAATGAAGATACTCTCTTCAATCTCTTGAGGTGAAGCGCCAGGGTAGTTTGCTTCAACTGTGATGTAGTTTATTTCGATGTTTGGAAACATCTGACGCTGAATAGTAAAGTAGCTGGCAATACCCATAACAATAATGAAAAACATCAGCAGGTTAGCCGCTACAGAGTTTCTTGCAAACCAAGAAATTATGCCGCTTTGTGTGTTGTTGTGGTTTTCCATGACAGCTCCTTAGTTTGTTTGTGCTGTCACAATTTCGGTTGTAGTTTCAATGACCTTAACGGGCATACCATTTTGAGGGTATTCAGGCAAACTCATCACGACTTTTTTGGCATCGAAATCGCCTTGAATGAGGAAATCGCCGTTCTCTTCACGTACAACCTTAACCTTTTGAGATTTTAATTTGTCTTCATCATCAAGCGTCCATAATAATCTGTTGGTCACTAATTCCTGAGGTATGCGGTATACGTCGCTAAGGGTTTTCCCTTCAAATGAAATTGTGCTGTACGAACCAAACTTCACAACAGGCTTTGATGAATTAATCGCGTACGGGTCTTCAATTCGGGCAACGAAATAACTCATACGTGTGGTATTATCTACCACTCCTGTATCTCGGTGAATAGTGCCTTTTACTGTAGCGCCTTGCACATCGTCTACTTCTATCGCAATTTCGCTACCAATGGTGTTATCTGCGAGGAAAACACGGTCAAAGCCTGCTACAGGGAAGGTAACTTCAGCGTACTCGATGTTGTTAATAACGGCTACGGGCGTGCCTTGGGTTACGTAATCGCCTGTGCTGATATCTCTTGATACAATAAGTGCGTCGTATGGCGCTTTTACTTTACAGTTGTCTAAATCACGCTTGGCGATTTTAAGTTGCGCCTCTGCTGATTTTACGCCAGCTTGCGCACTCATCACTTGAGGTTTGCGAAGGTAAAGGTCGGTAACCCTTGCATTCGGCATGGTTTTCGCTTCTTTGGCTGCAACATCGGCTTGTGCTTGCTCTTGAATAAGCTGTGCTTGCGCGCTTGCCAAGTTTGCTTCTGCTAATAAAAGTGCTGCCTCATAGGCATCGGACTCTATTTCAAAAAGAGTTTCGCCACGTCTTACTAAACCACCACTTACAAATTTGGGGTTCCACCTTTCAACTTCCCCCGATACTTGCGCAGCCAGGTTCGTGGTTTCAAGTGGCATGACTTCGCCATAAGAAGTGAGCTGAACGCGAACATCTTCCGGTGTTAGTGCTTCGATAGTGACAGTTGGCCGAGTGTCAACTTCATCTGTGATAGTATTGTCAGAGGCGGAAGCTTCAATTCCTTTCATACCTAGGTAGCCTATTAATAAAACACCAATAGGCAGTGCAACTTTCATCCATTTCATGGCTAAATCTACTTTTATAACGAATACTTTGCATAGTGTAGCGCTAAAGTGTTTCAGTAATACAGCGCAATTGTAACTAAACATGAGTCAATTTTGTGTAAAGCCAGTTACACCTGATCATTTATTCTGGGCAATGGGGTCAATTCTCTGAAAAGGGCAGAGAGTCCAGTGAAGCATGTCCACCAAGAAAAAAAGCCCGGTCACCAAGCAAGAATGTGATAGATATATCTTTCACTGCTAACTGACTCACAATCACAATGTGTCTTTTGGTTTTTCGTCTTGGTAGAGATAGCTTACGACGTAAAATTTCTATTACTTAGGACGGCAGTAAGGTCATAAAGGTTTATTCACCGTTTTTCTAATATCTTCAGCAAGTTGGTTAATAGTAACCCTCATCGACTTGACGCTTGACGAAAACCCGTCATCGTCAAGTGGAGTCTTGAATACGAATGGAAATGTCTGGCTTTTACCGCCGACGCGTGTAATTACGTATCGACCAGACAAAATCACGTCTCCTTCATAGGTACTAACAAAATCACTAATGTGTAAAGCCATATGAATGGCTTCTTCGCTTGCGTAATGGTCTGGGCGAAGCAGTGACACTTGTTTTGATGCTAACGCACTCGTTAGTGACTTAGTGACCCCTTCGTCGACAGGCTCTGCCCACAAGTGACTGGTTGAAATATGTAAATTTGTGTCACTGGTTTGGTACACAAGTCCACGATGTTTTAGATATTCAGGTAGGGTAATTTGGTCTATTACAACGGCTGATGACGCGTCGTTTACAGTATATGAAGTGTTGCTTGTGGCGTGAAGTAAGTAGTATGTCAGTGAGTGAGGTGCGCTGCTGCAAGCTGACAATAACCAAGTAAAAAACACAGAAACGCTGATAAACAAAACTTTGAATATAGGTTGGGAAGGAAAAACCTTAAACCGTTGTATCATTTTACTCATTCCTTTCATCCATTTTATTGGATGCTTCGCTATGGCGTTACTGCCTTTAATATTAAACGTAGCGCATTACTTTTGAATATCGGTTAACCATCAAGGAAAAAAGCGAATTCATTGCCTACCACATCATTACTTGAAAATTAATCGCTAATTCTTAGCTTTGGGTTGAATGTCCGCCTCGTCATCGTTCGAGAATATTAAACTATTAGGAGACTGATTTAGCTTCAATAATAACGGCTGAATGTTTCGCATAGTTTCTTGCAAGGCATCAACGGTTTCTTTTATCTCAGACTGATTAAAGCCACCCTTGCTATAATTTTTCAACAGGCCATCGAGGCTAACAAGCACCTGATTAAGGTTACTATTAAGCGCTTTGGCATCAATATCAGCAATAAGTAGGTCAAAATCACTGCTTGCCGTCTCCACAGACTCAGCAGCCAAGCGCATGTCTTCAACAGCTAGTTGTACATTTTCAACCATTTCTTTAAGCGGAAGCTGGTTGATCTTGTCCAATATGGCGTCGGCTTTTTGTGTTAACTGGGTAAATTCGTTACTAACGGTAGGAATTACTTCGTAGCCGTTTATCACTGCAATTTCATTGCTTCTGTCAGCGTCTGGTACGTGTTGCAGGTCAACATACAGCCCTCCAGTTAATACGTTACCCATGCGTAGCGACGCACGAAGATCTCTCTCTAACCAATTTCTAATGGTCTGCTTTATGTCATTTAAACCTTCTTTAGTGTCTGGCTGCCTAGCCTTCCCGGGGTATATATTAATAAGCACTGGGATCGGGTAATCCCTTTCTAAAATATTGCCTTCAACGGCAGGGAAAGAGTTAATTGCAGTGACGTTACCAATTTCAATACCTCGGTACTCAACTGGAGCGCCAACAGTTAGCCCTCGTACACTTTCATCAATGAGCAACAAATATTCTGCAGCAACTTTATATCGTGCGTCTGAGGCGGCCGTGCTGTCACCATAAATAGTGAAAAAGGCATTGTCGAGGACCTGTTCACCCTTTGGTACGCCTTCGGGAATGCCAAAGGTAATGCCATTAGCCAAAAGTGTTTCTAAACTTCCCGTTTCAACACTAACACCGTTCGATTCGAGCAATAGTTTAACGCCGCTGACGTCCCAGAAGCGCGTAGTATTGGTTATGAGTTTATGGTAAGGCGCCTCAATAAATGCATCGTAGTACACTACACGCTCTTCAATATCGAAAGTAGCGTCTTCAAATTCGCCAACTTTAAACCCTTTATAAATAATAGGATCGCCGGGTTTATAGGCAAATTCGTCGTCACTTTTCAGCATAACATGGAGACCTGGCGTACCAGGAGGAGTGACGGGAGGGCGTTCAAGTGCTGTGAAGTGAAGCTGCTCTTTGCCTTTATCGTGAGCTGACATAGCGATATAGCTACCAGACAAGAGGGTATTGAGCCCTGAAACTTCCGAAAAGCTTATACGGGGCGCGACCACCCAAAACTTTGCATTTTCATTGAGCAGATGAGCCGCGCTAGCATCAATTCTCGCCGTGACGAGCACGCCGTTTAAGTCAGGTTTTAGCGTTATCTTTTTTACCTGACCAATATCTAAGTCACGCACTTTTATTGGGGTTTTATTTACTTCAATACCCGTGGCTGAATGTAGCTCTATCGTAATAAGAGGGCCCTGATTTTTCCACTGGTAATAAACCATCCAGCCACCGATGACAATAACAAGGATGGGAATAATCCAAATACGAGAAATGGATGAGGTCGGCTTGACCTTTGCTTCATTAATGTTCGGATCGTCTGTGGTCATGGTAATTGCTTCCACTGCTGCCAAATTAGCCTCGAGTCAAACGTCATCGCGGCTATCATCGTTACAAATACAACGGCACAAAAGGCAAGTGCCGCTTGGCCCGGATAAATAGACATGGTGTTCCCCATCTGAATAAGGGACACCAGCACTGCTACAACAAAAACGTCTATCATCGACCAGCGCCCAATCGCTTCGGTGATACGGTAGTAACGTATACGTAATTGTTTTGAAGTGGTTTTCTCTCGCTGTACGGAAAAATTCAGCCAAGCAAGAATGACAATTTTCGCCACAGGCACCACCACGCTGGCAATAAGAATAATGATCGCGACAGGGTACGAGCCAGACTCCCATAGCGAAATAACACCACCAATGATGGTATTTGGTGTTTCTTGCCCGAAAAATTCAGTATACATAATTGGTAATACATTCGCAGGAATATATAAGATACAGGCGGTTACCAACAGTGCCCACGTGCGTTGAATACTTTCTTGCGCCTGCGCTTCGCTAAGCGGCTTAGGTTGTGGAGGCTGCCCTTGAGATAACCACATAGCGTAGCGTGTAGGGTCGAATTGGGATATACATAGTGCAGTGAACGCTGAAAAACCAATAAAAGCGTAGAAGGATAACCCGATGGACACATCGGCCAGTTCGGTAATTTTAATCAAGCTCACTAAGGTACCGACAAGAAAGATTTCAGCCATGCTCCATGGTAAGAGCGCTTTTACTAACTTGAACAACCTGGGCAAGTAAAAGGGGCGGCGGTTTTGCAACTGAGCTAATGACAACAGTAACATCCCAGCTAATACCATTCCGGGCAGTAATAGCGTCGCTAAAGTGGTTATTATGGCTAATGATAAATAGTCGTTTTCGATGAGTACTGTAATGCCGGTGGGCAAATCTATACTGTGTTTTTGGCCGCTCGCTTTAAATGTTAGAAAATTAAAGGGCAAAGAGAGCAGTAAAAAAATAATAGCACTGAAGGTATAAGCGAGTAAGTTTTCGCTTGCGCCATTTCGATGGGATATTAGCGTATGGTTACATACTGGGCACACGGCCCGTTGCCTGTGCGCTAGGGCGGGAATGCGTACCTTAGTATGGCATTGCTCACAAACTATAGATAACGTATTAGATTCAGCCATAAGGTTTTTGCACGCTACTTTTTGTATGTTAAGTGTATGATAGTTAGCAGCCTAGATATATAACCCGTTGATTTTTAGAACCAACAGCATAGCTTATTGCGGTCACGTCGGGAAGTAAAGCCAGTCGTATTTAGAAGTATAACAACAATAATTGACGATTAAATAATGGAAACAACAAACTACATTCGCAACGTTTATGAAAAAGTAAAGAAGCAAGGAAGCCGTTTATTTTTGAAAAGGCGAATTGGCTTTTTACGGTTTTGGGTGAGTATCACCTTCGCCCAGCGGTGTTATTTTCTGGCAACCAGCATGCTTCTTATACAGCTGCTCTTGAATATAGAAAGTGGTTTGTTCGAAGCTATTATGTTTGGTTTTGCGCTTGTTGGTATTGTTAGTGAAACCTGGCCTAAGTTCATGGTGCTTTGGAATAGCTTGCCCGGGAAAGCGGTTATCTTGTTCGTTTACGCCATTATCGCTAACTTCGCGCTAGCTTCTGCCAGTGGCATGGTGAATAGCATAACCGGTGTGTCTGCGAGCGCGTTACCTTATAGCCATAATTTCGCACTAATTCTAATGGTGCCTAGCTGGTTTTTCGTTACCACGTTAATGGCGCTAGTCGGCGGCATGCTGGTAATTTTTGTTTATTTGTTTTTCTTATTACTGCTTAAACCTTTTGGTGTTCAAAGGTTGTGGCACCAACCCGGATATCGTTTTGTGTTATCCACTGCCGTAGCGAGGTTTGTTTGGACGCTGGGGGTTGCCCTGCAGCTTGGCATTTTAGCTGGGCAGGTTGGATTACTTTCTGAATTCAGTAGTGATAGTGCTAACCCGTTAATAACCATAGAAGAAACTGAAAATAAGCGTGAGAACAGTGAATCGCAACTTACTGAGGAACAAGCTGAAGATGTTTCTGAATTAGAAAGAGACTTAACTACGCTGTTAACTAACGCCAAACAAAAGAGCGTTGATTATAAAAAAGCGCAGCGACAGGCACTGGCAAATTTTATCTATGAATTTGAAGCAGACTCGCGATCTCGTTGTGCTCATCCGGAAGGAACCCGCGTTATAGAGCTTAACGATTACGAAATTTTGCAGATTGAAAAGACAGCTGACGCTGCAGAAGGCTTTGTATACACGGTTGAGCCCTGTCATTCAGCTGCCATTGGGCTTTCAATAAACCCGTAAGGTTTTGTCGAGTTAGATTAAGCGTAAAAGACAAAAGAAAAAGCCCGCCTACAGATGTCTGCAGGCGGGCTTTTCAATGAAGTTGGCAAGCTTAGAAGCTAGCGTTGCCCGGTGTACGTGGGAATGGGATCACGTCACGTACGTTTTGCATGCCGGTTACGTATGCTACAAGACGCTCGAAACCAAGACCGAAACCTGAGTGAGGTACGGTGCCGTAGCGGCGAAGGTCGCGGTACCACGCGTAGTCTTCTTTCGATAGACCCATTTCGTCAAGGCGTGCATCGAATACGTCTAGGCGTTCTTCACGCTGTGAACCACCGATGATTTCACCGATGCCCGGCGCAAGTACGTCCATAGCTGCAACTGTCTTACCGTCATCGTTAATGCGCATGTAGAACGCTTTAATGTCTTTCGGGTAGTTCTGCATAATAATGGGCGCACCAACGTGCTCTTCAGCAAGGTAGCGCTCATGCTCAGAAGATAAATCGATACCCCATTCAACAGGGAACTCGAATTCTTTGCCGCAGTTTTGCAGAATTTCGATAGCGTCACTGTAGTCCATGCGAACAAAGTCAGAGCTTACCAACTTTTCCAAACGCTCAATGGCGTCTTTCTTAATACGCTGAGCAAAGAACGCCATGTCATCAGGCAGCTCTTCAAGCACGGCCTTACACACATATTTCAGCATGTCTTCCGCTAGTTGCGCTACATCTTTCAATTCAGCAAACGCCACTTCAGGCTCAATCATCCAAAACTCTGCAAGGTGGCGAGATGTGTTTGAGTTCTCTGCACGGAACGTAGGTCCAAAGGTGTATACCTTAGACATAGCTGTACAATATGTTTCAACGTTAAGCTGACCTGATACCGTTAGGTAGGTTTCCTTGCCGAAGAAATCTTCTGAGTAGTCAACATTGCCTTTGTCGTCGCGTGGAAGGTTCATCATATCAAGGGTTGATACGCGGAACATTTCACCTGCACCTTCTGTGTCGCTAGCCGTTAGAATTGGCGTAGAGATCCAGAAGTATCCTTTCTCATGGAAAAAGCGGTGAATAGCCTGAGACAAACAGTTGCGAACGCGTGTTACCGCGCCGATAACGTTAGTGCGTGGGCGAAGGTGTGCATACTCGCGAAGGTACTCAATGCTGTGGCGTTTAGCGGCCATTGGGTAGGTATCAGGGTTTTCTACCCAACCTGAAACTTCAACGTTAGTCGCGTCAATTTCAACGGCTTGGCCTTGGCCCTGAGATTCTTTCACTGTACCGGTAACCGATAATGAGCAGCCTGCTGTTAAGCGCTGGATATCGGCATAATTTGACAGAGAATTTAGCGCAATAACTTGTACAGGATCGAAGCAACTACCGTCGTGTAGTGCAATAAATGATAACCCAGCTTTAGAGTCGCGGCGTGTTCTTACCCAACCCTTTACGGTTACCGATTCGCCAACGGCGTACTTACCTTTAAGTACGTCAACTACGGGCGCATGCGTCATGTTAATTTCTCCGTCTTACTAATTTTATGTTGTTGCTTACTATTGAGTCATTTTCAACAACACAGTGCATTAAACTGTGAATGAAAAAATGCACTAAAATTTGCTTTATGGTCAATGTTTTTGGATTGCCATGCCGATAACTTACTAAAATCTGTAATAGCTTTTTGCTTTTCAAAAAGGCATTTCGCAATTCGCTTGGTGCCAAATATAAGCAAAACACAGATCGAAACATGACTTGGTGATGTAAAAATAACCAATGAAATACAATCCAATAGCACGCTAGTATACCCAACATAAAGCGGGATGCCAGAGAACAGAGTGACAAATGGGAAATAAAAATGATTCGAACACGCCAGTGTCTCAGCAAGCACAAGAACAGAGTGCTACGCAAAGTGACGCTGACCGTTCTAGCGATGCCGAAAATGAGAGAAGTTCTATGACTTACGAGCAACTTGCAGAGCGACGTTCAACGCCACGTTCTAAAACGCCATTTTATAAGGTGATGCTTGGGTTAAACATAGTTGGCTGGGTTGGCATGGTTGTCGTACTCATACTGTTTCACTATGCGCGCCCTGACTTTATCAGTGGCGTGCAGCAGTATTGGGGAATAAAAGGGGATACCAGTTGGTCTGAAAGTCACCTGTCAGCCATGACAATCATGTTGCAGGTATGTTTAGTGGTAACTTTGATCAGCATCATTATGCGGGCAAGGCGAAATCGACGCCGGTCTGATAGTTTTGGTGTTAATCTGATTATTTTATTCGCCATCGCGGTTATTAGCTTGGTTACGTTAGCCACAACGCTAGGGCTATAGGCGAGGGAATGACCGTCCCTCACTTGATAATTTAGCAAAAGGCTTACTATCAAGTGAAAGACAATGAGTTAACTGAATGAACGGTTACAGGTTATCCGGCCAATTCAAATAAACGCCGCTTTGATAAGCCAGTAAGTATAGGCTGCATAAGCAAGCACAAACGCTCCACCTTCCAGACGGTTTAAGCGACCCTGGCGCTTAATGCCAATACAGAAAATGAACAGCGCAATGGTCGATGCGAACATCACCATAACGTCACGGTATAAGAACTCCGAACCCACAGTCATTGGCTGAATGGTACCTGCAATGCCCACTACCGCCAAGGTGTTGAACATGTTAGACCCTATTACGTTACCGATAGCTAAATCGTGTTCGCCTTTTTTCACCGCCATTAGCGATGATGCAAGTTCTGGTAACGATGTACCAATTGCGATAACCGTCAACCCGATAATAGTATCGCTAACACCAAAGAAGGTGGCGACTTCTACCGCGCCCCATACCAGCATACGCGAGCTTGCAACTAGCAATAAAAGCCCCGCAATCAACCACATTACGTGGGTTTTTACAGTACCTTCGTTGCTATTAATCTCTTCATCGTATTCGTCGGCGAGGGCGTCTTTGTCTCCTTTCATGCCGTGATAAATACTCCAAGAAAGCAGAAGCACAAACAGTCCTAACAAAGAGAATGCGTCGTCTTTAGAAACGCTTAAGTCCCATACCTGCCATGCGGCAAAGAAGGTAATACCCAGTAAAACAGGCAGTTCTTTTTTAATGATTTCTGATTTAACTGCAATAGGGCTAATTATTGCGGTAAGGCCCAAAATTAATAGGATGTTGGCAATGTTAGAGCCATAGGCATTTCCCAGCGCTATGCCAGAGTTGCCTTGGATTGCGGCAAATATGGACACAATAATTTCGGGGGCCGATGTACCAAATCCAATAATGAGCATACCGATGAGCAGTGGGGACACGCCAAAATGATTAGCTACCGATGCGGCACCGCCGACAAACTTCCCTGCGCTCCAAAGTAAAACCGGCAACCCGATTAAAATAGCCAAGCTGGCCAATAGCATACGTACTCCTTAAACCCTTCGTGTCTTGCGTGGCTGCCCCAATGTATAGGCAAAACCAATAATTAAAAGTAGCTTCAGCTCATTCAAATGCACATAAGTTTTTGTTGTCTTAACGATGAAAAAAAGCCGTGCTGATAATGCTATGCAAATGGCGAGTAAAGCGTAAACTCAGCGCTACTTTAATCGTGTTTGTAAATTGAACAAACACAACCTTAATTGTACCTGACAACACACTATTTAGAAGCGAATTACATGCACAATACACTGATTGTTACTGATGATGTTACTCCTTTTTGTAACACAGCTTTAACCGTGCTGACTTTTCAAGATTACCTTGCTGAGTTTCCAAAGTTGAACGAGCCCAAAACACGCGTTATCAATATTTGTGATACCACGCGTTATTTAAGTGAAGGGTACTATTGTTCACTTTTGGCGCAAGCACGTAATCACTCTGTATTACCTTCAGTAAATACCATTAATGATTTACGCATGGCGGAAGAGAAAAGTATCGATCGCATCGTCTTCTCTTTGTCGGTATCCCAAGACAATACAGAAATTACTGATGAACCTTTATTAGTACTTTTCGGTGAAGTGAAAGATCAGCGCTTTAAACGTTTAGCGCGCCAAGCGTTTGAAAAATATCCGTATCCAGTTTTGGTGTTAAGCCCAACGGTTACCGATACAAAAGTGTCGTCTAAAACCTCAGGAAAGGTGCAAATTGAAGGCTTTGCAAACGTGCAGGCAAAAGCGTTTAAGGACCTAAACGTCAAACAACAAGCGCGTTTCATAGAGCAATTAGAAGCGCATACCAAAATACAATGGAAAGCCGGTAAAACGAGCAAACGTACACGTTGGGATATGGCCATTTTGGTTAATCCAGAAGAGAGCACGCCGCCCAGTGATGAACGCGCTATTAAAAACTTCGTTAAAGCGGCTGAAAAAGTGGGCTTTCGCGCGGATGTGGTAAGTCGCCTGTCGCAAGAAGAATTGGGTCATTACGATGCATTGTTCATTCGTGAGACAACAGCAATTGATCATCATACTTATCGTTTAGCGCGTGCTGCAGAACGAGAAGGTATCGTGGTCATGGACGACACACAATCAATTCTGCGCTGTTGTAACAAGGTGTACTTGCAGGACGCGTTTGCCTATCAGAAAGTGCCAGCGCCAAAAGCGACCTTTGTATCGAGCGCTACCGATGAAGTGTGCGAAAAACTCATTGCTGACTTTGGTTTGCCGCTAGTTTTAAAACAGCCTGAAAGCTCGTTTTCCCGCGGCGTGCATAAAGCTGAAAATAAAGAAGCGTTAAAAACGCGCTTAGAACAAATGCTGGCTGAATCGGCACTTGTTTTGGTTCAGGAATATATATTCACTGAATTCGACTGGCGAATTGGTGTGTTAGGTGGCAAACCGATATACGCATGCCAATATTTTATGGTGCGCAATCATTGGCAGATATACAACCATCAGGGAGATCGATTCTCTTCGGGTGGATTTGCAACTATGCCAACGTTTGAAGTACCTAAACCGGTATTACAAGCCGCTATCAAGGCAGCTAAAGCGGTAGGTGATGGCTTGTACGGTGTAGATATCAAGCAAACCGGTAACGCGGTTTATGTTATTGAAGTGAACGACAACCCAAGTATCGACTCGGGTGTCGAAGATAAATATTTAGGCAAAGAACTGTACGAATTAATTATGCAGGAATTTGCTGACAGGTTGGAGCAAAGAGGGCGATGATTACATCGGCTGAGCGAGTAATTGAAGTGAATAATGCAAGTCCACAGGAAAGCGCAAACAGTGAATATGGCCTAGTCGAAGGCGCGTCGAATACGATATTGACAAAAAGTGCCCGTGCGCCTTCAACACAGTCGAGTGTAGAGCTGCGTGTGGCGACATTACACGATCTTGCTTCGCTTCAGCATATTGAACAAACCTGTTTCACAACCGACAGGCTAAGTAAAAGCCGTTTCAAATTTTACATTGATGCACAGCACGCAGAGCTTATTGTGGCTGAGCGTGCGCTATTGAGCTCAGGTTCGAACCTCGACAACAATAAACCGGGTGTAACTAGTATTATAGGTTACGGGTTACTACTGCTGCGTCGTGGGACACAGCTTACTAGACTGTATTCTATTGCGGTTCTGCCCGAAGCGCGAGGGCTTGGCGTTGCTGAAAAGCTCATAAATAGCTTGGGGGAGCGGGCGCTTTTGCGGGGAAAGCGATTTATGCGCCTGGAAGTGGCAGTAGGTAATGCTGGCGCCATTGCTCTGTACAAAAAATTAGGGTTTAGTCAGTTTGGTATGTATACCGATTACTATGACGATCACACTGACGCATTACGTATGCAAAAAGTGTTGGTGCCGAGTAAATCAGTTAAGCCAGAGGTTTATCCGTGGTACCAACAGACGACTGATTTTACCTGCGGTCCATCAGCATTAATGATGGCAATGTGTGCATTGAACAATCGCTATGAAATGACCCAAGAAAAAGAACTATCGTTGTGGCGTACTGCTACCACGATATTTATGATGTCAGGTCATGGCGGTTGCCACCCGGTTGGATTAGCGCTCGCCGCGGTAAACGAAGGTTATGCCGCGAAAGTGGTCATCAATCAGGATGTCCCGCTTTTTGTTGATGGCGTTAGAGATACTAACAAGAAAGCGATAGTCGAAAATGTTGAGTCGCAGTTTATGGCAGAGGCACGTAGAAAAGGCATTTCTGTTGAAATCTCTGACTGGCGAGTTGATGTTATCGACCAAACCCTTAAAGCTGGCGGGGCAGTATTGTGCTTAATCAGCACATACGCGTTCGATAAGAAAAAGGTTCCGCATTGGGTTGCAGTTACAAGCTGTGACTCTCACTGTTACTATCTACACGATCCTGATGCGAGTGAGGGGCAGCCTGTTGAGTATCAACACATTCCCGTTGCTCGCGAGGACTTTTTAAGGCTTGCCAGTTATGGCACGCGTAAAATAAGAACATTGGTGCTCCTTAAGAGGAAAAAGTAACTTAAATTTTTTGCTAAGGCCCGAGGCACGGCAAGTGCGTAAGGCCTTAGTGATGAATTTGTATAACGTTAACTTTTTTATTCAATGTTTTAAGCTGTTTTACTAATTGAGACAGCTCTTTCACTGAACCTGAATAATCAATATGCTTATTCATTTCCTGGCCTTTTACAGCACTTCTATAAAGCGCTTCACTTTCAAAACAGGCGGTTTGCTCATTAAGTGTGTTCCATTCGGCTTTTAGGTCGCTTGGAATGCAATGACGTTTAGCGGAAATTTTGTCTTTTATTTGCAACACTTTCCCGATTAATAATTGTGCATCTGTTGGCATTGTAATATCTCCTGTATAGCTTTTTGTGCTTAAGTTGCTGTTTATCAAAGGCATTAAGTGTTTACTTTGATAGACGTAGTGTAAATTCAGCAACATCTCAACACACACTCATAATAAGTGTTGCAGCAAAGATGCCAACTCTTACTAGTAGATGACTTAGAACACGCCAAATGTGCCTAAATGCGGATTGCAACTGTTGAGGCTCACTAAAGCGAGAAAGAGAGCGAGGAAAAGAGAGCGAGGAAAAGAGAGCGAGGAAAAGCTAAAAGGAAAAATAGCGAAGCCGGCTAACGGATAGAGAAAAGCCCGAGCGATTTTAGTGCATGGCTTGCATGACGCCTTGAAATCTCAGGCCATGAAATATCAAAGCCATGCAGCTCATTAAGATCTAATGTGTTGGTTTAGTTGGACTGGTAGAAGTGGCTTTTTAAAAAACAATAAACCACGTATCAACAAGATAAACCCAAGTGCTATTTATAAGCGTAGCGTTTGGGTTTATTTTTAATTTTCTTAACCTGACAATAGCAGAAGTGTGGCGTCCAAATTAACAGATTAAGTAAGATAGCGGTAACAAGGCTGAACACAATTGACGAAGGCGTTAGTGGGACAGAGGGGCTGAAATTATCTAACACGCGCTTGAGCGTACCATATTGAGAAGGCGAGGCCATAAACACAAGCTTTTCGAAGTAATGACCGTGCTCTAGCTTCCTCATGCCTTGCTCTAAAGTGGTGATCTGGGCGAAGCGTGTGGCTTTCATCGAGGCATTCTCTCGCACAACTGGCTCACTGTTTTTCTGTAAGCTTTCAAGCATGGCTTCAACCGAAGAAAAACCATGCTGCTTGGCGAGCGCTGACGAACTAGAAACTTCATCTCTCAGTGCATCATAATAACCATTGAGGTATTGACGATAATGATCCGCCAAGATGGGGACTTGAAGTGTAATGATAAACAAGACTGCAAATACAACTTTATCTAAAACACGTACTATCATTCAAATCTCGCTATAAACACTCTGCATTAATGATCTAATTAGTGACCCGCTTTAAAGTTGAATGTTCACTCTATAACAAAACTAACATCAACCCTCGGGCCAATTGACGTCGACTGGTGGTTCAAAACTCATATTTCACCCAAGAAGATAGTTAGCGTAACAATCTCACACACTATTTCAAGGCGGTGTAAATCGCATGGGTCAGCTTACTTAACTGCTCGGAAGATATAATGTAAGGAGGCATAATGTATACCAATTTCCCGAATGGCCGTATCCACACGCCTTGTTCTACAAAATGGCGTTGAATGTCGGCAACATTGACGGGATTTACCGTCTCGACTACCCCTATAGCACCTAACACCCGTACGTCAGCGACTCGCGGCAAGTCTGCACATTTTGCCAATTCGGTTTGTAATTGTTTCTCAATGACAGGGACTTGTTGCTGCCAATGATTTTCGTTAATGAGCGACAGACTGGCATTGGCCACCGCGCAGGCTAACGGGTTGCCCATGTAGGTTGGACCGTGCATAAATACGCCCGGCTCCCCTTGGCAAACCCCTAAAGCCACGTCTTCGGTACACAAGGTCGCGGCCAGTGTCATATAACCACCCGTAATCGCTTTACCCAAACACATGATGTCAGGCGAAATACCTGCATGCTCGCAAGCGAAGAGCTTACCTGTACGGCCGAAGCCAGTAGCAATTTCATCGCAAATTAAAAGTACGTCGTAGGTATCGCAAAGCTGTCGGCAGCGCTTTAAGTATTCGGGGTGGTAAATACGCATGCCTCCCGCGCCTTGAACAACAGGTTCTAGGATAAGGGCTGCCATCGTGTGGTGATGCTTTTCAAAAATCTCTTCAAGTGGAAGAATGTCATCTTCGCTAAACGTTTGGCCAAAGCGAGTTTGAGGAGCGGGCGCAAAAATCTGCTTGCTTAGTACACCATCAAATAAACTATGCATGCCGTTAACGGGATCGCACACGCTCATTGCAGCGAACGTGTCGCCATGGTAGCCATTGCGCGGCGCGACAATGCGTGACTTCTCTGAGCGCCCTTGACACGCCCAATACTGAATCGCCATCTTTATCGCAACTTCAACAGACACTGAGCCAGAGTCTGCTAAAAATACACGCTCTAAACCTGCCGGCACCATGTTCAGTAACGATTTACACAAATCTACCGCCGGCTGGTGGGTAATACCGCCAAACATAACGTGAGAAAATGCGTCAATTTGCTTGTGCGCAGCATCGTTGAGTACAGGATGGTTGTAACCGTGAATAGCTGCCCACCAGCTAGACATGCCATCTACTAGCACTTCACTTGTGGCCAAGGTAAGTTCAGCGCCTTTTGCACCAACTACTTCATAGCAGGGAAGGGGATTAACCGCCGAGGTATAAGGGTGCCAAATGTGTTGTTTATCAAATTCTATATTGTTCACAAATTAACCGTCAGTAAAGATTTTAAATTGGTCAGAGTTGACAACTCGATATTGGGGCATAGACTAAGCCAGCAATAATAATTAGTAAAGGACAGTCAATGACGCTGGCTAGTGCGCCTTCTGCGCAAACGACAACTATTCGAAACGATTGGACCAAAGCCGAAGTCGAAGCTTTGTTTGCCATGCCATTTAACGATTTACTGTTTAATGCCCAAGTGGTGCATAGGCAGCATTTTAATCCGAATGAAGTGCAGGTTAGCACGCTTTTGTCGATTAAAACCGGTGCTTGTCCTGAAGACTGTAAGTACTGCCCGCAAAGTGCTCGGTATGATACGGGCCTAGAGAAAGAGCGCCTGCTAGAAATTGAAAAGGTTATCCAGCGTGCGAAAGAAGCAAAGCAAGTGGGCTCAACCCGTTTTTGTATGGGGGCCGCTTGGCGAAACCCACGCGACAGAGACATGCCTTACATTTTAAAAATGGTTGAAGAGGTGAAAAGCCTAGGGCTGGAAACCTGTATGACGCTGGGTATGCTAACCCGTGATCAAGCAGTGGCCTTAAAGCAAGCGGGCCTTGATTATTATAATCACAACCTGGATACCTCACCGGAATACTACGGTGATATAATCACGACCCGTACTTATCAGGACCGACTGAATACATTAGAGAACGTGCGTGCGGCAGGTATGAACGTTTGCTCTGGGGGAATTGTGGGCATGGGAGAAACGGTGAGCGATCGCGCTAGTATGTTGGTGCAATTAGCTAACCTTCCTGAGCAGCCTCAAAGTGTGCCTATTAACATGTTGGTTAAAGTAAAAGGTACGCCACTCGATAGCGTAGAAGACTTGGACTATTTTGAGTTTATCCGCACTATTGCCGTTGCTCGTATCATGATGCCTAAGTCACATGTGCGCTTGTCGGCAGGCCGCGAAGCCATGAACGAACAAATGCAGGCCCTTTGTTTTATGGCAGGCGCGAATTCTATTTTCTATGGCTGCAAGCTGTTAACCACGTCAAATCCAGATACCCACGAAGACGTAATGTTGTTCAAAAAGCTTGGTATTAACACTGAACGTACTAGGGATTACTCAGACGAAGCACATCAACAAGTGTTAGAGGAAGAGATTGCCCAGCAACAAGAACAAGGCGACGACAGTAACGACTTGTTTATTGATGCAACCAAGCCTAAGGTAGCGCCAAAGAAACAGCATTTAACGGAGGCGTAATGGCCTTTCACTGGTTAGACGATTCGCTGAGCGCGCGTGCCGAGCAGGGCTTGCTGCGCCAGCGCCACTGCCAACAATACGAAAAAGACAGCATTATTTGTATTAACGGTGAGCACTATCTTAACTTTTCAAGCAATGACTACCTAGGCATGCGCCAGCATGAGGGAGTATTGCAAAGTTGGGTTGAGGGGCTAGCGCAGTTTGGTGGTGGCAGCGGTGCGTCGCCTTTGGTAACTGGACACACACAGGCTCATTTGGCGCTAGAAGCCTACATTGCCGATGGGTTAAACCGAGAAGCTGCGCTGTTGTTTAACTCTGGCTTTGCCGCCAATCAGGCACTGTGCATGGCACTTTTTCCTCACATGTCTCATTCCAATAAAAGCGCGAGTGCAGGGCACATCATTGCTGATAAGCTCATGCATGCTTCGTTTTTAGAGGGTGCGCAATGTGTATCTGATAGCGCCAAGCTTCGCCGTTTCAAGCATAACGATCTAAGTCATTTAGAGAGCATGCTATCAAACGTTTGTCACAGCCAGTTATCCGATGCGGTTGGTAATTCTGATGCAAACCAGCAAGACATTCTGATTGCCAGTGAAGGTGTGTTTAGTATGGACGGTGACGTAGCGCCTTGCGAAGGCATCGCTGAACTGGCCGCTAAATATAATGCATGGTTCATGTTAGACGATGCACACGGTATGGGTGTATTGGGTGAAAACGGCTTCGGCACAGCAGAAGCACTAAACTTAAGCCAGCAACAAGTGTCTATTGTTATGGGAACATTTGGCAAAGCAGTGGGCACCGCCGGCGCCTTTATTGCAGGAAGCCAAACCCTAATTGATTATCTGGTGAATTTTTCTAAACATTATGTGTATTCCACTGCCATGCCACCAGCACAAGCGGTCGCGACGTTGTACTCTCTTACACATATCGCCAGTGATACTGCCCGCCGCGAAACGCTGCATAACAATATCGCCTATTTCAGAGACTCGTTTCAAAAGCGCTTTGGACAGACACTTAATACAAGCGAGAAAGGCGATGCATCAATTGAAATCACTTTGGGGCAGTCGCAAAGCGCGATCCAGCCCATTATTGTTGGTAGCCCAGAACGTGCAGTTGCACTAAGTGAGGGGCTAAAGCAGCGCGGTATCTGGGCAACGGCTATCAGGCAGCCTACTGTACCGAAAAACCAAGACAGGCTGCGTATAACGCTTACGTCAAATCATACATCACAAGATATTGACGTATTGCTTGATGCCCTAGAGCTTTCACTTAATAACTTTCTGTTAAGTGAGACTTCAGTAGAAAAAGAATCAGACAGCGCTGTGAATACTCCTGACTCTGTAAGTAAAAAAGAGATGTAACGATGTCACTAAGTCCCGCTATAAAAGCTGCTATGTCGGCAGAATCGAGAAGTCTCTTCGACGGTAAGCTGTCGCGTGACGCGGCGCAGGCGGCTTTTAAGGCAAACGGGGCTTTTTCGTCCGAGGCACCTCTCGATTTTAAAAGTGCGACCAACGCTGAAGGGACTCTCACAGTTAAAACTGCTTACCCTTCTGATTGCTCTTCCAAAGCTGCGGCACATTTGAATGCTGAGAAAAACGCTAAGACTGAGGGCTATATTACAGCTGAAGGCTCTATAACAACTAAAGGCGCTGCAAAAGCTGAACGCAATGATACTGCTTCAGCAATTAACGAGCAGGACGTGGCACATCGCTTTTCAAAAGCGGCTGCGCAGTACAACAGTATTGCGAGTGTTCAGCGCATTATTGCCAAGCAGGCAATAAAGAACTTACCTATAGCCTTACAGGGTAAGGCTCTTGATATCGGCTGTGGTACTGGCATTCATACCCAAACCCTTGCAAATAAAGGTGCAGCTGCAACTGGCGTAGACATTGCCGAGGGCATGTTGGTTCAGGCCAGCAAAATGTACTCTGACCCCATTTTCGTAGAAGGTAGTGCTGTAGATTTGCCTTTCTCTGATAGCCAATTTTCAACCGTATTTTCATCTATGGCGCTTCAGTGGGTTAGCGATACTAATCTTGTTGCTAATGAGATAGCGCGAGTGCTTAAAAAAGGTGGTATTGCCGAGCTGGCTATCATGGTAGCAGGTTCATTTAGTGAACTTAAAACGGCGCGAAAAGTAGCGCAGCTTCCACAGGCCGAAACTTATATGCCAACAACTGCACAATGGGTAAATGGCTTTAAGCAGTCGAGCCTCTCTTTGCAACGGGTGATTACTAAAGATTATGTCGATACTCACCACGATATTATGTCGCTATTGCGCTCTGTGAAGGGAGTTGGGGCAGGAGAGACCGGCAGACAACAACCGCCGCTCACCCGTCGAGATATTAAAAAATTAGCCATGGCTTACAGCAATATGAGCGGTGTAGAAAGTAAGTTACCGCTTACCTACCGCGTAAGTCATTTTAGATTGGAAAAACGATGAAGCAGTATTTCATTACCGGTACCGACACCGAAGTAGGTAAAACCTATGTTACCTGCCAACTACTACAAGCTGCTCAAAAAGCCTCGTTAAGCGCCATCGGCTACAAGCCTATTGCAGCCGGATGCGAACAGATAAACGGCGAGTGGGTTAACGAAGATGCGCTAAATATTCAGAAAGCGTGCTCCAAAATACGCGCAAACAAAGCCATTAAAATTACAGACAATAACGAGCTAAAAAGCGCAAATGAAAACAACGAAGAAAGTGGACAGATACTTCCTTTGCATCAAGTTAACCCAATTGCACTAAAGCCGGCTATTGCACCACATATTGCTGCCCTTGAAGAAGGTGTTGCGTTAACGTTTGACGAGATTGCAAAAGGGCTTGACGAACTGCACGCCTATCAACCAGATCTTCTGTTAATGGAAGGTGCAGGTGGATGGCGTTTACCGCTAACGGTAGGTGATGAGTATACGCCCACTTACTATCTTTCTGATGTCGTGAAAACACTCAAAATGGATGTGATTTTAGTTGTAGGCATGCGACTAGGTTGCTTGAATCATGCGTTATTAACCGCAGAAGCAATTCGTGCTGATGGATTGACCATCAAAGGGTGGGTTGCGAACGACATCACGGGTAACATGACGCGATACCAAGAAAATCTGCACTCTCTTAAGGCCATGTTACCCGAGCCGCTGCTGGCAGCAATTCCCTACCAGGTAGCGCCTAACGATGAGGCGCTATTCGCCGCTATCAAGCAAATAAGTTAAATCATCACCTGAATGAATTGGCGTTTTTTCTTCATCTAGAAAGATAAAGCCGTCTTTTTCACCAACTAAACTTAGTTGCTTTTTAGTAAGGCGCAGCGCTGTGCCTTCGCGAATAGCAACTACTGGCGTGGTTGGGTTTAGCGTGGTGAACTCTGCCAAACGTTGGTCGCGGGTTTCGCCATTATGGCCCGGAGGCTGATAATCGGTGTAATGCGGGTTTAACTGAAACGGTACGATATCTAGCGCATCAAAACTTGGCGGCTCGATAATGGGCATGTCGTTGGTGGTTCTAATTGTTTGACCACATATATTCGAACCCGCACTCCAGCCAATATAAGGAGTACAATCGGCGATGGCGTGTTTAATTGGCACAATAAGCGCGTTTGCGTAAAGGGCGGAAAGCAGGTGAAAGGTGTTTCCACCGCCAACAACAATAGCTTGGCCGTTTTTCTTTGCGTTATTTATAGCGGCAACCGGATCTTCAACGGTATGTAGCCCAGTAATATTGCACTCTGGCAGGGCGGTAGCAACGGCGTCTACATAGCTATCGTACGTTTGAGTTACGGCGGCATAGGGAACAAATAGAAGGTCGCGAATTTCGCCTAAGTGTGCAAAAATAAGTGCTCTAGCGTGCTCCAAGTAAGCCTCGTCGCCTTGGCGTGAGCTACTTAGCATAAGTACATGTGCGGTCATACTAACTCCACAATTTTTCTGACGGCGTATCATACGTGAAACTAGGCATAAAGTTTAGTCACGCTCCGTCACTGCGTTGAAATAGGATTTTGAATGAAACAATCTACATCGGTGTTGTTCGTGTGTTTGGGTAATATTTGTCGTTCTCCAACCGCAGAAGCCGTGTTCAAACACAAGGCTGCACAAGCCGGATTAAATATAGAAATCGACTCGGCGGGAACCCACGGCTATCACATTGGCAACCCGCCTGATAAACGTTCGCAAGCCTCTGGCGTAGAGCGAGGTTACAGTTTCAAAGGACTGAAATGCCGACGTGTGGATGAAAGCGATTTTGAACGATTTGATTTCATTCTTGCCATGGATAACAGCAATCTAGCTAATTTGCACGGTATGTCGCCAAGCCAGTACCACGATAAAATTAAGCTGTTTCTTGATTTTGCAAACGCAGAAGATAAGGAAGTACCTGACCCATATTATGGCGGCAAGCGCGGCTTTGAGCTGGTGTTAGATCTTATCGAAGACGCGTCGGACGGTTTGATTGCGCACATTAAGCAAACCCAACAATTGTAAGCGCAAGCCATATTGATAAACCGTATCGAGAGCCACGTTGAGAACCCATATTGAGAAAAACAGGAACTAAACGCACCGCCGTCACTCTGGTTGTAGTAACAATACTCTTGTCACTCGTCATAGGTGTGGTAGGTATTGTTGGCGTGACAGGGCTTTCCCATACGGCCGCTGAACTAAAACAGCATATTATCGTTCAGCTTCAAATACCGCTTATTCTTACTGCATGTTTAGTGGGGGCGGCACTGTCTGCAAGTGGCGCTACCTTGCAAGTCGTGCTGCGAAATCCTTTGGCAGATCCGGGAATTATTGGCATTACGAGTGGCGCAAGCTTGGTTGCTGCGCTTTTGCTACTGCTAACCCCACATTGGGCAACAGCGTACCTGCACTATTTGCTGCCTTTGGGATGTTTTATCGGTGCGTTGTTATCTACATTTATCATCTACCGCTTAGCAAGAAAACTGCTGGGCTCCTCTACCGCTGTTATTCTGGCAGGTATTGCCATATCTACCCTTAGCGGCGCTGTCATCGCTTGGCTTTACATGTTCAGCGACGCTAATGCTCTTCGTAACCTTACTTTCTGGTTAATGGGCAGCTTGTATCAAACTGACTGGTTAATTTTATCGGTGGGCGGCCCACTAATCGCCTCTGCTGTCGCATTCCAGCTTTATTTCGCTGGCGACCTAAACAAGCTTTACGCTGGTGAACTTGCTGCAAAAAGTAGTGGTGTGGATGTAGAAAAACTTACCGAGCGCTCACTCATTGTTTGCGCTATTGCTGTAGGTACTGCGGTGTCTATGGCAGGCTCTATTGCTTTTGTTGGCTTATTGGTTCCACATATCTTACGTTTGATCATTGGGCATAATAATCGCTATTTGTTGCCGTTAAGTGCGTTAAGTGGTGCAAGTCTGTTGACGCTGGTTGCGTTAAGCTCTGAAATGACCCGTGCCATTACGCTTCCGGTGTCTATGGTAACGGCTACGTTAGGCGGTCCATTATTAATTTGGGCATTAGCTAAAGGTCAAATAAAAGAGTAGTGGAGGGGGAATGAAATGACGACAAATAATTTTAGAACCCAGCAACGCCCTGATTCTGGCTGCAATGACCAAATTAATGCTAGTGAGCAAGACTGCATAAGTACTAACCTAAAGCAAAACGTTAGCGTTAAAGATGACGTTGCTGATAGCAATAGCTCGGCAAATAGCCATAAACTAGCAGATAGTCATACCGTTTTAAGCTTACAGAATGTAAAAGTGGCATCGCGACTTTGGGTGGAAGGTTTGCGTGCAAAAAAAGGCGAGTGCATTCACATTATAGGGCCAAATGGGGCAGGGAAATCAACGCTATTGCTTGCCTTTGCGGGCCTTATTGAAGCTGACGAGGGCACCGTCATGCTGCGAGGTAAACCAATGAACGATTGGTCGCTGGCAACACTTGCGAGTGTGCGCACCTTACTAGCGCAACAAAGCGAAAGTGGTTTTCAGTTGTCGGTAAAAGAGTACCTAAGCTTTTATGCACCAGCGCAGCAAGATGAACTAATTCCTCCTGTTTTAGAAAAAGCCCTCGAAGTGTCGGGTTTCTTAAACAAAATTCTCACTCAGCTTTCTGGCGGTGAGCGTCAGCGCGTAGAAATTTGTCGTTCGCTTTTGCAAATTTGGCCACAACTAGAGCGTGGGGAGGGCATAGCGTTTTTAGATGAGCCTCTGCAAGGGCTTGATATAAGGCATCAATATGCACTGGCTAATTTAGTAAAATTCCTTTGTTACAAAGGCAACACTCTGCTAATGACGTCTCATGATATCGCGCTTAGTGCTAACTATTGCGATAGTTTATGGCTTATGCAAAAAGGCCACATGGTGGCGTACGGCAAGCCAAAAGAGGTAGCCACGCAAACAAACCTTGAGAAGGTGTTTGAATGCCATTTTGCTATAAGCAAGCACGATAACTTTCTAGAAATTCAAGTTTGCGCACCTATTTCCCTAGAATAATTGTGGTAAAGTGCTCCATGCATTTTTTTAGATTCATATTTTCACATTAGACTGATTAGAAAAAAGCGCTACATACATACTGTTAAGCGCGTTACAGTCTTTTAATTCGAAGCGTCTAGCTTCAACAAATATTTTCAGTAAAACGTTTGCCCTACGTTTTTTTATTCAGGAGAACACCGTTGAGTAATTGGCAAGTAGACAGTTGGAGAAATAAACCTATTCTTCAGCAACCAGAGTACGACGACAAAGTACGTTTAAAAGAAGTAGAGCAAACATTGAGTTCTTACCCGCCGCTTGTATTTGCTGCTGAAGCCCGTGAGCTTAGACGCCAGTTAGGTGAAGTCAGCTTGGGTAAAGGTTTTCTTTTACAAGGCGGTGACTGCGCTGAATCATTTGACGAATTTAATGCCCCTAAAATTCGCGATACCTTTAAAGTTATTCTTCAAATGGCAATCGTGCTTACCTTTGCTGGTCGCTGCCCGGTAACCAAGGTTGCCCGTATGGCGGGCCAGTATGCCAAGCCACGTTCATCAGATTTCGAAACTCGCGATGGCGTGACGTTGCCAAGCTATCGCGGCGATATCATCAATAACTTTGAATTCACCGAAGCGGCGCGCCAACCAGACCCTGATCGTTTGCTAGAAGCGTATCATCGTAGTGCGTCAACGTTGAACCTTCTTCGTGCGTTTGCGCAAGGCGGTTTGGCCGACCTTCATGAAGTTAACCGCTGGAACATGGCGTTCGTTGAAAACAACCCGCTTAAAGATCGTTATTCGGATATGGCTAACCGTATTCAAGACACCCTTGAGTTTATGGATGTTATTGGCATTAACGCGCAAACCAGTTCTACGCTTCACGAGACCTCGCTGTTTACATCGCATGAAGCATTGCTGTTGAACTACGAGCAGGCGCTAACACGTATCGATACCCTTACCGGTAAGCCTTACGACTGTTCGGCTCACATGGTGTGGATTGGCGAACGTACCCGCCAACTTGACCATGCGCACGTTGAGTTTTTCCGAGGCATTCATAACCCAATTGGTGTGAAAGTAGGGCCAAGCATGCAGGAAGACGAGCTAATTCGTTTAATCGATGCACTTAACCCGCTAAACGACCCTGGTCGCTTAACTCTTATAACGCGCATGGGCGCCGATAATCTAGCTGATAACTTGCCACGCTTGTTGCGAAAAGTGAAAGCTGAAGGCAGACACGTTGTATGGAGCTCTGATCCGATGCATGGCAACACGTTCTCGGCGTCTAGCGGCTATAAAACCCGTAACTTCGATGCGATTTTGAAAGAAATCAAGCAGTTCTTCCAAGCTCACGAAGCAGAAGGTACTCACGCTGGTGGTATTCACCTTGAAATGACTGGCCAGCATGTGACGGAGTGTACTGGCGGTGCTTATGAAATTAGCGACGAAGACTTAGCGCAGGCCTACAAAACGCAATGCGATCCGCGCTTAAATGCAGACCAAGTGCTTGAAATGGCATTCTTGGTGGCTGATCATTTGCGTAATGCGTAATGCGTAATGCGTAATGCGTAATGCGTAATGCGTAATGCGTAATGCTTATAGCAGCCATGTTCACAGTAGCAGTTTGAAAAAACGACATCATTGAGATGTCGTTTTTTCGTTTTATACAAAAGCCATTTGTTAGCGCTATACCCTTCAAAATTTTTACTCTTTAAACTCTTGATGTGATTTTTCTCTCAACAGTAATAGATAACAGCATAAACTGATAGCCGAACACCGAAAACAAAACATCCAAGCTATCAAATGTTCGCTCTTCCATTCCAAGCTGCATAAACTCATATCCTATAACGCCTAACGCGCAAAAGAGCGCGGTGAGTTTTTTATTATCATTCGTTACAGCGAAAGCAAAAGAACAGGTTATGGGAACCGCCAAAAAGTTGGGTGCAGCGTTGAGTATCAAACTACCATTGTCAGTTCTTAGCCCTATCATATGTAGATAGGTAAAGTAGCAACATAGTGCGAGACCGCCATAGTAAACGACAGTAAAATGCCATTTACCAATCGCTTTGGACTTCACATACTGGCTAAGCATGGAAACGAGCACGTTTATCAAAACTTACTAAGGAAACGTCTGCTTCAATATTTTATGCTCGACCTGGCTGAGGCAACACTATTTTCAACATAGTTGTCGACCCCTTGCTTCCCACCAATGCTGTCATACACGTACGAACCTAATATTCCAAACTCCACACCAATTAGGTAGTTCCCACCGCTTACGTGCTTTACTTCATGATTAGTGAGTTCTTTCATTATTACATTCCTTATATATCGCTCTATTCGGTTAAATTTCCAAGCAACGTTATATATCGTCGCAAGTGAAACTTATCAGTGGGGAAGGGATAAACCTACTGTATCCAAGGCTAGTTTTTATTTTATTGCCAGCCCTCGAATAAGCCGCGCCAAATACCAAGAAGCTAAGCTAGCAACTGGTTAACCTGCAAAAATGGCGGCTCGTTCATCTTCACTTAAAATACCGACGAAGATGGTTTCTCTTCTTAAATTAGCTGTGCGCTCGTCGTCAGCCAAAAGAAGCGCCTTAAATAGGTCTGGTTGATGACGAGCCTCAATAATTCCTTTCCAAAGCAGGTAGCTTCCGTAGCGCATCATCTTGTTGTGATAACGCGTTTCTAGTGTTTTTTCGACTTCTTCGAATAGTTCTGGGTGCAGCATCAGTTTATCGGCAATGGCGTTGTGTATTTTTTTGATGTGTTCGTTTACGTCACTTCGACGTTGCTTTCTGGGTCTTGCAAACATAAATCTTCGTGTAGTTAGCGTTTACTCTTTTAATAATGGGGCGCAGTGCCCGATCATAATGGCTAGTCGTCGTTCAATAGAGGCTCTACAACAGACTCTAAGCCGTTCAGCTTAATTTCGTACATTAAAGCGAGCTGTTCACCAAGCTTGTTTTTTGGAAAGCCTTGCTTGTGAAACCAGACTAAATAGGGCTCGGGCAAATGAAATAGGCGTTTTCCAGCGTATTTGCCAAAGGGCATCACTTGGTTAATAGCGGCTTTGATAAGCGTTGGGTCCATTTACTGATTACCTTTTGTCTTGGAATTTTCGTTGAGGTCTTCATCTTCACGCTGTTGTGCTTGCCACAGTGCTGCGTATTCACCACCTTGCTCAAGCAAATAAGTGTGTGTCCCTTCCTCTACAATGGTACCGTTTTTAAGTACAAGAATCTTGTCGGCATCAACAATAGTGGACAGTCTATGGGCGATGACTAAACTGGTATGTCCCTTAGCAGCGTCGCGAAGGGCCGCTAATATTGCACGTTCTGATGTGCTGTCTAACGAGCTGGTGGCTTCATCAAAAATCATGATTGGCGCGCCTTTAAGTAAGGCCCTTGCGATAGATACGCGCTGCTTTTCGCCACCTGAAAGTTTAAGTCCACGTTCGCCGACAGTAGTTTCTAGCTTATCAGGCAGGCTTTCTACAAATGCGTCTAAATGGGCGAGCTTAATAACATGCTCTATCTCTTCCTTACTTGCATTAGGATTGCCGTAGCGAATGTTCTCCAATAAGGTAGTGTTAAACAGCACTGTATCTTGAGGCACGATGCCTATGTGTGAGCGCAGACTCTGTTGGGTGACCGACGTAATATCCTTTCCATCTACAGTGATGTCGCCCTGTTGGGGCTCATAAAAACGAAATAGCAGTTTCATTAGCGTTGATTTGCCCGCGCCACTTTCACCCACTACCGCAACCTTAGCGCCAGGCGGCACCTCAAAGCTCAAGCCATTAAGTATTTGTCTATTTTCAGTGTATGCAAAATGAACATTGTTAAATCGCAGTGCGGGGTTAGCACAGATTAATTCTGTGGCGTCGTTGGCATCTCTTATGGCCGGAGTTTGGGCGAGAAGGTCAAACAGTTTATCGATATTCGCAAGGCTTCCTCGAATTTCACGGTACACAAACCCCAAGAAATTTAAGGGCATAAAAATTTGCATGGTGAACGCGTTTATCAATACAAAGTCACCAATGGTCATCTCGCCATTCATAACGCCAAAGGCGGCGTTTGCCATCATAGATGTCATGGCGATAGCGATAATGGCAGCTTGGCCGCCATTCAATGCAAATAGCGACAAGCGGTTTTTTCTTCGCGCTTTTTCCCATGCCGCTAAATCCGTATCGTAGCGATTGGCTTCAAACGATTCGTTGTTAAAGTATTTAACGGTTTCAAAATTTAGCAGGCTGTCTACTGCCCGGGAATTGGTGGTCGAGTCAGCTTCATTCATCTGAGTAACAAAGCGCGTGCGCCAGTCCGTCGCTTTCATTGAAAAGCCAATGTAAGCCACCACGCTAAGTAAAATAATTAACGCGAAAGATACGCCAAACTGAATCAAGAGTAAGCCTACAACAAGAGCGATCTCTAATAGGGTCGGGACAATATTAAACACCATAAAACGCATGAGGAAACTCACGCCGTTGGTACCGCGCTCTATATCTCGTGATAACCCGCCTGTGCGTCGATTTAAATGAAATCCCAAGTCTAAGTTGTGCAAATGTTTGAAGACTTTTAGTCCAAGGCGGCGCATGGCACGCTCTGTAACCCGACCAAATAACGTATCGCGTACTTCGCCGAGTAAAACATTCAGTAAACGCAGTGTTCCGTAGGCAACGATCAGGCTGATAGGGACCGCTATTGCCAGCCTGGTTACATCGCCGTTTAGGCTATCAACAGTGTACTTCAACACATAGGGAAGACCGATACTGGCAAGCTTCGCTGCTACCAGGCATAGTAGAGCAAGAAATACACGGTGTTTGAACTCTAGGAGATAAGGCCAAAGCTGCGAGAGAACCTGCCACTTAACAGGTTCATCGACATTGGTAGGAAAACGGTTTTTTCTCATTTTACAGTGTGCTTAATTGTTTGATTTATAGTACTAAGAGCGTGAAGGTTTGAAAAAATTTGGCGAAACCCTTTAGAAGGAATTAAGCAAACTTACTTAGCGATGATTATTGTCACCTTTTGAAATACGTTTTGAAATAGGAACGAGATTAAAATGGTCTTATTTATAGCGATGAATGTGTTTAATTTTAGTGTCACCACGCGTACACTAAAGGTAGTTTAATTTAGTTACCTTGTCATTTACATCAATGATGTTCTGGTTTTTGTTTGGTTAAGAAAGCCGCGCATTGAATTACAAAGCAGCAGAGGATTAAGGAGTTAGTTTGTTAGAAGATAGTTTCGGTAGACAGTTTCATTATTTGCGTTTGTCAGTGACCGAAGCGTGCAACTTTCGTTGTCAGTACTGTTTGCCTGACGGGTATGAAGGCCCAACAAGCGATCAGTTTATGACGCTAAACGAAATTGATACCTTGCTGAAAGCGTTCGCTAAACTAGGTACGTCGAAAGTGCGCCTAACAGGTGGTGAACCAACGCTGCGAAGAGACTTTCTTGATATTTTACAGCTAACAAGCAATACGCCTGGTATCAAACGTGTAGCGATGACAACACATGGAGCGCGAATGGAAAAGTTTGCGCACCAATGGAAAGAAGCAGGATTAGACCAAGTAAACGTAAGTATTGACAGTTTAGATCCTCGCCAGTTTGCCGCTATAACAGGGCAAGACAAGCTTAAAGCTGTACTTCGAGGATTAGATGCCGCGATTGATGCGGGCTTAGACGTAAAAGTGAACTCTGTCTTACTCAACGATTTTTCTGATAGCCGTTTACATAGATTCCTTGCTTGGCTAAAAGACATGCCAGTAACGCTCCGATTTATAGAATTAATGGAGACTGGCAACTTAAATCAGTTTTTCAATAAACAACATCAAAGCGGTACACCGCTTAAAAGTACGTTGTTAGAAATGGGCTGGCAGCCCTTATTGCGTAGGAAAGATGCTGGGCCAGCGCAAGAGTTTTACCATCCAGATTATGCAGGCAAGATTGGTTTGATCATGCCTTACAGTAAAGATTTTTGTAAAACCTGTAATCGACTACGTGTTTCTGCCCCAGGCAAGCTGCACCTATGTTTGTTTAGCGAAAATGGGATAGATATGAGACATCTTCTTGCTGATGGAAATGTGAATGAAGTGGTTACTTTTTTACAAGAAGTGCTGGGTCAAAAACACGAAACGCACTATTTACATGAAGGTAAGACAGGGGCAACCAAGCACCTAGCCATGCTGGGAGGTTAGTAGATTGGCTCTACGTTAAAGGAAAATGTAGCGCAAAATAAAAACACCGAAGAAGTTTGGTTTGTTGTAAAAATGAGCTATATTCTGCGGTGTAAGTACATTAAAAATAATAACGACAAAGGAAGTATATGCATATCAAGGACAGTGCGCGTCTTTCCTACCATTATATCACCGAACAAGACGCAGACTTTTTGTGGGAGCTCGACCAAGACGAGCTTGTCATGAAATATATCAACGGTGGCAAGAAGTCTTCTAAAGAAGATATTCGGGAAATCTTTGTTCCTCGTTTTCAAGCCTATTCTAATCCGGCTCTAGGGTGGGGATTGTGGCGTGTGGAAACATTAGCTGAAAAAGAAAGCATTGGTTGGATTTTAGTTCGCCCTTTTGGCTTTTTTACTCAACACCCCGAAAGTGACAACATGGAACTAGGGTGGCGTTTTAAGCGCCATACGTGGGGCAAGGGCTACGCAACAGAGGCTGCAGAGGCTGTTAAAGAAGCGCTTTATGATATTGGTGTTGAAAAATTCTCTGCTATTGCTAATCCGCAAAATAGTGCGTCTATCAATATTATGAAAAAGCTGGGAATGACGTTCAGCCACGAGCTTGAATATAAAGACAAACTCTATCACGAGACCGTGGTGGTCTATTCTAACTAAGAGTCTATGGTAAACGAAAATGAGTGACTGATTATATCAGTCACTCGCTCCTCAAGATGTTCTTTATGTTCTCGTAGCGTGAATACTGATCTTCAGACAAGGTCACAGATTCAAGCGTTTCTCTGCATTGTTTGATGGCCGAAAGGGTGTCGGGAAGCATAGGTGCGTTAATTTTTCTGGCTCTCACTATCGCTTGAAGGTAGTTAAGCGCAATAGATGGGTTCTTTGGCATAACGCGGTACGCTTGCGCAAATGTTGTGTAAGACTGCTCTAAATTACCTTGTCTATACTGTGCAACGGCGGCGTTGTTAAGCACTTTAGGACTGAGCGTAATCGCTTCTCTTTCTTCTTTCTCTTGTTTTAGGTAGGTGGCCATGAGATTTAATTCATCGTGCTCTTCATCCGGCCTTGATGAAATGGTGTCCAAAATTGCAATGGACTCCTTTGTCATTCCCACTTCATGAAGCGCTTTGGCTCTATCAAGCAGTGCTTCTGTGGAATGGTGTTGGGCATGATCTGCGTGAAAATCTGACAACAGCATCTGTGCTTTTGCGGTGTCGTCTTTTAAATAGTGAAGACGCGCGTCAATAACTGTCAGTTCATCGTTTAACGCCGATTTGGGGTGAGTTTTTTTCAATTGCCGCAAATACTCGTTAGTTTGTTTAACTATGCTGTTTACGTACTCAGGCTCAGATGTCATGGCAAAATCAACACCTGCTCTTGCCGCAGTTAAATAGATATCTGGCTTGTCGTGGATGGAGTCCTTCGCGTAGCGCACCACTTTTCTAGCGCTGTTGAACTGACTTTCGTAGTCGTGAGTGAGCCGCGCCAAATTTATTGCTATCTTGTGTCTAGCAATATTTTGAGGTGAGATATTGCATGCCAGCGATATACACTCCAGCGCCTCGTCAAAAGCTGACTGCTTTATTTGCAGTTTGGTGAGTAAATCGTAGGCTTCAAGCGCAGAGTCAGGTCGCATAGCTAACTGAATTATTTCCCGCTCGGCATCGTCTAACTCATTCAGTGCCAGCAGACTTTTTGCGATTCCCATTTTAGCCCAGCTAAAATCTTGAACGTTAATTATCGATTTAAAGAATGCAATAGCTTCTTGATATCTTGCGGTGATAATCAATAAATCGCCTTTAATCTTCATTGCAAGCGGAAAATGTTCCGCATGCTCAGGCTGTAACAAAAAAAACTCAACCTCGGCCAGGGCTTTTTCGTAGTCCCCTTTATCCATAAATGAATAAATATTCTTTAGTGCCTTTTTCCTAGATAAAACTCTGGAAAGTCGCCTGTCTAATTCGTTAACTGAAAAGGGCTTAGCGATAAATTCATCCGGCTGTAACTCTACGATTGCATGAACGACTTCCGATGAGGTATCCGCACTGGTGAAGATGAATGCACTGGTAAGAGGTAGCAAGTGAGTTTCGTTTAGTTGCTCAAGTAAAAAATAACCGCCTTGTTCAGAGCGCAAATTGTAAGAGCAAATAATGGCGTCATAATCATGTTCTTGCAGTGCTGAAAGGGCTTGAGAGGGTCTATCAACATAGTTCATGTTCTTGAAACCTAACTGCTGAAGTGCGTAGTGCATATGGCTCTTTGCCAGCACCTGATCTTCAGCAATTAACAGCTTAGTATCGCTAGCTAAGTGTAGTTTCATTAATTAGTAGCCTCTGAAACATGAAAGTTCTCATTTACATTACCATGGAAAGTACGCCTTAAGTATAGTACTTTATGGAGATTGTCGCACAATGACTGCTTTCCGTACCTGAATTTAAGTACTAGTTTTTGAGAATAATTAGTGGCTTTGGCGGAGGAATTGCCAAATGCTTCAACAAGACAACGATTTGAATAAAGTTAGATTGTTGTGTTTCTGGAGATTGATATAGTGAGGAAGTGGTGGACGCTACTGGGCTTGAACCAGTGACCCTCGCCTTGTAAGGGCGATGCTCTCCCAACTGAGCTAAGCGTCCGTATTTTTGATTTCACTGTTTACCCACTGTGAGGAAGTGGTGGACGCTACTGGGCTTGAACCAGTGACCCTCGCCTTGTAAGGGCGATGCTCTCCCAACTGAGCTAAGCGTCCGTATTTTTGATTTCACTATTTACCCACTGTGAGGAAGTGGTGGACGCTACTGGGCTTGAACCAGTGACCCTCGCCTTGTAAGGGCGATGCTCTCCCAACTGAGCTAAGCGTCCGTATTTTTGATTTCACTGTTTACCCACTGTGAAGAAGTGGTGGACGCTACTGGGCTTGAACCAGTGACCCTCGCCTTGTAAGGGCGATGCTCTCCCAACTGAGCTAAGCGTCCGTATTTCTTTAAAGCTTGCCTAAGCAAGTGGGGCGGTATTATAGAGTCGGTTCAGTTAGTGTCAACAATAAAATTAAAGAAAAATGACTGTGTGCCCGAATTTTAGACACTCTGGCTGCATCTTAACTAAATTGATGAAAAGAACAGCGTTTTTTAATGTCGTTTTGAATTCTTGTACAACCAAAAACTGCTCGGTGAGTTTCTTCGAGTCGGTTGGAAGTGGACAGTCACTTATGTAGCGACTGAATTAGAGAGAGTGGAGTCGGTTGGAAGTGGACAGTCACTCATGCAGCGACAGAATTAGAGAGAGTGCAAGAAGAGAAAGTGTTGACCCCTACAGTTACTCGAAAAGTTGATTATAGATTTATCTAAGTGTGTGTCCATCGCAGTGAGAATGGATATTGAAGGAATAAGCTTTAACGATAAGTGACTGTCCACTTTCTTCGACTCTTTTACATTGTTCTATTCTTAACTTACTTTTGAAGTGGCGCTTACACTGGTAGAATGCGCCCAACTTTAGAAATACATTAACAATAGAGAGTGACCATGTCGGTTGTTACACGATTTGCACCCAGCCCAACAGGCTATCTTCACGTTGGCGGCGCACGAACTGCGCTTTATTCTTGGCTTCTTGCTAAAAGCAAAGGCGGCGAGTTTGTTCTTCGAATAGAAGATACAGATATCGAACGTTCAACTGAAGAAGCCAAGCAGGCCATTTTAGACGGAATGCAATGGTTAGGTTTAACGTGGGACACGGGGCCAATTTATCAGACTGAGCGTTTCGATAGATATAAAGAACTTATTCAGCAGCTTTTGGATGAAGGTAAAGCGTATAAATGCTTTATGAGCTCTGAAGAGTTAGATGCGATTCGTGAAGCGCAAAAAGAACGTGGTGAGAAGCCTCGCTACCCCGGTACGTGGAGAGACAGAACGGATCACCCAGAAGGTCAGCCTTTTGTTATCCGCTTCAAAAACCCTCTAGAAGGCAAAGTGGTAATTAATGATCACGTGCGTGGAAAAATCGAGATTAGCAATACTGAGTTAGACGATCTTATTATTCAGCGCTCTGACGGTACCCCTACATATAACTTCTGTGTAGTTGTTGATGATTGGGATATGGGTATTACTCACGTAGTTCGTGGTGAAGACCATATTAATAACACGCCACGTCAAATCAATATTCTTGAAGCGCTTGGTGCACCTGTTCCAGAATATGCTCACGTTTCTATGATTTTGGGTGATGACGGCAAGAAGTTATCTAAGCGTCATGGCGCAGTAAGCGTGATGCAATATCGCGATGATGGTTTCCTACCGCAAGCTGTGCTTAATTACCTTGTTAGGTTGGGGTGGTCTCACGGCGACCAAGAAATTTTCTCAGTTGATGAAATGATTGAGAAATTCAGCTTAGATGCCATTGGGCAATCTGCATCGGCATTTAACACAGAAAAGCTAATCTGGTTGAATCAACACTACATTAAGACATTACCAGCAAGTGAAGTTGCATCACACGCTAAATGGCACTTTGAAGAGTTGAATGTTGATTTAACGACAGGCCCAGCGCTTGAATCTATAATTGCTATTCAGGCCGATAGAGTAAAAACGCTAAAAGAGTTAGCTGAAATTTCTACATACTTTTATCAAGACTATGAAGATTTTGATGCGAACGCAGCAAAAAAACACCTTCGTCCAGTCGCTCGCGGCCCATTAGAGCTTGCTAAAGATAAATTAATGGCAATTGAAGAGTGGAACCCAGAAAATATTCAGGCTGCTATAAATAGTACAGCCGAAGAATTGGAAGTGGGCATGGGGAAAGTAGGTATGCCGCTGCGTGTAGCTGTGACAGGTGGTGGTAATTCACCGTCGTTAGATATCACGTTGAATCTTATCTCAAAAGAGAAAATTGGCGAGAGAATCGACAAAGCGCTTACTTTTATAGCAAACAGAGAAAATTCATAAAAAAAGCGTTGACATGACAGGGGGGGATGCCTAGAATGCGCCCCGCTGTCACGGAACAGTCACACAAAATGACTGGTACCATGATGGGGCCATAGCTCAGCTGGGAGAGCGCCTGCATGGCATGCAGGAGGTCGGCGGTTCGATCCCGCCTGGCTCCACCAAGTCACATTGAGATGTGGTTTGATATAGGCTGAAGTTTAGTAAACTTCGGATAGAAATTTCAGTAAGAATAAGGTCGCTCGGTTCGCAGAGCTAACCTCACCTTACAGAAATCTAGTGAAGCTTAGCTTCACTGAACAAAGTTTCTGTCCCCTTCGTCTAGAGGCCTAGGACACCGCCCTTTCACGGCGGTAACAGGGGTTCGAATCCCCTAGGGGACGCCATATTATCGCGTCACAGTCGATTAAAACTGTGAAATAGGCTGGAGTTTTTAACTCCGGATGGAAATTTCAGTAAGGATAAGGTCGCTCAATTCGCAGAGCACATCTTGCCTTACAGGAATTTAGTGAAGCTTAGCTTCACTGAACAAAGTTTCTGTCCCCTTCGTCTAGAGGCCTAGGACACCGCCCTTTCACGGCGGTAACAGGGGTTCGAATCCCCTAGGGGACGCCATTTTATCGCGTCGCAGTCGATTAAAACTGTGAAATAGGCTGGAGTTGATCTTTCAACTTCTGACTGAAAATTTTGGTAGGGAAGAGGCGCTCAGTTCGCTGGCTAACTTCGCCTTACTGAAAATATCGAAAGCGAAGCTTTCGAAAATAGATTTTCAGTCCCCTTCGTCTAGAGGCCTAGGACACCGCCCTTTCACGGCGGTAACAGGGGTTCGAATCCCCTAGGGGACGCCATATTATCGCGTCACAGTCGATTAAAACTGTGAAATAGGCTGGAGTTGATCTTTCAACTTCTGACTGAAAATTTCGGTAGGGAAGGGTCGCTCAGTTCGCTGGCTAACTTCGCCTTACTGAAAATATCGAAAGCGAAGCTTTCGAAAATAGATTTTCAGTCCCCTTCGTCTAGAGGCCTAGGACACCGCCCTTTCACGGCGGTAACAGGGGTTCGAATCCCCTAGGGGACGCCATATCGAAAAAACCAGCCATCCGGCTGGTTTTTTTGTATCTGCCCTTAAAACTTAGTGGACAGACACTCCGTTCATTTACGCCCCAAGCAATCCGTTGTGGACAGACACTTCCCTTACTTGAACCTTTAAGCAAATAAAGTTAAAGCTGCACGAAGAAAGCTACGGTGGACAAACATTCTTCTCTCCTTAGCCAACCACTAACGCACCGAGTATTACTCCAATCCTTTTGGTCGGAATTAGCCATTATTTTCAAAGGGAAGTCAACACAAACGAGAAAACACTATTTCAAAGATTTAATGCGTAAAGAACTTATGTCACAACCATTAAGGAATCTTTAGTGGGGTAGATACGTAAGCTTGTTGAACTGTTATGATCTCCAAAATACAAAAGAGGTGTTATATGCAGAATTATCCAATTGGAACTTCAGGTAAGCCATGGGGCGAAGGAGAAAAAGCCCAATGGAAAGCACGGCAGAATGTGGAAAGAAGTTATCAAGAAGAAGTACTCAAAAAACTTTTCAAAATTATTCCTGAAGGTTTTGATTTAAAGGAGTACGGTGCACTTCCTTATGACACAGCTCGCTACCCACTATACGCTGTAATTCCCAAGAGTTTTGATGCTAATAAGCCGTCTGCACTCGTTACAGGTGGAGTTCACGGCTATGAAACCAGTGGCGTGCAGGGAGCTCTCCAGTTTATCGAAACAAAATTGTCTCAGTACGCTGAGCAACTAAACATAGTAGTTGTTCCATGTGTAAGTCCTTGGGGGTATGAAACGATAAATCGATGGAACCCGTTGGCGTTAGATCCAAATCGCTCATTTTACAAAGGCTCGCCAGCCCCTGAGTCTGCTCAGCTTATGAAATTGGTGTCGGATTTAGCGTTACCTCTAACACTCCATATTGATTTACATGAAACGACAGACACGGACAATAGTGAGTTTAGGCCAGCACTGGCTGCGCGGGATGGGGTGACCCATGATAACTGGAACATTCCAGATGGTTTCTATACGGTTGCTAACACTCCAAGCCCTCAAATAGAGTTTCAAAAAGCCGTTATTGATGCTGTGAAAAAAGTAACGCATATCGCACCGGCCGATGAAAACGGAAAGATTATAGGTGCAGACGTGGTGAGTGAAGGTGTAATTTGCTATGACAAAAAGGCGTTATATCTTTGTGGAGGGATGACAGATGCTAAATACGTCACAACCACAGAAGTCTATCCAGATAGCGATAATGCGACACCTGAAAACTGTAATGCCGCTCAAGTGGCCGCAATTTGCGCAGCACTCGATTATTTGAAATAGACGCTTGAACGTTTAGACGTCTAGATGTATATTTAAGCCTCTTTTTTAGGAGGCTTTTGTGTTTACTTATTCTGCGGTTATCTATGACGGCAAAAAACAAAACTTAGTGAGATATGAATGTGGGACAGACACTGAGTTTTCTTCATATCTTAAATCACGCTATGGTTGTCACGTTTGTTTGTGGTCCAACAAAGAGCTATCTGAAACTACAATGGCCGCCATTGCTGCGTCACGAGCACAAAGTAAAAAAGACGATTTAGATAACACAGAAGCATTATGAATTTAATATCTCCATGTGTAGCCTTATGCAAATTGACCGAAGAAGACATTTGCATGGGGTGTAAACGTACGATTGAAGAAATTATAAATTGGCGGACATACACAGATAATCAAAAAAAGGCAGTATTGGTTCGCCTTGAAAATTTAGAAAAGGAAGCCGCTACCCAGTCACAGCTTCGTAAATAGGCTAAATGCGGATTTCTATCAAGATTTCTCTATAAACGGACAGACACACAAGCTTTCTCCATTCGTACAAAATTAGAAGCCAGCATCATTCCCACATGAATTAAAGTGTTCAGCGGACAGACACTAACTAAATTGAAACAGCTGCAACTTAAAATCACCTCAAATACACCTTAAATAGACAGCCACAGAAGTTGAAAAACTAAGCATCAAAGCCTGGCTGATATAAATGCTTTTTGCTAAACTCCCGCGCCGATTTTATGTTCTATTAAACTGAGATGTTTGCAATGAAAGTAATGCTTGCCCCTATGGAGGGCGTTGTTGATCACTTAATGAGAGATATGCTTACTCGCGTAGGTGGTTTCGATCAGTGTGTTACTGAATTTGTGAGAGTGGTCGATCAAAAATTACCAAAGAAAACATTTTATAGACTATGTCCTGAGCTTCACAATGGCGGCAAAACTCCGTCAGGCGTTCCTGTCCGAGTTCAATTACTAGGGCAACATCCACAGTGGCTTGCAGAGAATGCACAAACAGCGATAGAGCTGGGCTCTCCAGGTGTTGACCTAAACTTTGGTTGCCCTGCCAAAACAGTTAATAAGAGTAAGGGGGGGGCGGTGTTGTTGAAAGAGACCCAAACCCTTTACGATATTGTAAAAGCTGTAAGGGATGCGGTTCCAGCAGAAATCCCAGTGTCAGCCAAAATAAGATTGGGTTTCGAGGATAAATCTTTAGCTATAGACAATGCTATAGCTATCACTGAAGCGGGCGCGTCTGAGCTCGTTGTTCATGCACGAACTAAAACCGAAGGGTATAAACCACCGGCTTATTGGGACTGGATAGCTAAGATTAAACAACATACCAGTATTCCCCTTGTCGCAAATGGTGAAATTTGGAACGCTGAAGACGCTAATCGTTGTCAAAGCCAATCAGAGTGTACCAACCTGATGATTGGACGAGGTGCATTGGCAATGCCTAATTTGGCGCTGAGTATTAAAGAGGGCGTAGCACCTATGCCATGGTCTGAACTGGCTGCTTTGCTGAGTCAGTACTCTGGCTACGAAATTTTTGGTGACAAGGGCAAATATTACCCCAACCGAATTAAGCAATGGTGCGGGTATCTGAAAAGACAATACCCTGAAGCTGAAGTTCTGTTCAACGACATAAGGCGCCTTACAAAATCTCAGGACATTGTTGATGTACTTGCACGCCAAGCCGATATTTAGCAAAGTACTTTTGCAATGGAGTTAGAGGTTTACGACAAATACCTTTGAGCATTTGCAACGTTTGGACGACATGTTCTTTCGCAGCATCTGGCGAAATTCTCCATCATCTCTGGGCAACCGACTGGCCCAGTAAAAAGTGTTTCAAAATTACTGGTTACTAGCTGCCAGTTCTCTTTTGTCATTCCAAGCTTACTTAGCAAGCGGTTAGGAAGCTTTGGGGTTATACAGGTATCGTTATTGCGCTCCGCGTTTAGTGTATCAGTGATAAGCTGCAAATAATCACTGAATGCGAAGGGCAACGGCACGGTGTTCTTGTAGTGACTATCGCTAAAGGGCATCAAAAACTTAGGGGTTTTATTCGAGCGTTTGGCATTCAAGCGATATTGGATACTAGTATGGTGAGAGTTGCCTAGCGTCGTTGCTATTTTTGCTCGAATGGGATTTAAATCGACGTAAGCCATTACACTGGCCAGTGCTTTCTCATCGAGTATAGCTTGTGACTTGAACCTTCTTTCCCAGAAATAGCCTTTACATTCATCCTCTTTATTTGCTCTTCGAGCAATGTATTCATTGAGCATACGCATAAACCAGCTAATGCTTTGAAGTCGCTCTCGATATATAACAGATAGTGATTTTAATTCTGCTAGCTCATCTAACGTTACAGAATCAAAATTTTCTAAATATCGCTGCACTACAGGTGGGCATTTATAAAACATTCTCCACCGAAGCAAGACCTCATCCATTGTCCAGCCTTCAGCTCTGCCTTTTGCTATATGCAATACCACATGAATGTGATTGTACATAACAGCGTATGCGCACAAGTCGATAGCAAAAGCCTGCGATAGCTTATGGAGCCTGTCTTGAATCCACTTCCTTCTATGCTCGTAGTTAATACCAGTGTGAGCGTCGCGACCACAAAGGTAAGATTGCCTTACGCAGCGAGAAATACAGTGGTAATAAGGCGTGACATCGGTGTTTATCTGTTTGTAACGAGGTAAAGGCATATCCGTATCCCATAGTTATTTATTAGCATTATGAGATTTACGGCGTCAATTTTAAGTGGTCTTTGGGACAGTTTTAGGGACGGTTATTTTTCATGAGTGCTCTTCGATCAAATCTCAGAACTGGCAATCGTGGACAGACACTCGAATTTCATAACGGATAGACGTCAATCGTTAGGTCAATTTGACCCAAAAGAAAAAGGACAGACAACCTTATTCACCGGGTGTCTGTCCTTTCTAATTTCCTTATTGCAAAAACGCCTCTACTAGCTAGAGGACTAAGCAAAAGTACCAACGAGTGTCTGTCCCTAACAATTTAATTTAAAGGGCAAGTTATACGAACACATCAACCCTAGAGCCCACACGCCCATCGTTAGAATTTGAAGTCTGTTGTGTGCCTTGGGGCTGAGTCTCACGACTTTCTTGCACATTACGCGGCTCAACCTGTTGAGTAGGTCGCTGTGGCGACTCTAAAACAGTGGAAACGGGTGACGAATTGACAGAAGAAACGTCCATAAACAAACCTCGTGTTAATGCATTATTACACAATAAGGTTAGCACAATTATTGAGCATCAAGAATTAAACTTCTTAAGTGTCTGTCCATAAAACTAGCGATCAAAGGCTGTGCCTCAGCATTTGGATGAATACCATCGTTTTGCATTAAGTCCTTATTTAGCGCTATTTCTTCAAGGAAAAAGGGAATTTTTTGCACGTCCTGAGCTTCCGCTACTTTATTGAAGTTTTGCGTAAACATCTGCGTGTAGCGCTTGCCGTAATTAGAAGGAATTTGCATTTCTTGCAGAAACACTACGGCATTACTTTCCTTTGCAACATTTACCAGCGAATCTAAATTACCCCTAATCTTACCGATATTGTGGCCCTGAAGGCCGTCGTTACCACCCAGTTCAATCAATACATGGGTAGGGTTGTGTTGCTCTAATAAACGGGGAAATCGCGCTAGACCACCGTCAGTAGTCTCTCCGCTTACCGCAGCATTTACGATATCAATCGGAATGTTGTCGTCTTGCCACATCTTTTGTAACAAACTGACCCAACCCTCATGTTGCTGTAATCCATAAGCCGCAGATAAACTGTCACCTAAGATAAGTAAAACCGCATTTTCGCTTGTGTCGCTCTGCTCGGCTTGATCTGATAGCGCTTGAAAGGGTATTAAAAGAATAAGTAAAAAAGCGAACAAATAACGAAATTTAACAAACACGAATTGATGACCTCTTATGATAAAAGCTAATGCTGTAACTAAAGTAGTAGATACGAGTGAAGGTTCACTGCAGATCCTTCGTCCTATTTCTTTTGAAGTCAAGTCTGGTGAGTCCATTGCCATTATTGGCGCGTCAGGCTCGGGTAAGTCAACCCTTTTGGGCTTGTTAGCAGGGCTCGACCAAGTTACAGAAGGGGAAATCTTCTTAGATGGTGAAGCACTTCACAGCATGAATGAAGAAGAGCGCGCAATTTTAAGAGGAAATAAAGTGGGCTTCATTTTCCAAAGTTTTATGTTAGTTCAAAGCTTAACAGCCTTAGAAAACGTGATGCTACCGGCGGAAATTGCAGGGCTTGATAACCCAAAGGCTCTAGCTCTGGATATTCTAGAGCAAGTCGGTTTGAAGCATCGCGCGCATCACTTCCCTAATCAGTTATCGGGGGGCGAGCAGCAGCGCGTTGCCATAGCGCGAGCGTTTATTACCTCTCCCAAGATACTTTTCGCCGACGAGCCTACGGGCAACCTAGATGCCAAAAACAGTGAAAAAATTGAAGCATTGTTGTTCGAGATGAATAGAGAAAAAGGCACGACTCTCGTTCTCGTAACCCATGATAATGAACTCGCTGAACATTGTGACAGGCAACTTACTATGAATGCGGGAGAACTCATTGAAACAACGGGCGCGAACATAATGAATAAAAAAGAGACGGTTTAGATGTCGACGTCTTTTAATTTAGCTTGGCGGCTTTTCAAGCATGAGGCTAGACGTGGTGAACTGACCATCATATTGCTGGCCATTGTGCTATCTGTGGCCGCGGTGTTATCGCTGTCACTTTTCAGTGAGCGTTTACAGGGAGCACTAAAGTCTCGCTCTGCGGCTTTCATTGCAGCAGATGCTCAACTTCGTTCAGATGATCCTATAAACGAGGAGTGGTTAGCTAGAGCCCAAGAAGAGGGCCTTGCGACGGCAAAGCAGGTGGCAACACGTTCAATGGTATTTAAAGGCGACGAGATGTCGCTTGTTGATTTACGAGCCGTGAATGACGCTTATCCACTGAAAGGGACAGTCAATATTACCGACCAGCCTTTTGGAGAAAAACGCAATACTGCAGAATTACCACAATCTGGGGAAGCATGGGTACAGTCTCGGCTTTTTCAGAGCTTGGGGCTTTCTATTGGCGACAGTATCGAAATTGGCGACGGCACTTTTACCGTTACGCATGTGTTGGTAGATATTCCAGATGCCGGCTTCAGCGTGTTTAATACTGATCCTATTGCTCTGATTAACTTAAACGACTTGGAAAAAACTGCAATTACTGGGCCAGGGAGTCGCGCTCGTTATGTGGGCTTTTTTGCCGGAGAGGCAGGTGATTTAGAAAGTTTCAATACCTGGTTATTACCCCAATTAAACGATGACCTACATTCGTGGCGGACAGTCGAAGATGACGAGTCAGCGATAGGGCGCTCTGTCGCAAGTGCTGAGCGCTATTTTCTGTTAGCGAGTTTGTTAGCAATAGTATTAGCGGCCGTTTCCATTGCCGTTGCTGCTCAGCGTTATGCTCAACGTCACTTTGATCCCGTAGCAATAATGAAGACCTTGGGGGCAACAAGCAGCACCATTCGAAAAGTCTATTTGTTCCAAATTTTATTTATCACTGGGCTTGGTATTTTTATTGGCCTCGTTATAGGTTTTATCGGTCAGCAAGTAGTGGTTTCACTTGTAGCGGACAGAGTGGATGTATCTCTTGACGTGTGGCATTGGCGACCGCTTTTAATCGCCGTTGCTACAGGCGCTACGTGTGCATTGCTCTTTTCCTTATATCCGCTTTTGCAGCTATTTTCAGTTCCCCCACTTCGCGTATTAAGAAAGGACATATCAGCGAATTTACGTTCCAGAAGCATTCAGTTCGTGGCTTCCAGTGGTGCAATATTCTTACTGATGTGGATGTATAGCCGAGATTTAAAAATTAGCGCTATTCTTTTTGTGTCTGGCGCTGCGCTGGTGCTTGGATTGCTTGGCGCGACATACATTTTAATTGCTGTGGGACGCAAGTTGGGCAGTGGAAGAATGGGGGCGTGGCAGCTGGCATGGGCACGTATTAAGCGCCGAGCGATGGATAATAGTGTGCAGCTTATTAGCTTCTCCGTCACCATAATGTTGCTTTTAGTGGTGTTGGTAATGCGCAACGATATGGTTTCGCAATGGCGTTCTCAATTACCCGAAGGTACACCTAATTACTTCCTAATTAACATTACGCCAGACATTCAACCTGAATTGGACAGACACTTCGTTGACAATGGCGTAAATATTGAAGAGTTTTATCCTGTCATCAGAGGTCGATTTGTTTCGGTAAATGGAGAAGGGGTAAACACCGAGGTTTCTAAAGAAGATGAGCCGAATCGAGAAGGCCGAAGAGGCCTAGGTAGAGAAGCAAACCTAACTTGGAGCAACACGCTTCAAAAAGAAAACAAGGTTATTGACGGGAACTGGCATGGCGATGAGGATAAACAGTACAGCGAAGGATGGTTCCCAGTTTCCGTTGAAGAAGGCGTTGCGGAAAGGTTGAACATTAAAATGGGCGATCGGCTTACTTTTAATGTGGGCAGCGAGATTGTTGAAACGAAAGTAACGAGCATTCGCACGGTGAACTGGCAGACCATGCAACCTAACTTTTTCTTCGTTATTCACCCCGAGGCAATGGCCGCATTTAGTCCAACTTATATTACTAGTTTCTACCTTCCTACCGAGAGAAAGGTAGAGTTATCTAACTTACTTAAGCCGTTTGCATCAATAACTATGTTCGACGTTGATGCTCGAATTAATCAGTTGCGAGAGATTGTTGATCAGGTGTCTGTTGCCGTTGAATTTATTTTGATGCTGGTATTGTTAGCGGGCAGTCTGGTACTTATTGCACAAGTACAGGCGAGCATGGATGAACGCAGACAGGAAATAGCAATACTTCGTACGCTCGGTGCCAAGGGGGCGTTGATAAGAAAGAGTGTTATTTTCGAGTTTGTTATCATTGGAGTGGTTGCTGGCTTTATGGCAGCGATGGGTAACGAGTTGAGCCTTTATTTACTTCAAACCTCGGTGTTCCAAATGGAAGCAAGCTTGCATCCAGAGTACTGGGCCATAGCACCAAGCGTTGGCGCTATCGTAGTTGGCATATTGGGAGCGTTAGGGTGTTGGCGTTTGCTTACGCTCAATACCAGTCAGATGCTGCGGAATATGGTTTAGGTATTTTTACGTTAGTTTATAAGCCGCGTTAATGCAAAATGGACAGACACTCATTGGAATTAAGTGTCTGTCCACAAAGCACATGACGAATTTCAGTGATTCAACTAAGCGCGATATATTTCTCTTAGCGCCTCGCCGATAGAAGGGAATTCAAAACTGAAGCCAGCAGTAGTGAGTTTTTGAGGAATGACTCGCTGTCCCCTAAGTATCATCGTTGATGATTCGCCCATGGCTAATTTCATAACAAAGCCCGGAACATTGAACAGGCAGGGCCGGCTAAGTGATTTTGCGAGCGCTTTAGAAAACACTTTGTTCGTGACAGGCTCCGGTGCCGTTAAGTTAAATGCCCCAGAGCATGCGCTATTTTCAAGCAAAAACGAGATAGCTCGCACTATATCTTGTAAATGGATCCAGGCTAAATACTGACTTCCACCCCCAAGTGTACCTCCTGCCCCCAATTTAAACGGTAGCGCCATTTTTCCTAGCGCCCCTCCTTTTTCTGTAAGCACTACGCCAGTACGAAGCGTTGCTACACGTGTTTTAGCTTGATCTACGCTTTGGGCGATGGTCTCCCATTTAGCGCATAATTCATGGGTGAACTCATTATGAGGAGCTGTGTCTTCTGTAACCAGCTTGTCACCTTGACTACCGTAGTAACCAATCGCAGAGCCCGATAAGAAAATGGATGGAGGCGCATCACAACTATTTATCTTTGAGACTAGCTCAGAAGTGATGTCCCAGCGACTATTGCAAATTTTTTTCTTTTGAGTGTCTGTCCAGCGCTTATCGGCGATAGGCTCACCTGCTAAATTAATCACTGCGTCGAAATTCTCGAAATTTTCTATCGAAGAAACGTTCTCGACGATCTTGACGTTATACCCCAATTTGCTTTTTGCCTTAGCAGTGTCACGAGAAATCACAGTGAATTCATGTTCTCGAGAATATTGACGAATAAATTCGCTTCCTATCAGCCCTGTTCCACCGGTCAAAAGAATGTTCACAATTAACTCCTTGAGGTATGGCCTTATCCCGTCTTATTGCAAGATAGCGTTAGAGAAACTGAATCAGAGAATCTAAGGGCGTGTGGCTTATCGACCTCAACCTCAGCGTAGCGTACCGAAGAATGTTCTGAGGCTATGCTTAGCACATCGGCGGTAAGTTTTTCCAGAAGAGAAAAGCGGTTGTCTTCTACAAGCTTGATGATTGCCTTTGTAATTGTTTTGTAGTTAAGCGCATCACTCATATCGTCAGTGTTCGTCGCTTTTTCAGCGTCGTAATCAATTTTCACGTTAACAACAACGTCCTGCTTGTTTTTAATTTCATCTTCATTGATGCCAATGTATGTGCGTAGTCTTAGGTTTTTAATTTTAATTGTGGCAAGATTAAAGTTCATTGAAGTCTCTTGTTTGTAGTTGTTTATAAGTCGTTGTAAAGTGTTGTCGTTTCAGTCAGGAATGTAGCACAAAATGTCAATGGAACTACGCTCGCCAACAGCAAAAATTCTAATCGTTCTAGCATGTTTAGTAGTGGTTATGGCTGGTATTAAAGCCGCCAGTACGATCATGGTACCGTTTTTTCTCTCTATTTTTATAGCGATCGCGTGTAGCCCAATAATACGTTGGACCTCGAAATTTGGCGTGCCTAAATGGCTCTCTATTACTTTTGTTATACTGCTTATCGTTGTTTTTGGTTTTCTTTTAGCTGGCTTAGTCGGCCAGTCTATGACCGAGTTTCGAGAAAATTTGCCAGAATATAGAAGTAAGCTTGATACCGAGTTTGCCTGGGTTGTGTCCAAATTGGCCGAATTTAATATTCACATCAATAGAGAGCTAATCGCTTCTCACCTTGACCCTGCAACGGCCATGTCTGTGGCAACAAATTTCATCAGCGGAATGGGCGGCGTACTCTCAAACCTCTTCCTTATTCTTCTTACCGTTATTTTCATGCTTTTTGAAGCGGACAGTATTCCTCGCCGGTTGCATATTGCCCTTGCTGATCCTGGAATGAAACTAAAGCATATCGACAGATTTATACGTTCTGTAAACAGCTACTTAGCAATAAAAACTGTGGTCAGCTTAGGGACAGGTCTGATTATTGGCATTTGGTTGTACGTGATGGGAGTAGATCATTTCATGCTATGGGCTGTGTTGGCGTTCATGCTCAACTTCATTCCTAACATTGGCTCTATAATAGCTGCAGTGCCCGCAGTGTTGATAGCCTTTGTTCAACTTGGCCCTGCCTCAGCAGGTTTCGCAGCACTTGGCTTTTTGCTTGTTAATACCATCATGGGTAATATGGTTGAACCACGATTAATGGGTAAAGGCATGGGGCTGTCTACGCTTGTTGTGTTTCTTTCGCTAATATTTTGGGGGTGGCTGTTAGGCACCGTTGGAATGTTGCTATCAGTACCGTTGACCATGGTAGTAAAAATTGCACTAGAGTCTCGTGAGGAGAGCAAGTGGCTTGCAGTGCTTCTATCGAGTGAAGGTGAGAAGTCTGTCTCGTAACTTAGTGTAACTAGAAAGTGGACAGACACTTGTTTGAAAGTCGATAGTGGAGAGACACTCAATCGATTTAAGAAAAGAAATCCCTCATTAGTATCTAGCTAAACACTCAATTGAGAATGTGTCTGTCCACTTTCATATTTCAGCAATTGAAAGCTCAAGGTTTCAACAATCGTTCACACACTTTTGCTTTTTAACCATTATTCGTGTTTAGGAAATTGAATAACGATACGAGCGCCGCCAAGTTCGCTGTCCTCGATAAGCATTCTGCCTTGGTAGATTGATACCAAATCAGCAGCCAACGCCATGCCAATTCCGTGACCTTCTGTATAGGTATCGAGGCGGGTACCTCGTTCTAATAAAAGCAGCTTTTTGTCGTCAGGGATACCTGGGCCGTCGTCTTCTACTTTAATTGTTAGCCAACCAGCGCTCTTCATCGCTGATACGATAATTCTATTGTTCGCCGCTTTGCATGCATTGTCTAACAGGTTGCCACAAAGCTCCATGAAATCGGTCTCGTCCCCTTTAAACTGAATCTCCTCATCCAGTTCAAACTCAATAGTAAGGGCTTTATCTTGGTAGACCTTGTCCATTGCATCTGCAAGTTTGTGCAAAATGGGTAAAATATCGATAGCTTGTTGCCAGCCAGATTTTCCTGCACTCGCTCTTTTCAATTGACGTTTAATGATTTGGTCAATTTGCTGTAATGCTTCGTTTACCTCCAAAGGTAAATCTCTATTGCCGGATGCCACCGCCAAGGGCGTTTTCAAACTATGTGCCAAGTCTCCCAAGCTGTTTTTATATCTCGCCCTTTGGGCAGCCTCAGTTAGAAGCAAATCATTAATGGATTGTTTTAAGGAATCGAATTCAACCGGATATCGTGATTCTAACTGGCGTTTGTGTCCGCTTGAGGCTTGTGAAATTTCGTCAATTAACTTTCTAACGGGAAGAAGCACCAGGCTAATCCCGATAATTATAAAGACTAGGAGTGCTATACAGAGCGTGAAAATCCACTGCCACGTTGTGTCTAAGAACGTATTACGCTCGACTTCAAAAAGTGCTTTATTGTTAAATATATAAAACCGAACAGGCTCAAAGTCTCTACTTGAAGCAAATTCTGCAGTAAAGGCGTACACAAAAAACTGGGAATCTTCTTCAAACCTAGGTGTATGGGACTCCAAAAATAACTCGTTACCGACTGCAACGTCTATCTCAGGTGGTGTAAAGGTATATTCGAGAGCTGAGGCTGACTGCCAAATGACTTCATCTCGAAACACAATCACTCCAAGATAGCCTGAGCCCGGAAGGTTTAACTGCTCTTCGTATAAAATTTCAGGCATATAGGGCAGGTCGCCATCTAACTCGAATGCAGATAACAAACCTAAATTCATCAACCGAAGTTCGCTCATCTTGGCTTGTGTAAGGCTATCAGTATAAGCTTCATCTAAGATAACAACAGTAAATGGCGCAAAGAACGCCAGAAGAACAATTGCTAAAAAGATACTTCGAAGGCGAAGCGACAACTGCCTCATAAACTTCTATTTATCCTATAGCCTCTACCTCGAAGGGTTTCAATTGGCTTTAATTCACCTGTCGGATCTAGCTTTTTCCGCAGTCTTCCCACGAACACTTCAATGACATTACTATCTAAATCGAAATCCTGATCGTAAATGTGCTCGGTTAGCTCTGTTTTTGAGATGACCTTTTGCGGGTTCAGCATCAGGTACTCCATGACTTTGTATTCGTAAGCTGTTAAATCCAGAGCTTGGCCATTTAACGATAATTCTTCACTAACGGTATCCAGCGAGATAGGGCCGAACTGAATGGTCGGGTTCGCTTGTCCTGAAGCTCGTCGAATCAATGCTTTTGTTCGAGCAAGTAACTCTTCGTTATGAAAGGGTTTGGTGAGGTAGTCGTCGGCCCCGGCATCGAGACCTTCCACTTTCTCTTGCCATCTATCTCTAGCAGTTAAAATGAGTATTGGGCAGGAAATATCAGCTTGACGGGCTTTTCGTATAACCTCAAATCCATCTAGCTTTGGCATGCCGATGTCGACGATAGCCAGGTCATAGCTATATTCTTTAATGAGAAAAAGCGCATGTTCGCCATTGTCTGCCAAGTCTACGCTATAGCCATTTTGCTGAAGGAGGGCGTCAAGTTGAGTTAATAATCTGCTATCGTCTTCGGCTACGAGGATACGCATGTTAGTCCTTATCTTTACTTGTTTTTACCTTGCCTGAGCGTTTATCTACGTCTACCGATACTACTCTCCCTGATTTCTTGAGAACCTTTACTCGGTAGTTTTTTGAGGTTTGTTCAACTTTTAAAACGCGGCCATTGACAGCAGTACGTGCACGCTCTGCAGCTTCGCTTTTTGATATATCGCCGCCAGTGTCTTGAAACGCCAAAGCTGGCGCTGTGTTAGACAACGCTAACACTAAACAAACTACTGCAACACGTAGCGATAATTTCATACAACCTCACAATTATTATCCCACTCAGGCCAAACTACAGATAAGTATAACTTGGTTAACTGAACCCATTCTGAACTAGGTTTAGTCTACCTTGCGGAGCAAAAGCTGTATATAAGCTTTAAGTAAATGGCATTTACGAAAAAGCAACTATTGTGCAACTATTGTGGACAGACACTTAATTATAAAGAGGCCGCAAATCAAAATGAGAGTGTCTGTCCACAACTCTATTTCTAAGTTTCAAAGTGACGTATATATTTAAGCGCTCTCGTTACTTAGTCATATTGAGTAATCTTTACTCTTACTTTGAAAAAGTGTCTGTCCACTTTGTTGATTTGTTAATGAGGGAGATTAATGTTTATCGTACAAATAAGTGACTGTCCTCGGTTTCTGCTCGGTCTCTATAAGATAGCTCACAACGCTCACATGGACATATGAGTGTGTGCTCAAACCTATACCCAACTGACGTTTAGTGAAGAAGCTTACGTTTCTCAATAATTTTTTTGGCAAATGCACGCGGTGATATTGATAATTTTTGGCATGCCTCGTGCGAGGCATACGCTTTAGATGAATCAATAAAATGAAAAACAAGGTGTTTAGTTCAACTGCTCAATTCAATAGTAGCGTCGGACAGACACTTATGTTCAACAAGGAGAAGCTATGTCTAGTGATATTAAGAAAACTATGTGGAAAGCGATGTCAGATAGTCCAAAAGTAATGGTAAGTCTGGTAGGCGAGGATATGCATGCCGAGCCTATGTACGCCCAACTTGATAAAGACGCTGACAGTGAATTTTGGTTTTATACTAGTCGAGACAACCGCATTGCTAAAGGTGGAAAAGCCATGGTTCACTTCGCATCTAAAGGTCATGATGTATTTGCTTGTATCCGAGGCAATCTCACCGTCGAATCTCGTAAAGAGGTGATTGATAAATACTGGTCTAACCCAGTAGAAGCATGGTTTGAGAAAGGTAAGGATGATCCTTCTTTGTTAATGCTTCGCTTTGAACTTATAGATGCAGAAGTGTGGGATGCAGACCCTTCACTAAAAGGCATGTTTAAAATGCTTACTGGTAAAACGGTAAAGCCAGAAGAGATGGGTGAACATGAAAAGGTCGAACTTTAAACGCAGCATTATGGGCCTATTGTATGACGAAGCTTTGAGGCGTTCGGACACTTACTCAGAGGAGCGAGTGTCTGTCCATATCAACATTATGAAGCTTGGTGAACAATTACGAGTGTGTGTCCACCTTAACGAGTGTGTGTCCAAAGTTAGCTTCATTGCTGTTGATGCAACAAAATAGCCCCCTCAAACCAGAGTAATTAGGTCTAAAGGGGCTTTCGTTATTTTTCGCTGTTTACAATATAGCGTTTAGCTAAAAACTAAGGCAAAACCTTTTTGTAAGGTTTAACTACAACACTCTCGTAAACACCAGCTTCAATGTACGGGTCAGCGTCAGCCCATGCTTGAGCAGCTTCTAATGAATCAAACTCTGCTACCACTAGCGAGCCAGTAAAACCGGCCGGGCCCGGATCCGGACTATCTACGGCAGGGAAGGGGCCAGCCATGACTAAACGGCCCGCATCTTTTAATGCATTCAAACGTTCAAGGTGAGCGGGGCGTGCAGCAAGGCGCTTTTCTAGACTGTCCGCCACATCGGTTGCACAAATCATGTATAGCATACGTTCATCCTTTCGCCGTAGCTGCTTTCATGCTTTCAACAAAGCTGCCTAGCTCGCTTAGCATTTTGTGACTGTCCGATAAATTAGCGGCGATGATATTCACCGTCGCTGAGCCGGAAATCGCGCCAGCGGCACCTGCGTCAATGGCAGATTTAACCTGTTCAGGCGTAGAGATACCAAAACCTAGTAATGCTGGAGCAGCTTTGTGTTTGTTCAATCGCTCAATGAGCTCTGAAGCTGGGACGTTTGCAGCGGTTTCTGCACCGGTAACGCCCGCACGGCCTAACAGGTAAGTATAACCTTTTGAGTATTCGCCGATCTTTTCCATGGTTTCGTCAGTAGCATTAGGCGGTGCAATCAAAATTTGAGAAATACCTGTTGCTTCTGCAGCTTTTTGGAAAGGTGCCGCTTCTCGAATTGGCACGTCGGCAACCAAAATTGAGTCAACGCCTGCCTCTTGCGCTTTGTTGTAAAAGTTCTCAATACCTTGGGCCATAACCAAGTTACTGTAAAGCAACAAACCAATTGGAACATTAGGGTATTTTGCGCGAACCCGTGAAATTACGCCTAAACAGTCTACTACCGTCACTTTATTACTTAATGCGCGAATGGCAGATGCTTGGATAGTGGGGCCATCAGCAATAGGATCAGAGTAAGGGATACCTAACTCTAGTGCGTCAGCACCGCTTTCTACCAGCTGGCAAATAATGGCTTCAGATTGCGCTAAATCGGGGTCACCTACCATTACGAAAGGTACGAATGCGCCTTGGTTCTTTTCATCAAGGCCTGCAAACATTTGTGCATATCTATCCATTATAAATCGTCCCCTAAAATGTTGATAACGTGCGCTAAGTCTTTATCGCCACGACCTGATAAGTTAACCACGATGATGGTCTCTTCTTCCGCTTCATCTGCCATATTAAGTGCGTGCGCTAAGGCATGCGACGATTCAAGGGCAGGAATAATTCCTTCTTTTCTAGCAAGCAATTGGAATGCATTCAGCGCTTCTTCATCGGTGGCGGCAACGTATTCCGCTCGGCCAATGTCGTGAAGGTAAGCATGCTGAGGGCCAACAGCGGGGTAGTCAAGACCAGCAGATACTGAGTAACTCTCTTCAATTTGGCCTTCTTTGTCTTGCATAATGAAGGTGTAAGCGCCGTGAAGAATACCTTTTGTGCCCGTTACGATAGTTGCGCCGTGCTCTTTGGTGTGTACCCCTTTGCCCGCAGGCTCAACGCCCACTAAGCGTACAGATGGCTCATCAATGAAGTCTGCAAACATTCCGATAGCATTTGAGCCTCCGCCCACACATGCCACTACTGCGTCAGGCAGGCGGCCTTCTTTTTCCATAATTTGTGCGCGAGTCTCTTCGCCAATCATACGGTGATATTCACGAACAATAGTCGGGAACGGATGAGGACCCGCGGCTGTGCCTAGTAAATAGTGCGCTTTATCATAGTTCGCTGACCAGTCGCGCATGGCTTCGTTTACGGCATCTTTAAGCGTACCTGAACCTGCGTTCACAGGAATAACCTCTGCGCCCATAAGCTTCATACGGAACACGTTTGGCGCTTGACGCTCAACGTCTTTCGCACCCATATAAATACGCGCTTTAAGCCCCAACAATGCACACGCTAAAGCGGTTGCAACACCGTGCTGGCCTGCGCCAGTTTCGGCGATAACTTCTTTTTTACCCATGCGCTTGGTAAGTAGTGCTTGGCCTAACACCTGGTTAGTTTTGTGTGCGCCACCGTGAAGTAAGTCTTCACGCTTTAGGTATAATTTTACCTTTGGGTTACTCACTAGGTTGCGAGTTAACGTCATTGAGGTTGGGCGACCGGCGTAGTCTTTTAACAGAGATAAAAACTCTTCGTTAAATGTTGGGTCATCCTTGGCATCCAAAAATGCTTTTTCCAGTTGGTCTAGCGCTGGAATAAGTAGTTCGGGCACGTACATGCCACCAAATTCACCAAATTTTGTATCTAACTGGTTCATTACGTTGTCCTGTATTTAAATTAGTAACGGCGGCAAATGGCAAAAAGCGCGTCGAGTTTTTCTTCGCTTTTCGCGCCGGGTGCGGTTTCTACACCTGAATTTACATCAATAGCACCACAGCCGGTTGCAATAGCATCTGCAACGTTCTGGGCGTTAATACCGCCAGCAAGCACTAACTTTTGCTTAGCGTCGATAGCATTTAACAGCTGCCAGTTGAACGCTTCGCCTGTACCACCTTTTGCATCGCCTACTTGGCAATCCAGAAGAACGCGGCTCACAAGGCTATTATTTAAATGACTGTCCACTGCGCCTAGTAGTGCGTCAGAAGAGCTTGCTTTAACACCTTCGACTTTCCAAATTTCACAACCTTCTGGAAGCTTGGCAGCAAGCGCTGAAATGTAAGCTTCATCTTCGCTGCCGTGAAGCTGTACGGCAAAAAGGTTAAGCGAGGCGGCGAGTGAAGCCACTTCATCAATGTCGTGATTAACGAACACACCAACAAAAGCACCGTCAACGCTCTGCGTTATGGTCAAAGCCTGTGCTTCGCTCACACAGCGTGGCGATTTTTCGGCGAAGATAAGCCCGCCAAAGCTTGCGCCTTTATCAAACGCCATTTGTGCTTGTTCGGGGCTGGTAAGCCCGCACACTTTAACTGCGCCATTCACTAACGTTTTCACAGCGCGCGGTAGGTCAGACTCTGCCATTAACGCACTGCCCACCAAAAAGCCTTGGGACACAGGCGCTAAACGAAGCACGTCTTGGTGTGTGTATATGCCCGACTCTGAAATAACCACGTAGTCATGCGTGGCTTTTTCAAGCATAGGCACAAGGTGTTCGGTGGTCGCTAAATCGGTAGAAAGGTCGCGTAAATTGCGGTTGTTGATACCAATAATATTGGCTTCAAGGGCAATGGCACGTTCCATCTCCTCTTCATTGCTCACTTCGGTAAGAATATCCAATGACAGAGCATTGGCAACGCTTGCCAATTCGCGATACTCATCATCATTTAGCACACTTAGCATTAATAGTACTGCATCGGCATTGTAGTGACGGGCTAAATACACTTGATAGTTATCAACGAAGAAATCTTTATTAAGCACAGGCTGAGCAACGCGCCCAGTGACATAAGCTAAGTACTCAAATTTACCTTGGAAATACTTCTCGTCTGTCAGCACAGAAATACCGGCAGCATAGGGCGTGTAAGCAGCTAAGATCTCGTCTAAATCGAAGTGCTCTCGAATAAGACCTTTTGAAGGCGATGCTTTTTTACATTCGAAGATAAAGCCTGCGTTTGGCTCACTAAGCGCCGCAAATAAACTCTTTTCCGAAGGAACTAGGTTCGCCTTGAAGCTTTCTAGCGGCAGTGCTTCTTTGCGTGCGGCCACTTCTTCTCGTTTGTCTGCAACAATTTTCTCAAGCACATTAGCCATTCGTGCTTACCTCCTGAGTAATTTTGGCAACCTTCGTTAACAGCTGCATGGGCAACCCCTCGGCCATTGCGTTCATCGCCATTTCGGCTCCTTCTTTGAACGTTGAGGCTTTGCCCGTTACTGTCAACAGTGCCCCGCAGTTCATAGCAATAGCGGCACGGTGCGCCTCTTTGCCTTCGCCGTTTAGCGCTGCTTCAACAAATTGTCGGTTTTCTTCAGGTTCACCGCCCTCAATCGCCGAAAGAGGATAATGAGGTAAACCGAAGTCTTCAGCTGTAACGGTAAGCTTGCGAATATCGCCATGCTCAAGGTCGTAAATCATTGATTCGCCGTGAAGCGCCAGTTCATCCAAGCCATCGCCATGCACTATCATTGCGCGGTGTTGGCCAAGCAGCATAAGGGTTTTTGCGTAAGGTTCAAGCAGTTCAGGAGAGTATACGCCGAAAACGCCATGAGTTGGACCCGCCGGGTTTGCCAGCGGCCCCAGTATATTAAATAAGGTTCTGGTCTTCATCGCAGCGCGCACGGGGGCTGCGTGGCGCATGCCCGCGTGATAAACCGGCGCAAAAAGAAATGTGAAATTTGCTTCATCTAAGCACTTGCGGGATGTTTCTGGGCTTATTTCTAAATTAAGACCAAACTGGCGAAATAAATCAGCAGAGCCAGACTTACTCGATACACTGCGATTACCGTGTTTCGCCACCTTCACGCCACAAGATGCGGCAACTACACCGGCTGCACTGGAAATATTAATGGTGTTGTGGCCATCTCCGCCTGTACCAACGATATCTGCAAACTCATAAGACGGTGTGGGAAAGGGCAGTGCATTGGCAACCATGGCACTCGCCGCACCCGCAATTTCGCTGGGAGATTCTTTTTTCATTTTCAGCGCAGTCAGCACTGAAGCAATCATCACCTCGCTTTGCTCACCGTGCATGATGCTGTTAAACAAGCTGTATGCCTCGGTTTGCGACAGTGATTCTCGCAACATAATTTGTTCTAGTAGAGGGCCTGCGTTAAGCATGGTTCGCTCCCTGTAACGTTAAATAGTCAATACTTTGCTTTAACAGCAAACTGCCGTGGGCTGTTAAAATAGATTCTGGGTGAAATTGGAAACCCAACATGCGATCTTCGCTATTGTAAACTGCCATTACGGCCTCACTGCCGTCATCGTTTATTGTAGATGCGCAAACAGTAAGGTTTTCAGGCAATGAATGTGCCACTAAAGAGTGGTAGCGTGCTACATGTAAGGGCTGCTGTAAGCCTTTGAACATAGCGTCTTCAGAATGAGTAATAGCAGAAGACTTGCCGTGCATAACTTGGCTGGCGCGACCTACGGTGCCGCCGTAATGCTCAACAATAGCTTGATGGCCTAAACAAATACCAATTACGGGGAACACACCGTGTACTTTTTCAAGTAGCTCAGGCATACAGCCAGCTTCACTTGGTGCGCCTGGGCCTGGCGACAGCATAAGAAGTACTGGGCCTTTCGTTGCTTGTTCCTGCATTCTTTCAAACAGAGCATTTGCTGAAACCGTGTTGCGATAGACCTTAATGTCTAGGTTTAAGGTACGCAGTTCGTCCACAAGGTTGTAGGTAAATGAGTCTACATTGTCGAGCAAAAATAGGGTGGTCACTTGCTGATTCATGCGTTGCCTCCTACATTTAATGCAACGTTGATACTTTCAGCTTCTTCTTGTAGCGCTGCTTTTACTGCACCAATTACCGCTTGTGCCTTAGCGCGGGTTTCATCAGCTTCAGCTTGTGGAACCGAGTCATATACTACACCTGCACCCGCTTGAATATAAGCCGTGCCGTTTTTCACAAACGCTGAGCGAATGACTATACAAGTGTCCATATCGCCTTGACCATTCAAGTAGCCAACCGCGCCGCCATAACTGCCGCGGCGTTTTTTCTCTACTTCGCGAATTAACGTCGCTGCGCTTACTTTTGGTGCGCCAACTAGGGTGCCCATATTCATGCAGGCCTGATAAGCGTGCAGTGGATCTAAGTCGTCACGTAGCTGGCCAACCACGCGCGACACCAAGTGCATCACGTGAGAGTAACGGTCGACTTTAAGCAAATCTTTCACATAGCGCGTACCTGGGCGACTCACCTTTGCCACATCGTTTCGAGCAAGGTCAACCAGCATAATGTGCTCAGACTTTTCTTTGGTGTCTTCGCGAAGGTTAAGCTCAATACGGCTGTCTAAATCTCTGTCGATACTGCCATCAGGGCGCTTGCCACGTGGACGGGTACCGGCAATAGGGTAGATTTCTACCTGATTGCTTTCTCTTTCGTATTTAAGCGCTGATTCAGGAGAGGCGCCAAATATGCTGAAAGCGGCATCTTGCATGTAAAACATGTAAGGGCTTGGGTTTGATTCTTTAAGTTTAGCGTAAGCAAGTAGTGGCGACGGACAGGGGAGAGAGAATGTGCGCGAGGGCACAACCTGAAAAATGTCGCCAGCTAAAATGTGCTGTTTTAAGTCCAGCACATGGTTGCAAAACTGTTCATCACTTAAATTAACACTCACTTCAACGCTTGGGTCAAAAGAAGAAAGTGACTGTCCGTTTCCGGTTTCGTTTGAGTTTTCTGAGTCGGAAACGAGTGACTGTCCGCTTTGTGCTTCACTTTCTACATCAGCAATCTTTGCTGTATTTGCACCTACTAGCACTGGCTCAGCGGGCATATCGTGTAGCTGCTGATGAATTGCTTCTAAGCGCTGAGCAATGGCAAAGTATTGCTGGGCAACGTCTTGTCCACTAAAAACACTGCCAATTAAATGTGTCTCGCGGGTTTGGTGGTCAACGGTAATTAAGGTCTCTGCCAAGTAAAACACAAAGTCTGGGCAGTCATTTTCACCTTCAGCAACATCGGGTAATTTTTCAAAGCCTGCTAGCATGTCGTAGGCAAATACACCGCCTAAGAAAACCGCATGGGGATGTTGGCGAATTGGCGTTATCTTATTGATAACAATGCGAAGCGCGTCCATTACGCTTGCGGCCTTTAAGCGGCTGTCTTCGTCAAGTTCACCGTCGGCTTCATCACACACCAACGTAATTGAAGTGTCTGTCCTTTCTTTGATGTGTAGGCCGTCAGGGGCGTGGTCAACAAATAAAGGTAACACTGAAGCGCCGTTGCCTGTCAGTGCTTTCACTTCAACGCGGTTGCCGCGGCATTCCATGCGCAGGGCTGCGTCAACCATTAGCAAGCTTTGTAAATCGTCTTTTGAATCAATTTCTGCCGATTCTAAAAGCAGCGCGTTGCTTTTACTTCCACATAGGTGGGCAAACGCAGCAAGTGGGTCGTCTACGTAGTGCCCCACTTGCTCAATTGTCTCTACCTTACCTGGGGACATCCCCAGTTCCGCTAAACTCATTTTTGCTACTCTCCAACTGCAAAAAGATAAAAAAAAGGCCCGTATAAACGGGCCTTTATGTGTATTCATTCACGCACTACAGTGCACACCGCCCGTTAAGTTAGGGAGTGCCACCACCAAGCTGCAACTGTCATTACTGTCGAAATATTGTATGAATGCATGAATTACTCGTTGTTTTTCCAAACTTCAATAGGATTTGAAGCCGTTAGTACGTATACTTTGTGTGTATAGAAGAAAACAAATTGCCCTTTGTGTCAACCTAAAATTTGCATAAGACATTGAAAATAGATCTACACAGCCACACAAAATTCTCTGACGGCCACTTAACACCAGAAGAATTAATCCTTCGCGCGCACACTATGCAGGTGGATGCGCTTGCCGTCACCGACCACGATACCGTTGCCGGTTTGGAAGAAGCTCACGCTACCCAATCGAAGCAAAAACGTGCATTAACCATTATTGATGGTGTTGAAATTTCCACCACTTGGCACAGTTTCGATATTCATATAGTTGGATTAAATGTGGACAGACACTGCCCAACGTTTCTTGAACGGTTAAAAGGCCAGTCTCAAACCCGTGAAGCCCGGGCTGAAAAAATTGCAGATAAGCTGGAAAAGTGTGGGTTTGAAGGTGTTTTAGCGCGTGCAAAAGCGCTAGCGGGCGTTGGTCAAGTAACGCGGGCTCACTTTGCGCGAGTATTGGTAAATAATTACGGTGTGCCCAGTATGGACGCCGCGTTTAAAAAGTATTTAGGAAAAGGCAAACGCGCGGCAGTTAAAGCTGAGTGGCCAAGCATTGAAACGGCTATTAAGTGGATCCACGATGCTGGTGGACAAGCCGTACTGGCTCATCCTGCTCATTATGACATGACAGCGAAGTGGCTGCGGCGTTTGGTGGCCGTGTTTGAACAAGCCGGTGGCGATGCCATTGAAACCGCATTTCCAGGTATCAATAAAACCAAACAGGAGCTTATAAACGAGCTCGCGCAAACCCATCAGTTGTTGGCATCTGCGGGTTCTGATTTTCACTTTCCGTCTCGTTGGACGGAGTTGGGTAAGAATCTCGGCATTAGCAGTAAGCTCACACCCGTATGGCATAATTGGAAACAGTTTGAAGGGCAGATGGCTGAGGGCTAAGAAAATCTAATTTTCTTCGCTCTCGGTATAAATGTGTGACGTAAGGCAAATGGTCCGCGTGCGGTTGATGAGTGCTCTCGCTAATTAATATGCCGAAATTTGGTTAGTAAAAACGAAATAGCGAGATTAACCAGCGAGCTTAACAAGTGGACAGTCACTTATCCCGTTTGGCAAAGTAGATGCCTAACAAGTGGACAGAAATTTACCCTGTTGGCAAAGTAGTATCATCGAACTGTGCTAGCAAGAAAAGGAAGTATTTATGAGTCAATTTTTCTATGTGCACCCCGACAACCCGCAAAAGCGCCTAATTAGTCAGGCTTGTGAGTTAATTCGAGAGGGGGCTGTAGTGGTGTATCCGACAGACTCAGGCTACGCCATAGGCTGCCAAATGGAAGACAAAAAGGCGCTTGAGCAGCTATGTCGTATTCGTCAAATCGATAAAGACCACAACTTTACCTTAATGTGTCGAGACATGTCTGAGCTATCGATTTACGCAAAGGTAGACAACACGGCGTTCAGACAAATTAAAAACAACACTCCAGGGCGTTACACCTTCGTGCTGAAAGCGACCCGCGAAGTTCCAAAGCGTTTACAAAACCCTAAACGTAAAACCATAGGTATTCGGGTGCCCGATAACGCCATTGCATTAGCGTTATTGGAAGAGCTGGGCGAGCCGTTGATGTCTACGTCTTTGATTTTGCCAGGTAACACCATGGCCGAATCAGACCCGGATGTCATTCGCGACAACTTAGAAAAGCAAGTAGGGCTTATCATTCACGGTGGTTACATTGGTGAGCAGCCCACAACCGTGGTTGATTTGTCGGAAGACACGCCAGTCATTGTGCGTCATGGCACGGGCGATCCGTCTCCCTTTGAGTAACTTTTGTTAGGCTGGATTTTCAATAGATTCTTTTAAATAGCTTCTTTTGCTAGTTGCAGGTGAAAGTTATTTAAGGTTTCCGTAAGCTAAGTATCTGAGGTTTGTTGCTCTTTGATGTAAAGCAAAGCTTAACAAGCCGTCGCGTGAACGCGTAAATAATAATATTAATAATTGCCGCTTTGTTAGCGCGTAAAAACGGTTGTGGAACTGTGTCAGAACTTGTTGAAGAAAATAAAAACGACAATGAGGCCCCTGTTGAGAAGGGGCTTTCGACACCTGTTCAACAGCCGTTGCCACTTGCGTTTATTAATGGCGAAGCGTTAATTGAAAAACCTGAAGATCTTTTCATTCCCCCCGATGCGCTAGAAGTCATATTAGAAACCTTCGAAGGGCCTCTCGACTTACTGCTTTATCTGATTAGAAAACAAAAGTTTGATATCACTACATTGCCTATCGCTGATGTGACCAAGCAGTATATGGAGTATGTGGATGCCATGATGTCGCTAAAATTAGAGTTGGCGGCAGAGTACTTGCTGATGGCAGCCATATTGGCAGAAATTAAGTCTAGGCTTCTACTACCTAAACGCAGTGACGATTCCGACGAAGAAGAAGACCCTCGCGCAGAGCTTATTCGCCGATTAAAAGAATACGAGCTAGTAAAGCAAGCGGCAGAAGATTTAGATATTCAGCCTAGGCTTGAACGGGATATTTTCACCACTCACGTTGAACTAAGTGAGAATGTGGCGCCAATTCGCATTGAGCCCGATGTGTCTTTAGCCGAAATTGTATTGGCGTTCAGTGCAGCCATGAAGCGCGCTGAAGCGTTTGAACACCATACTATTGAACGGGAAGCGCTGAGTACGCGAGAGCGCATGTCGCTCATATTGTCATTGCTCACAACATCAGAATATACGCCGCTTGAACGCCTATTTACAGTTGAAGAAGGTAAAGCTGGCGTAGTGGTTAGCTTCTTGGCAATTTTGGAATTAGTAAAAGAACAGCTAATTTTATGCATTCAGGCAGGTCCTTATGCAAAAATTCATGTAAAATTAGGTGCCCATGAAGAAAATTAACACGGCGCAGCTTAAACAATTGGTTGAGGCAGCAATATTTGTCGCTGACAAACCTATTTCAAAGCAGCGTTTAAAAGAAACGGTACTCAATGAGTTCACCGTTGCTGATAGAACCTTGAGTAAGGTGATTAACGAGCTAAAGTTAGACTATCAGCCAAGAGGCATTCAACTGGTGGAAGTAGCAAGTGGCTATCGCTTTCAGTCGTTAGATGCGTTAAGCCCGTGGTTAAGCAAATTGTGGCAGGAAAATGCGCCAAAGTATTCTAGAGCAATGCTCGAAACCTTGGCACTCATTGCCTATCGACAACCTATAACCCGCGGTGAAATAGAGCAGGTAAGGGGCGTGGCGGTAAGCAGTAATATTATAAAGACACTCACAGAACGAGACTGGGTAAAGGTAGTGGGCCACAAAGAAGTGCCTGGGCGACCAGCACTTTATGCAACTACCAAAGGCTTCTTAGACTATTTTTCGATGACGTCGCTGAGCGATTTGCCCAATGCTGATGCTTTCGAAAACATGGCTGAAAGCGTCGCGTCAGACTCGCCGCTTAAGGTGTTAAATGAGGCACCGTCAGAATAGACCGTGCGACCGTAAACAAGCAATTAAAGAGTGAAAACCCATGACTGAAAAGTTGCAAAAAGTACTGGCTAACCAAGGGCTAGGCTCGCGACGAGAAATGGAACGTTGGATTGAAGAAGGCCGAGTATCGGTCGATGGCACCAAAGCGACATTAGGAGATAGAGTTGATCACACTGCACAAATTCGTGTTGATGGTCATTTGCTATCTCGTCAAACAGAACAGCCAATCTGCCGCGTGTTAATGTACAACAAACCCGAAGGTGAATTATGTAGCCGCCACGACCCTGAAGGTCGCGATACGGTATTTGACCGTCTTCCCGCCATTCGATTAGGGCGTTGGATCACCGTTGGTCGTCTAGACATGAACACCAGTGGCCTACTGTTATTCACTAACGATGGTGAATTGGCAAACCGCCTAATGCACCCAAAATGTGAAGTAGAACGCGAGTACGCAGTGCGTGTATTCGGTGAAGTGACGGGCAAAACCCTTAATACCCTTCAAAAAGGTGTAGAGCTGGAAGACGGTGAAGCAAAGTTCCTGACAATTTCAGGTGCGCCTACGCCGCAGCATGCTGAAGATGAAAGCATGAACCGTTGGTACAACGTGACGTTGAAAGAAGGGCGTAACCGCGAAGTGCGTCGTCTTTGGGAGTCGCAAGGCGTGCAGGTTAGCCGCTTGATCCGTGTTAAGTATGGCCCAATTGAACTGCAAAAGCGTCTACCGCAAGGTGCGTGGGTAGAATTAGGGTTAGAAGACGTGAATGCGCTTCGTAGCCATGTTCAATTACCGGATGAAACGCAAACTATGGTTAATGTACGCCAGGGTAAACTTGACCACGCGCGATTAAGTCGCATGCGTCGCTCGGTTAAAAAACATAAAGTGCGTAAGCAACAAGGCTTGAACAAGCGAGCTGGGCGTCCCGCCAAACGCAAGTAATACCAATTTATCCATCACGTGTAAGTGAAGACTCAAAGCCGCAAGCGCACGCTAGCGGCTTTTTTTATTTCAGTGGCGAGTGTCTTTCAAAGTAATCGCATGGTTCATCCCCAGTCCAATTTTGATTTCAGTCACGCTGATTGCGATCTTCTTTCTAAGCGATGGCGTAGCAAAGTGTGAACCTGCTACGTCAAGTAGTGTAAGACCAACGCGGAAAAGGAGAGAGTAATGAAAGATATGCCTCAGTTAGGAATGGGAACGTTTCGATTGAAAGGGGACGAGGCCCGTGAGTCAGTCAGTAAGGCGCTAGAGGTTGGTTTCAGACACATTGATACCGCACAATTTTATGACAACGAAGCACAAGTTGGCGACGCCATAAAAACCAGCGGACTGGATAGAAGCGAGCTGTTTGTCACCACCAAGGTGTGGCACGAGTCATTGGGCGATGCCCATTTTATTCCAAGTGTTCACGAAAGCCTAGAAAAGCTGAAGCAAGAAAATGTTGATTTGCTTCTTATCCATTGGCCATATCCAGGCAATGATGTTTCACTAGAAAGTTACTTAGGCAATCTTGCGAAGGCTAAAGAGCAAGGGCTTACTCGTCATATTGGGGTATCTAATTTCACTATTGATTTGTTAGAGAAGGCCGAAAAGGTTCTCGGTAAAGGCGAGATTTATACCAACCAGATTGAAATTCATCCTTTCATGCAAAACAAGAAGGTTGTTGAGGCGTGTAAGGAAAAAGGCATAAAAGCTACTGCATATATGCCATTTGCTGTAGGGAAAGTAATGAAGGACGAAACTTTATTACGAATAGCGCAAAACCACGATGCGACGCCAGCGCAAGTTGTTCTGGCGTGGATGGAGAAGCGCCGCATTTATGCAATCCCTTCATCAACCAGTAAAGTACATTTGGCGGAGAATTTAGCTTATGGTGGTGTACATTTAACTGATTCAGAGCTCGCGCTTATTGATGATCTTGATAACGGCGACCGAATTGTAAACCCAGATTTTGCGCCCAATTGGGATTAGGGTTTAGCAGGGCTGATATTCTGTTAGGGTATATCGAGGCTAGCGTTAAGTTTACTAGCCTTGTTTTTTTCCTGTAGTACTCAATATAGGTTAAACGGCCGCCTTGATGGTTCTATCTGCGGCTTTGAAATACTCTGATTTCAGGAAATAAATTTGATTCAGCAAATGAGGTTAATGGAGAAATTGTTGAAAGAGACCTTGTTCAGAAAAAAACGTCATTTACAAAAGCCCTCATTTATAAAAGCACCGGCTAGATCGTTAAACGCTTTGCTCACCTGGCTCTATCTCTTTAATCACTTTGGCGGGGTTACCACCTATAACCAAGTTATTACCGAAAGACTTGGTCACTACCGCGCCAGAGGCCACAACCACATTGTCTCCCAGCGTCACACCCGGGTTTATGACCGCCATACCACCAATCCAGCAGTTGTCGCCAATAGTAATGGGCTTGGCGAACTCTATGCCAGTTGCCCTTTGTACAGGATCTAATGGGTGCGTAGCTGTGTACAAACCAACTTGAGGTGCAATCATGCAGTTGTCACCTATCGCGACCTTCGCTGCGTCTAAAATGACACAATTGAAGTTAGCGAAAAAATTCTCGCCTACGTGGATATTTTCGCCGTAATCGCATTTGAATGAAGACTCGATGTAAAGCCTTTTTCCAGTGCTACCAAACAGCTCTTTTAGTAATCTTGTACGCTTTTTATGGTCGCTTTGAGAAGTTGCGTTGAGGTCGTCTAATTGCATGCGGCATTGCTTTCGCAACGCCGTTAACGCTTTGTCTGTCGGGAAGTATAAATCGCCAGCAAGCATTTTTTCTTGTTCAGTCATGTCATTCCGAAACGTTAGGCTTAGATATTCGAGCCGATACGTTACTGCGCACCACCGTAGCTTACAACGACTTTTTGCTTTAGCTCGTCACTTTCAATGTCTAAGTTCACAGGGCGGTGCAAAACAATGTTGCCGCCCACAGTCACCGAGGCACTAATCGACAGGGTAGGTTTGTTATCTGATTTATTACCCCAAGAGTTCTCACTTTCCTTATATACGATATCGCCTAAAATGTGAGACGAGCCAGTTAAAGTAATATCGCCGTTGAGCGTTTTGATATGTTTCTCAATGCTTGTATCAATGACTGTTATATCTCCATTCACTGTTTCAACGCTACCGCCAATTGTACTTTGTGTAGGAAGCGTAACATTTCCATTCACGGTCTCTACGCCCTTAAGCACACTGAGGTGTGAAGCTGCGATGACATCGCCATTTACAATTTCGATATTTCGGACAGACACATGGCTACCCATTTCAATATTGCCGTTAACGATGCTGACTTCATCCGCACCGCCGTGGTCGCTAATTTCCACATTGCCATTAATAGAAGAAATATCACCCGCGTGCTTCCCTTCAGCTATGTCAATATTGCCTAGAATAGAACTGAAATCACTGCCTTCTAATGCACTAGCGTTGCCAACATGAATAACGCAGCCGGTAAGTAATGAGGCTGATAGCAGCATAGCTGCACTGGCAATAATAGACTTTTTCATATTCTTATATCCTTGATTGTTTTTATAAATACTTAATAACACGCTTTAACGGTATTGATACCAAACACAAATTTTTTTGTGTATTTATAAAGTACGCATCACATATCATGCCACTCTTGAAAAGTATTTTAAATCAGAAGGTTAGTGTGATATGCCAAAGGGGGGGAGACTAACTCAATGGCGTAATGATAAATTTTATAGTTTCATCTGCCACTAGATGGCGAATTTGACCACTCTGGACCACATGGCCCGAAGCTCAGAAAGGCAGAAGGGGACAGACACTCGCTTAAAGAAATTAAATAAATGGACAGACACCCAATGTGAATAGATATTTTTTTGGTTACAAGCTGCTTTTTGAGTGTGTGTCCAACGAGTACAGGTAAGATTTTAGCCTATGTGAGTGTCTGTCCTTGAATTGTATTTGGCCACAAGCTGCTTTTTTGAGTGTGTGTCCAAGAAGTACAGGTAGCAATTTGAGTGTGTGTCCAACGAGTACAGGTAAGATTTTAGCCTATGTGAGTGTCTGTCCAACGAGTACAGGCAAGGTTTTAACCTATGCGAGTGTCTGTCCTCGAATTTCGAGTGTCTGTCCTCGAATTTTAATAGTATGTTGGTATACGTGGTTTTTACTTTTTAGTGAGGTTAGGTGGCGATGATAAAGATTTATCACAACCCAGAGTGTGGCACGTCTAGGAATGTACTGGCGGTGATCAAGGCCGCTGGGTATGAGGTGCAGGTTATTGAGTATTTACGTGTTGGGTGGGAACGTGAACAACTAACTTATTTATTGAATGCAGCTAACCTTAACCCTCGACAAGCGCTTCGCACAACAAAGTCGCCTGCTGCTGAATTAGGGTTACTTGATGAAACAGTGAGTAACGAAATCATCTTTGAATTGATGCTGGAACATCCCGTTTTAGTGAATAGGCCTATTGTTTGCATTCCCGAAGGTGAACACGAAAAAGCAGTTTCTTTACCTCTTGGGAGAGTTGAAGGTAATTCCTATTCGAATAACGCGAAAGAAACAGTGAAATTATGCCGGCCAAGTGAAGCTGTACTGGATATTTTGCCTGTATGGCCACAAGGCCCTTTTGCTAAAGAAGACGGCTCACCACTTATAGACCAAGATGGTAAACGAGTAATTTAAACGGAGTAGTTTATGCAGGACAAGTACACGCAATTGAATAAGGCTAAAAGGCTTGCATTGGCCTGTTTGATTTTTGCCGCAAGTGTATTTGTTTTAACGGTTTTACTTCCCAAGTTTTATCCAAACTTGCAAGGAGTATGGTGGTTGGGGCTTATTAAGATGGCTAGTGAGGCGGCGCTCATCGGTGGTCTAGCTGATTGGTTTGCAGTGACGGCATTATTTAAGCCAATTCCAGCGAAGTACCCCATTCCGCACACCAATATCGTGGCTAGTAACAAGTCTGTTATTGCTAATAACCTGTCATTGTTCGTTAAGGAAAAGTTCTTTCATCCTGAAGCAATAGAGAAGCTAATTCGGGACAGCGACCCTGCAAAGGGCGCGGGAAGGTGGTTGTCACAAGATAGAAACGCTACCCGTTTAAGTCGCTTTCTATGCGATGCTTTTGCAGGCGTTCTTCGCGTGCTCGATGACAAACCTGTGAAAACGTTTATCGCTAAAACCGCACAGAAGGGCATTAACCAACTTGATCTTAGGCAATTGATGGCAACCTCGTTAAGCGCCGTTACGAAAGAGCGCCAGCATCAGGTAGTGCTTGATAGGGTGTTAGGGAAATTGGCCTCACTGCTTGCAGAGCCAGAAACCCAAATCTACATAGCAGATACGTTAGTAGTCTGGCTAAAAAACGAATACAGTCGTATTGAAAAGCTATTGCCGTCTAGTTGGCTAAGCGAGCAGGGGGCACTCATTGCTGTTAAAGCGGTTTCAAGTATTTTGGAAGATGTATACGAAGATGAGCATCACCCCATTCGCCATGCATTTGATGAGCAAGTACACGAATTCCTCTACGAACTACAGCACAGCCCGTTAATGGAGAAAAAGGTAAACAGCTATCGGGAAAAAATTATTAATGACCCAGCGTTAAACGCGTATGTTCAGCAATCATGGGCCAAGTTTCATCAATGGCTTTTAACGTCTCTTGAACAGCAAAATGGTAAAGCGGAAACAAAGGTGTCGAGCCTTTTAAACGATTTGGGTACCACGTTAACGCAAGACAGTGAGCTAGCAAAAGCGTTCAATAAACACATTGGAGAAGCGGCTAAATATATGGCGCCTGAGTTGGCTGAATTTCTAACCCGTCACATACGCGACACCATCAATAGCTGGGATGAGCGTGAGATGGCGGAGCAGGTGGAACTCAATATTGGTCGCGACCTTCAAAAAGTTCGCATAAACGGCACGATTGTAGGCGCGTTGATAGGTGCGATATTGTTTGGCATAGAGGCACTGCTTGGCCTCTAGTCATTTATTTAAGCAAGTCGCATTAGCTGGTGTGGGTATTAATAGCTTAAGTGTCGCTGTTAATCAGCGCTAAAACGCAAACTATAAAGCAACCATTTCAACGCTTTGTATTGGCAACAAATCTTAAAAAGTCTACTTCGCCGTTAGTGCAAATACCAAATTATCAGCGTCTACCTTGCCTTTCAAACCGCCTTCAAGCACCGAGCGCTCTAATCTTTGAATGTTGTAGTCCACTGAATAAAGAGCGTCAACGGTTTTTTCGTTTACGCTAAATGGAGGGCCGGCCATTTCATTCTGGTCATACTCGAATGAAATGATTAGCAGAGGGGCGCATTGAGTAATAGCAATTAGGTGTGCAGCGTATTGCTCGCGAAGGGGACTGGGCAATGCAACTAAAGCTGCTCTATCGTAGACCCCCGAAACATTGCCTAAGTCGCTTGATGTAAGTTTAAAGATATCACCTACGTAAATGGTTAAACCGTCTTTAGCGTAAATTTTACCGTTGGAAGTAGTGGTAACGGTAGGCTCTACACCTAGCTCTTCAAACAGCTGTATAATAGCCACTTCGCTTAGCTCAGCACCAACCACTTCACAACCTTGAGCCAGTAACCAACCAATATCACGGGTCTTTCCACATAGTGGTACAAAAATGCGCTTTAAAGATGTGCTAGGACTATCGTCGCCAAACAGAAAAGACGCATACTTTACTAAAAGTGCATTCCCTTCAGGTTCGTGAAATCCAATCTCGTTCTTTTGCCATTTACTGTGCCAAAAACTATGTTCCATATAAACCTCAAGTAGGTAAGCGATATATCTCTAAAAAAACAGACGTTTTTATGAAGGGTATTAGAAACAAAAAAGGTAGCGAGAAACGCTACCTTTTAGACAAAATTAGTTATCAAGCGGTGTATTGAAGTCTTCAGATAACTCGAAGTCACCTTCAACCGTTGTCACTTTGTTGTCTACAAAGTTAATCACCATTTGCTTTTGAAAATCTTCACCACGCTTTTTCATACCGCGTTTCATATCGTAAACGTAGTACCAAGTGTCATCGTCGAATGAGTCTTGAACAACAGGGTTACCTAGTACATAAATAACTTGTTCTTTTGTCATTCCAACGCGCAGCTTTTCCACATCTCTTTGATCAAGGAAGTTTCCTTGAGGAACGTCGATTCGATAAATCCAGTTCGAGCAAGCGGTTGATGTTAGTGTGATACCAAGAATTACTAATAGGTGTTGCAACTTCATGCGTTAATTTGTCCAGTATTGCCTTTGTTAGTGTCAATGAACTTCGCTAAAGCGAATTTCGAGACTGTTTTATTGCAAGCGCGAAAGCATGCTACATTGACAACTATGACCAATCAACTGCATTTTAGTTCGATGCTGCGCTTTTAAGCAGTTCTTTTGCATTCGCTAGCGCCGATTTGGTTACTTTATCACCGGCTAATAGTCTTGCAAGCTCATCGATCCTGTCTTGCTTAGTCAGCGCCAACATCTGGGTTTCAGTACTTTCCCCGTCGGTAAGCTTGGTAACAAACAATTGATTATGTGCCTGTGCCGCTACTTGAGGTAGATGGGTAACACACATTACTTGCGATTGTTTACCTAATTTACGTAAAAGCCCGCCAACGATTGATGCTGTTGGGCCGCTAATGCCCGTATCGACTTCATCGAAAATCATAGTAGGGGTAGCGTGATGGCCGCTCGCGATAACCTGAATAGCCAGTCCTATACGAGAAAGTTCACCACCTGATACGACTTTTTCTAATTTGTCTGCATCTTGACCAGGGTTGGTAGACACTTTAAATTCTACGGTATCTAGACCTGTGCTCACCAGCTTCTTAAGTTCGTCGTATTGAATCTGAATATCCACTTTTGCGTGGGGCATATTCATTTGGCGAATTTGCACTTCAATATCTTCGCTTAGCTTACCAGCAGCACGTTGCCTGCTCTCAGAAAGCGCTTTGGTCGCGGTTAAATACGTTGCTCGTGCTTCTTCTACTTCGCCTTCAAGCGTACCTAACAGTGTTTCCTGTTCCGATAAAGCATTGAATTCGGCGGCTAGCTCTTGGTGATGCTGATAAAGTCCTTCTGGCATCACAGTATGTTTACGGGCAAGTTCCATCGCCTTCGCATAGCGCGCCTCAACTTGCTGTAAGCGAAGTGGATCGATCTCTAAGTGGTCGCAGTAGCTACGTAGCTCTCCTGCCGCTTCTTCTACTTGAATTGCTGCATCATTAAGCATTGCAATGATTGGCGTTAAACTAGCGTCGTGCGCCTCTAATTCGCCTAAACGTTCAATACTGCTTTGTATAACTGACAGTGCGTTGCCTTCATCGCTTTCATATAAATTGTATACGCTGGTCTGTGCTTGCTCTAAAAGGCTTTGCCCGTTACTCAGGCGTTTGTGCTCTATTTCTAACTCTTCAAATTCACCCTCTTCAATGGCGAATTCATCAAGTTCTTGAACCTGATAAGTTAACAGCTGAATTCTGTCTTCACGCTGCTGGGCTTGTTCTTGAAGCGCCTTTAACGTGCGCTGTTTATCGCGCCAAAGAGAGTAGGTTTCTCTCACTTGCGCTAACAGTTCTTCGTGCTTTGCGTAACCATCAACTAATTCCCTTTGATGGTCTTCTTTCAGCAACTGTAGGTGGGTATTTTGACCGTGAATAGCCAACAAAAACTGGCCTAAGCCTTTAAGCTGCTGAAGTGAAGCGGGAATACCGTTGATAAAAGCTTTTGAACGGCCTTCTTTTGAAATAACTCTGCGAATAAAGCAGCTATTTTCATCTTCGTCTGAGGTGAGCTCGTGTTCGTCGAGAAAGGCTTTAGCTAATGTATTTCCGTTTAAAGAAAAGTGAGCAATGATCTCTGCTTTTGAACTACCTTTTCGCACCGCATTGGCATCAGCGCGCTCGCCTAAGCACAAGCTTAAAGCATCAATAGCAATGGATTTACCTGCACCGGTTTCACCGGTTATAGCAGTTAAGCCGTTTTCCAGTTGAACTGATAATTGTTTTACAACAGCAAAATTAGAAATAGAAAGATGCGCTAACATAACCACACTCGAAAAAGTTGAACATGATGATATATACAGTAACTGATAATATATACAGTATTTTTGTTGTGTAAAGTTAAGTCGCAAAATATTTATCTAAAAATAACTGGTGTCGATAATAAATTACATGAAATCAATTGCATAGATTTTTTATTGTAAAGGTGAGTTATGAGTAACCTATATTTGCATTCGACTTGGAGGGGTAATTTAAAGAGGCTGTGTAGGTTGAAAGTACAGTAGTGAAGTGCTCCTATGATAGTAAATCGAATTCTTGAATATATGCTGAGTAGTTTGCCGTTCTAATTACCTTTGGTTTTAGTTAGACAAACAGTAAAGAGGAGAGCCGAAGCTCTCCCTAACATTACAACTCTAATCTATTGCAGATAGTTCGGATTGCAATCTGCAAACACATTAGTCATATTCTATTGCTGCAGCTCGCCGCTACCAGATTCAATGTGCGCACGCACGAACCATTGGAACTGTTCTAAATCGGCTAGTTGACCGGTAACCATATCTTCCGATACTGGGTCAATCTCACCTAAGAGCTCAAGCGCTTTTCTATGGTCACCGTTTACACCATCATACACTGCATCCAGCGCTTTAAGGTGGTCAAGTACTAAGCCTTTACCCAGCTCATAATCGCTCCAGCTGCGACCTTCAACAATGGCTTTAGGCGTGCCTTTTGGTACGCCACCTAATGTTGCGATACGTTCGGCAATGGTGTCGGTCATTTCGCGTACCGCATCTACCTGCGGATCCAACATCTCATGCACACCGATAAAATTCGGGCCTACTACATTCCAATGAATGTGTTTCAGCGTTAACTGTAAATCTAATAGTGCAACCAATCGCTGATCCAATACCTTAATTGTTTTGGCAGCTGCATCGTTATCCATTCCAGGGGCTGTAAATTTGATATTGGTGTTACTCATGATATCTCCTATTGAATGCAAACAAGTCAGCGAGATGCGAAACATCATTTAGGCCAAATAACAAAGGCCTTGTGCTGACGACTTGTTGTAATAGGTGCAACAGGTATGCCGAAATCTTATATTTCTATAAGTCTTGGTTTTCGTTGAGGAAATTAGAGAAGATTAAAAAATCTTTATTTTTCAATCCTGTAGCGAATAAGAAAATGCTACAGGCTTATGTAATAAATGCACGTGTAACTAACTAAATGGAGCAGGTTGGGTTAATAAAGTTTACTACCCCAACCTAACTTTTTACGAAGTACATTGAAGTAACTGTAGCCTTTGGGGTGAACAAGATAGAGCTTGTCTACGCTCTTGCTTATGCGAATTTCATCGCCAGGTAGTACGGGCAGAACAATATGGCTATCGCAACTCACTTGTAACGAGTCACTGTTTACCTTTGATACTTTCATCGATACCTGACTGTCAGCATCAACAACAATTGGCCGGCTGCTCAGAGTGTGAGGAAACATGGGGACTAACGTAAGCGCATCTAGCTTAGGCATTATAATAGGGCCGCCTGCTGATAGAGAGTAAGCCGTTGAACCTGTGGGTGTGGCCACTATTAACCCGTCACTGCGCTGGCTGAATACAAATTGCTCATCGATATAAATTTCAAATTCCATCATATGGGCAACTTTACCGTGGTGAAGCACCACTTCGTTTACAGCAGAGTTGTTACTTTTAAGCTTTTCGTGTCGATAAACTTCTACTTCAAGTAAGAAGCGCTCTTCTACCACGCATTCACCGTTAAAGATAAGGTCAAGTTGTTGAACAATATCATCGGGGTGGATATCTGTTAAAAAGCCGAGGTTCCCTCGGTTTACGCCGACAACATGAATGTCAAAACGAGCAAGCACACGCGCAGCACCAAGCATACTGCCGTCACCGCCTACCACAACGGCAAGGTCAGCCTCTTTGCCAATAGTGACAAGGTTACAGCTTTTAAAGTTCTCGGTTTCAAGCTCTTCAGCAATACTTTCTTCAACCAATAATTTACAGCCTTTTGCCAATAAATATTCGGCAAGAATGTTCAGGCTGTCGTGAGTTGCAGCGTGCTGAGGTTTTCCAATTAAAGCAACGGTTTGATAGGGCATGGAATGCTAATGTCCTTTCATTTCCAATGGTTGGACATTAGCACAGGTTTTTTGCAAAAGAAAAGCGTAAAACGCTACACAACAAAAGGTTTAGCGATCTTCCAGGCGATTATAGTCGAGAAGACCGCCTTCAATAGGATAGCGCTCGCTAGACCATTGCATTAATTTATCACTAAACGCCCAAAAATCAGGGTTGGTTCGGCGCATGCCAACATCGTCGAGCAGGGCTTTGTAATCGGCTTCGCTTTTAATGGATTTAAGCTTCTCAATCGAAGACGTTATCTCTGAGGTATTGATATACCAGAATGCGTCAGGGTAACTGCCCAACAAACCATGAACTAGCGTGATTGAATCTTTAGAAGGCTCCCTGTTTTCCTCTTCTTCAAATAGGCTATTTACATTGTAATGCGCGCTATTTCTAAGGGCAGTGAATACATCAATGTTGTCTGGGTTTTTGTCGTCTTGAATCACAATCATGGTAGTTTCGGGCATCAACGTCGCTTGTTGAGCAGGAAGTGAATCTAAGCGCTCTAATGCTTCGAGCTGTTCAGCTGATAGCAAACGTTTATTGTAAGTTGAGGCATTCGGTTGAACCTTAGCCAAGTATTGCGATAACAATTGATAAAGTTCTTGTTGAGGATTATCTGTTTCGAACGCTATGCCAGAAGGTTGTTCGAAACTGTTGATATCACCTTCCAAATAATCGGTAAGTTCAGGGCTTGCGTTTTGATACCAATCGTCAAGAAGGTCATGGCGGGTAGTTGGAGGAAGTAGATTAAGGAAGTTCGATTCACCTTCCATGCGTAAGAAATCCATATATAAACGGGTCAATAACTGATGGCCATAATTGCCGTAAACATCAAAGCCAGCAACAAGCAAATAGTGAATACGCTCTAACAAGGCATAGTCAATCACCCATGCCGTTTTGGTCGGCTTGCCAATCATTCCTTTCGCTACAGTGGCGTTATCGAAATGACGAAATACAGTCAAGCTGGCATTGGTATTACCGCCGTCGCCATCCCAAATGCTCGACAAATTCAGGTGCGCTCCGTCTTCAAATTCACTGTTTAAAAAGGCCGATCTTGCACGCATATAGTCGCCTTGGCGCTTTGCGTATTTAACCCAGTTTACCGCAAGGGCTGAGCTATCTTTTTCAGCCGGAAGGTGAAGGTTTTCCCTTTGAACAGTGTAAAAAGCATTCACTTTTTCAGATGCAGCAATGTCTGGGTCGACAAAGAACACCCAGAATCGATCGTTAATCACGTTTAGCGCGACTTGGCCTCTGCACACGGGACCTTTGATATAACCCATAATGGTGTTTTGCGCGCGCTCAAGCATAAATCGATAACGACTTTCTACTGGCAATAAGGTAAAGGCCGTTAATGGGTTGGCCGCCACCTGGGGTTTGTATGATGGCAATGTTTCTACAGAAAAGTCGGCGTCAACAAACCAAGTTTGCCATTTATCTAAAAGATCCTTGTTAATGGCGTAAGCCTGATGTGTTTTGCTCACAATCGTGGAATGCACAGGCTGCAATCGATAATAAACGCGCTCGACCTCGGGATCGTCGAAGGGTCTGCGAGTAGCAATAATATCTAACGTTTGTCCTGGCGGAGTGCGCGAGCGTACTAGATTAAAAAACTGAGGCGTTTTACCTTTTTCTGAAGTATCTTCGAAATAAAGGTGAGACGTAAACAAGTGTTCATAAATATAACGTGCGGAAAGTTGCATCTTGTTGCTTTCACCATTAAGCCACGTCTCCAATTCAGAAACTTTTTCCTGATGCTTTTTTGCAAGCGATTTAGGTGAAGGTAACTGCGCACCATGGTTTAACCACTGAATGAGTGTAGTGTGCTCTGCGTCCGACAGGGCTGGCAGTGCGTAGGGCATGCCTCCCAAGGGCTGGCCTGCTATATACTTGCCCATTTCATCTATTGTGGGGCATTGGTTTTGTCGGTTTAAGCTTATATCGAAACCGTCACCTAAATGAGCGGTATTGGGTAAAGGGTGCTGTTTTTTTAGCAAAAGCATTTGCGCTAACACCGAAGATTGTGTTGGCGAACTGTTATTATCTTCTTTTATTGGCAGTACATCGAAAAAGCCACGCTCGCGCCATCCATCCACGCCGTGAGCGTCGAGAAACATTCTGTTTGGCTGGGCAGCGGTAAGGCGCGTACCTTCATATACTTTTTCTTTGCTTGCCCCACGTGCAATACCTTCTGGAGATGTCATTTTGAGCTGGCATGGCGCATCATAACAGGCGTGGCATACCACACAGCGTTGCGTTAAAACTGGGTTTACTTGTGTATCAAAGAAATTGTCGGGCAAACTTTCCATGGCAGGCATGGCATCACTTGAGGAAAGTAAAGGTGCATCAGGTTTCGGCCATTGCCAGATAGCTAAAGCGATAATTGCTATAAGCAATGAAGTTATACCGAATTTTTTCATAGTATCAGTCCAGAAGATAGTCTCGCCTAGTCTATCATTCATTTCAGGTAGGGGGATGTTATAAATACTGAAAAACATGACTTCGCTGTAGCATTAGCACATCTACTACTAAGCATTTACTCATCAATAAATGCGCAGGAAGCACTGTGCTTTCATTTTACACCTTAGAATAAAACACAGAATCAGAGGAATAACATTATTTTTACATTGTCATTGCTTTGGGCGTTGTACTAGGTATGCTGATGAAAAGAATTCGCAGCGAGGGAAACATGTCTCATCAAATTATTCTGCCAAGAGTGATGCACATAGGGAAAGGGGCGAGTCAGCGGGTTGCTGAAACGCTAAAAGGACTCAACTGCCGTAAACCTTTACTGGTTACCGATAAAGTTATGGTCGAGTTGGGATATAGTGCTGCCATAGTGCAAATGCTGGAAGAGGCAGGAATAAGCGCCGATGTATTTTCAGATACAGTGCCAGAGCCCACGGTGAGGTCTATTTATCGCGGTGTGGATGCGTTCAAAACCCACGCTTATGACAGCATCATTGCTTTAGGTGGTGGAAGCCCCATCGATAGCGCAAAAGCCATCGCTATTTTGGGTAAGTACGGCGGCGAAATGCGAGACTACAAATTCCCTCGGGTTGTAGATGAAGCGGGGCTACCAATTATCGCCATTCCCACAACAGCGGGAACGGGTTCGGAAGCAACCCGGTTTACCATTATCACTGACGAAGATACCACCGAAAAAATGTTGTGCGTTGGTTTAGGGTTCATGCCAACGGCAGCCTTGGTCGATTACTCGTTAACGCAAAGCTTACCTGCCCGCGTAACAGCTGATACAGGCATTGATGCGCTCACTCACGCTATTGAAGCATTTGTAAGCCGCAAAGCTAATCTTTACAGTGATGCACAGGCGTTATCAGCCATGGCATTAATTGCGCCTAATCTGCGTATGGTATTTGCAGACCCAACAAATGAAACGGCGAGAGAGTCAATGATGCTGGGCTCAACGCTCGCGGGCATTGCTTTTTCAAACGCCTCAGTGGCCCTTGTTCATGGAATGAGCCGACCCATAGGCGCTGCTTTTCATGTGCCCCACGGCTTGTCGAATGCCATGTTGTTGCCCGCGGTTACTGCCTTTTCTATTCCAAGTGCATCAGTGCGTTATGCACAATGTAGTCGCGCCATGGGTGTTGCTACGCAAAGTGACTCTGATGAGGTGGCGAATCAAAAGCTTATCAACGAACTAAAAGCGCTTAATGCAGATTTGCAGGTGCCTACGCCTGCCGACTTCGGTATTGATAAAGAGGCATTTTTTGCATCGACTTCAACAATGGCAGAACAAGCTTTGGCATCAGGTTCTCCCGGTAATAATCCTCGCGTACCTAACATTGACGAAATGGTGGCTATTTATGTTTCGCTTTGGGAGTAACGCTTTTGCGAAAACACTAAATGAAAAAAGACTGCTTATTGCAGTCTTTTTTATGTGAATAGAAATATTGTGTAGAAAGCTAAGCGTTAAATAGCTTGCGGGTTATCGAGCCGTCCAGCCCCCATCAAGTACCATAGCTTGCCCTGTTATATTGCGAGCACTGGGCGACATTAAGAAGTTTGCGGTATCTGCAAGTTCTTCAACGCTAACAAATTGCTTTTTAGGCATGGGTTCTAACATTATTTTTGTTATTACCTCTTCCTCGGTAAGGTTATTTTCTTTTGCCTGTGCTGCAATTTGTTTCTCCACCAACGGTGTTTTCACATAGGCGGGGCAAAGGGTATTGATAGTTACATCGCAGTCCCCCGTTTCAAGCGCGATAGTTTTTGCAAACCCCAAGAGCCCGTGCTTCGCCGCTATATAAGCAGACTTATAGGGCGAGGCTACCAACGAGTGAATAGAGCCTACATTTATAATGCGCCCGTAGTTTTGCTTACGCATGGTAGGTAAAAACGCTTGGGTTAACAGAGCTGGGCCAACAAGCATGATATTTATAAGCTGCTGCCACTTATCTGCAGGGAAGTCCTCGATGCGTGAAACGTGCTGAATACCGGCATTATTTATAAGCACATCAACGGTATGTTTCCCTAGTACCTCAGGTAGCGCTGCAACTTTCTCTGCATCGCACACGTCTACGGCTACTGCGCTGGCCGAACCGTCTAAATGCGCAAGCCTGGTCACAGCCTCTTTCGCTGCCTGTTCGTTTATGTCGGCGATGATCACATGGTGCCCTTGTTTCATCATTGACTCAGCAATGCCAAAGCCAATGCCGCTTGCTCCACCCGTGATAAATATTGTGCGCTTAGTCATTGTTACTTCCGTTGGATTTATTTAGTGAAGGTGCACTATTTAATGAAAACAGCAGCTGTTTTACTGCGTTTATTTGTGCGCCGTTCCTGTTGGCGTAATCGCCAGAGGCATAGCCCCACCAATCCCAACAGCCTTGTGGATTTAACGGCATGAATAACGACTTTTTAGTTTGCGGATAAAGCACAACAATATTGTTGTCGTCAGCCCATTCATTCAGCCCCGTTTGGGTAGTGTAGGCATCGCCAACGGCGTCGGCATACTGGTTGCAGCCGTGAAAACTAATATGGGCTCTGCACGGCTCGCCTTGTGCACAGCTTTTAGGCACATACACAAAGCCTTCACTTGCCAATGTTTTGGCATCGCCACCCGCTATTTTTTGCTGATCAATTGAATGAATTTGCCCTGACAGTGACTCGTCGGGTGTCGAAACATCTTCAACGAGATGAGAGAGCATGGCACCTGCTGCATCGTAATCACAGTTTCCAATGAAGGGGCTCTCTGATTTCATGCAGTTAACCCCATTGTTTTTGGTGGGAAAGAGGTGTGCCATGGGTTTGTCATTGATATAGGCAATATTTTGTGTGTCTGTCCACAATTTGTATTGCTCAAACAATAAGTCGCTGACTTGTGCAATCACTCTGGTGTCTTGCGTACCGTGAAAAAGCCAGACTTTTGCGTCTTTCATATTGGAAAGCGACGCAATTTTTCCTTCAGTTTCATACTGTTTGGCTTTTTCATTCAGCGCTTCAAGGTTAATTTCTCCCTCTACCTTGTTCACGCACTGTGCCAGGGCAGTGGTTATATCACCTTGTGCACAGAAATACGGGCCACCAGCAATAACGCCAACGCCTTTTACCCAGTCGCTGTGTGCTAATTGAAATTGTGTTGCCATGTAACCGCCTGACGATAAGCCAGATACGGTAACGTTCTTTAAATCAATGGTGAGTGAAGGGAGCGCGTCTTGCGCAGATGACTCGTTACCGAATACCGGTACGCTAACGGCAAGTGCGCTTAATACAGACAGACAAAGCGCGTGGCGTAAAAAGGGGGTAGATTTTGTCATTGCATTGCAGCCTTATCATTTTCTAAAAATTGGCGAATAGCCTGAGCTTGAGCGGATACATTGGTCACGCCTTCTAAGTGACCTAATTTGCCATTTAGCGTAACCAATGTGCTGTCGTTATTCATTGCAGTTAAACCTTGGTGTGCACTTTGCGATAAGTAGGGCATAAGTAGCAAATCAGTTTGGGCTGGAATAAACAGCGTTTTCGCCTTTATCGACGCCAGTCCTTGCTCAAGATTACCTTGATGCCCAGCAACAAAAAGCTGGCAAGCTCTAACCAAATACAAAAGGTGGTTTGCGTCCATAGATTTTGCCCGGGTCTTCGCTCGCTCGCGCAGCCATTTCACAATACTGTGAGATTGGCGTATGTCATTAAGCGGCGCCGACTCAACATTTTTATACCCTAACGTGTTGCCGGTTTGGTTGAAAAAAGAAGGGGTAAGGGCATTTTGCGTAATTAACATGAGCGAGGCTGCTAAGCCATCAAGGGGCGCTTGCTCTTTGGAATAAGCGCCGTTGTTCCAGTTTTTATCTAGAGTGATTGGCGTTGCCCAGTGTTCCAATGCCGCGGTAGTCCATGCATCGCTTTGACCTGCGCCGATAACTGAAATCATACGTTCAACCCAGTCTGGGTAAGCGCTCGCCCAATCGATAGCCTGCATAGAGCCCATAGAAGGCCCAATAACCGCATACAGTTTGCTAATACCTAAACTTTCGAGAAGTGCTTTTTGAACATTGACAAAGTCACGTATTGTCACGACGGGAAAGTCTAAGCCATAGGGTTTACCTGTATCTGGATTTATTGACGTAGGACCGGTTGTAATAACGTGCGGGTCGTAAGCATTTAGATTGGCCAGCGTATCAACGCTTATTACATAAAAGCGGTCTGTATCAATCGCCTTGCCGGGGCCGATAATACTATCCCAGTAGCCTGGCGCTGGATCGTTTTCATCGTACTTTCCAGCTGCGTGGGAAGATCCAGAAAAATAGTGGGTAATCAGTATAACGTTACTCTTAGCATCATTTAGTGTTCCGTACGCCTCCCAGCCAACTTTTACGTTTTTAATTTGTTTACCACCAAAGGTTGTGAAATGAGGTATTTCAAAAACGCGTTTTTCTACCATCAGCGAAGCGCTTGGCAAGGAAGAAACGGGCTCAGAAATAGGTGCTTTTGAAGAACTGAGCAATGGCGATGTATCGTTGGATTCGCCAGCAATGCCCTGGCTATGTACAGTCAATATTAGTGTGGCAAATAATCCCACCAAGGGGCGCTGCTTTTTAACTGAATACACCTCAACCAAATTTGCTAATGCTAACTGTTTCTGCACTCGTTGTGAGCTGAGCTGTTTCAATAGCTTATTGATGCCTTTACTCTTACTCCACACTAACGTGAAAGCAAGCGTCTTTTTCCAATTCATACTTTCTTATCCCTTTCTCTGGCCGCATTTTTAGATGGCAATGTTTTGCTAGAGTGACTTATATATCGTGCTGCCTTAGGCCATATCGTTGGCTTTGACTAATGCTACATAATGCTAAACAGGCCAATGGCCATGGCAAGGCCAATAACTGGCACCACAACAGTTAGCGCACCAACCGCCCAGTAGGCAGCCTGATGGCTTTCGTTACAAATGGCGCGTATGGTAGTAACCACATAGCCATTGTGAGGTAACGAATCTAATGCGCCTGATGATATAGACACAATTCTATGTAGCTGTTCTGACTCTACGCCTTGGTCAAGGTAATGCGGAGCTACCAAGGGTAAGGCAATGGCTTGTCCGCCAGATGCACTTCCTGTTAACCCTGCAATCACGCTTACGGCAATGGCGGCACCAATAAGCTCGTTACCAGGAATTTGGGTCATAAGCGCTACTGTTGTTTGAAACGCTTCGGTGTTTTTTGCTATAGAGCCAAAACCTACAACAGCGGCGGTGTTACCTATGGCGATCAATGCGCCGGTGGTACCCGCATTTATGGCAACCGGTAAACTGTGAAAATGTTTGTAGTTAATAGCCAGCAAACACAGTACGCCGCCGCCTAACGCCAGAATAAGCGCAAGCTGAGCGAGTTCTTCATGGAATAGAAACGAAATGACTAACACCACGACTAACGGCACAATTCCGGTAAGCGGGTGGGGTAGCGCTCTGTCTCGCACTTCAGGGTCGCTTGCTCTGGCTTCAAACACCTCGCCGTTATTAACGGCTTTTCTGATCATCTTAGCAAGCCACCAGTAACCGAAGCATGCCATGAATATGGCGACGACAAGGCTAACTTCCCACGCAGCAAAAGGGGAGGTGCCTAAATACTTTATAGGAATCCAGTTTTGGATTTCTGGCGAGCCCGCGGAGGTCATCGTAAATGTTACCGACCCGAATGCCATGGCAGCAGGTATGAAGCGACGGGGTAAATTGGCATCTTTAAACAAACTCACCGCCATAGGGTAAACAGAAAACGCTACCACAAACACGCTTACACCACCGTAGGTCAAAATAGCGCAAGCTAGCACAACAGCTAATACGGCACGCTTGTAACCAATTTTGGTAATAATCCAGCGAGAAAAAGCATCTGCTGCCCCTGTGTCTTCCATGAATTTACCGAATAACGCACCAAGTAAAAACATGAAAAACCAAGAGGCGATAAAGCCAGAGAAACCACTCATATAGGTTTGAACGAAGTTTAAATCGCCGGTGAAGACGCCGATATTATTGGTAATGGCAACTACAAGCGCACACAAAGGTGCAGCAATAAAGAGGTTCATTCCGCGTATTGTCAAAACAATAAGCAACAACAGACCGCCTACTAAGCCAATCATACTTAACATAGTTATTATTCCTTAAAAAATCTGTGACCGCAGATGATCCGAAACAGTTAAGTCGATTAAAGATTTGCTTACACTCAAAACCACAAAGTGTATACAAATCAGATAAAAAGCGTTCGTAACAGACATAAAGTTTGACGTTACTTTTATCAAAATCCCATAGTACGATGGTACTACATACTATTAACAATTAATTAACTAGAGTGATTTTGACCGTAGGCAATACATCCGGCAGTGACCAGAACTTAGAACAACAAGGACTCACTATGTCTCAATCAACACACACAAATGGCTTGGTTTTACCCTACCAATCACATTCAGCCTCTGTTAGCACAGTAGAACGCAAAAGCGATTCAGTTAAGCTCCCCATTCGCAGCCTTTGTGCCCTAGCGGTGGCTAGCGTTTTAAGCACGGCACCAGTATTTGCTCAGGATAGTCAAGCTGATGCCGATGCCAAAGCGCAAAAAGGAAAATTAGAACGCATTGAGGTGACAGCGCGAAAAACTGTAGAGTCGTTACAGGAAACGCCGGTAGCTATCACGTCTATTGGTGCGGTTGAACTTGGCGAAAAAGGGATTAGCGTGCTGACTGAAGTGCAGCAGTTTTCGCCCAACACTACGCTACAAACCAGTCGCGGTACCAACTCCACCTTGACGGCATTTATTCGCGGATTGGGTCAGCAAGACCCGCTTTGGGGCTATGAACCAGGCGTGGGTATTTATGTTGATGATGTTTATATTGCTCGCCCACAAGGAGCCGTACTTGATTTGTTAGACGTACAGCGTATTGAGGTGTTACGTGGCCCGCAGGGGACGCTTTACGGAAAGAATACGATTGGTGGCGCGGTTAAATACGTTACGAAAGAAATGACCGGCGATAGGCAGATGAACGTTGAAGCTACGGTAGGTAGTTACAGTCAGCGTGATATCAAAGTGACAGGTCAAATACCATTGATTGAAAACACTGTGTATCTAGGCGTGGGTTATGCCAACTTAAACCGCGACGGCTTCGGCGAATATCTGGTAAGCGCGTTGCCCAATCAAGATAAAGAGAATTATAACAAAGATCTTTGGGCAGCCCGTGTAACGCTAGAGGTTCATCCGAGTGAAGATTTGTTTTTCCGTATTGGATGGGATAAGACCGAAGACACGTCAAATGCGAAAGGCGGCTACCGCTTAATCCCAAGTATGTTAACTGATGCGCCCGTGCCTGATTCGGTTTTTGATTCTTACACCAGCTTACCTACATGGAATAAAGTCGAGTTAGAAGGCTATAACTGGCTGGCACGATACCAAGTGAATGATGATTTAGAGCTTAAATATATTGGTTCGCATAGAGAGAGCTATTCACCTACCAACATTGATTTTGACAATACGCCCTTGCCTATTTTTGATGTACCGGCAGAGTATGACGACAGTAATGATACTCACGAGATTCAAGCGAATTATACCGGGAACGCGTTTAGCTTAGTGTCAGGGCTTTTTTTTTACGATGGTGAGAGTTGCGGTAATTTTGACGCAATTTTAGGTGTGTTAGGTCAATCGCTTGGTGCCTCAGGGTTGACGCGGGAAGTGACGGGTTGTAATAACTCAGAAAGCTGGGCTGCCTATGCGCAAATGAACTATGACGTAACCGATAAGCTATCGCTTTCGCTTGGTGCCCGATACACCGATGAAGAAAAGTCCGCGTTTGTAAACAATGGTCTGGTATTCGCCAATGTTTATCCTTATACCGACTGGATTGATGGTTACGTGCGTCCCGACGGACAATTAGTGCCTCAAGTACTTGGGACAGACACCGATGGCGATGAAGTGTTAGATGCGCCAGCGGTAGAGAGTTGGTCGCGCTTTACTCCGCGAGTGGGCGTGGAATATCAAATGGACCGCGATACCATGTTCTTCGCGAGCTATTCACAAGGCTTCAAATCGGGCACGTTTAACCCTCGCGCTCAGTCTAACGAGCCTGGTGTTGAACCAGAAGTCGTTGACAGCTTCGAAGTGGGTGTGAAGAGTGACTTAACCGACGCACTTCGTATGAATATCACATTGTTCTCTTACGACCACAAAGATCGTCAGTATATTGGTGTAGAAGGGGATTTGTCTGATCCAACAGCCCTCGACCAGCGACTGCGCAATGCTGCAGAGACGGCCGCAAAAGGCGCCGAGTTGGAGATGACGTGGGTAGCCACGGATAACCTTCAGTTTGACGTTGCTTACGGTTATATTGACTTTGAAATTAAGAAAAACAACGCAATCCCTCCGTTGATTGGTCTAGCAAGTACGCCAGAGAATACCTTTAATCTTAATGCCAACTACCTACTAGAAACGAGTTTTGGGGATATTACTTTCAACGCCAACTACTACTATCGCGATGATTATCTTATCTTTGAAACCAGCGATCTTATTCAACAAGATGCCTATGGTATGGTGAACTTAAGCGCGCGCTGGGAAAGCGTTGAAGGCGACTGGTATGCTGGACTACACGTTAAAAACTTGACCGATGAAGAGTATCTGGTTGGTGGTTATGACTTTGTTACGCAAGACGATGAAGGTAACTTTGGTCCGGGCCTTGGTGGCGATACTACACTTATTGGTTATTACGGTGACCCACGTACAGTTCACCTTACGGTAGGTTATCGATTCTAAACGGTATGTTCTGAAGAAGACCGGCAACACGTTTCACGCCTAGGCCATTGCGCTTAGGCGTGCTCACTTTTGCTCGACCTTTTTCGATTGTGTTGGCCGACAGATGTGTCTAGCGTTGAAGGGCGTGGTGCGGACGCTTACGCAATAACAGATACGCCAATAAGATTAACCTTTTTTTACCGGCGTGGTAGTATTTTGATTAACAAGGTAGTTACAAGTTGATAGCGTTATGTCTGTGAAAATCTTGATTGCTGACGATCATCCTCTGTTCAGGGCTGCGATGTGCCATGCGTTAGCTAGTGTGGAACATATCGAACTTGTAGAAACCTCCACGTTCCCCGATACGCTCACTAGTCTTGAAGAAAATGACGACATCGATCTGCTTTTCTTAGATCTCACTATGCCCGGCAATGAAGGGTTAAATGGCCTTGCTGAGGTACATGCGCTCTATCCTGATGTACTTGTTGTTGTTATTACCGCACAAGAAGAGCCTGATGTTATGGCAAAATCGTTTGCGTTAGGCGCAAGCGGTTTTATACCCAAATCAGCTTCGGTCGATTGCATTATTGACGCGGTAAATACGGTGTTAGACGGTGAAACTTGGGTCCCGCCTACTGTTCACATAGCTTCGGCCACGATATCAAATGCCTCTGCATCCAACGTGAATAATCGCTCTGACCAAGATGATTTCACGAACCGACTAAAGCAACTTACCCCTCACCAACTTAAAGTGTTGCGAATGGTATCAGACGGCTTGCTCAACAAGCAGATTGCTTACGAACTGGCCATTTCTGAGTCCACCGTTAAACAACATGTATCAGCAGTATTGAGAAAACTTGGCGTTATCAACAGGACTAAGGCTGGCATTGCGTTCAAAAATGCTATGCATTTAAGCTAAACGGAAAGCGATAGACGTCTTCAAGACTATGATCATATTGATATAGTTTAAGCACTAACATGTATTAGATGCTTTCCACTAGATTAGGGGGGGGGGCGCGTTCGGTTCATCGTGCTAATTCGATCTCAATCAACTCATGTGCTAGCGTAAGGTTTCAAAGGATTAGTTTACTGGCGTAAAAGGATATTTATGACGCGATTTATTTTACTTTCCCTTCTTTTTAGTTCTTTCAATGCGTTTAGTGCCGTTACAGCGTGGACAGATTTCACCCTGGACAACGGTCACGTTTTTTTGCCTGTTACCATAGAAGACATCGAATCTCGGGTCATGCTGGATTCAGGAGCACAAATAAACAGTATCAATCGCGCGTTTATCGGGAAGCATGATTTAGACCTTGATAAAGGGCGCCCCGTGACCGTTAAAGGGGTGTACGACGTTGAAAGGCGAAACGCTTACAACAATGTAAACGTTAAAATATTTGGTAGTGATTTCGAGCTGGATTCACTTGTCGAATCCAGCTTAGGTCATCACTCTAATGGTATGTTACTGGGGGCAGGTTTTTTCAATAACTTCATCGTTCAATTGGACTACCCCCACAGAAAAATTCGTTTGGTGACGCGTGATTCGATAGATATGGGAGAGGTGGCAAATGTTCGAGCCAACTCTCAACAGGCTAGTGGAATGCCTATCGCGCAAGTAGAAATTAACGGTGTTGCGTTGTGGCTATTAGTCGATACTGGTAACGCCGGTACAATTTTGATTAACCGTCGAGCGGCGTCCAAGGTTGGGTTGCTTGAAAAAGTGGAAGGCGCAAGCACGTCGTTTGGTGCCAATAGTTCTGGGGTTAATGAGTTCGCTACGTCTGATGTAGTGAAGTTTGGCCCTTATGAAATTGGCGATGTGAAAGTTAGCTTTCCTGCTAAAGGACAAAAAACAAACTTAGAAAGTCAGTATGAACGGACAGGCAGCCGGATTGCAGGAAAGCGGGTAGTAGGCTTAATAGGCTATGATTTGTTGAAAGACTTCGTTGTAACACTTGATTATCGTTACGGGAAACTTCACATCGCGTTACCGCAAAAGTAAAAAGCATCTTGATGCAAACCAGCTACCAAAAGAAGACGAAATACCTACTGCCGTACTACAAATGCGATCACTAGTTCTTTATTAAACAAGCGATTGCTTTAGCAGTCGCTTAAGTGCCGCAGGCTTTAAGGGTTTTGGCAGGTAGCTAAATTGTTGCTCCGCCGCTTCTTCTCTTATGTCGTTACTTCTGTTGGCAGTGACTAAAATCTTTAAGGCAAAACTCACGTTATTTTCAGAAAGAATCGCTGCAACGTCAAAACCGGTTTCGCCATAATTTAGGTGATAATCGGCGACGAGCACATCAAAGTGTTCTTGTGAAATACTCGACACTTCTGCTCCGCCCGCTATCAATGTTGTGCGCCCTCCCCAATCTCTCAGTAAGGTACACATTGCATTTGCCACTTGCTCGTCATTTTCTACAAGTAGAAAACGGGTGTCTTTCAAAAATGCATTGTTGTTTTTATTCGCTGAGTCTAAAGAGGGCATTTGATGGGAGTGCGAAGAGACAGGGCGAGAACGGCTGTCTAATGCGCTTTTTTGAACGCTTACTGAATTATTTGGCGCACTTGCTGAGTTCTTCGTTAATACTGATTTATTAAAAGGGGAGTCAACATGATTAGTGTTACTTGCGTGCGCGGTGGGTATCGAGGCTTCGCTTTGAAATGCTCTAGATACAGCCACACTGAAGCAGCTTCCTTTATTTGGCGATGAAGTCAGTCCGACTTCATGACCGAGTAGTCGACATATCTTATCTACAATAGTCAGGCCTAATCCAATTCCTTCGCCTTTGTTGTTGCTCTCTAGCTGGTGGAATTCACTAAATATTTCATGCTGTTGGTGGTCGGCGATACCTAGTCCGGTATCGTAAACACAAAGCTTTATAACCTGCTCGGTATTTGTGACTCTTGTGCGTCTCACGCCCACCAAAATACGGCCTTTTGCGGTATAGCGGACTGCGTTGGACAGCAAGTTTTGAAGCACCCGTCGCAGTAGCACTTTGTCCGAGTACACCATAACTCTGGTCGGTACATACCTGAGCTCAATACCTTTTTGCTTTGCAATGACACTAAATTCCTGCACCAATGAAGACAACATATCACTGACTGGAAATTCAGTCTTTTGAGGGGTAAGTACGCCAGCGTCTAATTTCGTCATATCAAGTAGCATTGAAAGTAAGCTCTGAGCATTGTCCAAAGAATTCACCACGCCTTCAGATAGTGTGGCCAGTTCACTACCTTGCGTCTTTTTGCTGAGCATGCTGGCAAATAATGTTGCGGCGTTGAATGGTTGCATGAGATCGTGCCCAGCCGCGGCCAGAAATTTGGTTTTGCTCTCGTTAGCTTTGTCAGCGTGTTGTTTGGCTTCTTCTAATTCTGCTGTACGCTGCGCAACCCTTGCCTCCAAGTCTTCTTTTGCACTTTCTAATTCTTTTTGAATTGCTATGTATTCAGTGATATCGCTATAGGTAGTCACGTAGCCGCCACCAGGTAGCGGCGCGCCGTTAAGTTCAATCACTTTTCCGTCAGGCTGTTTGCGAATATGTTTATGACGGGTGCCTTCCAGCATGTAGCTAACGCGCTTTTCGATAGATGAGGGGCTAAACAACCCTCGGTTTGCGTTGTAGCTAAGTATATCGGTAATGGGCATGCCCGCTTTTAGAAATCCTTTAGGGTAGGCAAATAACTCCACGTAACGTTCGTTCCACGCCAGTAGCTGCAGTTTGTCATCAAGCACACTTATGCCTTGCTCAATGTTTTGCACTGACGATTGAAGTACCTCGTGGTTAAACTGAAATGACTGAGAAGCTTCTTCTACCCAGTCAACCAGTTCTGGAAAGCTTTCGCTGCCTGTATCTGCGATGGCGCCCAGTAATATACGAGCACTAGGTGCTCCTACTTGTGCGGCAAGCAACTTATTTACCCTGTCGATAAGCGCCTGACTGGCATAACCACTGCTAGCGGCGCGATTGACGTCAACTGATAGCTGCTTAACCAGTTGAGAGTGCGTGGCACTTTCGAGCACACGTTCGGTGAGTGCAATTAAGTCCCTCACTTTTACCAGTAAACGAGGTGTGTCGTGATCTGTTAGGAGCGTATTATTTGGCTTCGTGCCACGTCTTGATGTAATCAATGCAACCGTGACGAATGTTAGGCAATTAGCCAATAAGGAAAAGGCAAAGCCCAAACCAAGCGCTTGGTCAGTGGGTGCTGGGTTGAAATAATAACTCGACAGTAAGCTTGGGTAGAGGAGAAATGCTGCCCAACATGTAAACCCTACCAATAAGGCGCAAATAGCTGCAGCTTTGTTGCTTTTCGGCCAGTAAAGACCAAACATGAGTGAAGGCATGCACTGTGCTAATAATGCAATAGCAATCACCCCGCTTTTAACCAGAGGTGCAGCCTGACTTATATTCAAGTGATACCAGAGCGCAATGCTAAGTACGACCACAACGGTAATACGACGTATAGACAGTATTTTGTTTGGCTGCATTGAACGATTGGGCGAAGTCTTTAGTCTCGCTTTTAGCCAAAGTGGCGTGACAACATTGTTCGAGATCATTATTCCCAGCGCCAAGGTTGCAACAATCACCATGCTGGTGGTTGCAGAAAGACCTCCTATGAAAGCAAATGACGACAGCGCGATATTTTCAGCATGTAAAGGTAGGGCAAGCACATACGCATCAGAGCTCGTATCCACTGGCAGCAGCTTTTTTCCTGCAAGTGCAATAGGAATAATAAAAAGGGTCATGCCAAATAGATAGAGGGGAAATAGCCACCTTGCTGTTCTAAGCTCCCCCTCACCGTTCTGCTCAACGAAGTTCATATGAAACTGTCGTGGCAAAACGAACATAGAGCAAACGCCCAAAACAACATGTGATACATAAACCCAGGGAGCGCTATCAGCATAAATGACTTCTCGAGCACTGGCATTTGAAGCGGCGTTAGACACCAAATCCAACACACCATCAAACAGATAGAAGCAAACGAAAACACCTACAGCGCACAGGGCAACAAGCTTTATAACCGATTCAAACGCTATAGTAAGTAGCAGACCGGGGTGTTTGTCGGTCAAGTTGAGTGTACGGGTACCGAAGATAATGGCAAATAATGCGAGCAAGATAGCTACGTAGATACTTAACCATGGCGTGCTTGTATGCGCGTCGTCAGTCAACAAATTTATTGATTTCGTAATGGCGTCTAACTGCAGGGCGATGTAGGGCACTACACCGAAAAAACACAGTAAAGTGATAAGCGCGGCAATCAAGTGGGAGTGCTGGTATTTAAGTGAGATGAGGTCTGCTAAAGAGCTGATGTTGTGTTGTTGACACAGTCTGCTTATATGAAGCACCACAGGAAACGCAAATGCCATAGTCAGCATAATCCCTAAATAAGTAGGGATAACTGCCCAGCCATATTGTGCTGCTTGAGAGGTAGTGCCGAAAAATGCCCAAGATGTACAATGCACGCCCAATCCAAGGCTGTACAATATTGGGTGTTGCCGGTTGTCACGTAAACGCTTATCGCCCCAAAATGCTAAAGCGAAAAGCGCGAGGAGATAACAACCAACAATAGTGCCAACCGTCCAGATACTTAGCATAGATATTCCGTGTAGTTGAACGCATTTATTAGCGCAATTGAAAGCGCGTTTTATGTTGATTCACATTAACATAGTTTTCACATGCGAGGTATCTTCTGTCAGTACATAACCAATATTTCGGAGTTAATCGTTTGTTAGTTATTTGTAATTTGAACTGTAAGTGATAGGTTTTTATACAAGGGCGATGTCTTTTTGAGCAGTAGGATTTACACATAAGTGGGTCTTAGCCAATGACTGAAATAATAAAAAGGGAATTTAATGAAACAAGATTCAGCAAGCACACGTACTCTGCGAATCTCACTACTAATTTCAACTATATTCTCTGCATCTGTTTGGGCTATTCCGAATCAACCTGAATGCGCAGACGAAGATTGTTCACTTGCTAAGCTGAATACACTTCGAGCTTTGGCGTCCAGAGGTCATGAGCAAACCAGCTTCTCCCTTGGCCACATCTTTATGAATCCCGAATCTGGGTAAAGACAGATTTAGAAAATGCCTATTATTACTTTGATAAGTCTGCGAAACAGGGCTTCCTGCCAGCTTACCGACAAGCAGCGGGGATGGCTGCACAGGGAATTGGTACACAAAAGAATATGGCTGAAGCCAAGCGATTGATGAAATTTGCTGCAGATGAAGGCGTTAATAGAACGGCAGAGGAATATGCTGTTCTCGTCTTTTCTGATAATGAATCTACCGACGAAGAAAAAGCGACTGCGGTTGAATTTTTGGAAGCCGAAGTTGAAGAAGGAATGAGCTACCTCGCTAACTATGTATTAGCCGTTCTTTATATCAATGGAGACTTTGTGGAAAAGGATATGGTGAAAGCGAAGTCTCTATTAGCATTTCCAGCGTCAGGTAAATACGCCAATTCTGTAGAGCTACTTCAACAATTAAGTGGAGAGAAAGTTATAGCGCAGGATAATGAGAACCCTAAGTCTACTGCTGGTCTCGATAGCAGCATTGAAACTATTACGGTGACTGGAATTAGTATCAATATGGGCGATGTTCACGGGTTGATGCTAAGTGAACTCAGAAAGCACCATGGGCAAACGGGAAGCAGGATAAAAGGGAATGGTTGCAAAAGAGGTGACCCTCAGTGTGTTATCCTAGATAGTGGTTCAATACGAACGCCAACATTTTGGCAAGTTGGTACCACTAGGTAACTAAATTAAAAACACTCATTAAAGCGTTAGGAAGCCATACTTAGTATTGAAGTTTGGCTTTTTTTATATTTTTTAAAAATCACCCACAAAAATATTGTGGATACCCTTGATCACCCTAAATCTAGCCCCATAACTAAGCGCAACAGACTCATTCCCAATAATTTTAACGTTATTGGGCAATGCCTAATTAAGAAAAACGTTTGGAGGTAGGCATGAGCGATAATCGCGACGTGCAGGCAGAACAAGAAAATTCAGTTGATGAAACTGTACAAGGCGCAGAAGAAGCGCAGGTAGAAACGTCAGAAGCAGAAGGCGTAGAACTAGATGAAAATGCACAGCGCATTTATGAACTAGAAACCGCACTCTCTGAAGCCCAAGCTACGATTAAAGAGCAGCAAGATGGTGTGCTTCGCGCACGTGCAGACGCTGACAACGCACGTCGTCGTGCTGAAGGTGAGGTTGAAAAGGCACGTAAATTTGCCCTTGAGCGCTTTGCTGGCGAATTGCTTCCGGTTATCGACAACCTAGAACGCGCAATCGAAATGACCGATGGCGACAATGAAGCGGTTAAGCCGCTTTTAGAAGGTGTGGAAATGACCCACAAAACTTTCTTAAGCACTATTGAGAAATTTGGATTAAGCCTTATTGATCCGCAGGGCGAAACCTTCAACCCTGACTTGCACCAGGCAATGTCTATGCAAGAAAGTGCAGACCACGAGCCAAATACAGTAATGGCGGTTATGCAGAAAGGTTATCAAATTAATGGTCGTTTGCTACGTCCTGCCATGGTTATGGTATCGCGTGCGCCAAGCGGCGGTGTAGATACGCAGGCCTAAGACGCTTTTTGCGACGAACACACAAAAATGCCAGTTTTTTTACTGGCATCTATTGAAAAGACGGGGAATAACCCCACTAAAAGTACAGTATTAAGAAAATCATTCGGAGACACGAAATGGGTAGAATCATTGGTATCGATTTAGGTACAACGAATTCATGTGTCGCAGTTCTAGACGGCGACAAACCTCGCGTAATTGAAAACGCGGAAGGCGATCGTACAACACCATCAATCATCGCTTATACAAACGATGGTGAAACACTTGTAGGTCAATCAGCGAAGCGTCAGGCGGTTACTAACCCTGAAAACACCTTATTCGCTATCAAGCGTCTAATTGGTCGTCGCTTCCAAGATAAAGAAGTACAGCGCGACATCGACATCATGCCTTTCAAAATCGTAGGTGCTGATAACGGTGATGCATGGGTAGAAGCGAAAGGCGAGAAAATGGCGCCTCCGCAGATTTCTGCTGAAGTACTTAAGAAAATGAAAAAGACCGCTGAAGATTATCTTGGCGAAGAAGTAACAGGCGCAGTTATCACTGTACCGGCTTACTTCAATGACTCTCAGCGTCAAGCAACTAAAGATGCGGGTCGTATCGCAGGTCTTGAAGTTAAGCGTATTATCAACGAGCCAACTGCTGCTGCTCTTGCCTATGGCATGGACAAAAAGCAAGGCGACAACGTTGTTGCAGTATACGACCTAGGTGGTGGTACTTTCGATATTTCTATCATCGAAATCGATGAAGTAGACGGCGAGCACACTTTTGAAGTACTAGCAACTAACGGTGATACTCACCTTGGTGGTGAAGACTTCGATAACCGCGTTATCAACTACCTAGTTGAAGAATTCAAGAAAGACCAAGGCATCGATCTTCGTAAAGACCCACTTGCTATGCAGCGTCTTAAAGAAGCCGGTGAAAAAGCGAAGATTGAGCTTTCTTCTTCACAACAGACTGAAGTTAACCTGCCATACATCACTGCTGATGCAACAGGTCCTAAGCACTTAGCTATTAAGCTTACTCGTGCAAAACTTGAGTCTTTGGTTGAAGACCTCGTTAAGAATTCACTTGAGCCGCTTAAGCAGGCACTAGCTGATTCAGATCTTTCTGTAGGCGACATCAATGACATCATCCTTGTTGGTGGTCAAACGCGTATGCCGCTAGTACAGAAGTATGTAACTGAATTCTTCGGCAAAGAGCCACGTAAAGACGTTAACCCTGATGAAGCAGTAGCAGTAGGTGCGGCAATTCAAGGTGGTGTACTTTCTGGTGACGTTAAAGACGTTCTACTACTAGACGTAACACCTCTGTCTCTAGGTATCGAGACAATGGGTGGCGTAATGACTGCGCTAATCGAGAAGAACACGACGATTCCAACGAAGAAGTCACAAACATTCTCGACAGCGGAAGACAACCAGTCTGCGGTTACTGTACACGTACTACAAGGTGAGCGTAAGCAATCAAGTGGCAACAAGTCTCTTGGTCAGTTTAATCTTGAAGGTATCCGCCCAGCAGCGCGCGGTGTACCGCAAATCGAAGTAACCTTCGACCTAGATGCTGATGGTATCCTACACGTGTCTGCGAAAGATAAAGACACAGGTAAAGAGCAGAAGATCACTATCAAAGCTTCTTCAGGCCTAAGCGATGAAGAAGTAGAAAAAATGGTAGCTGACGCGGAAGCGAACAAAGAAGCTGATAAGAAGTTTGAAGAGCTGATTCAAGCGCGTAACCAAGCTGATGGTATGGTTCACGCCACACGTAAACAGCTTGAAGAAGTCGGCGATGCACTAAGTGCAGAAGACAAAGCGCCAATCGAAGAAGCACTTTCAGCACTTGAAACTGCAGTTAAAGGCGAAGACAAAGCAGAAATCGAAGCGAAAACGCAAGAACTTATTCAAGCGTCTAGCAAGTTGATGGAAGCGGCGCAAGCTCAACAAGCTGCAGCCGGTGGCGCGGAAGGCGCTGAGCAGCAAGCTTCTTCTGGTCAAGCTAACGATGATGTTGTTGACGCAGAATTTGAAGAAGTGAAAGACGACGATAAAAAATAAACTGTTGTGATTAGCCCGGTGCGCCGGGCTGTGTAAGCAGTTCAGGCGCAACAGGAGATTCTTGTTGCGCCTTTGTTGTGTAAATAACTTGGTGTAAATGAGTTGGCGTTGTTAAACAGCCAGTCAGGTTATTTTCACAACAGTCAGATGTAGATTCGATAAGCATCTTATGCTTGTCGACAAAAAGTAGGATATGTAAACGATATGTCGAAACGAGACTACTACGAAGTACTCGGGGTAGATAAAGGCGCAGGCGAACGCGAAATTAAAAAGGCGTACAAAAAGCTTGCGATGAAGTATCACCCTGACCGTACGCAAGGCGATAAAGGCCTGGAAGATAAATTTAAAGAAATCCAGGAAGCCTACGAAATTCTGTCAGATTCGCAGAAACGTGCAGCATACGACCAATACGGCCATGCAGGTGTTGATCCAAACCGCGGTGGTGGCGGCTTCGGTGGTGGTGCCGACTTCGGCGATATCTTTGGTGACGTTTTTGGTGATATCTTTGGCGGCGGTGGTCGCGGTGGACGTCAGTCGCGTGCTCGTCAAGGTTCAGACCTACGTTACAACCTAGAGCTTAGTTTAGAAGAAGCGGTTCGTGGTAAGAGCGTTGATATTCGCGTACCTACGCTGGTTGAATGTGACGTGTGCGATGGGTCAGGAGCGAAAAAAGGTTCTTCACCTAAAACCTGTCCAACCTGTCACGGGAACGGTCAGGTTCAGATGCGTCAAGGTTTCTTCGCTGTACAGCAAACCTGTCCAACGTGTTCAGGCAAGGGCAAAATTATCGAAGATCCTTGCAACAGCTGTCATGGTCATGGTCGTAAAGAAAAGACTAAGACTCTTAACGTTAAGATTCCTGCAGGTGTTGATACCGGTGATCGCATTCGTCTTTCTGGCGAAGGTGAAGCGGGCGAGAATGGTGCACCAGCCGGTGACTTGTACGTTCAAGTGCACGTTCGTGAGCATGATATCTTTAAGCGCGATGGCAACAACTTGTACTGTGAAGTACCGCTAAGCTTCACTACGGCAGCCCTCGGTGGCGAGCTAGAAGTGCCAACGTTAGATGGTAAAGTTAAGCTGAAAATCAGCCCTGAAACCCAGACTGGCCGTATGTTCCGCCTACGCGGTAAAGGAGTTAAGTCAGTTAGAAGTGGTGCCATGGGCGACTTGATGTGTAAGGTTGTGGTGGAAACGCCAGTAAACTTGTCGTCACGCCAAAAAGAACTTTTGCAAGAGCTAGAAGAGTCCATGGGTAGAGCGTCAAGCAAGCACAGTCCGAAGGCGCAGGGCTTTTTTGATGGCGTTAAAAAGTTCTTTGATGATCTCACCAACTAATTAAATCGTTCAAGCGCCAAATTTCGTAAAAGCCCTCACCATGAGGGCTTTTTATACCAATCCGCATAGATCATTCAAATCTAGATTCTAACAAACACTGATATCATTTCCATCTGACAGTGAAGCCGCTTCTCGCTTACGTTTTGGCCGGTTTTGTGGGCGTTTATCTTTGCTTTACTCTGTTTTACCGTTATTAATGTTGCGCTTCGCGCTACTATTCGTCACGATGAGTAAAAACTATAGCGTGTTAACTTTCTCTGTGAATATGTACTGAAAAGTAAACATGCTAATACAGACCATTCAACAATAACTATTCGAGTAAGGGAACAGGCATGATTTTTTCTCGTAAAGCAATCGTTGCTACAATGATATCAGGTGCATTAGCGTCTAGCCCATTGTTTGCGGCAGAGGTAGTAGAAGCTTCATCGGCTAAGCACGCTAAAGCCGCGACTCAGTATCGTCAGGCTATTTTTCAATTAGTACGCAGTAATATGGGGCCGTTAGGTGGAATGGCAAAAGGTGCATTACCTTTTGACGAAAGCGTTATGGAAACAAATGCGGTACGTCTAGAACAACTTGCTGAAATGATGGGCGATTACTTATCAGTCGATACGCGTAAGTTTGATGTTGAAACTGGCGCGAAAGATGAAATCTGGATAAATTTTTCAGATGTCGAAAAGAAAGTAATGGCGCTTAAAACGGCAGCGCAAGGACTTCAGGCAGCTGTTGCATCCGGCGATGAAAGCGCATATCGAGGTGCTATCGGTAAAATTGGCGCAAGTTGTAAATCATGTCATGACGACTATAAGAAAGACTAGACTGAATTTGTTTTTCAAAATATGAAAGCGCTCTGATATTGGGTCAGTAAATATGAGTTTATTTCATAGTACTGACCCAAAGCCTCATTTAATATTACGGCGTGTTACTTGGTATTTTATATTGCGCTCATACAGATAAGTTGAGAGGTTCGCTGAATCTTCAGACTCATAACCTCTCTTAAAAAGTGACTTACTTTTTTCGTTTAGGACTTTAAAAGTAAGAAACATCAAGCATCGCAACACATTTATTGTCGTGAAAATTTGACCTTTCTAAAGTCTTGTAGAACTTGCCTGATAGAGTACGTCGTTAAGTCCAATATGCTGTGGTATATTCGTCGCTGCTTAACATCAGATTTTTGATATGGAGATAAGATGCGACCCTCGCTGACGTATGTAGGCACATTGGACGATGTTGTGGAGCGTTTCCCTTGGCAATTCGACGCGGATATAAACTACTTTAATCAATTGCTCGTGAGAAAGGCTATATTAGGGGAAAAGGTAATCATTAATGACGGGTATCTGCTCAATAATAGTGCGGCAAGGCAAGCTATTTTAAACCCCAGTTGTTCTCCGCTTACTTCGTTGATTGAGCAAGGATTTGTAAGAATATTGTCGCGGAATGCCGATTTAGCTTCCTTACCTGAGAAAATGGCCGACCAAGGTGTTACCAGCTTCAGCGTTTTGAAAAACTCTGCAGAATGGCCAAATCTAAAGCGTGAATTACGCAAATGGCAGCCATTGTTAGAAGAAACAGAGAACTTTATTCCTTGGCCAGATAAACACATCAGTCACGGCTTTGATCAAATGATCATGCGTTTGGCTCAACGTACACCAGAAGAATTATCAATAGGCAATGTCAGCCTCGACCAATGGCGCCGAGTTTTCGATTTATATGAAAATTTAAATCGATATGATAAAGAGGCTACCCGAACACGTTGGGAAACTGCGGTCACAGAGTGCCTAGCTGATAACCAACAAGGTCGTCTATCTATGATGCACCTCGCTTGTGAAGCTTATCATTATAACTTCGGTGTTTGCTTAGGTAGCCAGCCATCTTTGTCTAAGCAGCAAATTTTAGTTGAAACACGGTTTAGCTCAGCATTTTCTGATTTATCTAAAGTTGACCAAGCTTTGCAAATGCAGCACGTCTCAATCCCCGGGTTGCGAGTACCCCAAAACATATCAATGAATAGCGGGCCGAAATGGGCGGAACTGGTATCTCCGTTTAGCGATGTCGGCAAACAGTTGAGAGCATACCGTCAAGCTCAAGATGACTATTTTTCCGGGCAAGGTACAGAAGAGCACTTAACTGCTGAGGCTCGAGCCTATTCAAAGCAGCTATCAACATTGTTTGGTGAAAAGCAGTCGGATTCGGCAGTTGCTAGGGTGGCAATTGGTGTAGGCTTTTTCGCTGCAGGTCTTATGGCTGCAGGCCCAGAAGTGGCGGCAGTCCTTTGGCTGACAGAAAATTATTTATATCCGACAATCACTCGTAAATTTAAACTGCGCGACCGCGAATTTTTTAATAAAAATACAACCCTTCCAACGCAAACTGTCTCTAGCGCGCTAAGCTCAGTAGTGTTAGATCCTGTTCAGGTAAATGAACTTGCAAGTACTATCCCTGATTTTAAATAGGTAATGCTTATCTAAGAAAAACACGCTTTTCGTTTGAGACGCTTTAATGTTCCTGCTGGAAAGTTGAATAAATTTTGTGCTATGTTATAGGCTCAGGTTTGGTGATGATTTATTGCGACAAGGTGCTAATGTAGGAACTAAAACGTCGTAAATCCAGCCCTTTAAACGTATAAGGCAGTTCGTAAAAAACTGAAGCAGCAAAACTTGTAAACCGCTTAAAACCACGACACAACTCAGCATCCTTTTAATGTCGTGCTGCTATCGTTTGTGATGAATTCGATAAGATATAAAAAGGTTTGCTTAGATGGATTTACGCAGTGAACGCATGTTGTCAACCATGCGCACAACACAACAAAACATTTCTGTATTGCTTGATGAAAGTCGAAAGAAAACAGAAGCGCTATGCGTTTTATTAGCCTCGGTAAACCCAAGCAACGGAAGAGCAACAATATTATCTTGCGATGTAAATCATCCGTCACTGGAAGCGGAGAGTATTGTTTTTCCCTCCCATGTGCTGCTGATGCTCCCGCTCACACCTTTAAGTGCTCCCATTCCTAGCAAAGATTTTATTTTCCCACTATCGCTTGATCTTTATGCCGATAGCCATGTTGTCGTTGCTACTGTAAGGGATATGCTAGATGAAGTGATGGGCGTGATTCTAACTTTTGTACACCATTGCGTACTGAGTCCTCTACAACAAACGTTGATAGATATTACGCGCCAAAAAGTAGAGCTAAATTATCAATATGAGCTCGCGCGTCACCCATACTCAGACAAGTTATCCGAGCAGCTTGCCTTGTTAGAGGAGGTAAGTTCAATCTCTAAAGTGGGCGCGTGGGAAATTGACAGGTTCACTGGAGGACTTTCTTTAACTGAGGCGATGAGAGCGTTATTAGGTGTACCCCGCGTAAAAAGTGTGAGTCTTAACGAAGTACTCGAAATGCTATGTTCAAGTGATAGAAAAGGCCTGATACATCGAGTTTTTAAAGCACTCAGAGGAAGCAGAGAGTTCGTAAAACACTTTGAATTTCAAGATAAATTGGGTCGTAGGAAAAGTATAAAACTAACTGTGTTTCTACAAGTCCAACGAGGGAGCGTTGGCGGCATTAAACTCACCCGCCTTTATGGCGCTGTGCAGGACGAAACTGAAATACAACGTTTGTCTGACTCACAGCATAGTTACACAGATTATCTTGTCAGTTTGCTGAATAATGTGGATTGTGTGGTGCTAAGTATTGATGAACATGGCACTATTTTGACTGCAAATGAACGCGTTTACTCTTTGTTGGGCTTTGAGTCTGAGGAGCTTATTGGCCAAGATATAAAAATAATATCAAGCAAGGCACAAAATAAAAACAGTCCCTCTCGTTTTTTTGATTTATCAGCAGGTTTAGTATTGTGTAGTGAAACTGGCTCGGTGAATGAATGCCTTCGGCATAAAAATGGCAAACGCATCGCTTGTGAAGTTAGTTTGTCAAGATGCTCTGTGCATAATCAGCAGCTAATAGTCGCATCAGTGCGCGATATCACTAATCGGAACTACGAAATTGAGCATTACAAACAACTTGCCTTAACCGATATGGTGACACGCCTACCAAATGTAAATCAATTTGAACGTTACCTTGCTGAAAAAGCCAATAATGATAAATCATCTAAGCTATTTGCTACTTTTGTGCGTGTAGCTGTCTGTAATATAAGAGAATACGAAAATCCGCTTGGGGAACCAACGATGGATTACATTCTGCGAATTCTGGCTAGTCGCTTTATTCGTGTATTTGAAACTAATAAGCACGCTTCAGCCAGTATATTCAAATGTGAGAGAGACGCCTTTTACATTCACCTTCATCAATATTATAGCCATGAAGCGTTACCGCTAAACGCAGCTCATGATTGCGCCAACCTCATTCGCGATCATGTGCTAGCGCCAATAACGCTCCACAACAGCCTCTTAGACATTGAAACACAAACAACTAGTTGCACTGTTCCGGCAAAGCATTTTTCGTATAAGAAGATAAAAGCTCTGTTATCGAGAAAGCCATTAAGAGAAACGAAAGGTGTCCCTATTTTTCAATCTGGCCACGCGTATTTCCACGTTAATCCAAGTGATATCGAGCGGTACAATTACATAAAAAACTCTCTAAGCAGAGCAATTTCCAACAACGAGTTTTATGTTGAACTTCAACCTCAATATGACGTAAATCACAACGTTACTAGTTCAGAGGTCTTGTTAAGGTGGGAGCATCCTCATATGGGCGCTGTAAGCCCTTCTGAATTCATACCCATTGCTGAAGAGAATGACTTTATTGCTGAACTCGGTTTGTGGGTGTGCAACGAAGCCTGCAGGTTACTTAATGAATGTCAGTCGATAAAAGTTAAAACTAAGTTGTCTATTAATATCAGCACAATACATTTAGCGCGAGCCGATTTTGTGAGTAAGTTTGCTGAGACAGTTAATAAGTGGCGAGTATCGTACAGAGATTTGACTCTAGAGCTTAACGAAGGTGCATTAGTAAGAGGTGTGAGTATTATTCAACGTCGCGTGAGAGAACTGGCGGAGAAAGGATGCAGTCTATCTATTGACGATTTTGGCCTTGGTGGCTCAAGTCTAAATTACCTTCAAAATTTGCCAATTACTGAGCTGAAAGTAGACAGAACATTTGTAAAAGCAATGGAAGGTTCGCAGCAAAAAGCGCTGTTAGTTACAAGTATTTGCAATATGGCAAAAGCACTACATTTGAACATAGTCGCCGAGGGGATAGAGACAACGGGCCAACTAAATAAAGCTATGGCGTGTGGTTGCAGTGCCTTTCAGGGATATTACTTAGATAAACCCATGAGTGTAGATAATTGGAAAGACAAAATTTTTGAGGCGCAACATAAAGAAGATACTTAACTTTTGGCAGTACAGCGCTTACGAAAGGATGTAGTTAAATAGCTGCTACTCTGCGTCTACTTTCTGTTTGTTAATATTTAAATTTATGTAAATCAATTTGTTAGTCTATCTACGCCTGAAGTCTTATTAGTAGACATAACGTAACTATCGTAGGGTGTTGATAAAACCTACTCAGGACATGGTTATGACTTATAAAAATGAATACATTGCCTCGACCCAGCACCCCGATGAGTTTTGGTTAGAACAAGCACGAAAAATAGCGTGGTTTCAACCTCCTCATAAAGGATGTCAGCCTACAGATAACGGTTACTACGACTGGTTTAGGGGAGGACAGCTTAACACCAGTTATTTAGCGCTTGATCATCATATAGAAAATGGTCGCGGCGATAAAACTGCGCTTATTTATGATTCACCTGTTACACAAACTACTGAGTATTTTACTTATAAAGAGTTACTAAACCGCGTTGCCGAGTTTGCAGGCGGCTTATCTCGCCTGGGTGTGACGAAAGGCGACCGTGTGATCATCTACATGCCCATGATCCCGCAAGCGGCTATCGCGATGCTTGCTTGTGCTCGTTTGGGGGCAGTACATTCTGTGGTATTTGGTGGCTTTGCCGCTAACGAGCTCGCCGTTCGAATAGACGACGCAAAACCGGTCGTTATCGTTACCGCGTCGTGTGGTATTGAGGGCAGCAAAGTTTTACCTTACAAACCGCTTGTTGACGAAGCGGTATCCCTAGCAGAGCACAAGCCGCAGGCATGTGTCATGTTCCAACGAGCTCAGTTTAGAGCCGAATTAAATAAAACAAATGACTATGATTGGCGCTCTCTGGTTGAAGATAGCGAGCCAGCTCCTCCTGTAGCCGTTGATGCAACTGATCCGCTTTATGTTCTTTACACTTCGGGGACGACTGGAAAGCCCAAAGGCGTTGTTCGGGATAATGGCGGGCACGCGGTAGCTCTTCACTATTCGATGGGGGCTATTTATGGCATTAGCGAGGACAATACGTTTTGGGCTGCCTCTGACGTTGGTTGGGTGGTGGGTCACTCATACATTGTTTATGGTCCGCTTATAAAAGGGGCAACGACGGTATTGTATGAGGGAAAGCCTATTGGCACTCCTGATGCTGGTGCATTTTGGCGTGTGATCGCGTCTCACAAAGTGAATGTGCTTTTTGCGGCACCAACAGCATTTCGAGCCATACGAAAAGCGGATCCTGATGCTAAGTTTTTATCCAAATATGACATCTCGAGCTTACGTACCCTATTTATGGCGGGAGAGCGTTTAGATCCGCCTACTTATTACTGGGCTAGCGAGAAGGTTGGTGTACCTGTCATTGACCATTGGTGGCAAACCGAAACAGGTTGGCCAATCTGTTCAAATCCCATGGGACTCGAACCCATTGCCACGAAACCTGGTTCATCAAGCGTGCCTACCCCTGGCTTTAATGTGAAAGTGCTACAAAGTGCCGAAAAACCGCAAAAAAACGGCGAGAAAGGTGCTATTGCTATTAAGTTACCATTACCTCCGGGCTGTTTGACAACTATTTGGCAAGACCATAAAAGGTTTACTGATGGCTATTTACGAGAGTTTGAAGGGTATTACAGTACCGGAGATAACGGTTATGTAGATGAAGACGGTTACGTATTCATTATGGGCCGTACCGACGATGTTATAAACGTTGCCGGGCACCGCTTATCTACTGGCGAAATGGAAGAAGTACTTGCTGCGCACCCAGCAGTTGCTGAATGCAGCGTGATAGGTATTCATGATGCGCTAAAAGGACAGTTACCCGTGGGGTTAGTATTGTTAAAAGACGGTATTACCGTTGATGAACAAGAGCTAGAACAAGATTTAGTTCAACGAGTTCGTGAGCAAATAGGGCCAGTAGCTTGCTTTAAGCGAGCCATCGTTGTCAATCGTTTGCCCAAAACCCGGTCAGGGAAAATACTTCGAAAACTACTACGCCAAATTGCAGCCAATGAACCCGTTGCCGTGCCCTCAACCATTGATGATCCGTCGAGTGTAAGGGAGATAGAATCGTTAATGCGAGATAAGGGGTTGGTTAGCGAACCAGGCGCTGTTTAACATAAGGTGCTTAGTTGCAATACATTTTCCTAAGATATAAAGGGGCGTTCGCCCCTTTATATCTTTTTACTCTGTGTCTAGGCGTGTTGGTTAATAAACCTTGAACGCGGCACCGGAGAATACCTAGTAGTAATATTCATCTACCTGTGGCGTTGGCGGATACACTTCAATAGCTACATATACCGCTACCGCTGCAATGAGCGCCACAATAAGGGCACGTAGAATTCGCGAGTTAGTAATACCTGCTGTCTCTGACTCCTTATTGCCATGCACCATGGCGGGAACCAATTTTTGCTTCTTATACACGCTGTAAAATATTACCGCACCTATATGAAGTGCGATAATGTAAAGTAACACATCAAAGGCAAGGTGATGCAGAGTGTTCATTAGCGCTAGTGTTTCTTCTCCGGCTAACTGGCGATAGGGGCCGTCTAAGAAAATATCATCTGTCATGAACAATCCCGATACCGCTTGTATGGCTAGCAACACTAGCATAATCACGACAAACCATCCGCCTAAAGGGTTGTGGCCAATAGCGGGTTCTGACTGCCTATTAAATAAGGTTTTTATATAATTGAAAACCTTTCTGGGACCAGTAATAAAGCTACTGAACTTTGCGTGTTGCGTACCAACAAATCCCCAGATTATGCGGAAGACGATAAGGAATAAGGTGAAGTACCCAATATAAAAGTGCCACTGCACTTTGTTTTCAAGCCATTCTACTGTTGCATATTGCGCTAAAAGGCTCGCTACAATAAGCCAGTGAAAAAGCCGGGTGGGAATATCCCAAACAAGAGTTTTTTGCATAGTAAATTTAGTCGCGTTGTATTTGACCTATCCACACTTGCCGTGCGGCGGTGACGAATAAGTACTCAGTCATCTGTTAGTTGCCATAGCGTCGCTTAACTTACTCTATAAAACAAGTAGGCCCAACGGCAGAAAACCTCTATTTGTCCTAAGCATCGTGTACTGAAATTTTTTCTTTTCATCCGAGCCTGAAGTTTTGCCAATGATCTATGCGGTTTGGTATTAGTTGAATCTCACAGATTCCTTATTATGCTTATTTAATTTGAAACTCACATTGCAATAGTGACGGCATTTGGCAAAATGCCTCACAGTTGAAGGTTTATAAAAGTGTAAAACGAAAAAATGAAAGTAGGATTATTTGGCGCCAACGGGCGTATGGGACGCGTTTTAGTTGAAGCGCTAGATTTGAATGAAGATGCAGAACTTAGCGTGGCAACGGTACGCGATGATTCACCTTGGGTAGGACTAAATGTAGGTGAACTGGCTGGAATTGGTAAAAAAGATGTCGATTGCACTGCGCTATCAGATTTAAGTGGTAATGATGCGGATGTGATGATCGACTTCACCCTACCTTCGGTTATTGAAAGTAATCTTACGTGGTGCGTGAAAAATAAAATGCCTGTCGTAATCGGTACAACCGGTTTGAACGATGCCCAGTTATCAGCCTTAGACGAAGCAGCAAAGCATATACCTATCGTGTTTGCTGCTAATTACAGCGTAGGCGTTAACTTAATGCTTTCGCTAGTTCGTCAGGCGGCGAGTGTATTAGGTGAAACCGCTGATATCGAAATAACAGAGGCGCACCACAGATTTAAACAAGACGCGCCCTCAGGTACAGCCATGGCCATTGGTGAAGCCATTGCAGACGAATTAGGTCGTGATTTAAAAACCTGCGCAGTATACGGCAGGGAAGGAAAAGAGCCTGAACGCGACCAAGGTACCATTGGCTTTGCCACTATTCGTGCCGGAGACATTGTCGGTGAACACACCGCCTTGTTTGCAGATATTGGTGAGCGTCTAGAGATCACGCACAAGGCGTCTAGCCGACTTACTTTTGCGAAAGGTGCAGTACACGCGGCAAAGTGGTTGAATGGTAAAGAGCCTGGTCTATACTCGATGGTTGATGTACTAGATTTAAAGCTATAGGCGCTTTTGAAGCTAGCAGGCTGTAGCCAAAAAGCAGGCTAGCTAGAGTGCGTTGCCAAAGTGTTAAACTAAAGTTGCACTTTAAATGAACAATAAGCTGCACTTTCGGTAGTTCTGCGCAAAAAAGGTGATAAAAGCGGTATTTTAGTAAATTATTACAAATAAATTTGCCATTTTCGGTCAGTGATGTATACTCGCCGGAATTTGCCAGAATTTCGTATTCTGAAGCCGCCAAAATGGCTGAAGAGTGCGGTTTTATTAGCTGCAAAGATCGTAAAACGGGATGTATTGTTATCAATAACTCCCGTTTTTTGTGGGGTTTGTGCAGAAAACTGCACAAACACATAGTTATCCTTAATCTGGAGGTTGACTTGGCTAATTCTGCCCTTTTGGTGTTAGAGGATGGTTCTGTTTTTAAAGGTACGGCGATAGGCGCTACAGGCTCCGCCGTTGGGGAAGTCGTTTTTAATACTTCCATGACCGGCTATCAAGAAATTCTCACCGACCCATCCTACGCTGAACAACTCATCACCCTTACTTATCCACACATTGGCAACACCGGCACTAACGAAGAAGACGTCGAAGCAGATAAAATCTGGTCGAAAGGTCTAATCATCCGTGACCTACCTCTTGTTGCTAGTAACTTTCGTCAACAGCAAACTTTGTCTGAATACCTTAAAGCGAAAGGCGTTGTGGGTATTGCCGACATTGATACACGTCGCTTAACGCGTATCTTGCGAGACAAAGGTGCACAAAATGGCTGCATTATTTGCTCTGATGAATTAGACGAGTCTAGCGCGCTAGCGCAAGCAAAAGCTTTCCCTGGCCTTAAAGGTATGGATTTGGCAAAAGTAGTGAGCATCACTGAGCTAAAAACATGGACCGAAGGCAGCTGGGTACTTGGCAAAGGCTACGTAACACCAAGCGAGTTCAAATATCACGTTGTTGCTTACGACTACGGTGTGAAAAATAACATTCTTCGTATGCTAGCTGACCGCGGTTGTAAAGTTACGTTAGTACCCGCGCAAACGCCTGCAGAAGATGTGCTAGCCATGAATCCTGACGGTGTATTTTTGTCAAATGGCCCGGGCGACCCAGAGCCATGTGACTACGCGGTAACAGCAATCAAAACTATCGTCGAAACCGGTACGCCAGTATTTGGTATTTGTCTTGGTCACCAGCTGCTTGCTATCGCAAGTGGTGCGAAGACAGTGAAGATGAAGTTTGGTCACCACGGTGCAAACCACCCAGTTAAAGACCTTAAGCGCAATGTAGTTATGATCACCAGCCAAAACCACGGTTTTGCTGTCGATGAGTCTAGCTTGCCAGATAACCTAGAAGTAACTCACATTTCGTTGTTCGACAAGTCGTTGCAAGGTATTCACCGCACCGACAAGCCTGCGTTCAGCTTCCAGGGGCACCCTGAAGCCAGTCCAGGTCCTCATGAAGCGGCGCCGTTATTCGACCACTTCATCGAACTTATTGAACAACACAAGCAGTAGGAATTAGCCAACTATGCCAAAACGTACCGACATACAAAGTATTCTTATCATTGGTGCTGGCCCTATTGTTATTGGCCAGGCTTGTGAATTCGATTATTCAGGCGCGCAAGCGTGCAAAGCTCTTCGTGAAGAAGGCTACCGTGTTATTTTGGTTAACTCTAACCCAGCTACCATTATGACCGACCCAGAAATGGCAGATGCGACTTACATCGAGCCTATTCACTGGGAAGTGGTTCGCAAAATCATCGAAAAAGAACGCCCAGATGCCATCTTACCTACAATGGGTGGTCAAACTGCACTTAACTGTGCGCTAGAGCTAGACAAGCAGGGCGTACTTGAAGAGTTTGGTTGTGAACTTATCGGTGCAACGGCAGACGCCATCGATAAAGCAGAAAACCGTGAACGCTTTGATAAAGCGATGAAAAACATCGGCCTTGAGTGTCCGCGTGCGGAAATCGCGCACAGCATGGATGAAGCGCACGATGTGTTAAGCCGTATCGGCTTCCCTTGTATTATCCGTCCATCTTTCACCATGGGTGGAACCGGCGGCGGTATCGCGTACAACATTGATGAATTCAATGAAATTTGTCACCGCGGCTTAGATCTTTCTCCCACCAACGAGCTTCTAATTGACGAGTCGCTTTTGGGATGGAAAGAGTACGAAATGGAAGTGGTGCGCGATAAAGCCGATAACTGCATTATTGTATGTACTATCGAAAACTTCGACCCAATGGGCGTGCATACTGGTGACTCTATCACAGTTGCTCCTGCACAAACCCTGACTGACAAAGAATTCCAGCTAATGCGTAATGCCGCAATGGCTGTACTGCGTGAGATTGGTGTTGAAACCGGTGGTTCAAACGTACAGTTCGGTGTAGATCCGAAAACTGGCCGTGTAGTTATCATCGAAATGAACCCTCGTGTATCCCGTTCATCTGCGCTTGCTTCAAAGGCAACAGGCTTTCCAATTGCCAAAGTAGCTGCAAAACTTGCGGTAGGTTATACATTAGATGAACTGGCAAATGACATTACCGGTGGTCTAACACCAGCGTCGTTCGAGCCGTCTATCGACTACGTGGTCACTAAGATCCCTCGCTTTAACTTTGAAAAGTTTGCCGGTGCTAACGACCGCCTAACTACCCAAATGAAGTCGGTAGGTGAGGTGATGGCCATTGGACGTAACCAGCAAGAGTCACTTCAAAAAGCCCTTCGTGGTCTTGAGGTAGGTGCAACAGGTTTGAACCCAATGGTTGACCTTGAAGACCCTGAATCACGCAATAAAGTGGTTTATGAACTTCGTCAACCTGGTGCAGAGCGCATTTGGTACATCGGTGATGCATTCCGTATGGGCATGACGGTTGAAGAGGTATTTAACCTTACTAATATCGACCGCTGGTACCTTGTACAGCTTGAAGATCTTATTCTTCTTGAAGCAAAAGTAGCAGAGTTGGGTTTACCGAGTATTGATGCTGACTTTATGCGTGCACTTAAGCGTAAAGGCTTCTCTGATGCGCGTCTAGCTGAGCTAACCAAAGTGGCAGAAAGCGATATTCGTGAAACTCGTCGCGGGTTTGGTATTTCTCCTGTTTACAAGCGTGTAGATACTTGTGCTGCAGAATTTTCTACCAGCACCGCTTACATGTACTCTACGTATGACGAAGAGTGTGAAGCAGCGCCCACTGACAAAGAAAAAATCATGGTATTGGGCGGTGGTCCAAACCGCATTGGTCAAGGTATTGAATTCGACTATTGCTGTGTTCACGCGGCGCTTTCAATGCGTGAAGACGGTTACGAAACCATTATGGTTAACTGTAACCCTGAAACAGTTTCTACCGATTACGACACATCAGACCGCCTGTACTTTGAGCCAGTAACGCTTGAAGACGTTCTTGAAATTGTTGCTAAAGAGCAGCCAAAAGGCGTTATCGTGCAGTATGGAGGTCAAACGCCACTTAAACTCGCTCGTGCGCTAGAAGCGGCAGGTGTGCCGGTTATTGGTACATCACCAGAAGCGATTGACCGTGCTGAAGACCGTGAGCGTTTCCAGCAAATGGTAAACAAGCTTAATCTTAAGCAACCTGCAAATGCCACGGTTACTAACGTTGAGCAAGCGCTAACTATGGCTGAAGAGATTGGCTTCCCGCTAGTGGTTCGCCCAAGCTACGTGCTAGGTGGTCGTGCGATGGAAATCGTGTATGACATCAAAGACCTTAAGCGTTATCTAAACGAAGCGGTTAAAGTGTCTAACGACGCACCAGTATTGCTAGACCGGTTCTTAGATGATGCTATTGAAGTTGATATCGACGCTATCTGTGACGGTAAAGACGTAGTGATTGGCGGCATCATGGAGCATATCGAACAAGCGGGCGTTCACTCTGGTGACTCTGCGTGTTCATTACCTCCGCACTCGCTATCAAAAGAGATTCAAGACGTGATGCGTGAGCAAGTTAAAGCCATGGCCCTTGAACTTGGCGTAGTCGGTCTGATGAATACACAGTTTGCGATTAAAGACGGTGAAGTATACCTCATCGAGGTTAACCCTCGTGCAGCGCGTACCGTTCCATTTGTGTCTAAGGCAACGGGTGTGCCTCTTGCTAAAGTTGCTGCCCGTGCCATGGCTGGTGTAAGCCTAGCCGAGCAGGGCGTAACAGAAGAAGTGATCCCACCTTTCTACTCTGTGAAAGAAGTGGTGCTTCCTTTTGCCAAGTTCCAAGGTGTTGACCCTCTGTTAGGCCCAGAAATGCGCTCTACGGGTGAAGTAATGGGCGTTGGCGATACTTTTGAAGAAGCCTATGCGAAGGCTAACTTAGGTGCTGGTGCGCCCCTACCTAAGCAAGGTAAAGCGCTTATTTCAGTACGTGATACCGACAAGCCTCGTATGATTGCACTAGCAAAAGCGTTAGTTGAAGCAGGCTTTAGCATTGAAGCTACCCGCGGTACGGCTACCGAGCTTTACGATGCAGGCATTATGAGCACGGTGGTGAACAAAATGTCTGAAGGCCGCCCTAATATTGTTGATGCAATCAAAAATGGCGAATACGCGTATTTGATTAATACAACAGAAGGTCGCCAAGCCATCACAGACTCAGTGTACATTCGTCGTGAAGCCTTGGTAAACAAGGTGACTTACACGACCACGATGAACGCTGCGTTCGCAACTATTCGTGCAAAGTCTGCTGATGACCGCAATAAAGTGGCGTCAGTTCAAGAACTACACGCTAGACTCAAACACTAATGACATACGCTAGGATACGAGGTATCCTAGCAATATTACATTTGTGTGAACGAATAAAAAGTGCGCCTTCGCGGCGCACTTTTCTGTTTAAATTACTAGCTAAGTGAGACGGTATTCATGAGTCAGTATCCAATGACAGCGCGCGGCGCTCAAATGCTGCGTGACGAATTAAATGAGTTAAAAACCAAAACACGCCCACGTATTATCGAGTCTATTGCCGAAGCACGTGAACATGGTGACTTAAAAGAAAACGCTGAATATCACGCGGCCCGTGAGCAGCAAAGCTTCTGTGAAGGCCGCATTCAAGATATTGAAGGCAAGCTTTCAAATGCACAGATAATTGACGTCACCAAAATGGAAAATACCGGTAAAGTGATTTTCGGCACTACCGTAACTATTTTGAATGTTGATACCGAAGAAGAGACAACTTATCGCATTGTTGGTGACGATGAAGCGGATATTAAGAACAACTTGATTTCGGTTAATTCACCTATTGCTCGTGGTCTAATAGGCAAAGAGCTTGATGATATGGTAACTATTCAAACGCCAGCTGGTGCAGTTGAAGTAGAGATCATTGAAGTAGAGTATATTTAATTACGCCAGCCAGCAGATCCCTTCTGCTGGCTATATTCAATCCCATACTTTTTAATTATTCTCTGCTTTTCCTATACCTTGCTAATTTATTGATATTTTTTATCAGTAACTAAGCCTTTTCGTTACGGTGTGGAGAGATTCACGTAAGTAATCATTGCTCAATCATCTTACTCTAAGTATGATTTTTCCTTTTTTTCGAAAGGATGCATCATGGCTTATGATTTTGGTTCTCAGACATTAGGGATAAAGAACCCATTTAAGACTGAAGGCGCGCTTAGAACACTGGGTGGTGTCTTAACATTATTGTTGGCGGTCTATGTTGTTTTCACGGTTCCGGCAATATTTGAAGCGAACAAGGTAAAAGGTTATACCCTTCTAGCGGTAGGTTTTGTTTTAGTGGTATCAGGAATACGCCATACGGCGGTAGGTATCTTACAGCTTATGCGCTTTTTTGTAGGAAGAACTGTCCCAACCTCACTGGCCTATAATTTCTCAAAATCTGAACAAGATGCCGCTCAAGCAGAGCAAAAATCCCTGCTTTACTCGAAAGAATCACTTCACTCTATGCTTATGGGTAGACGAAATAATACCTTCGAGGAGCCTAAAGGCTGGCTCGCTCGGTTAGTTCACAGTATTTTTCCAAAGCTTGTTTTCCTACCTTATCCGTTGCGCCATCTTGCTCAAGAAATTTTAGCCATGGGCGCAACACTAATTGTGGGCTTAGTCACCTACGCTATCGTATATTTTCTCGTAACCAATGGGTTTGCAGGTGAAGTAGCAAAGATTGTCGTTATGCCGATTCTTTCACTGGTACTGCTTATTTATTTTGTCGCTAACTGGACATCCACCGCAAAAGGTATTCATAACGAAGGAAACTCTCAACTTTCTAAAGCGGGTGGGTTGTCCATTGGGGTAATCATAGGCTTAGCATTAGTCGTTCCCCTTGGCGCAGGTGTGTTTCTCGATGGTTTGGTGGGGAGTAACATCAACCAACTTAAAATCTGGTCTGAAGAACACGTCTTTTTTAGCGCATGGCTAAATTTTATCTATTTGTTTACCAGTATAGGGGTAGTAATCGGTCTTTTATTTCCACTGTTCAAAAAGCGCATGGACTTGGTGACGCCTCAAACCGAAGTCAGTGAATTTAGAGCAAACATGCAAGAGTCGGTGCATCCCAACGAGATCTTTATCAATATTGAAAATATCGTGCTTGCCAATCGCCGTTACAAGGAAGTCCCAAACAGAATATATGCTGACTTTGTGCCTAAGCTTAAAGAGCAAGCTGAAGGAAAGGGAAGCTTTGAAGGGGAGTTATTGATTGAAACTCAGCCAACCCTGAGTGAGGGAGTAACATTGCCCAAAGGCGCTAAAGTTGCGTTAAGTTCCATAGCACAAGTGGCCGTAGTTGTTTCAGCAGTCTTATTTTACTCATCTGGTGTGCAGCTTGCTGAATTGCTTCATCTTGTTATCAATATTGGTGTAGATAACAGCGCATTGCTCAATAATGCCTTTTCGATGGTAAACAATTTATTCATGTTGATATTTGCGTGGCTTACTTTCAGAGCGGCGGGTAGTATCTTAAACAATGCATCTCATATGTTTTGGGGAGAGTTGAACTTTAATTCTTTGCTCATGTACATGAAAACCGAAGGCACGTATACCGAGTCGAGAGTTTCAACAGGTATGGCTATCCATGATTCTACTCGATCTGAAAATGTCGTAGTGAGAAGCAGTATCACACCGTGGATAATTACTAGCCGAATTAATACGTCAATATTTGCGACTAGCGGTATGAACAACTTAGAAGCACCGCGTTTTGTTATGGGAATGAACAAAAACGATGGAGAATTGAAGGAAATTGTTGACGAGATTAAAGCGTTCCTGCGTGGACGAGAGACGATCGCGTCTATCACTAATGAATCAGACTTAGCCAACGCAAGTACTATTCATCAAGTAAACCAGCAGACTCGAGCGTTTAATAAACACACTGACGAGCGTTTATCACTTAAAGAAACCGAAGAAAGTGCAGGCTTTATTCGAAACGAAAAAGACACTGATTGACGGTAGGCGTATGGCTGACATAGAAACGATAGATTCAAAAGTGGTGTACGAAAATAAATGGCTTCGCGTGAGAGAAGATAAGATCCGTCGTAGCAGCGGAAACGAAGGCATTTATGGCGTAGTGGAAAAGCCGGACTTCGCCATTATTCTACCTATAGAAGACAATACGGTGTACATGGTTGAGCAATATCGCTATACGATAAAAGAGCGACAGCTTGAACTCCCTCAAGGTGCCTGGGAGAGTAGTCCCGACGCCGACTCTTTAGAGCTTGCAAAAGGTGAACTCAAAGAAGAGACTGGGCTGACCGCAGAGTCAATGGAACATGTGGGCTTTCAATATTTGGCATATGGTTTTTGTAATCAGGGGTATCACATCTACGTGGCTAAAGGATTAACACAGGGCATGCAAAAACTTGATGTTGAAGAAGAGGATTTACGCGTCGTTCCGCTTCAATTGAATGAATTAAAAGAAAAAATTACAAATGGAGAGATAAAAGACGCAAGCACGTGTAACGCCGTGGGCTTAGCCATGTTAAAGGGGATTATTTAAACACCCTGTTACAATTTGCTGACTGTTTTTTTTCTTGCTGGCAAGATAGGGTTTACAGTCCTTATTTTTATTTATTTTTTAAAGAGATACTTATGGCGTTCAAAGGAAGTTTTACTATTACTCAATGGGACGAAGATACTCTTAGTGAAAGATCAGAGGGAATTAAGGTTTCTCACGCCAGCATAAAACAGACATACAGTGGTGATATGAGTGGTGAGTCGAGCGTCGAGTTTTTAATGTCCTATCAATCTCAGATGTCCGCTAAGTTTACAGGTTTTGAAACTTTTGTTGGCGTGATAAATGGCATGCGAGGTACTGTTACTTTTCAGCATAGCGGAACGTTTGAGAGCGGGGTGGCAAGCAGTGAGTTTGTCTCAGTTGAAGAAGCTGCGACAGGAGAGCTCATGGGTAAAACGCTTCGAGGTAGGTTCATATCAGGTGAGTCGGGTAAAGCTGAGTATACTATTGACGTTGATAATTCTTAAATAGTCGAAAAATATTAATTTACCTTGGTTTTTAGATAAGCCCACTCAAAAAAAACGGCGCCGTAAGGCGCCGCTAAAAGTTGGGAAACAAACCAAGAAACTAACTATTAATTTTCAATTAAACGAGAACCAATCTCTATTTGACGAGGCTTCTTGGCTTCAGGAATGACTCGCTCCATATCGATGTGTAACAGGCCATTTTCCAAATCTGCGGCTAACACTTTTACATGGTCGCCAAGTTGAAATTTACGCTCAAAGTTACGCTCTGAAATGCCTTTGTGTAAGAACTTACGTTCTTTACTTTCTTTGTCGTCCGCTTCCGTCTTCTTCGTGCCAGTAATTGTTAACGTATTCTCTTCAACTTGGATAGAAACGTCATCTTTACTAAAGCCTGCAATGGCCATGGTTACACGATACTTATCATCGTCAAGTAGCTCTATATTATAAGGCGGATAGGTGCTCTGCTTCTCAGCACGAGATGCAGCGTCAATAAGAGACGCTAAGTGATCAGAACCAATGAATGAACGGTAAAGTGGAGATAGATCGATAGTACGCATAGTCATATCCTCAAAATTAAGCAATATGTAAAAATTTGAATGCCCCGACTTCGCGGCGGCTGTTTTGTCGACCTGACCTTTCAGCGCCGACAAAACATATATAGGAATGGGCTCACTGCTTTTCAAGAAAAAAAATATACTTTTTTTAAAATAATTGCCTATTTTATAATAACATTATGATTTATATGTGTTTTTGTTTTCGTATTTTTTCATGAGGACCTAAGTGAACGGCGTTCGCTTCTATACGTTTTGCTAGAAATTTTGGAGACACTAAGTGTATGCGATGTTTTTTATAAAACATTTAGCAATTGTTTAACCAATTCAATTGTTTATTAATGCTACAATTTGGTCAAATACCATGTCTTATCACTTTTATTTGTAAAATTAAAAAATGAAGAAAGAAGTTATAGTTTTAAATTGCGGTAGTTCGTCCGTAAAGTTCGCGATAATTGATGCTGATACGGGAGAAGCAGCGCTGTCTGGAATTGCAGAGGCACTAGGTAATAGTGATGCAAGTTTGTCTTACAAGCTAAACGGAAAAAAAGAAAAGCACGCATTAACCGAAGGCGCGGGGCATACCGAGGCGCTTAACGCGATTTCAGAAGTTATTGCTAGTACCGGTGTTCAACCCATTGCTATAGGACATCGTGTTGTTCATGGCGGTGAAAAGTTTAAGCAGGCTGCCCTTGTCGATGACAGTGTATTGAAGGCAATTGAAGAATACGCAAGCATGGCGCCGCTTCACAACATGGCGAACTTAAAGGGGATTGTAACGGCGCAAGCAGCTTACCCAGACCTGCCTCACGTAGTCGTGTTTGACACTTCTTTCTTTCAAACCTTACCCAAAAAAGCCTTTATTTATGCTTTACCCATGTCGCTTTATCGCGACCACGGTATAAGACGCTATGGTTTTCACGGTACGAGTCATAAGTTTATTCTTGATAGCATGGCAAAAATTCTTGAAAAACCAGTTTCAGATACCAGCATTATTAGCGCCCATTTAGGTAATGGTTGCAGTGTGTCTGCTATTGAAAAAGGTAAGGCGGTAGACACAAGCCTTGGCTTTATCCCTCTAGAGGGCTTAGTCATGGGCACGCGCTGTGGTGATTTAGATCCGAGTTTGCCTGGAACCTTACAGAAAAAACTTGGCAAAACCGCAGACGAGATTAGCGATCTGTTGAATAAACAGTCGGGACTTCTTGGTATTTCAGAGTTGAGCAACGACTGTCGAACCCTTGAAGATGCGGCGCTTGAAGGTCACGAAGGTGCATTATTGGCCATTGAAATCTTTTGCTATCGCTTAGCTAAATACATCGCGGGTTATATGGTAGCCGTGCCCACGTTAGACGCTATTGTATTTACAGGCGGAATAGGCGAAAACTCATCGCTTATTCGTGAGACAACGATGGGGTATTTCGCCCATTTTGGAATTAGCTTAGATGAGCAAAGGAATACCGATGCGCGATTTGGTCAAGGTGGAAAAATTACCGCTGATACTGCATCAACGGCAGTTTATGTTGTGCCTACAAATGAAGAATGGGTGATCGCCGCAGAGGCTGCAACCTTCGCATAAATTAGACCAGCGACGTCAAAGCGTTAGCAAAAACAGGAGTGACTATGTCTCGCAGAATTATGTTGATTCCCGTGGGCACCAGTGTGGGCCTCACTACGGTCAGCATGGGCCTTGTTCGTGCCATCGAGGAACAAGGTATAAAGCTCAATTTTTTCAAGCCTGTGGCTCAGCCGCGAAAAGGCGACAATGGCGAAGAGCGTTCTACAGCAATTATCGCACACCACGCCAGTGTATCACCTATTACGCCTTTCGAGCTTGAATACGTAGAGAGAATGATTAGCAATGATAGCACTGACGAACTTCTAGAAGAGATTATTGAACGATTTGAAGAGAGCAGTGTTCAAGAGGCCGTTACTGTTATTGAAGGGCTAGTGACCACTCGCCACCATCCTTATGCAGAGCGACTGAATTTAGAAATTAGCCGGGCACTAGATGCCGACATTGTTTTCGTGGCTGTGCCGGGTAACGAGTCGATCACTGATATCAATCACCGTCTTGAAATCGTGGTAGACACCTATGGCGGTCATAAAAGTAAGAAAGTAGTGGGCTGTATCTTTAATAAGGTTAATGCGCCGCTTGATGAACATGGCCGCCTTCGCGCTGATATTGGCGCAATAGAAGCCCCTGAGCATGATGAAGAGCGAACCCAAGCGTTACGTGATCTACCTATTTTTAATAAGGGGTTGAGTCTGCTTGGTACTATCGATTGGAGCGCAGATTTAGTATCTCCTCGTGCTACAGACGTCGCAAAGCATCTTAATGCTAGCTTGTTAAACGAAGGCGAATTGGCTGAGCGACGTTTAAGCAGCGTTACGTTTTGTGCACGAGAAATTCACAACATGACGCACACCTTAAAACCCGGAGCGCTACTTGTGATGTCTGGTGATCGCGGGGATGTGTTTGTATCGTGCTGTTTGGCAGCGTTAAACGGTACGAAGCTTGGCGCGCTTTTGCTTACCGGTGGGTACCAGCCAGATGAGAACATTATGGCGTTGTGTAGCCAAGCCATGGAAACGGGCTTACCGGTTATGCTGGTAAATTCTAATACGTGGCAAACAGCACAAGCACTTCACGCTTTTAATCAGGAAGTACCAGTAGATGACAGTAAGCGCATTGAAAAGGTGATGGTTCACACGGCGGAAAGTTTAGATGCAAGCTGGGTAAATTCACTTACCCAAAAAGTGTCGCGTCAGAAAAAACTTTCTCCATCAGCGTTTCGTTTTTACCTAACTAACCGTGCAAGGCAAGTAAATAAGCGCATTGTGCTTCCAGAAGGAAACGAACCAAGAACCGTGGTAGCGGCCTCTATTTGTGCCAAACGGGGTCTTGCGCGTCCTGTATTGCTAGGCGATGAAACTGAGATTAGACGGGTAGCAGAACAGCAAGGTGTCATACTGAGCGAAGGCGTTGAGATTCTCTCGCCATCAGCCATTAAAAAAGACTATGTTGAGAGCTTAGTGGCGCTGCGCGGCCATAAAGGTGTGACTGAAGTAGTTGCCCAAGAGTTGTTAGAAGATAATGTGACTCTGGGCACGATGATGCTTCAGCAAGATGACGTGGATGGATTAGTATCAGGCGCGGTAAATACGACCGCGAATACAATTCGCCCAGCACTTCAATTAATTAAGACAGCTGAAAATGCGTCTTTAGTGTCGTCAGTATTTTTCATGCTACTGCCCGACCAAGTTTTGGTTTACGGGGACTGTGCGATTAATCCAGATCCAGATGCGAAGCAGCTTGCTGATATTGCTATTCAATCAGCTGAGTCGGCTCAAATGTTTGGTATTGAACCTCGCGTTGCGATGATCAGCTACAGTACCGGTTCATCGGGTGCAGGAAGCGATGTAGAAAAGGTGAGAGCAGCGACCAAAATAGCGCAAGGCCTCCGCCCTGATTTACTTATCGATGGTCCACTTCAATACGATGCTGCCGCGATTGAAAGTGTGGGTAAGAGCAAGGCGCCGAATAGCCCTGTTGCAGGTAAAGCAAACGTGTTTGTATTCCCTGACCTTAATACTGGAAATACCACTTATAAGGCAGTTCAGCGTAGCTTTGATTTAGTGTGTATTGGCCCAATGCTGCAAGGCATGAGAAAGCCAGTCAACGATTTAAGTCGCGGTGCATTGGTTGACGATATTGTATTTACGATTGCGCTTACGGCAATACAAGCGGCGGGTAACGTTTAACTTTATATCGTCAACTACCTGCAAGTTGTAAGGAAGTTACTGCTAATAAAAACGGCGCTACTTCACATGAAGTTAGCGCCGTTTTTGTTTCTTAGTCTGCTGTAGGGTGAAGTATTGTTAAGCTATTAACCTTGCTTAGTGATTATCCTCTGCGCTATACAAGCAAGCTACAATCTATGGGCTACAAGCTAAAGTTTTAATTGTTAGCCACCATTCATTACATGGCGTACTGCTTTACAATCTTTCCATCTTTCATGACAAAGCCCACTTTCTCCATCAGGCTCATATCATCTAGTGGGTTGCCGGGCACTGCGACGATATCAGCCAGTTTACCTTTATCCAAACTACCAAGCGTAGCTTCTTGTTTCAGTAAGCGGGCAGGGTTGATAGTAGCCGCTTGGATAGCCTGAATGGGAGTCATACCGAACTTCACCATTCGGGCAAACTGCTTAGGATTATCACCGTGTGGATAAACCCCTGCATCAGAACCAAACACCATATTGACTCCGGCTTTCACTGCCTTCTCAAAGTTTTCGCGCTGTGTTTTGCCAACAATTCGTTCTTTATTCAGGCTTTCCTCTAAAATACCGGCTTTCTCTCCTTCGCCCAGAATATATTCAGTCACGTAAATATCCATAGAGAAGTACGTGCCGTTCTTTTTCGCTAACTTTATCGCTTCGTCATCAAGCAAACTTACGTGCTCTACTGAATCTACACCGGCTTTAATTGCTGCTTTAATGCCATTAGTGCCATGAGCATGAGTCGCTACAGTCAAACCGCGCAAATGGGCTTCATCAATAAGTGCTTTCATTTCTTCGAATGTGTACTGCTGTGCACCTACTTTTGTGCCTTTAGACAACACGCCACCTGTAGCGCAGAATTTGATTACAGTAGCACCGTACTTGATATTGCGACGTACTTTTTTGCGTACTTCCCACGGGCCATCAGCAACGCCTTCACTATAATTATCATACTCATAGGGTAAAAGGTTGCTGTCACAATGGCCACCCGTAACGCCTAGGCTCGGCCCCGCTACAAACATGCGCGGTCCTTCAACATCGCCGGCGTTGATGGCGTCTCGTAACGCAACATCAGCAAAACCTGGCGCGCCCACGTTGCGCACGGTGGTAAAGCCCGCATCTAACGTTGCTTTAGCGTGTTTAACACCTGTAATAGCCGCGCGAGGCAGTGATACCTCTAAACGTTTGTACCCGTGACGTGTTGCATCACTGGTTAAGTGTACGTGCATATCCATAAGGCCTGGCATTAGCGTGGCATCGCCTAAGTCTATGCGTGTTGCTTCATTTGGTAGCGCGAGGTTTTTAAGTTGACCTGAAGCGGTAATAACATTGTTTGTCACAATAACAGCTGCCTGCTGTACAACTTTTCCGTTAGTAACATCTATCATACGGTCAGCAGTAATTACCGTTGTCTCTGCTATAACAGCAGTAGAGCAAACAATGGCGGTAAAAGAGAAGGTGAGTAGTTTTTTTGAAAAAAGAGAAACCCAGTTCACAAGCATTTCCTTAACTAGGGCGCATTGACCATTTGTCTAAGCAGTTAAGCCAATATGACCTACATTGAGTTAGTATTATTATTCAGTGTTATGCTAAGAGTACGCTGACCTTTTACTGGTATTTTTGCTTCCGCTTCAGGTACAACGCACACATAAATAGCATAATTACTATAAACCAAACGCCCAACTCTTGAAGATGGTAATACGGTGTAAACCCGCTGGTTGCGACAACTGGCGCTGAAATATTGCCTTCCATGAATTGAGGCAGGCGTGATGTGATTACACCTTTGTGGTCTATAAAGGCTGTAATCCCGTTGTTTGTTGCTCTAACGACAGGGCGTCCTAACTCAAGGGCGCGCATTTGTGCAATTTGCAAATGCTGAGCAGGCCCATGCGAGTGTCCAAACCACGCATCGTTACTCACGGTTATGATCATGTCAGTATCTTCATATACGTTTGCCATTACTTGATGGGGAAACGCAATTTCAAAACAGATAGCAGGGGCAAGGCGAATGCCATTAGCTTCGAGGTTAGCCTGTTGATAATCACCACGAGAAAAGGACGACATCGGGAGGTCAAACAAGGGAGCGAGTGGGCGAAGCCAGTTTTCAAAAGGCACAAATTCCCCTACAGGCAAAAGGTGGTGCTTAGAAAATCGATTGTTGTGGAAATATTGATAGTCGGGAAAAGCGGCATTTGACGTGCGCTTGCCAAGAACAATAAGGTTGTTCCACGCTTCGTCTGTTTCCCAGTTATAGTTAACAATACCGGTAATAAGTGCGGTGTTTTCTTGAAAGGCTCTTTCGTTGACTTTAGCAAGATAAGGTTGGGCTAGTGGTTCTAACTTGGGCACGGCGGCTTCAGGCCAAATGATAAGATCGTTATCCCATAAGCTTTCAGTTAATTTCCAGTAGGTGTCCATGGTAGGGCCATCTTGCTCTGGCACCCATCGCAAACTTTGTGCGATATTGCCCTGGGCCATCCCTATGGAGTACGTTGTTTTAGGCGTCACCCAAGTATGTTGTTTGAGAAGGTAACCGCTGGTAAATAAACACAGCACTACCAACATAGCGTTAGCAAAGGAGCGTTTGTTGTGTATTAGTGCAAACAGAGTGGCGCTCATAACAATAAGGGCACTTATTCCCGTTTCGCCGATGACTGGCGCAAAGCCAGACAGCGGACTTTCTAGCTGACTATAGCCCAAAGACAACCACGGAAAGCCGGTTAGCATCCAGCTTCTTAGCCATTCAGCAGCAACCCAGAAAAGAGGTAATGCCATTGGCCATAAATAAGGGGAAAAATACTTAGCGGTTAGCTTGGTGGCAAGCGCAGGATAAAGTGATAAATAGCCACATAGTAACGCCATAATACCAATAGATGCCGCAATGGGAAGCCCGCCAAAGTCGGCAATGCTCACATGAACCCAGCTTATACCAGCCCCAAACCATCCCGCACCAAATAGCCATCCGGCTAAAAATGGGCGATGTTTGAGCTTTATGACCTGCCGGATAGCCAGTGCTAACGCAGGAATAGTTAGAAGCCACATGTTAAAGGGAGCGAAAGCTAGCGTTAAACTTGCACCGCTTAACAATAGAAGTAGGTGGGGAATAAACCGTTTCAGCATAGGAGTCATCTGATTGTGGTTAATAGGATTGTTATGACAACAAAGGGTGAGCAGGTTCAAACCTGCGCTACCCCTATGCTGTAACAGAAGTCTTGTTGGCTAATTCACTATTCTAGTGAAGGCACTGACACTTTAAGTTGTATAAGTCGGCGTTTATCAGAGTTAGTCACTTTAAACTGAATGTCTCCAATGGTGATTTCATCATTGGTTTCAGGCATATGACCAAACGCTTTAAGCACGATACCGCCAATGGTGTCGGCTTCCTCTTCGCTAAACTTGGTTTCAAAGAATTCGTTAAAATCGTCAACCGGCGTGAGGGCTTTCACAGAGTATGTCGACTTATTTAAAGGACGAATGTCATCGGTGCCATCTTCTTCTGTGTCATATTCGTCTTCAATTTCACCTACGATAATTTCTAGGATATCTTCAATGGTGACCAGACCAGACACACCGCCGTATTCGTCCACTACAATGGCCATATGATAGCGTTGCTGGCGGAACTCTTTAAGCAGAACGTCCACCCGTTTACTTTCGGGAACAATAACTGCTGGGCGAAGAATATCGCGAAGGTTAAACTCTTTTTCTGCATTAAAAGCAAAAGCGAGAAGGTCTTTTGCTAACAAAATACCTTCAATATGATCTTTATCTTCGCTGATAACGGGAAAGCGGGAGTGGGCAGATTCAAGCATTACGGGTAAAAATTCTTCTACCTTCTGCTCTACATCTATAGTGGTCATTTGAGCGCGAGGGATCATGATATCCCTAACTCGCATTTCATTTACCCCAATTACACCTTCAATCATTTCGCGGGTTTGTGGGTCTATGATTTCGTTCTGTTCAGCATCAGTTATAACCGATACCAACTCTTCTTTACTTCTCGGCTCGCCAGAAATTGAATTTTTTAGTTTATCTAACCAACTCTTGCCTGATGAGCCGTTGGTAGAGTGAGGATTATCGTCGCTCATAATGTCCGTTTAATTGTTAGTTCAACCGTAAAGGTAATTCGCTAGGCGAGCAAGGTCAACACTTTGTTTAATCGAATTTTGGGTGTTGTTAATTGTGACACTTGAGTCAAGATAACAGCTGCCTCATGTTTAATATTGGTGAGTCTTGTCAATATGCATTTTGATCTTTGAACATTAACATTGCAGTCTTGGCAATGATTCTTAAATCGAGCCAGACAGACCATTTGTGCATGTAGTCAAGGTCATGTTCTACACGCCTCTTCATTTTATCTACTGTCTCGGTTTCGCCCCTAAAACCATTTACCTGCGCCCATCCAGTTATGCCAGGTTTAACCTTATGGCGTAGCATATACCCAGATATGATCTTTCTGTATTGCTCGTTGTGCGCAATTGCGTGAGGCCTAGGGCCAACAATAGACATTTTACCTTGGAGTACGTTGATAAACTGTGGAAGCTCATCAAGTGAAGTTTTCCTTAAAAAAGCCCCAACCTTAGTGATTCGCTGGTCATTCTTTTGCGCTTGCTTTACTTCCAGACCATCGTCAAGCGACGTCATTGTACGAAATTTGTAGACTGAGATGGGTTTTCCGTCCAAGCCATAGCGCTTTTGCTTAAAAATTACAGGCCCTTTTGAACTAAGTTTGACTAAAATTGCGATAATTAGCATAGGTACAATTGCGATGACCGTAAACACTAATCCAAGCAAAAAGTCCTCTAATCGCTTTGTAACCTCGCTGGCGCCGCTGAAAGGAGTATCGTAAACACTCAATGCTTGCAGCGAACCAATATTATGCCACTTGGAATTAATCAGATTGTAGACAAAGAAATTGGGAACGAGATACACGCTTGCCGTTGTGTCAGAACAAAGCTCGAGAATGTGCTTTATCCTATCTTCAGCGCACATAGGAAGAGCCAAATAGATGTAGTCAACGTCATCACTTTTGGCCATTTCAATTGCATCGGCTATCGAACCTTTCAAGTCTTTGTGTGTGCTGTCTGGTAGTCTTGAAAGCGCTCGGTCGTCGTATATACCTTTAAAGCGTATTCCTAACTCTTCGTGAGTTTTGATCTGAAACGCCAACTGCTCTCCAGTTTCAGTTGCGCCGATAACAATGGCCTGCCGAGAGTTAAAGCCCTTTTTTCTTATTTGAAATAAAAAGAGCCTTGTTAGAAATCGCCATAGAGACAGCGCAAGCATACAGAACGCAAACCACGCTAGTACGGTATCGCTTTTTTCTGAAATAGCTGAAATGAAAAGATAATCTAAAGTTATCGTTGTAGTACACGATATTGCCCAACATATTGCGACTTGTTTAACAATTCGTATAGTGGAAGAGCCACGCCATGAGCGATAGAGAGTAAACGCTTCTGACGTTAATTGATATACAGCGCAAAACGCCAAGAGAAGCAAAACTGTCTCGCTTGTGATTGGCAGGCCTGTAACAAAAAAGCTGGCATACCATGTTGTGGCAATAAAAAAGAGATCAGAGAGGCGATAGAGTGTCGAAAAGCTGCTCTGATTTCGTACTAAAAAACCACCGTTACTGCTGGAGGAAGTCACGTCAAATCTCTAATCAAACTTATTATAAATGGAATAACATTGAACGTTTAGCCATTTGTTAGATACAAACTAACTCGGCAGAACATTAAAAATCCTGTAAGACTAAAATATAGCATGTTTCACGTTTTCATCTAAATACTTTGATGGTCAATTGACAATTTTTTCTTTACTATTCTAAAAGGTATATTGAATCCTATAATAATAGTAAAAATTACAAGTCAGCTTTTTGACTGTAAAGGAAAATTGTGGTGCATAAAAAAAGTTCGATAATAGCCACTGGGCTTTTAGTTAGCCTTTCTAGTTTTGCGCAAACTCCTGCAAGTATAGATGTGGGAGGTTTTGATCTTTATCCGTCACTAAATTCTACTTTTGGACACGATGACAATTTATTGCGCTCAAAAAATAGCGAAGTAGAAAGCTGGATGTCAGTGCTTTCTCCAGAATTGATTTTGGTAAATTCTTACGGGTTGAATGAATTTCAAGTTGGCTATCGACTAGAGCGCGGTGATTATCACTCAAGCCAATCAGATGATTACACTGACCATTTGTTAAATGCCTCTGCGCGTTTAGAATTTGATGTGCGTAATCGATTAGAAGTTACCGCTATCTATATGGACGACCACGACGAACGAGGTACAAACTTTACTATTGGAAGAGGCGATTCAATAGAAACGCCAGATCAATACAAGCAATCTCGTATTGATGCGACATACAGCTATGGGGCACCAGCGGCAACGGGTCGATTAGACCTGAAAGTAGGTTATAGCACGGTGGACTACGATATCGATACCGATTTTTACCGTACGCGTGACAGAAAGACCAACACCTTAGCAGGCACATTCTTCTACAACATATTACCAGCTACTGACTTAACTCTGGATGTTATTTATAACGACATAGACTACGATTTCGCTATTGATCCAACAGCGCCTTTAGACAGTGAGGAAGTGAGAACGCTGGTAGGTGTAGAGTGGGACACAACAGCAAAGACATCTGGTTATGTAAAAATTGGTCACCGTCAAAAAGAGTTTGACAATGGTAATAGATCAGATTTTAGCGGCCTAGACTGGTTGATAGGCGTGACTTGGAATCCGCGTACCTATTCGACATTTGACTTTACAACCTTTACCACAACCAATGAAACAAATGGGGAAGGTGATTTCATTGACAGGCAAACTTATCAATTAACATGGGATCACAAGTGGCGAGATAGAATATCTACCTCATTTGAAGTCATTTATTCAGAAGACGAATACACGGGGGCTAATTCTACCCGTGTTGACGACAATACTACGATAAGTTTTCAAGTAAATTACATATCCCGTCGCTATCTTACGCTTAATGCAGGCTATACGTTTGACCAACGTGACAGCAACCAAAGCGTAATTGATTTTAGTAGAAATGTAGTTAGCGTTGGGCTAACGGTAACACTGTAGTATTTTAAGTATGTTGAAAGCGATATCTGCATTTTTCTTTTACCTCATAGCATCCTTTCCGCTGATTGCACAGTCGGTTCAGTTTAATCAGTACACATTAGGTTCTGGAGACACGGTTAAAATTACGGTGTATGGTCAAGATGACTTATCTCTTGAGACGCGCCTTAATGATGTGGGTGTAATCAACTATCCATACTTAGGTGAGATAAAAGTCGTTGGTATGACGGTAGGAGGGCTTGAAAGCTATATTTACGAGGGTCTGAAGGGCGATTACCTTATTAACCCTTCGGTTTCAGTAAGTATAGTCGAGTATCGGCCATTCTTTATTAATGGCGAGGTTAAGAACCCTGGAGGTTACGCTTTTCAGCCAGGGCTTACCATAGATAAAGCTGCTGCACTTGCAGGTGGATATACAGAGCGCGCGTCAAAGACTAAGATTTTTGTAGACAGAATAATTAATGGTGAGCAGCAAACGCTTAGCGCAGATAGGTACATGCAAGTGCTTCCGGGCGACATCATTAATATAGAACAAAGCTTCTTCTAATCAGTACTGGATTTATATGCTTTCCGAGAAAAATGACTTTCGCTCAGCATCGCATGAAAATGCCGATGAGGATATTATCGACCTGTCGCATTATTTTCGTGTTATTAATCAAAAAAAATGGCGTATTTTAAGCCTTGCTTTAGTTGTTACGTTTTTAGTAGCTCTCATCGTACTTTCACTGACGCCTGTTTACAAAGCTACTTCGTCTTTGCTAATTGAATCAGAAGAGACGAACATAGTGTCTATTGAGCAGGTGTACGGTCTAGATGCATCTAAAAAAGAATATTTTGAGACGCAGTACGAAATACTGAAATCGAGATATATCGCCGAAAAAGTCGTCAATAAGATGGATTTAGGTACACATCCGATATTTCTAGAAAAGCTGGATGAAATTAACGCGTCGCCATTTGATGACTTAAAAAGCAGTATAAAATCAGTACTTACATTTTTACCGCAAAAAGAGCCAGAGCCGTTAAACGAAGATGAGCAACGACAGCTTCAAAAAGAGCAAATTGTTTCTCTATTTTTAGAAGAGCTCACCATTTCGCCCATTCCTAACACGCAAGTAGTGAAAATATCTTTCACCAGTGAATCGCCTAGACTTGCTGCGGAAGTCGCTAACGCGGTTGCTGAGGTTTACATTGAGAGTTATTTAGAAGCAAAGTTCGATATGACGAGTAAGGCGACGTCATGGCTAAATGACAGTCTGGAAGGTTTACGCACGAAGCTAGAAGTGTCAGAAAAAAAGCTTGCTGAATTTTATCAGCGAGAACAATTGGTTGATTTAGATGGTGTTGTAGGGCTGGCGTCTGAAGAACTTCAGGGCTTAAGCGAACAGCTTTTACAAGCTGAAAACAGGCTAAAGCAAAGCGAAATTATATTTGAGCAAGTACAGAATTTTAACGGTGATCCCGCCGAGTTGGCATCGATGCCTGCGGTACAAAACCATCCATCAATACAGAATGTAAAAGAAGCTGAACTGATAGCACAAAGCAATGTGTCAGAGCTCAGTAAAGTGTATGGCCCTAAACATCTAAAGATGATCTCAGCGCAGGCCGAACTTACCTCAGTTAAACAATCACTAAACAACCAAGTGGCGTCACTCATATCTGGCATTACAAGCGAATACAGACAAGCCCAGTCGCAAGTTAACCGCCTACGCATTGCCGTGTCGGCAGCGAAAGAAGAGTTCCGAAAACTAACCACTCTTGAGTCGAAAAGAAAGGTACTGCAGCGAGAAGTTGACACTAACCAACAGCTTTATGACTCCTTTTTTACCCGGTTACAAGAAACCAGTGAAGTGGAGGGATTTGAGTCAGCTAATGCCAGAGTTCTTGATAGTGCTGTCCTTCCAATTGAGCCCTTCAAGCCTAAAAAAGGGTTAATTTTGATTGCCACATTAGTTTTAAGCACAGGTTTTGGTGTACTTATCGCTTTAGTGTTGGACTTTCTAAATGGTGGTATTCGTTCAGTTGATGACGTTGAGCGTAAGTTAGGGCAGAGAATGATGGGATTAATCCCTTGGCAGCCACACAAAAAGAAAAATGACCTGCCGCTACGTGAGTTTTTTGATAAATCTAATCACGTTTTTAGTGAAGCAGTTCGCACCTTGCGAACCAGTATTCAGTTGCTAGATTTAAGCGGAAGTAAAAACGTTATTATGGTGACGTCGAGTGTACCCAAAGAGGGCAAAACGACGGTTTCTATTAATTTAGCGTTTGCGATGGGGCAAATAGGGAATACATTAATTATTGATACCGACTTACGCAAGCCTGCTCTAGCTAAGCGCTTCGGACTGCCGGGTTTTCAGCCTGGGCTAGTCAACCTAATCGCGGGCACACATTCACTTGACGAGTGTTTATGCAATGATGTTTCTTCAAACATAGACGTAATAACTGCTGGAACGGCAACACCAAACCCACAAGAGTTACTAACCAGTGAAAGTTTCAAAAAGGTGATAAGCGAGCTCAAACAGCAGTATGATTATGTTATTGTTGATACTGCCCCTGTACAGGCCGTGAGCGACGCTATAATAGTGAGTGAAAACGTAGACATGCTATTTCACGTTGTTAAGGCTGATTCTACTAATGAAAAAATTGTATCCAGTGGTCTTGACCGCTTCTTGCGGGTGGGTAAGCGAATAGATGGTGTTATTCTGAACCAAGTTGATATAAAAAAGGCGGGTAATAGCTATGCTTATACCGGGTATTACGATCAGTATGGTTACGGCGATGCGCCTACCTAACATTTTCGAAAACATACGTTAATAACTGTGATAGATCTTCATTGCCACCTGCTGCCTAATGTAGATGATGGTGCTAAGAACATTGACGAGTCTATCGCCTTGGCTCGAGCTGCGTACAGCTCGGGGATCACCCATGTAGTCTGCACACCGCATATTCATGAAGGGTATTTTGACAACAATATCGATGGTATAAAGCAGGCTCATCAACTGTTTACTGAAGCCTTGCGCTCGGAGAATATTCCGTTGCAAAGCCATTTTGCGGCTGAAGTACGAATTAGCCCTAGTATTTTAAAGCTTGTGGTAAGCGAGCGCTTACCCTTTCTGGGTTATTTGAATTCTAAGCCAGTACTACTACTGGAATTACCACACAGCCATATTCCTCCAGGTACAGAGCAGGTTATTAACTGGCTTAAAAGCCAGGGAGTAGTGCCAATGATTGCCCATCCGGAACGCAACAGAGATATACTTGCCAATTATGGCAAAGCCTCGTGGCTAAGAGGAAAAGGTGTACTGTTTCAGCTTACAGCAGGCGCCATAACTGGCACGTTTGGCGAAAAAGTAAGGCACTGTGCAACGCGGCTACTTAGCGACGGTTTTGCAGATGTTATTGCAACTGATGCACATAACCTACACAAACGGCCTCCTGAACTGAAGCAAGCATTCGAGATTTTGCAGCAGCAATATAGCCTTGATAAAGCGAAGGAGCTATGTATTGAGCGACCAATGGAAATTGCAGGTTGCTGGTTTGAGTAACCACAAAAAGCCCTATAATTGGTTGCTTTGCACACTGTTTATTTTTCTTGTTTTTTGTTGCTTTCAATCAGGCAAGGCGTTATTGGCAAACCTGCATTTTTACGCTGCAAAAAATATCATAAAACTTCTACAGGACGGTGACGTTGACGCTTTTAATACAGACCTTTCCTCTGCCCAAAAGCACGCGGAAGAGGCTGTATCATTGCACGGTGATTTAGCGCTCTATACCGACATGGTAAGCACGATAAAACAATGGCAAGCATATACCTCTAATGACAGTGAAAAAGTGAAGTTGCTGCTTGATGAGGCTGAAACACTTAACTTGGTGTCTTTGCGAAATAGGCCTGGTTGGCCAGTTACGTGGGCAAACTTGGTATACATTAAATGGCATAAGAAAGAATTTGATGACGATTTTTTACGCTATATTCAGTTTGCGTCGAAATACGGCCCAAATACCCCTGAAGTGCATGATGTTATTGCCAGAATCGGATTGTACTTATTTGAAAGTGACGCACGTCTATTTTTAAGTCTCAAAGACATAGTTAAACAGCATATCATTCGTGGATTTAATCACCCAAAAACGAAACGAACTTTAGTGAACGTAGTAAACGATAGTGCGGCTCGAATAATGGTTTGCTCTTGGTTAAACGACTCTTTCGAAAATGAAAATCTAGCTTTGTCGTGCAAGTAACGAGGGCTACTTGTATTGGAAGCGTTAGACCTTTACTTCACGCTTCTATTTGAAACAATGAACGATACCGCCAAGATAACGACAAAATAAGCCGCGTTAGCCGGCGCCTGTAATGGGAAATCCACAGTAATGTGGATCGCCATCCCCAAAATACTCATCATACCGCCAAACGCCGCACCTCTTGCTAAACTACTTTTTCTATTCTTCAAAACGTTTATGCACTGCCTAAATGCCAGTAATGGCAGCATGAAAAGTACCAATGAAGCGGGTACACCGGCTTCTATAGCAAATTGAAGATAATCATTATGGGCGTGATCATAAAACCCATAAACGCCGTCTGAGGTGTAATGTGGGTAGGTCGTATAGTAGGTACCCAGACCCGAACCGGTATACGCAAAATCTTGAAGTAGAGGAATGGAGTCTCTTATTACTTCATCCCGGGTTTCTTGAGAAAAGCTAGTGCGCTCAATACGAGATTTAACTTTGTCTAGACCAAACCAAGCGCTCAATATAAACATATCGATAATAAACATACTTACAATAAGCAACATTAAGCCCTTTGTGCGCTGTTTAATTAAAAATAGGCTTAAAAGGCCAATCACCGTCATCGATAAGAAAAATGCCGCGTTACCCATTCTAGAGCGCGACATGACAAGCGCTATAACCATAATGGCTAGAGCAATGCGAACCAATGCTTTACCGTTTAGAAACATGCTCAAGAAGTAACGGAGTTTATGATGTGTCGCTTTACTTCGCGCATTAGACAAAAGCGTACTTACCAAATAACCAACACCAACGCTAAGGCACAGCATTAAAAAGTTAGCAAAGTGGTTTTTATAAACGAACGTACCGGTAGCGTTCGATTTTACGGGAAGTTGGAAAATGAGGCTGTGTTTAGTGCCAAGTAAAAGCTCAAGGGCACCATACATAGCTTGGAATAGACCTACAAATACAATGAACAGCATAAGTTGTTTTATTCTTGGTAGGCTATTACACAGCAGTAGGGTAGTGAGAAATAGGCAAAAGTACGCGATTGATTTTAAAAGCGATATGGTGGTTTGCCCCGCATCGACAGAAAGAGGCGCAAAGCTTACTTCTACGGCTTTATAAACATCAGCGGCTCCTTCACTTAACATTGTTAGAATAGGCAATGGCAAGGGAACAAGCTGCACGGCGGTATACGCTAAAAAAGCGAGAAAAATTACAATAGGCGCTTTATAAAACGATAATTGAGATAACAGGTGATGGCGGTACGAGAATGCAGTAAGCATAAAAAGCGAATAGCTTGCTATTTCAAAAAGGTTCCATGCCCAAGGACGGTTACTGCCCAATGGAATAGGAAGCCAAGCTAACAACGCTAACAAGCAATAGAAGAGAAAATTGCTTTTGTGTGTAAGGTAAATGTTGTGATTCATTTGCTTAATTATATTTATAGTAGCGTGTAGGGTAACGATTGTTGAAACAGTGCAAAAACGAAAAAGGCCTCGGTTGAGGCCTTTATGAAACTAATTACAATAAAGTTTATAATAACGCGCTGAAGCACTAGTTAGACGAGGCTACCACACCGCCGCCGCCGCTTCCGCCAGCACCGGCACCAATACCTATAGGCCCAACAGAGCCGGGGCCTGCAGCCGTCTCAGTATCATTGCCTTCCCTGTCTTCATCGTCAAAGTCGACCAACTGCGGTGAAAAGGCATCTATTAGGTTTTGCCCCATTTCTGCGGTTACGCCATCTTGGGTCGAAGCAATGAGTGCAGAATCGATGGTGTCAGTTCCGCTCACTATTGTAGAGACAAATAACACTCGTGCTACCTCTGGTAACGCCGCAATAGCATTTTTTTGCGCATCGCTCAATGTTGTGTCCTGGCTCGACAACAAGCGTTGCAAGGCAAGTTCAACTGTGCCAACATTTTGGGTAACGAAAGTGATTTTAGCTTCAATGCTATTTTTGTCTTCAGATACTTCCTGAGCGCTTGCAAATAATGACACGCCTACCATTAAAAGCACAATAAGTTTCATGTAACTACGCATAAAAAACCCAATCAAAACAACATGGCACGTTGAGCATCTACACATTATTTCAACCATTCAAATGACAAAAACAATTGCAGCGCTGTCTACGCGTCAAATAACAATAATCAAATAATACCACTATGTTATAAGTATATATAGCTTAATTTATATCCACTCGCTAATTTTTTATTTCTGTTAAATTGTTCAAGCTTGCCAAGGGCTCGGACGGCAAACGGCGTAACCTTGTTGATGATCAACAAATAGCTCCTGTAGTGTTTGCGCTTCTTTTTCTTCTTCTACCAGCTCAGCTATTACAGCAATGTTCAGGCCATGAGCAATGTTAACTAATGACCGAACAAAGAATTGATTGTCATCAGATTTCTGAATGTTTCTGGTGAAACTGCCATCTAATTTTATATAATGCGGGCGCAATTTCTGTAAATGACTAAATGCGGCGATACTCGAGCCAACACGCTCAATAGTAAGTTTTGCATCAAGCTTTCGTAAGTTTTCAGCCAAATAATGAACATTGTCGGCGGCGTTTTGAAGGCTTATTTCTTGTACTTCAATAACTACACTCTTAGACAATTGTGCAGACTTACGCAAAATGTCTAATATTCTGTCGATGTGTACTCGTTCTGCTAAAGTAAGTGGAGACAAGTTCACTGCAACAATTTCATGAGGTGTTGCACTTAAAAGTGAAAGAACCTTCTTTAAAATGATAGCGTCTAGAGCGCCGGCATAATGCAAATGTTCAGATTCAGCGATAAGTTCTGACATAGGTAGGTAATCATCACAACCCTCCTGCTTAAATCGCGCAAAGCACTCGTAATAAATGATACTACTGTCAAAATTCTTTACAGGTTGCCTAACGATGTCGACGGCGTTTTCCTTTACAATTCTATCAAAATGAGCGCGCCACTGGTTTTGTGTTATTGCTGTTTTAAGCTGGCTCGCTAACTGCCACCGTTTTGGGTTTTTCCTGGCTGTGGTTAAAGCGGCATCCGCATTTTCTAGTAGCTGCTTTTTGTTGGACAGTTCATTAAATTTAGCAGCACCAATATGCGCAAAGCCATGGGTATATATGGGCAGCGTATGGGCGATAAGCTCGTCAGAAAGTTCATTTAGAAACTTACAACATCTTTCTTCATTTACGTTTTCCAACAACACGACAAAGTCACCACCGCGCACACGGTAGGTTTCAGCACCAACTTCACTCCCTTTAGTCTTCAGTAAATGAGCAAGTGTATTAATATAAATATCTGCTGTTTGAGCACCTTCTGCATCATTTACGTGCCCCAAGCTAGACAGTCTAATAATTACCAAGTATCCCGATGGCATCATTTCTTTGTTGGCAAACAGTCTGGCTAACTTGTTGTCCAGCGCCAGTTTGTTACCTAGTTTAGTAAGCGTATCTTGGTAAGCACTCTGGTAGTAGCTTTGGGCTTGAGCAGTAAGTTCGCTGTGTTGTTTATTTAAAATAGCAGCCATCTTGTTGATAGCGCGAACCATCAAGTTTAACTCTTTTGTTGCTGGGATGTTTTCTATTTCAGAAAAGTCACGTGCGCTTATACGTTCTGATGCGGTTACCACCGACGTAACGGGCGTTAGGATAGCGCGCAGGACTGCGTACAAAAGCGTACTGCCCACAATAAATAAAAGTAGGGTCAACGTAAACGTGCGTTGGGCATTCTCCCAAAGCTGTTGATAGCTCTTACCAGGATGTGAAGTAACCTTTAGGGTGCCCGCAATATTCCATCCTGAATTTATTTCAGATTCACTTGTAGGAGGGCTTAACGGAAACATGTTTCTAAACCAGCTAGGTACACCTTCAGGTATAGGCGGGTTTTGTTTTGATAAAATTACTTCATTTTCGGTATTTAGTAGGGCAATGCTTTGATAGTAACCGCTGTCAAAAATAGCGTTAATCATGGTTTCTACGATCGGCAGTGATTCATCGTCTGCTAGGTAAGGAGAAATAGATAGTCCTAGCGATGTTGCCGTATCTTGAGAATGTGATGAAAGTTGGCTCTCGATGTAGTTTCTAGTGCTATTCACGTTAATGTAAATGGTACTTATAAACACGAGTAATAAAACAAATAAAAAACCTAAACTGAATTGCTTTGTGAGTGACATTGTTATACCTGTTATTTTTAGAATTCGCGTTCTATTCTGCTTGTTAAATCATCCCACATTTTGTGGCGTGAGTTACCTAGCTTCGTGCCTCGGCCTTCTGCTTTAGCTTTGTAAAGGCCTTCACCGTTAAAGCTATACACAGGCCTGAGATCAGGACGCTTATTTGCAGGGAGTATTCGTGGATTTATATTATCTAGTATTAGCGGAATAGCGTTCGGCTCGGGGTAGAATGCTAAAACCATATGGGCCTGATTTTGGCGAAGCGCAGTAACGAACATCATTCGCATTTTACTGTCAGGAATACCAAGTGCCCTTAAACTAAAGTACTTGGCAATAACGTAATCTTCGCAGTCTCCTCCGTTAGTGCCTAGCATTTCGATAGGTGTAGCCCAATAGTCTGACTTGCCCCAATGTTCTTTGTCTGTATAGTACGGAACTTCGTTAAAGAAGTTATTGACTTCGTAGAGTTGATCGTCGGTTGTTAGTTTTTTATTTTTATTAATTAACTCTGACCACGCTAACACTCGTTTTTTTGCAAGTATCCCATACTTCTTTTCACTGATGACTAATGCTTCTATTGGGATGTCATTAACGCTGATGCTAGTACCAGAAAACGATACTAAAAATAGCGCTAACGAAGCTTGTTTAAGAAGTGTGAATATTTTCAAGTTATATAACGATATACGCGATTAGAGATGACAAGTGTAATACCGGACGCGATATTAAATAAACAGTTTTTTGGTAATCAGCACGAATCCACTGGTTAAACTGTGGCTGTTGTGCTCAAACCCTACTAAAAGAGTAGTTCTTTATTTGATGAATGAGAACCGTCTCGTTGCCATGGCCAAACTTGGAGGATATTGCTCAACAAGCATTTAAAAGCTAATACGCCGGCCCTTTCTCGTTCTTAAAATCCCTCGCTTATTGAGGTAGCGATCTGTTACTTTTGCACTTGCAGACTAGAACGCGGTAAACCTGAGTGCGATACCTACTTATCGGTAGCACGGTTGAAGCAGGTTTTTATTCGTAAGTATTTGAACATTAAAAACTTTGATATTCTTCGCAGTATGGTAATACATGAAATTTAAAATTTTTATGAACCACTTATCTCGAAATGGTGGTGCTGAAATAATCGCAATTGATGGTGCAAAAATGCTTGCGAGAAAGGGGCATCGCGTTTCTATTTGTGTACCTAGAAATCAAGTTGAAGAAAGTCTACTCAATGATTTAGACAAATCTGGAGTTTCTGTTATTTACATAGATATGAAGAACTTTACACATCTAGGTGAACACAAAGACATATGTCAAAAAATATATGACCAAATTATCGACGTTGCTAATTTCAAATTGAGGGATTTTATTTGCAATAATATTGAGAAGAGCGACTACGTTATAGTACACAAAATGCGTTCATTATCTCCTCTTTTGTTTAAGTTTCTTCGTGAAAACGGTAATGACTTTATTTACTGCATGCATGATTATGAACTTTTTAATTTTAATGCAAAAAAGATTGGAGGTGTAGCCAGTTCAATCTATTTCTATCTTTTCAGACGTTACTTTTTAAAGTTTATAAATAAGATGTGTTGTCCTAGCACTTTCATGAAAAGTGAAGTAGAAAGCTTCTTCGATGAAGAAAAAATATACGTTTTGAATAATTTCATATCAGGTGACTTTGTTTCCGATGACAATAAAAAATATGATGTGGCGTTCTTTGGTAGGTTAGAGCAAATAAAAGGTATTGAATATTTTTGTAAAACAGTGTCAATGTCAGGAAGAAAAACACTTATTGTGGGAAGCGGAAGCTTAGAGAATAAATTAAAAAAACAATTTAAAAATTTTCACAACATAGAATTCTTAGGGAACCTTTCACATAACAACGCAATTAACCTTATGGGACAATGTAAAGTTGTTGTTGTTCCGTCGTTGTGGGCAGAACCCTTTGGGCTTGTTGCTGCTGAAGCTGCCATGTGTGGTACCTATTTACTAGTTAGCGATCAAGGGGCTCTCCCTGAAGTATTAAAAAACGTTGGTGGTTATGGGGAACTTATCGACAAACAATCGATAATACAGTGCTCACTCTTTCTTAATGTGATCGAGCGTATTTTTATTTCAGGAGTGTTAGATAAAAAACCTGATATTAAAAATACTTACAACATCGATTTTTATTATAAAAATTTGATTGGAATAATAAATGAAAGTCAGAGTTGATTTTAGCTCTTTTTTAATATCGTTTTATCCAGTTTCTTGGATACTTGGTATTAGCGCAATTTATCTTCATACTGTGATATTGATGGGCGCTTTTTTAAATCTTTCAAGGGAGTCATTATTAAACGTTCCTCGGCCAGTTGTATTTTTGGTTTTCTATACCATCACTTATTTTTTGTCTTTGGTTTTGAATTACGGTAATTACTCTTTAGATAGGGCAATTGCATCTTTATATAACCTTTCTTTTTGGTTGATTGGTATACTTGTGATATTACTTGTTTTTCACCACTTCAATTTGAATATTGAACGGTTAAAAAGACAATCGAAGTTCATATTAACAGCTATAGCGACTGTTGGTGTATTTGTTTTACTAAGCAAAAATGAACCTCTTATTATAAGGTCACTGTTGGGACATATGTTAAATGTTGACAGTTTTCCTCAATTAGTCAGAGATAGTATTCATTTGAAAATAATGTCTAAGGATTGGTTCGACGGTGCGCAATCAGTAAGAAACTCTTTATTTTCCCCTTATTCAACAGCTACTGCGGCACTGTCGCTAATGCTTTTCGGTATTATCTCGATTGGTGAAAGAGTGGCCAGCCTAAGGTTTTGGTTTTGGGTGTTGCTATGTTTTGTTGCGATTCTTTCTACTTACTCCAGACTTGTTAGCGTACTATTTATATTGTATGTACTCCTGTTGGTTATATTGAATACAAAGCAAAAAGTACTTTTAACAGTGTCGGCAGTGATGATGATTTTTCTGTTGACTCCATTTCTTTACGACTTTTTCGTCATAGTAAATCAGATGAGGCAAGGGAGTAGTAATATTAGATTTTCAATGTATCAGCAGACCATATTGCATACGTTTGAAAACAACATATTATTCGGCGTAGCCGTCAAAGATAGGGGGTTTTACTTTATTCCATTGGGTTCGCATAGTACATATTTAGGGGCGCTGCTGAAGACGGGTCTATTGGGCGTAACCTCGTTAATCTTGTATTCAGCGTACTTTTGGAAAAGATTTTTTAGTGAAATGTTTAAAGAAAATTCAAATCCAATATCTCGCTCACTCTCCCCTTTACTATTGCTCATGACGCTATTTTGGGCATTTGAAGATATAGATGCAGCTCAGTTCTTAAGTGTAATCTATTTTCTAATTGTTGGTATTTACTTAAAAGGAGGCAAAGGTTGAGCTTGGAAGCTATATTGAAAGATCTAAGGTCACAGCCGTTCTCAATAAAAGAAAGCTTTTTGAAATCCAGAAGAAGCCCATATTTTATAACGTTTGTTAACCCTTATTCTATTCAAGTAATCGAAGAAAATGACATAGATTTAGAGAATATAGACGAGCTTTATGCTGATGGTTTTTCTCTAGCATATCTTGGCTCTATATTTCGGAAGAAGAAAATAAAACGCTTCAGTTTTGACTATAGCTCTATAGCCAATGAGGTATTTAGGTTTTGTGAAAAAGAAGAATTAAAGGTTGCGTTGATTGGCTCAACGAAAGTACATATTAACAATTTTACAGCCAAATTAGGTAATAGGTACAAAAATTTAAACGTTACCTACTTAAGAGATGGATACTTTGCTAAAAGCGAATGGAGTGCAATTCATGAGCAGTTAAGGAAATTAGATGTTGATGTAGTAATTGTTGGCATGGGAAGTCCGTTGCAGGAGCAGTTTTCTTTATTTTTAAAAAGTAACAGTCGTAGTGGATTAATATTTACATGTGGTGGGTTTTATCATCAAGAAGCAACAAGCGAAAACCAAAACTACTATCCGAGCTTTATCGATAAATTTAATCTAAGGTTTGCTTATCGTATGTATAAGGAGCCAAGGCTCTTGAAAAGGTACTTGCTGTTGTACCCTAAATTTTTATTTAGGCTTATTGCGTTATATATATTAAGGCGTATGCGGTAGTGTAAGTCACATTAGCTAAGAACAAAGGTGTCGACGCTTTACTCCAGTAAAAATTTAACGATAAAAATGTTTGAAGTATTTAGTTTTTTTTAATTTTTCTCTGTAAGCGTTTTTATCAAAGCTCGATTTAAACTGATTATATAGACTTGCGTACCATTTTTTATGACCCGCGTTTGATTCTTGCAATACAACCTTTCTGCCGATGAAGTCACTGATAACCGGCTCGCAACTCCCAAGCTTACTGGCTTCAATTAATAAAACGCTATATTTACCTTGTTTGATAACAACCCATCCACGGTCTTTGGGGAAGGGGGTCTGAAAGACATCAATACCTGTCAACCTCTTGAGCTCAATGTCAAACCACTTATTTATATAATAGTGGTCGAATGATTTTTCAAACACCGTTTCTAAGTAATCAATTTCACTTGTCCTTGTATCTTGGCTTACTGTTCCGACGTACTCGTATATCCAGTAGGCTAAGTCCTGAAAAAACATAGAAATATTTCTATCAACAGGGTCTCGAACAAGCGTAATAATCTTAACCTCTTTTCTTTGGTGGAGTGCGATACGTTTAATTGTATCACCTAACCAACCATATAGTTTTTTTAGCCCTTGTCTTTGTTGTTGCATATAGACATAACAAGGCGGGTTTCCATATAGGCTATGCATATGAATGGAGTTTTTAATAGAGCTCTCGAGGGTACTTGAACCCACTTTCCCTAATTGATAGATAAGAACGTTATCCTCACAGGTATATGTTGCCCAGACATTAAGTAAATTATTTAGCATAACATTCAAATTCTATACGTTTTCTATTGAGGTGAAATTAATACCTGAATTAAAGCCTTTGGAGCATAGGGATAGTCCAAAATCCAAGCTTTTTATAAACATAATACGCAGCGACAAGGTTGTCGATGCATATAGTTATTGATATGGCGAGGGCTGCGCCGATTGCGCCGAAATAATATGTGCCTAAGGTTACTAGTATTATGGAAAGTAAACTACAAAAGCCAACGATATTTTTTTGAATGTTTTCATAACCAGTCATGGATAATAAGAGTCCGACTGAGCCCGTAAATACATTTACAGTTTGACCAAACATTAAAACTACCAACAAGTGAGTGATTAAAAAAAACTGTAAATCAAATAACGGGAGAACTTCTTCAACGAGTGTAATAATTAAAACTATTACGGGTAAAGTCGTTGCTACGAGAAGTTTCGTTGATTTCTGTGCCAATGCTTTCAAACTCTGATGGCGTCCAGTAGCATGCATTTCGGCAAAACGCGGCGCTAGAACACCGTTCAACGCAGCCAAGAAGAAAACAATGACTTGACTAATTCTTTGAGCGAAGTTCAACTCACCCGCCTCGTTAGTAGAAAGAAAAACGCCACAAACCAAAACTCCGCTCCATGTAGCCATATAGGTAGCAAGTTGAGTTAGTAAAAAGTGTTTAGATAACGTCTTAATATAAAGCTTACTGTGCACCAGGCCTTGGTAGTTTGCTTGAAGTAGGTGTTTAAACCAATTTATTGATGAAAGTAGAGCTATAATGAAGCTAGCAATACAGAACGTAATAGCGCAGTAAGCTAAATCGATATTTGTTGCTTCATAAATTTTACTGTAAAAACAGATGAGCAACACTAGACACGCCGTAGCCCCTTGCTCTATAAGTGATGATATGTGAGCTAGATCTCGGGCGCGATACCAACCAATGATGAAGAGCAAGAAGGCTTGCGCTGGAATAGATAGCAGAAAACTAGATAATACAATAACATCTGTCACGATCTCACTAGAATATAAATAAAGCGAAATACATAAATAGACTAACAACGCAACGATTGTGTACTTAGCCATTATATTCAGAACTATTTTAGTCAGTTCAGTAATACTTTGGTGCGGTTTTTGTGATGCTACTAACTTAGTGTAAACATTATTCATTCCTGCCTGCGCGAGGGTTGCGAGCCCAACACAGATTACTTGCAATAAGACAAAAGTACCGTAATCTGAAGACGACAACCATTTCGCTAACATAATTTGAAATAACAAAATTGCTGATACACTAAGCCCTCTAGTCATAAGGTTTAGTGTGATTTTTTTCATCAATGTAATAGAGGTCATTTGAGATGTCTAAGTTGTAGCTTACGTACGCACATTCTACGTTATCAATCACTTATAAATTATCTTACTCTCACGCTATTTCGAATGCCAACAATGTTTAGCTACGTATTATTAATGAAAGAAAAAGGTGTGTAATATGGGGAAGACGTGGATGGGCTATTAATAAAATGCTCCCCAAGAAACAACATTGGGGAGCCATAACTACAGATTAAAACAGTATTAATTTTTAGCGTTGCGACGAACTAATGTTAAAACTAACAAGGCAAGACCGAATGAAAATAAATGCGAGGGAGTGCTAACTAACTGATCGCGATTGCTATTAGTATCTACGATATATTTTATATCAAACGTTGTGTCTAAACTCTCTCTGGAAATAATATTTCCCTGCCCATCAAAATTTAAAAAACTTATGGCATTGATACCTCTAAGCTTGCTCAACTTGAGTGTTATATCAGTTCCAAGCGTACCGCCTATATTGTAAACAAAACCATCTGAATAACCTTTAGCCCATCCAGACTTAAAAACTGATAGAGTGCCGAGCGTGTTTTGCCAGAAATAATCGCCGTTGGGCCCCTGGTCGTCGATAAAATCAAAACCTCCCAGGTTGAATGATTTGTCTTCCATCAAAAGATCTACACCGCCCATATCTTGGGATTCGACCGGGCTATCGAATAGTCCGACTAGGTGATGGGAACCAGCAAATTCTGTAATGAAAAACAAAAGAGAATTCGACTCTTCAAATCCTGTGTTTGCAGATCCGTTTGTATAATCATAGAAAGAAACGGCATCTTGTTTAAGTGATAGTGTACTAACTTGATTTCCGCTAGCGATAAATCCAGCTTGAGCAAATGATCCACTTAACGACAAAACTACGAAAGCAATATACTTCAACAACCGCATGATAAACCTCTTTATTTCGCTGCTTACGAATATAAGCACAAATCATACCTTTTTTAAAAAGCTTTTTTATAACAATGTCTTGATAATTAATTTAATGAAACGTTTTATCAAGTGTAAAAAATATCGACGGTTCTTTATTCAAACTTTGTGATTAAAAGTAGAGTAAGATAGACGTTACGTCGAGGTATCTCAATAGCTAGACGACAAGCTACAAGCGGTCTAAAAACTGGCTAAATTCACTTTTAGATTTTATGAAAGCAGGTTTGTAAATTCCTTTGTCATTCTCTCTTAACAGTGACTTTTATCTGTCGTGATAACCGTACTAACTCAGACGCGCCTTCGTCACTCCAATAGCGTTACAAACATGGTCACGGTAAATTACCACTTGAAGTAGTTTATAAGAAAGTTGTGTCAAACCAAGTCCACAGCCCCAAGCTCCATCCGTCAATCAAATTAATCCCCAGCGCAGACTTAATTAAATAAAGAACGACTAAACCAACCAAAATAGCAATTACAGTAAACCCTGCTATTAAACTCGCTGTGAGCAAACGAGCAAGTTTCAATTGCTGGTCAGAGAGAGAACGTCTGTTTCGACCAGCTAAAATCACATAATAGTAGCGCCATTTAGCCAGCTTTACGGTGCCTCTTAAATCGATGCTATGTCGCCCCCACTCTCGAGCACCTATAGCATTTCTAAGATGGGCTAGTTGCTCGTCATCGAATGAATCAGCAACTCTTCTGGGCATTTTTTCTAACAGACGGGTTATAACTGGATCTTGGCGAATATCGTCGATTTTAGTCGTCATGCGTTACAACAATCGATATAACATAGAACGTAGCATACGGTCATTGATATGGGTCGTCTATGCCTAATGTCGCCAAAATGTCGATTTCTTTACCTTCCATTTCCTCTGCATCTGTTTCGTCAATGTGATCGTAACCCATTAAATGCAATAGGCCATGAACAGTCATGTGTGCATAATGATCGCTGACTTTTTTCTTCTGTTCATCAGCCTCGCGGCTAATTACAGGGGCACATATGACTAAATCGCCCAACAAGCTAATGTCGACACCAGGGGGCGCCTCGAAAGGAAATGATAGCACATTCGTCGGCTTATCTTTTCCTCGGTATTCATGGTTAAGACTTTGGCTTTCGGCTTCGTCAGTAAAGCGAATAGTTACTTCTTGGTCGCTTAAGCCTTCATACTTAAGCACCGCATTAGCCCAAAGCTCAAGCTCTGAAGGTGAGGGGATGGCTGATAAAATAATCTCGTCACCTTCAAACACTTGTTGTACATCAATTATGGCGGTCACGATGGGTTGTCGTCTTTCATTTGCGTTGCGTTATCGTTTTGAGAAGCCTGTTCACGCTGAAGTCGCAACGCTTCTTCTTTACGTGCTTTGCGAAGACGCTCTTGTTCAGCATCGTGCACTTCGTAGGCTCTTACAATACGAGCAACCACAGGGTGACGAACCACATCTTCAGCGTTAAAGAAGTTAAAAGAAATGTCATCCACTTCGCTCAACACTTCAATGGCATGGCGTAGACCTGATTTTGCACCGCGAGGTAAATCTACCTGCGTGATGTCGCCAGTGATCACCGCTTTCGAATTAAAGCCAATACGGGTTAAGAACATTTTCATTTGCTCTACCGTCGTGTTCTGGCTTTCATCCAAAATAATAAAGGCGTCGTTCAGCGTTCTACCGCGCATATAGGCAAGCGGCGCAACCTCAATCACGTTGCGCTCCATAAGCTTTTCTACTTTTTCAAAGCCCAACATTTCAAATAGGGCGTCGTAAAGTGGGCGCAAGTACGGATCAACTTTTTGTGAAAGGTCGCCTGGCAAGAAACCGAGCTTCTCACCGGCTTCAACCGCAGGGCGGGTAAGCAGAATACGGCGAATTTCTTGGCGTTCAAGCGCATCAACAGCAGCGGCTACGGCTAAGTAAGTTTTCCCTGTACCGGCAGGCCCAATCCCAAAGGTAATATCGTGGTTTACAATGTTCGCCACATATTGTGCTTGGTTGGGATTGCGTGGCTTAATAACTCCCCGCTTGGTTTTAATGTTTACTTCTTTGCCATAGCCGCCCGTTGCGTCTTTCTCAATGACGCGGGCTTCTTGGATGGCAAGGTGAACTTGTTCTGCTTCAAGCTCAGGAACGCGGCCTTTGATAGGCTGAGTTTCTATATAAAGAAGCTTAAGTAATTCGCTAGCGCTTTTTATTTGCTGCGGTTCGCCCAACACCTTGAACGCGTTATTTCGGTAGGTAATTTCTACCCCTAACCTGCGTTCAATTTGCTTAATGTTGTCGTCGAAAGGGCCACATAAACTCGACAAACGTTTGCTATCTGCCGGTTCTAAATCAAATTCGTTACTAACCAATGTACTCAAGCTGCTTTTTTCCTCGCTATAAAATGTATTTAGGCTGGGTTAAATTGACCTACGCCAAGTTCATCTGGCAAATCTGCCTGATGCTTTGCCATGATAGATTGGGGCGAAACGGCAACACGCAAGCCCATTTCACTTTCTCTACGCACAACTTCGCCACGTAGTGAGTTGGTAAATACGTCTGTGATGTTTACATCAACGAATTCGCCAATCATGTCTGGTGTGCCTTCAAAGTTTACTACACGGTTATTTTCAGTACGTCCCGAAAGCTCCATTGGGTTTTTCTTTGACGGACCTTCAACCAGTATGCGCTGCTCGGTGCCAACCATGTGACGAGCAATACGAAGTGCTTGCTGCGTAATACGCTGCTGTAGTAGATGAAGACGTTGCTTCTTAGTTTCTTCACTCACATCATCCACTGCGTCGGCAGCTGGCGTACCCGGGCGAGCACTGTAAATAAAGCTGAAGCTTAGGTCGTAATCGACGGCCTGAATTAAATCCATGGTGGCTTCAAAATCGGCATCTGTTTCACCTGGGAAACCAATGATGAAGTCGCTCGACAAGCTAATGTTCGGGCGAATTTTCTTTAGCTTACGCATTTTAGACTTATATTCGATTGCCGTATGGCCACGCTTCATCAAGTTCAATATACGGTCAGAGCCGCTTTGAACAGGCAAATGTAGGTGGTCTACTAACTCCGGAATAGATGCATATGCTTCTATGATGTCATCAGTAAATTCAACCGGGTGAGAGGTGGTGTAACGAATTCTGTCGATACCGTCGATGGCTGCCACCAATTCAAGCAGCTCAGAGAAACGACAAATTGTACCGTCGTAATTTTCACCGCGATATGCGTTAACGTTTTGACCTAGAAGATTAACTTCACGCACGCCTTGACCTGCAAGCTGAGCGATTTCAAGCAATACGTCGTCAACAGGGCGGCTTACTTCTTCACCACGAGTGTAAGGCACAACACAGAATGTACAGTACTTTGAACAGCCTTCCATAATGGAAACGAACGCCGTTGGGCCTTCGGCACGTGGCTCAGGCAAACGGTCGAATTTTTCGATTTCCGGAAAGCTTACGTCAATGACTGACTTTGCGCCGCCCTGAAGCTGATTAATCATTTCAGGCAAGCGGTGCAGCGTTTGAGGGCCAAATACCAAGTCTACGAACGGTGCACGCTGACGAATGGTATCGCCTTCTTGAGAAGCAACACAGCCGCCCACACCGATAATAAGTTCAGGTTTATCTTGCTTAAGTGTTTTCCAACGGCCCAGCTGGTGGAACACCTTCTCCTGTGCTTTTTCACGAATTGAGCATGTGTTAAGCAAGATGACATCGGCTTCTTCAGCGCTTTGGGCAGCACTGTAGCCATGCGTTGAGTCTAGTAAGTCTGCCATTTTTTCCGAGTCATACTCGTTCATTTGGCAGCCCCAGGTTTTGATATACAGCTTTTTAGTCATAACAACTATTCGATAACCTGTTAGTGTTCCTGTAAGTGAGAGCAGTATCACCGTTGTATGGCAAAGGTGGCTGCCTGAATGTTGTTTTGGGTGGGCGCTTAAATCACCACACAAAAAACACGGATAATGTCAGTTACAGGAAGATGTTCAAAATAGCCGCATATTTTACCTGTTATGCAAGCATATTCCCAGTATCTTAGAACGATTCGTTAAGAATTGATCTAGGGCAAACCAGTTCTACGTTTTACTTCACAGTACTTTGTGTTTTAAGACATAATGCAAGTGCGTGTTTTAAGGAGAGTAAATGGTCGATTTTTGTATAAATGGCGGCGGAATGGTAGGTGCTGCGCTGGCGTTGGGTCTTGCTCAGCAGCAGTTTAAAGTAGCAGTGATAGAGCCGTATCTACCGGCATCTTTCAACGCAGAGGATGGCCCTGACTTAAGAGTTTCAGCCATCAGTGAGTCATCGGTAACGCTATTAAAAGCCCTTGGCGCTTGGGAGCACGTTGCTGCTATGCGCGTTAAACCTTATACCGGCCTTAGCGTTTGGGACGACCCTGCCCACAGAACGGATTTCACTGCACAAAGTATCGACATGCCCCAATTAGGCTACTTTGTGGAAAACCGATTGTTGCAGCTGGGATGCCACGAAGCTTTAAAGCAGCTAGACAATGTTGAGCTTATCACCGGTCAAACGGTGCAAGATATTCAATTAGCGAATAAGGCGAAGGTCAGCCTCTCGAACGGCAGAACCATTGAAGCGAACTGGCTTGTTGGCGCAGATGGTGCAAATTCTCAGGTACGAAAAGCTGCTGGTATTGGCACTACAGGTTGGCAATATGCGCAGCAGGCAATGGGCATCACAATAAAAATGGAAAAGCCTGTTGAGCCGGTAACCTGGCAGCAATTTACATCGAGCGGCCCTAAAGCCTTTTTACCTATGTTCGATCATTACGCTTCGCTAGTTTGGTACGACTCGCCTGATGAACTCAAACGGATCACAAGTTTAAAGGCGGGCCAGCTTGAAAGTGAAGTTCTCAAAACGTTTCCAGATGAATTGACCAGAAATGACAATAGCTTTTCAATTATTGATAAAGCGATTTTTCCACTCACCCGTTCTCATGCCAATCACTACGTGAAAGGCTGTTGTGCGTTAATTGGTGATGCCGCACACACCATCAATCCCCTTGCTGGACAGGGTGTTAATTTAGGTTTTAAAGACGTAGAAACTTTTCTTTCTGTGTGTGCTGAATTCAAGCCTTTCGGTTGCGGCAACGCATTGTCGTTAACCGATAAAGCATTTTCTCAAAGGCTTATCACCAACTATGAAAGGCCACGAAAGCGAGATAATTTATTGATGATGACGGCAATGGATGGGTTTTATACCTTGTTTAGCAATGACGTTGCCCCCATTAAATGGATTAGAAATCAGCTTCTTTCTGTGGCGCAGCGTGTAAAGCCTGCTAAACAAGAAGTGCTTAAATATGCAATAGGGTTACGATAATGGAAGTGTTAATTTTACTAGCGGTACTGTTTGGTGCACTGGCACTTATAGTGCCGCTAATAGAGCGCTCAAAAATGCGTATCAGTAACGAAGATGCTGCAAAATGGGCGAAGTGGATTTGGCCGTTAATGGGGATTTTGCTTATTGCCCAATTGTTGAGACTGCTGTTTTCCTAATTTACACTGCTTGCCGAATATATATTTTGTTCTCTAACAAAAGTATTTTAACTCATGAAAGTTTTGTTTTCACAGGCAGAGTATTAGAGCCTGTGAAACTTCAGGATTTTAACGACAACGTGAGCACCTGTTTACCCTCCAATGCCTTTAACGCAGGAATTGATGAGGGAATCGGAAGTATGTTTGTATCGGCGATATCTAAAATACCTACCCATTTATTTCTGCCCGCACCTTTGGCCGCATAAAGGCAGTGATCGGCTACCGTAAAAATGTCTAACATCGTGTTGTAGCTTTGCGTTTTGCAGGAAAAGGGAAAACAGGAAAAGCCCACGCTGCATGTTATTGTCTCATTCACGCTATCACCAAGCGCAAACGGTGTGCGTTGAATATCGTCAACAATGCGTTCGGCCAGCGCTTCTGCATCGTTTCTATTAATAAATCGCGCGACTGCGACAAATTCCTCACCTCCCCAACGCACAACGAAATCTGAATCTCGGAAAATGCGTTTTAATCTCTTCGCCATTTGCTGCAAGACCTCGTCGCCAGCAATATGCCCAAAGGTGTCGTTTATGCGTTTAAACTTGTCTATATCTATGACAAACAAGCATAGGTCAGCATCCTTAGAAGAAAGGGGGCTACTGGTTTGTTGATGTTTACGCAATACGCTTGTAATGTCAGCGTCAATCTGGCTCTCAACAAAGCGGCGGTTATTCAAGCCTGTCAATTTATCGGTCAGACTGAGTGCTTCAAGTCCCTCGTTGGCGCTTTTTAATTCAGCGGTCCGTAATGCAACCTCATGTTCAAGTTTTTGCATGTACTTTTGTTGAGAGTGGCGGTAATACAACAAGAACGCCATCAACACCAAAACAAGCACACCCAAGAACAGGTTTCGCCTGTTGTCTCGCTCATTTTTTGCCTGAATTTTCTGTAGCACTTGCCGTTGTTCCAATAACGCTATCTGATTCGCTCGGCGGATAAACTCAGTCTGTGCCTGCGTTGAAGCAAGAGCATCCATGCGCCTTTTATTAAACAGCGCGTCATCCAATTGCTTTTGTCGTTTAAGCGTTTCATAGGCGTCTTGAAACAAAACTTGCATTTCTAGTGCGTTTGCCTTTTTCGCTAAAAGTTGAGAGATCTGGTGGGATTCTTCTGTGGATTCAGCCAATTCAATTGCCTTTTCGATCAGTGCAAGCGCTTCGTTGTATTGTTTTTGGGCAACATAAATTTCAATAAGGGTGTGGTAAACATCCAGCATCAAGCTCTTGTATTGATACTTTTCTGCACGTCCGATTATTTCAATAGCCAAAGACTTTGCTTCAGTCAATTTCCCTTTTTTTAATGCCAATTCGCTTAGCCCAGAAAGCGCCCAGTCAATGTCGCGAACAGCGTCAATTTCGGTGAAAAGCGCATGCGCCCGCTGCATGTATTGGGCTGCATCTTTGTACTGACCCAACTGCATACTCACGTAACCTACTTTGTAGGTACTGTAGGCAATGTTTTTCTTTTTACCGCTTGCTTCATCAAGCGCTAGAGCTTGGCGAAAATACTCCAGTGCTTGTTCGTAATCACCTAATACGCGACGAATATCACCAAGATTGTAAAGCCCCGAGGCAATACCCGTTTCGTCGTTCAACTCATAATCTATTTCCAGCGCCAATTGATGATGGGCTGCGGCTTCGTTGAACTGTCCCATTTTTTCAAGCACAACCCCCAAACTGTTGTTAATGGAAGATAAGTCTTGTTCAGAGCCGTTACGCTGGAAAATGGCCATCGCCATGTAAAGGTATTCAAGAGCTGTAGCGTAATCAGATTGGTAACGGTATGTTAGTCCAATTTGACGATACGTTTTTGCCGTAGACAGCTCATCGTTTAAATCCAGATAAATCCTATTGGCCTGATTCAGCCACTGATGGGCCTGCGTGTAATTATTGCGCTCCATGGCATTTCGACCAAGTTGATAAAGGGCGTCTGCTTGAAGCGAGGTGTTGTTGGTGTCGTTTGCGTATGCAAGTAAGGTTGTTGCGGTGCTATCTGCAAAGTCAAGTTTGCCTTTTTCACGAGCCTGCACGACATCGTCAGGCGATACCGACTGAGCCTGAGACAATCCTGACAGAAAAACAAAGAGAGTGAAAAGCGCGCTTAACAACAGCTTCATAACGTAGAATACACATTTACGGTAGGCAAAGTATAGTTCGAATAAGAGCGCCGTACCAGAGTGCCATGCTCTTCGGAAAAAAGGCTTTAAAAGTGTTATCGACGTGCTTGTATGAGCTAAGAAAAAAGAGAAACCTTATTTTTAAAGCACACTGTAACTGTATAAAAAAGCAATAAATAAAAAAGGGGGAATTGTAGTTAGGATGAAGTTGGGCAGCTGATACACTGCCAAAAAACTGACTATTTTATCAGTGCAAAGAGCTTTCGTTAGTGAGAAAGACTAGGCCACTGGGTTTTAAGGTCAATAATTACTTTGTCTATCATTTGTAAAACGGCGCTTGGCTCGTCTTGCAACAGGGCGAATGCGCGTAAGCCCACAAACTGATTCTGTAACCACTCTGCCGCAAGTTCTGTAGGCGTGTGCACGGGTAGTTCGTCGTTTTTAACGCATGCTTCTACTATATCTTTGAAGCCTTCTTTAAGTGTTTGCATGCTTTCAAGTATAGCTTTTTTTGCGATGTCACCGATGACATCGAGCTCAGCTATCGACTTAATAAGCAAGCATTGGCGCATATAGCGCTGTTCGTCTGGCCCAGTAAGCGCATTTTTGAAAAAAACACGCAGTGCTGAAAGAGGGGAGCTTGCCTCTGCGACTTGCTTTAAGCGAGAAGCACTATTTTGTGCGTAGTGTTCTACGACTAATTTAAATAAACCTTCTTTACTTTGAAATCGTGCGTATATGCTGCCCGGGCGCATGTCTAATGCTTGCTGAATATCGCGCATGCCCGCAGCTTGGAACCCTCTTTGCCAAAAAAGCGTAGTGGCTTTTTCTATAATGTCATCGTGGTCATATTTCATTGCCGCATACCTTATACGTGAATGTTTTGAACATGCGTTCAATTATTGCTTGAGCGATCGTTCAAGTAAACCTATTATTGTAGTTATAACGAGTTGTGAGGAGCGCAAAACGCTGCCCGCAGTTTTTGATCACATCAATAGGAGAGTGACATGAGCGATTTTACTTTACATACGAAAGAGAGTGCACCAGAAGCCGCAAGGCCTTTACTTGATAATTCGCAAGCAGCATTTGGCATGATTCCAAATTTACATGCAGTAATGGCAGAAGCGCCGACTTTGCTTGAAGGCTATCAGGTGCTGCACAAACTAGCACAAGAAACATCTTTCAATGCAGAGGAGTTAACGGTAGTTTGGCAGGCAGTGAATGTAGAACACGCATGTCACTATTGCGTTCCAGCGCACACGGGTATTGCTAAGAGTATGAAAGTACACGATGACTTAATTGAAGAGCTGCGCAACGATGAAACACTGTCTAACAGCAAATTAAATACGCTTAAAGAAACTGTGCTAGCAATAACTCGCGGGCGAGGTAATGTAGATAATGCGCAGCTTGACGCATTTTACAGTGCTGGATATAAGCATCAACAATTGTTAGAAATCATACTTATATTGGCCCAAAAAGTGATGAGTAACTATACTAACCATTTGGCCGATACGCCTGTAGACGAACCTTTCAAAAAATTTGATTGGTCGCCTAAATAAGACGTGTATGACAGAGAAACAAAAGCGCGCCTTTTGTTTCTCTTTGAACTTTTACAAACACTACTTTTTATATAAATATAGGCATTGTAGAGCGGCGAGTAACCCCGCACTAAAAAATACATAAATTAGTATCGCAGAAAGCATTGTTTTTTCCTCTACTGCATTTTTTCCACGTTTGACAGCGCTAGCTGAACGTTTTTCATTAGCCAACGTTTAGCTGCATTTATGTCGTTAAACACTTCTACGTTATCTCCAGCTCTTTGATAAATGATGCCATCACTCCCCAAGGAGAGCCGCTAAGTTCTTGTAGTTTAGATTGTGCCTTGTCGGTTGAATGTTGAAGTGCCTCAACATTCCAAGGCCCATGTCCTTCAAGAATGAGTATGCGACCTTCTCGGTGAACACGCACTTCACCATGGGGTATAAAACGGGTCATTTTAACCAGCTGATTTATGAAGCGATCGGCAGCTGTGGTTCTAACTCTTCAGCAGTATTAAGCGCTACTATTTCTTCATAACCTTTTTGTTGAAGCAGGACTTTTAAGTCATCGAGTGATGCACATTTAGTGTGCTTTGCAAGCGCAATTGCTTCAATGAAACAAGAAAGGTGAGTTGTTGATTGTGCTAGTGTCATATACTTCTCATAGTGTTGCGTTGACAGTACAACTTTGTCGAATGCTCAAGTCACTCATGTGACGTTTATGTGACTTTTTTATGAAAAAAATCAAAAAAAGTTCATTGTTTCCCTTGAAGTGTATATACATTAGATATACCTTTGTTGTTCGGATTGGTGTTTCTTACCTTTTAAAGCAGTCGAGATGTCTGAAAATAAGAATAAAAAGAAAAAAAAGAATAGTCAGATGATTATTCGAATTAATGACGAAGAAAGAGCGCAATTCATTGCGCTTTGCGATTCTTTGGATACGTCTGCGGCTCGTGAAGTAAGACGCTTTATTCGTGAATTCATTGAAGAACACAATGAAAAATAGATGCTGACAGACAGCGATACACTACAGATAATATTAAGGATATAAAAAATGGCTAAGAAAAAAGAAATCAAAAAAGAGATGAAAGTAGCGAAAGCAAAAATCGCTAAGCAAGAAAGCAAACTAAAAAAGCTTAAGAAAAAGCTCAAAAAAGCATAATGTTACGCAATGCTTTGAAAGGTGGCTACGGCCACCTTTTTGATTGCCTCAGTAGAAGAAACCTTAGTTTAATACTTTATCCCTTAAATCCCACCTGTTATCGATATTTCTAAATTATTACAACTTTTGTGTTGTGCGGTGGAATATTTTTGTGATTTACTCAGCACAGAAGCACTCGGTGCTTCTCATCTCTAATAATAATAAGTCTAATCAGACAATCTGGCGTTTAGCAGTACCCCAACAACAGAATGAAAACTTTGTATTTGAACGTGAATCGACGCTTCTAAGTACAATGTGATTCACCTCAACAAATAAAATTTACAAGAATTCAGGAACAACACAATGCAACAGGCAAAATTTAACGCTTCTGCTTTCAAGCTTTCCCTCATTGCTTCTGCAATTGCGGGAATGGCTCTTTCTTCTTCGTCAGTTCTTGCCCAGGAGCAAGCCTCTGTAGATGAGCAAAATGTTGAACAAATCCAAATCGTAGGTTCACGTCGTGTCGGTCGCACTATCAACGACTCACCTGTACCTATCGATATCATCGATGCTTCATCAATTGAAGCGACGGGACTGACTGAAACTAACATGATTTTAAATCAGTTACTGCCTAGCTTTAACTTCCCGCAGCCTTCAATTACTGACGGTACGGACCACGTCCGTCCGGCCCAACTTCGCGGCCTAGCGCCAGATCACACGTTAGTGCTTGTAAACGGCAAGCGTCGTCACACATCAGCTCTTTTAAACTTGAACGGCTCAGTGGGTCGCGGTTCTTCAGCGGTAGATTTGAATGCCATTCCTGCAAACGCTATAAAGAGAATCGAAGTGTTGCGTGACGGTGCAGCGGCTCAGTATGGCTCAGACGCCATTGCCGGTGTTATTAATATTGTTTTGAAGGATGCTGCCGAAGGTGGTGAAGTGTCGGCAACGTATGGTGCTAACGTTACAACGATGAACGGTGTGCCTAACCTTGAAGGTGTGAGCGTTGGTGCTGACGGTAATTTAGCATTTGCTGAAGGAAGCGACAGAGACGTAACCGATGGACAAACCTTTACCCTTCGCGGCAACGTAGGCTTTGAGTGGGGAGGCGACGGCTTTGTTAACATATCGGGTGAATACCGCGACCGCGGACAGGCGAACCGTTCGGATTACGACCAGCGAGAAAACTATGCGCGAGATGCCGACGGCAACCTAGACCCTCGTGAGCTTACGGTCAACCGCTACAATCATGTTTACGGAAATGGTGAGGTGGAAGACTACGCCTTATTTATCAATGCAGGTAAAGCACTTACCGATAGTGTTGAGTTCTATACCACCGCAGGCTACAGCACCCGAGATTCGGTAGGCGGAGGCTTTTACCGTCGTGCTCAAGATTCACGAAACGTAGTTGAAATTTATCCAGACGGTTTCCTACCGACTATTCAGACAGACATAACCGATATGTCGTTGCTCGCGGGTATTAAAGGCTATGGTGATGTGTGGAATTATGACTTGTCTGTAACACACGGCGGTAATGAACTTGAGTATGGGGTTATTAACACCCTAAACACGTCTTTAGGTCCAACGAGTCAAACTGAGTTTGACGCGGGTACACTAGAATACAGTACAACAATTGTGAATGCCGACGCGTCGCGTTTGGTAGATACCGGGTATTTCTACAGTGAAATGAACTTCGCGATGGGTGCAGAATATCGTCACGAAAGCTATGAGATAACCGCAGGTGAAGAAGGGTCTTACATTCAAGGTACGTTTGGACCTGGCGGCGTTGTGACTGATCCGGTAGACGGCCCGTTTGGTGCCGCCGGTTCGCAAGTATTCCCTGGCTTTACACCCGAGTCTGCAGGTGAAAACAGCCGTCATAACTATAGCTTCTACGTGGATGTAGAGGCTGATGTGGTTGAGAATTGGAATGTTGCAGTTGCAGGGCGCTTTGAGGATTATTCTGATTTTGGCAGCACGTTTAATTGGAAAATGTCTCACCGTGTAACACTTAGCGATGCATTTGCCCTTCGCGCATCGGTATCAACAGGCTTCAGAGCGCCGTCTCTTCAGCAGCAGTTCTTTACCTCTATCGCCACCGTATTTGTTGATGGCGAGCCAACTGAAACTGGTACGTTTGCACCATCAAGTGATGTTGCGCAAGCGCTGGGTAGCCCGGGTCTAGATGCAGAAGAGTCGAGCAACTACAGTGCAGGTTTTACCTACTCGCCCACAGCGGATTTCAATTTAACGGTAGATTTCTACCGTATTGATATCGACGATCGTATTGTGTTGTCTAACAACCTTTCAGGTGACGCGATTGAAGCGTTGCTAGAGGGGACTGGGGCAAACCGTGCCCGCTTCTTCTTAAACGCTATCAATTCGCGTACAGAGGGAGTAGACATCGTATCTACTTACACTTTGAATACGTCTGACTATGGTGCGTTTAACTTTAATGCTGGAATGAACTTCAACGATAACGAAGTGACCGATATTCTAGATGCCCCTGACGTGCTGCAAAACGCTGGCTTCGACCAAGACAACCTATTCAGTGATGTTGAACTGCGTCGTTTTGAAACAGCGTCACCAGACAGCAAACTGAACTTAGGTGTTACGTGGAATTATGACCGCTACACAACAACCTTACGCACTACTCGTTATGGTGAAGTGGAAGACCCATCGTCAGTTGAAGCACGAAATGAAATCATTCCATCAGAATGGATCACAGACTTAGACGTTCGCATTGCGTTGACGGAAGGGCTTACCGTTTCTGTTGGTGCCAACAATCTCTTTGATGTGTACCCAGAAACAACCCGAGAACTTGTGGATGATGTGACCACGTTCTCGCGTTTGTTCCCGTATTCAGGCTTTTCGCCTTACGGTTTCACAGGCCGTTTTGTTTACGGAAAAGTCTCCTATAGCTTCTAGGTAGCATCCACTACCAAATCACAAAAAGCCGGTTGATTAACACTCAACTGGCTTTTTTATGCATTCAACTTAGTCATTTTTATCGAAGGTGACACTACAGCGATGTTCGCTTAAAAGCGCAAAGTCTTCTTTGGGAATAAAGGCGTCGTAATCACGTTGCAGCTTAATTTTTGCTTCCTTACGAATTTTACTACGGCGTATAGCGGTTACAAAGTTGCGCATTTCATGATGAGTAGATAACTCCAGTTCAGGTACGGTAACAGGAGTGCCACGGTCATCTTTGGCAACCATAGTAAAAAAGCTGTTGTTGGTATGCTTGACCTCATTGGTTTTGATATTTTCCGTGGTGACTTTTATCCCGACAACCAAGGAAGTATTGCCGACATAATGCACGGTAGCGTCAAGGTGAAGTAAGTCTCCTACCTCAACTGGCTGCAAAAACTCAACGCCGTCGACAGTAATGGTTACACAATAAGCACCCGCGTGCTTACTTGCACAGGCATAGGCAACCTTATCCATTAACGATAGAATGACACCGCCATGCACCTTACCGCCGAAATTAGCGAAAGAAGGTACCATCAACTCAGTGAGTCTTGTTCTTGAAAAAGCGACACTACGTGCAGTCATAAACAACCTTTAACCTTTAGCACTTGAAAAGCACCATGTATGCGTTCATATCAGTAATAATTCACCCTAACACAAATAGTAAGGAATGGTTTTGTCACAAACGCATTTTTATCAACCAAAAGAAGGTCATGGCCTGTCTCACGATCCGTTTAATGCGATCATCGCACCACGCCCAATCGGATGGATTTCTACAAAATCAAAAGCGGGTGTGCTAAACCTTGCCCCTTATAGCTTTTTCAATGCCCTTAACTACACGCCACCTATCATTGGTTTTTCAGTTGTAGGCAGTAAGAAAGATTCATTGGTAAACGTGCAGGATACCGGTGAGTTTTGCTGGAATTTGGTATCGGAAGAGGTGGTTAATGCGATGAACACAACAAGCAAGCCTTTGGCACCTGAAGAGAGTGAGTTTGAGCATGCCGGTCTTCAAACCGTAGAGAGCAAAATAGTGAAAGTACCCCGCGTAAAAGCAAGTAAGGTTAGCATGGAATGTAAGCTTACTGATGTGGTGCAATTAAAATCAGCGTCAGGCGATTCGGTAAATAGCTGGTTTATCATGGGCGAAGTAGTGGGTGTGCATATTGATAAGTCGCTTATTGATAAGGGGGTTTACAGCACGCTAAAAAGCGCGCCAGTTAGCCGCGGTGGTGGGCGCGGTGATTATTACAAAATTTCTCAGGAAAACTTCTTTGAAATGTTAAGACCAGAGTAACGGTCTTTGTAAAATAGCAGTAAAGTTCGAATATCAATCGGTGACCTATATGTTAAATATGAACTTTGATGAACGCTTGGTGATTAATACGCAAATGCAAGAGTGGCAAGCTTCACCGTCTTCTACGGTATGGCGTAAGCCTTTAGAGCGTGAGGCAAAAGAGTCAGGTCATACAACCAGCGTTGTAAAGTACGAAGCAGGCGCGAGTTTTAAGCAGCACCACCACCCGTATGGTGAAGAAATTTTGGTGCTTGAAGGTGTGTTTTCCGATGAACACGGTGACTATCCTGCAGGTACTTACCTGCGGAATCCTCCAGGAAGTAAACACAGCCCGTTTAGCAAAGAAGGCTGTGTGATTCTGGTTAAGCTTAATCAGTTTAATGAACGCGATTTGGCTGAGGTTAGGGTAAACACTAATACTGCAGAATGGCTTCAAGGGCAGGGCGGTTTACAAGTGATGACGCTTCACGACTTTGAGCATGAACATGTAGCGCTGGTTAAGTGGCCTGTTGGTGAGGTATTTAAACCCCACAAACACTTCGGAGGTGAAGAGATTTTTGTACTATCAGGTACATTCGAAGACGAGCATGGTATATACCCAAATGGCACGTGGATACGAAATCCTCATATGAGCCAACATCATCCATTTGTGAATGAGGAAACGATAATCTGGGTAAAAACAGGACATTTGCCGGTAGCGTTGTAAAGTCGTCCCCAAGGAAATTACGCGTTTCTGCGACGTGTAATTTTATCTTAAGAACGACTCCACTAGCTAAATGTTAAAGGGCTAAATAATGCCTAAATTAAACGCTTACGCTTACGCAACAGAAGTAGACTGAAACTAAGTATGAAAACACCTAATGTTTGCGGCGCCGACACTTGCAGCATAGATTGCCTGATAAAGTCTGCATGAAGCCACGTAGGTACATAACCACTCAGTTCGCCAAAGGTGTTGTTTAACTCGTCATCGGTATCTCCAAAGTCAGCACCAAATGTTAGGCCATAGCTGTTAATACCAGATAGTAGGTTGTTAATAAAATTGGGACCGCCAGAGTCACCTCCAGCCACACCTACTTCATTTAATCCTAACCCTAATTCTTCAAAAAGCGTTGTACCGAAAAAGTTGCCCAAATTACCTGACATATCATTTTCAGCAAGGCCCGTATCTAAATCCGAGATATAGGAGAACTCGATGTCGGCAGTACCGAAAAAGTTAAAGCCGTCAGGATCTCTATCTGTCCAAAATCCGCCAAATGCGTCGTCGCCAAACGCAAAGTCGTATACATTATTGCCTTGGCGAAGGCGCCCTGAATTTGCGGTTACTCCGTCATCACCATTGCCTCGTACCCCATAGCCTGCAACGTTAAATGCTTGGCCTGTTAGGTCGTCACCTAGATAAAGATCGTGAGACGTCGCCCATTCAGGCGCTTCGTCTGCAAGCCGAAGAATAGCAATATCATTTTGGTCGATCACTTCTCCGGTATAATCAGGATTCACAAAATAATCACTGACTTCTATTTCTACAACGCCTTCGGGACTTGCATAAATACTTGTTGCAGGGTCGAGCATTCCGTTTTCAGGTTGAAAGAAAATTGTGGTCGACAAAGGAAGGGCAGTTCCCGCACCGCTCGAAACGCAGTGTGCCGCGGTTGCTATTGAACGGCGGTCATTCAAAAGTGTACCTGAACAAACGAAATTACCATTGTTGGTTTGCATCAACATCCCAACGACACCGTTATAAGACGAATTCGCATTGTATAGTGGGTCCCCGGCTTGATTGCTGGCTGAACCCGTACCTAAATCAGAAGCGCCAATAATACGACTTGTTGCTTGCCACGATAAATCACCGTAACTACCAACATTTACACGTTTACTTACGTGACCAATATTAGTGCCTACTGTGTATCCACTTTTAAGCAATGATGCGTTTGCGACACCTGACGCACCTAACATGACAGTTACCGCAATTACCATTGATTTAACTTTTAGCATTTCACGCAACTCCAAATTGAATTTTTCGCTTGGAAAAACAGCAGGGCTTACAAGCGAAGTCTAGCTATTTTCTATAGGCGTAAGGTATTAGGAATATTTATTGTCGGGCATTGAGAAGCAAGAATTGAACCTCGTTTTTTTTCTCTATAAAACAAATATATATGATGGTTATTGAAACTTTAGCGGTAGATTTGTAAAAAGATCAGACAGTAATGTATATACGAAGTACTACTAATGACTAATGCAGCTTAAGTTTTAAAAGTAGGCTTGAGGAAAAGGCCGTAGGGTAATTTCAACATGCTACAAAAAGTGAGACAGCGTCTACTGTGAAAAGAAGTGTGCGGGATTAATCCCACACACCATCTTCAGATTTACCTTGTATTTCACAATCGCCCACTTTGTATTCCATGTTCGCGCCACTGTCTCTTTTTTTAAAGTAGTCTTTGCTAATAGACACAATAGTAGGGGTCATCCACACGATAGCGATAATATTTATAACCGTCATTAGGCCTAACGCCATATCGGCCATTGCCCATACCTGAGGAAGGGCTGCCTGTGCGCCCCAGTAAATCATGCCTAAATAACCAATAGTGTAAACTGCACGGCCTATTTTATTATCTAGCTTGAACATATGCAGGTTACTCTCGCCATAGGCATAGTTTGCCACTACAGACGTGAATGCAAATAAGCTGATGGCGGCAGCCACAAAGTCAGTACCGCCTTCGCCTAGGTGACTGCTCATCGCGTCTTGGGTTAGGCGTATGCCTTCCATTTGATCAGAGCTTGAACCGCCAGCAAGTAAAATGATGAAGGCAGTAGACGTACATAGCACGAGTGTATCTAAGAAAACGCCTAGCATCTGAATGTAGCCTTGCGATACAGGGTGATTAGGGTTTGGCACGGCGCTCGCCGCGGCGTGCGGTACAGAGCCGCTACCCGCTTCGTTTGAGTAAAGGCCACGCTGAATACCATTTTTTATAGCGGCACCTAGTGCGCCAGCGCCTGCTTCCTGCAAACCAAACGCAGACTTCACGATATCAAGCAGCATGGCTGGCAGTTCTGAAATATTAATAAAGGTAATAGCGAGCGCTACAAGCACATAGCCTATTCCCATAAATGGCACCACAAACTCGGCAAAACGGGCAATGCTTTTAAGGCCTCCTACTACAATTAAGGCTGCCAGAGCAATAATGGCTAGGCCCACATATTCTGTGGGGAATGAGTACGCATTGTTTAATGCATCGGTAATAGTATTGGCTTGAACGGCGCTAAAGACAAAGCCGTAGCCAAAAAACAAACATAGAGAAAATGCGACTGCAAGCCAGGTTTTGTTCAAACCCTGCTTGATATAATAAGCGGGACCGCCACGAAACTCGCCGTTTTCGTCACGTACTTTGTATAGCTGGCCTAACACACTTTCAGCAAAACCGGTGGCCATACCTAGAAGGGCTATCATCCACATCCAGAAAATAGCGCCCGCACCACCTAGTGAAATAGCAACTGCTACACCAGCTAAGTTACCGGTACCCACGCGAGCCGATAAACTGGTACACAAAGCTTGGAATGAACTTATGCCGTCTTTACTAGAGGTGTTACTGCCCTTCAGCAGGCTGAACATATGACCGAAGTGCCTAAGCTGCACACCGCCTAGTTTTACGGTAAACCAGATACCACATGCAAGCAGCATAATGATAAGTACCTGACCGTCTCCCCAAAGAATATTGTTAACTAATGAAACGAATTCGTTTATCACGCACTTTCCTTCGTTATTGTTTTAATTATTGCTCGGCGTGTAGAAATGAACTGAACATGACCGGTGCGTTGTCAGAACAAACGCTTTGGCATAAGCAAACACATATTTGCTAAACCTTGGAATAAGCCGAGCTATATCGATAAAGAACCAATACTAGCACGACAGTTAAATGAATGGACAATGAAAACGTGCTGAAGCTATGACGTTTTATGCTCGTATATAGCAAATTTATTCATTTAGAAGGGAAGGGGGAGAGTTTTTAGACTAAAATCTACCAGTACCTTTTAATAGGGGAAATACAAACAAAAAAACCGCTCAAGAGAGCGGCTTTTTCGAGAATATGGCTGGGGTAACAGGACTCGAACCTATGAATGGCGGGATCAAAACCCGCTGCCTTACCAACTTGGCTATACCCCAATATTGGTGCGGAAGGAGAGACTTGAACTCTCACGCCGTGAAGCACTGGAACCTAAATCCAGCGTGTCTACCAATTCCACCACTTCCGCAATGTAGACTTCCAATTAAGGAATAAGTAAAAGTTGGTGGCTACGGCGAGATTCGAACTTGCGACCCCATCATTATGAGTGATGTGCTCTAACCAACTGAGCTACGTAGCCTAAACTTTTATCTTCAATAAAAAGCCGCTCGATGAGCGGCTTCTCAAGAATTTGGCTGGGGTAACAGGACTCGAACCTATGAATGGCGGGATCAAAACCCGCTGCCTTACCAACTTGGCTATACCCCAAATGGTGCGGAAGGAGAGACTTGAACTCTCACGCCGTGAAGCACTGGAACCTAAATCCAGCGTGTCTACCAATTCCACCACTTCCGCGTAGACGCTAGCTATAATAGTCATTCAAAAAGAATGGCTGGGGTAACAGGACTCGAACCTATGAATGGCGGGATCAAAACCCGCTGCCTTACCAACTTGGCTATACCCCAGTCGTGGTGCGGAAGGAGAGACTTGAACTCTCACGCCGTGAAGCACTGGAACCTAAATCCAGCGTGTCTACCAATTCCACCACTTCCGCGCAGCTAGACTTTCCTAAAAGAGATAAGTGAGAATTGGTGGCTACGGCGAGATTCGAACTTGCGACCCCATCATTATGAGTGATGTGCTCTAACCAACTGAGCTACGTAGCCTTGCTATTCTCTTCCCTCTCAGGAAGTGGCGCGTATTATGCGTATATGACTGGCAACCGTCAACCCCTTTTTTACTAACTTTTTTTAAATGCTCATTAAGTGTGCGCATTAGGGTGAAATACGTGCAAAAAGCCGTGAAATTGAACAACTTGCACGAAATAACTTAGCTATTTACCACGCTTTGTTACTGGTTTTTGTTTGGTAATAACATACGTCAATAGGGCGCGGACCATACGTATTGTCATGAAAAAAAGGGTTATCTAAGTTTCTTCCTGTGTTTGCCCGTTTTTTATATTCTTCATGATGCGGCGTTTGCAAAAAATAAGGTGTAACATTATTTGAGTGTACAAATGCCTGTTTAATTTTGCTTTCTTGGGTTATGTCATCTAAAACGCCACCTGTGTCCATATTTCCACGCGGCAATTTTTGAAGTATATCCATACCTTTCACAACGCGACCAACGACTGACATATTCCTGTCTAAGTGACGTGGCGCTTGCCCAATCACAATATAAAACTCCGTACTGGCAGTATTTTTTTCGCTATTGCGAGCAAAAGCCACAACGCCAGAACAGTGAAGCCCCCACATTTCTTTACGGCTTTTATCAATGCCTACTGGAAAGCCATCTAAAAAGCCGGTACTAGGAGCAAACATATCTTTGTTCTCTACTACGTTCACATTGTTATTGAGCGGTTGGGTAAATTCAGCGTTAATAGGCTTAAGCAGCGCCGGCGGAAACTGTGAGGCATCATGATTATCGTTGCTGCCTGCCTGTGCCACAAACCCGTCTACCACACGATAAAACGCTTGTTCGTTATAAAAGCCTGCGTCTATTAAACTTTTAAACCTGGCTACATGTTTTGGTGCAAGGGTAGGGTGAAGTGCAATGATCACATCGCCATATGCAGTTTTAAACGTCACAGTATTACTCTGAGGTACTTGATACCAGCTGGCGGTGTTACTCGCTATTGCTGGTGTCTTTTCAACAGCATCGCTATTGATATGTGAATTCACTGGGTCAGCTTGAGGTTGACTGGCAAAAGAAAAATTAGCAAAGCTTAAAAAGCACAACGCTTTAATTGAGGTTCTTAATACTGAAAATCGTTTGGCTTGCTGTGATTTGCCGCAAGTTAAAGTACAAGCGGGCGATGAGGTAAGCTGATTAAAAGTCATTGCAAAGGCCGTTAGTTTTTTACTAGTTATATCAGGCCTATGTGCGCTTCACAATTATTCGCAAGAAACAAAAAAGCCACCTTGCGGTGGCTTTAGTAAACAGTGCTAATTTCTACATTAAAAATTACACGTTGAAGCGGAAGTGAATAACGTCACCGTCTTTAACAATATAATCTTTACCCTCTAAGCGCCATTTACCTGCGTCTTTGGCACCTTGCTCGCCGTTAAATTCAACGAAGTGCTCGTAGCCTACGATTTCGGCGCGAATAAAGCCTTTTTCGAAGTCGGTGTGAATTTTACCTGCTGCTTGTGGTGCAGTTGAGCCTTCTGGGAAAGTCCACGCGCGCACTTCTTTTACGCCTGCAGTAAAATAGGTTTGTAGCGTAAGAAGGCTGTAACCCGCACGAATTACGCGGTTAAGACCTGGTTCTTCTAGACCCATGTCTTGCATAAATTCTTCGCGCTCGTCGTCTTCAAGCTCAGCAATATCAGACTCGATTGCCGCACACACTGCAACTACAGTGGCATTTTCGCCTGCTGCGATTTCTTTAACCTGATCAAGGTACGGGTTGTTTTCAAAACCGTCTTCATTTACATTCGCAATGTACATGGTTGGCTTAAGGGTAAGCATGTTCATGTAGCTGATTGCGGCAAGCTCTTCTTTAGTCAGCTCAAGTGAACGTAGTAACAAGCCTTCATCTAGGTGTGGCTTAATTTTCTCAAGTACTTTCATTTCATACTTGGCATCAGCATCGCCACCTTTTGCACGCTTAGCAATACGGTGAAGAGCTTTTTCTGTCGTTTCTAAGTCGGCAAGTGCAAGCTCGGTGTTAATAACATCGATATCGTCTTTAGGACTTACGCGACCTGCAACGTGAACAATATTCTCATCGTCAAAGCAGCGTACTACGTGACCAATAGCGTCAGTTTCACGGATGTTAGCCAGGAATTTATTTCCTAAACCTTCACCTTTCGAGGCACCTTCAACCAAGCCAGCAATATCTACAAATTCCATGGTAGTAGGAATAACGCGCTGAGGCTTTACGATTTCAGCCAACTTGTCCAAACGAAGATCTGGCACAGGAACAACACCTGTGTTTGGCTCGATAGTACAAAACGGAAAGTTTGCCGCTTCAATACCTGCTTTTGTTAATGCATTAAAAAGTGTTGATTTACCTACGTTTGGTAGGCCAACAATACCGCATTTAAAACCCATGGTATGGATCCTTAGTTTGGAAAAGTGATAACTGGCTAGGTTTACCCTTTGTGCGAGTGTAACCTGTTTTGTGCTTGCTTAAGGTCTTCTTTCAGCAAGATTTCTGTACAGCGTACCGCTTCATCGATGGCACTTTCAATGGCTGCTTTTTCTTCTGCTGGTGGCTTTCCAAGAACATGGCCGGTAACGCGGCTTTTATGACCTGGATGACCAATACCTATGCGCAAACGCAAAAAATTCTTGTTGTTACCCATTTTAGCCACAATGTCACGTACGCCATTTTGACTAGAGCTTCCGCCCACTTTGTATTTTGCGATACCTGGGGGTAAATCTAATTCGTCAAACGCTACTAATATTTGTTCTGGTTCTATGCGGTAAAAATTAGCCAGTGCTGCTACAGCTTGTCCACTTTTATTCATGAACGTAGTGGGGTAGAGCAAACGGATATCTTTGCCTGCAATGGTAATGCGAGCAGTTTTACCGAAGAATTTGGTTTCTGGTTTTAGCGGGGCGTTGTAGGTGTCGGCTAGTTGGTTGAGAAACCATTCACCGGCATTGTGTCGGGTATTTTCATATTCGGGGCCTGGATTACCCAGACCCACGATAAGGCGGATATCAGCCAAGAGGATTATTCCTCAGAAGCTGCTTCTTCGCCGTCTTCTTCTGCGTCAGCCGCTTTAGGAGCAGGCTTAACAGTTACAACCGCTAGGTCGTGAGCTTCGTCGTTCTTCGCAAGTTCTACTGAAGAAACGCCAGCTGGAAGAGTTAGGTCAGAAAGGTGTAGCGTTTGACCCATTTCAACACCAGCCATGTCTACTTCGATGAACTCAGGAAGGTTCTTAGGTAGACAAGTAACTTCGATTTCAGTTACGTGATGCTCAGCAATACCGCCAGCTTTAACTGCAGCAGATTTCTCTTCATTTACGAAGTGAAGTGGTACGTTAGTGTGAACGTCTTGACCAGCGATTACACGTTGGAAGTCAATGTGTGTGATCTTTGGCTTGAACGGGTGACGTTGCATATCTTTAACTAGAACTTCAACAACTTTACCTTCAAGGTTAATCTCAAGAACGTGAGAATAAAACGCTTCAAAGTCAGCAGAGTTGTTTACTTTGTTATGATCTAGTGTGATAGAAACTGGCGCTTCTTCACCACCGTAGATGATACCAGGAAGCTTATCTTCGCGACGTAGGCGGCGGCTCGCACCTTTCCCTAGGTCTGTACGAACAGAAGCGTCTAGTTTGAAATTTGCTTCAGACATTGTCTGTCTCCAAAAATATAAGTCTAATGATGTGGACTTTTGCGACCAAAACCCACTGTAAAATGATGTGAATTGCGTTAAAAAATAACTTTTTATGCGCAATAAAACACCAGCCCAAAATTCAAGGGCGGCGAATTCTAACACCACCTACTAAAACATACAATTATAAAGGCAGATAAAATATTCAAGTAAGCAAATGTGAGCATTCGCGTTGTTCACAATATAAGCGCACTTTAGCGCGCTTATATTGTGTTTGTATTAAATAGCCTGGTGTGGAGACCAACTTGACCGTTAATTGTCTCTTTCCTAGGACCTTTATAAGGTAAACAGACCCTAGGCACATAGCAACTTTTTACACAAGCGATTATTTCGTCAGCACCACGCGGTAGTGGGCTTTGCCTTCTCTTAGCCGCGCAATTGCGTCATTTACGTCATCAAACTTGAACGTTTCGGTAACAGGTTCAATATTGTGGTGAGCTGCAAAATCTAGCATAGTTTTAATGGTCGCAGGGCTCCCCACTGGCGAGCCTGACACACTTTTCTGACCGCCAATTAAGTTAAATGCGCCAATATCAAGAGGTTCAAGCGTAGCACCTACAAAGTGAAGTCGGCCTTTAGGTGCCAGTGTAGATAGGTACAAGTTCCAGTCTAGCTTTACGTTGACGGTTGAAATAATTAAGTCAAATCGACCACGCGCTTTTTTAATTTCATCTTCATCACGGCTATTAACTGTATCTGACGCACCTAGCTCTAACGCTTCTTTCTTTTTAGAGTCGCTTGAAGTGAAAGCGACCACTTTGCATCCCCATGCATTTAAAAACTGCAAGGCGAGATGGCCTAGACCGCCAATGCCGACCACGCCCACTTCACAGGTTGGACTAATTCCAAACTGGACTAGCGGGTTGAATACGGTAATACCGCCGCAAAACAAAGGGCCTGCTTTTGTGCTGTCGATAGCTTCAGGAAGGGGAATAACGGCACGTGCTTGGGCGCGCACTTTATCTGCAAACCCACCGTGGCGACCACCAATGGTCATCGTAGCATCGGCACACAAATTATGATCGCCTTCTTCGCAGGTTCTACAGCTATTGCAATAGCCTGAATGCCAGCCCAATCCTACACGCTGACCAACTTTCAAAGATGTTACATGTTCCCCTACTTGGCTAATTGTGCCTACAACCTCATGGCCTGGAACAAAAGGGTATTCTGTCATGCCCCATTCATTATCTAGCATGCTTAGGTCGCTGTGGCAGATACCGCAGCTTTCAACGTCTATTTCAACATCATGTGACCCAAGCTTACCGGGGTCGTATTGAAACTTTTCCAGTTTTCCGCCTGCTTCTTTAGCGGCAAACGCATTTATCATCAATAATCCTCCTTCTTAGTGCTTAATTGCACTAGTAGCACGAAAGCAAAATGTTTTATTTGCTACATTCCACACCAAAATCTTGATCATTGTGTTTGTAAATTATCAATCACCTTACTGGTATCAAGTACCTTAACGTTTGTCACCTGAAGCACAGTGCCGAACTGAGTAAACGTCATCATGTCAGGTTTGGGCGTACCTTTTACTTCAACGACAAGTCCGTTCTTTTGATAAGTTTCGTCTAGGCCATGTAGCGTATAGCGGTCGCCGTTTTCAGAAATAAATGCGTAAAAACCGCCTTCGAGGTCTTTATAAATAATACTGCCCTTCATGGTCACTTCGCCTTTTGCATTATCTTCTATTGCTTCGGCTTGAGTAACAGGCTCAGCGACCAGTTCTTTTGGCATAGACTCTGTCTCAGAATGTATTTGCTTTTCTTTATCTACCATTGTGACGTCCTGACTCTCTTCTTCTGAAGAGCAAGCGATAAGTGTAAGTGCAGAAGTGAATATAAGTACTCGTTTTAGTCGATTGTTTTTCATTCTTTTATTCCTCTTTCGAATGAGTATAGGGTCATAACATTAGCGCTGAAAAAACGGTAAATCACAATTTAAAAGTGTTGCTGCCCATTAACTCTTTTCCCAAAAGCAGTCTTCCACGCCGTTTAAGTAATTTCTACAAAAAACACAGAATCGTATACATTTTTTTTACACTACAATAGAAAATCGCGCTTATTTAAGATAGAAGTAAAGTTTGCGAATTTTCTTAATGAGACAAGGATACGCTTGAAGAAAGCCGCATGTATGTACCACTATGAAAAGGCGTTCTACTAACTGATTCTAAAAATACGTTTAACTATTCCTTTAATAAGTAACTGAAATTGCGATTTTTTTTCAACTTATTGTTCGCTGCATTATTTTTCATATTTTCTCAATTAATTACACTGAGCCAAGCGGTATAACACTTTTTACTATTTTGCGGCATTTGAATTCGGGAAAGGAGTTGGCATAGACCCTGCTACATTCACGATGGTTTATGTAATGACACCGATAGGGTTACCTACGATTAATTCAAGGTCGATGTCTTACATATCAAATATACCTTTAACTAGGGTTATCCATAGCAACGTTTTTAAGGAGAGAAAATGAAGCATTTAACTAAAATTTTTGCAGTATCGAGCCTAGCACTAGCGGCAAGTGCATGCGACGTGAATAAAACTGAAGATGGCGAAATGCCTGATGTCGACGTGGAGTCTGGTGAACTACCCGAATATGAGGTAAAGAAAACCGATGACGGCAAAATGCCAGATATTGACGTTGAGGGCGGCGAATTGCCTGAGTACGACGTGGATACGGTAGATGTTGATGTAAGAACAGAAACTAAAGAAGTTGAAGTGCCTGTTGTAGACGTAGACATGCCCGAAGACGATGAAGAAGATGACATTGATAATTAATCAATGCTTTGTATAAAAGAAGCGAGTGAAACAGTGCTATCAAAAGACATTGTCTCACTCGCTTTTTAGTGCGAGTTAGTACTCAAACATTGCTGAAATAGACTCTTCGTTGCTGATGCGACGAATGGTTTCAGCAAGCATTTCAGATAAAGTAAGCTGTTTTACTTTTCCAATTTGCTTCATCTCTGCACTTAATGGGATAGAGTCGGTAACGATAATTTCGTCAATAACAGACTCTTTAAGATTATTTGCAGCGTTACCTGAAAAGATAGCGTGAGTCGCGTAAGCATAAACACGGCGCGCACCATGCGCTTTAAGCGCTTCTGCTGCTTTTGCAAGTGTACCGCCTGTGTCAATCATATCATCGACAATGATGCAGTCTCTGTCTTTCACGTCACCAATGATGTTCATTACCTGAGCCACGTTCGCTTTAGGGCGGCGCTTATCGATAATGGCAAGATCGGTGTCGTTAAGTAGTTTCGCAGTAGCACGTGCACGTACAACACCGCCAATATCAGGAGAAACGACTACAGGATCGGCAAAGTCACGTCTTACCATGTCAGCAAGAAGGATAGGAGTACCGAATGCGTTATCTACCGGAACATCAAAGAAACCTTGAATCTGTTCGGCATGTAGGTCGATAGTAAGTACGCGGTCAACACCAACGTTAGACAGGAAGTCAGCCACTACTTTCGCAGTAATTGGCACCCTAGCTGAACGAACACGACGGTCTTGACGTGCATAACCAAAGTAAGGAATTACTGCTGTAATACGACCAGCTGATGCGCGACGTAGAGCGTCGATCATCACAATAAGTTCCATAAGGTTATCGTTAGTAGGCGCACACGTAGACTGGATAATAAAAACGTCCGAGCCACGGACGTTTTCATGAATTTCTACGCTGATTTCACCGTCACTGAAACGGCCAACTTTGGCATTTCCAAGTTTGGTGTAGAGGCGATCGGCAACTTTCTGGGCAAGTTCTGGTACGGCATTACCTGCAAAGAGCTTCATATCTGGCACAAGTGGTTCCTCAGTGCGTTGATAAAAGAGGTTTGGCTGGGGTAGCAGGACTCGAACCTACGAATGGCGGGATCAAAACCCGCTGCCTTACCAACTTGGCTATACCCCAATTTTTAAGTTCTTGTCCGATGTGGCGTACACGCTATTTTTGTTGTTCTAATTTGTCTAATAGTGGTGAGCGATTCACACCTTTTGCGACAAAACTCTGCCAAGATCCAGGCATTTGAGCCCTAACTTGTTCGGCTAAAGTGTAGTCAGAAAAAGTGGCAAACACGCATGCACCTGTGCCCGTCATTCGCGACGGTGCGTAGTGTACCAACCACTGTAATAATTTTGCAACTTCGGGATAGCGATTCGCGACTAATTGTTGGCAATCATTCCAAGTTTTTTCAAATTTGTAGTCTTTCCAACGTATCGCTGGTGTATTTCTGGGCAAATCTGGCGAATTAAATACTTCGGCTGTGCTGACTTGAACGTTTGGGTTCGCCACAAGAAAATACTGTTCTTGCTGAGGTGCTGGCGTTATATCTTCTCCAACGCCTCCTGCAAATGCCGTTAGACCTCGCACAAAAATAGGTACGTCAGCGCCTAAAGCTAACCCAAGCTCGGCCAGTTCATCTTCACTTAGCCCTGTGTTCCATAAATGATTAAGCGCCACTAACGTGGTTGCTGCATTCGATGATCCCCCGCCAATGCCGCCACCCAAGGGAAGGCGCTTGTCTAATGAAATAACGGTACCTTTATTACATTTTGTTTTTGTTGCCAGCAGTCGCGCTGCTTTTACAATTAAATTGTCATCGTCTGGTACGCCATCCAGTGGGGTTTCCATGCGAATACTTGTATCGCCTGTGCTTATGTCAAAGGCGAGCGCATCGCCATAATCTAGCATTTGAAAAAGGCTTTGAAGCTGGTGATAGCCGTTGTCGTAGCGGCCAAGAATATGTAAGAAAAGATTTAGTTTGGCGGGAGAAGGCCACCAATCTTTTTGTTTAGAAACAGATGCGTTCACTACAGAGTCCAATGATAAATTTTAATTTTAAGCTGAGTTTGAGGCATTTCCGGCGTTTCGTTTTGAGTAAGCGTTATGCTGTGAGGCAACCATACAGATGTGCCATCATCTAGATCAACACTGCCGTAGTTACCGTAAGCGACTTGCCAATTGCGGCAACCTTGGCAATAGCTCTCTAGGGTATTAACCAACCCTTTTTCAGTTAGGGTGAATTTGTCACCGTCCAGCGGTAGTCCTTTTACCCAAGACAACAGTGATTCCACCGGAATTACCATTCCCGTAATCTGATAAATAAGTGGTCCCGGTAGGGCATCAACGTACGTTTCCCCATCAGCTTCTAATACTGACTGCTGCTGGGTAACATTGAGGTTCACCAGACTTACCCCTAAAAAATTGGTTAATCGAAAATCAAAATCACCGGAATCGTTTTTCCAGACTAAATTAAGGCTGGCCGCTTCCTTTCCTTGGCGAAATGCAATTTTTCCGCGTATTTGCCACTGATGTACTTCAGCAATTTTTTCAAGTTGAGCCGTGAGGTTTACCGTGTTTTCTGGGCCTTGGGGAGCGGTTGTGCATGCACTCAATACGAAGCAGAGAAACAACAGTAGGGAAATAAAGCGAATCATTAAGGCGCGTTACCTGTATAAAAATAAAACACATTTAATTGTGACATTATGGGAACACAGTTTCACCAACACTTTCAATCATTTTGGGTTTTTCGTACAATGCCGCTCCGACGTTGCCAGCACAGATTTTAATGACTTTACTCGCCCTCGGTATTAACCACAAAACAGCACCAGTAGCACTTCGTGAAAAAGTGGCCTTTACACCAGACTCTCTGGTGGAAGCGCTTGCGAGTTTAAAAAAGCTGGAAGGCGTAGATGAGTCAGTCATTGTATCGACCTGTAACCGCACCGAGCTTTACGTCAATACTCAAGACGACACAGGCCAAAAGCTTCTACAATGGTTAAGTGACTTCCATCATTTAGATGTAGAAGAAATTGCCAATAACAGCTATGTGCTCGCGCAAGATGAAGCGGTAAAGCATATAATGCGCGTAGCCAGCGGGCTTGATTCACTGATTTTAGGTGAGCCTCAAATATTAGGGCAGGTGAAGCAGGCATTTGGCGATGCGAAACACTCAGGTATGGTGAGCAGCGAATTCGATAAGCTGTTTCAACATACGTTTTCAGTGGCGAAGCGAGTTCGCAGTGAAACAGATATAGGTGCAAACGCGGTAAGCGTAGCTTATGCAGCCGTGCAGTTGGCAAAACATATCTTTGCAGAGCTACCTAAGCGTTCAGTATTGCTCGTGGGTGCGGGTGAAACGATAGAGCTCGTAGCCCAACACTTAAAAGAACAGGGCGTGAGTTGTTTGGCCGTGGCGAATAGAACCGTAGCGCGTGCTGAGGCGCTAGCCGAAACACTAGACGCGAGTGTATACACTTTGTCGCAAGTGCCAGAGCACTTAAAAGACTTTGATATCGTGATAAGCTCTACCGCTAGCCAACTGCCCTTAATTGGCAAGGGTATGGTGGAGAAAGCCCTTAAACAGCGCAAAAACATGCCGATGTTTTTGGTCGACTTGGCGGTACCACGAGATATCGAGTCAGAGGTTAACGAGCTAGGCGATGCCTATCTTTATACCGTTGATGATTTGCAGCATATTGTTCAGAAGAATTTAGAAAACCGCGAGCAAGCTGCAAAAGAAGCAGAAAAGCTCATCGACAAACAAGCTGGCGACTACATGACGTGGAAGCAGTCGCAGCAATCGATAGATTTAGTAAGACAGTATCGCCAAAAAGGCATGGCACAGCGTGACGATATTGTGGAAAAAGCCAAAGCGCAATTAGCGGAAGGTAAAAATGCCGAAACGGTATTAGAAGAAATGGCGTATAAATTAACCAATACGCTATTGCACCCAACAACCTTAGCGTTACGCGAGGCTGCCATGCACGATGACCCGGCGTTGAGCCGTTGGATGGGACAGGCATTAGATTTATCTGACGTTTCGTCAGACGATAATAAATAAGGTAATAAGAAGCATATGAAAGAGTCGGTAGTTAGGAAACTCGAACACTTAGTCGAGCGTTTCGAAGAAGTTCAGGCGTTGTTAGGCGACCCTGGAGTTATCGGCGATCAGGGTAAGTTTCGCAACTTGTCAAAAGAGTTCAGTCAGCTAGAAGATGTGGTGGCAGGCTTTAATGCTTATCAGCAAGCACAAGAAAACTTAAGCTCAGCGCAGGAAATGTTGAATGAAGACGACGCCGAAATGCGCGAGATGGCACAGGAAGAGATGAAAGAAGCCAAGGCGGAAATTGAGCGCCTTGAAACTGAACTTCAGGTGCTACTTTTGCCAAAAGACCCTAATGATGACAACAACTGCTTCTTGGAAATTCGCGCAGGTGCGGGTGGTGACGAAGCGGCGATATTTGCAGGTGACTTGTTCCGCATGTACAGCCGTTATGCCGAAAGTCGTGGCTGGCGTGTAGAGTTAGTTAACGCTAATGAAGGTGAGCACGGTGGTTATAAAGAAGTCATTGCAAATGTAAGCGGCGATGGCGTGTACGGCGTATTGAAATTCGAATCGGGCGGGCACCGTGTGCAGCGTGTGCCAGAAACCGAGTCGCAAGGCCGCATCCACACCTCGGCATGTACCGTGGCGGTATTACCAGAAATTCCAGAGTCGCAGGCAATTGAAATTAACCCTGCAGAGCTTCGCATCGATACCTTCCGAGCATCAGGCGCGGGTGGTCAGCACGTTAACAAAACTGACTCGGCTATTCGTATTACTCACTTGCCAACAGGCTTGGTAGTGGAATGTCAGGACGAGCGTTCACAGCACAAAAACCGTGCAAAAGCGATGTCGGTACTTCAAGCGCGCTTAAATCAGATTGAAGAAGAAAAGCGTGCAGCAGAAGAGGCATCTACCCGTAAGAGCCTAGTCGGTAGCGGCGACCGCTCTGAGCGAATTCGTACTTATAACTTCCCGCAGGGGCGTGTAACCGACCACCGTATCAACCTGACTATTTATCGTTTAGACGAAGTGGTGGAAGGTGACCTTAAGCAGCTTATCGACCCAATTTTGCAAGAGCATCAGGCCGATCTATTAGCTTCTCTTTCTGACGAATAGCGTTGCCTGACGAGTATTCGGTCTTGTTAAACAAACTGTTTATAGAAAAACAATGCGCATAGACAACGCTCTAGCATGGGCCGCTGAGCAATTAGAGGGTGGGGACTCACCCTCTGTTGATGCCAAAGTCATGTTGGCGAACATTCTAGGTAAGTCACAAACTTACTTATTCACATGGCCTGATAAAACCTTGGATGCCGCCCAAAAAGCGCGATTTGAAGCGGCTGTGGCCAAGCGAAAACGGGGTGAGCCTGTGGCCTATATTATCGGCAAGCGCGATTTTTGGACCCTGTCACTGTCTACCTCGCCAGATACGTTAATTCCGCGTCCTGATACCGAAGTGCTGGTTGAGCAGGTGCTTAAGTGGGCAAACCAACAATCCTCTGCATCTTTATCAATTTGTGATTTGGGAACGGGTACGGGGGCCATTGCACTGGCATTAGCAAGCGAGCTGCCAGAAGCATCCGTTATTGGTGTAGACTTTCAAGGCGGGGCGGTGAACCTTGCTACCCGCAATGCAAAAGCGAATAGCATAGCCAATGCGTTTTTTGTACAAAGCGATTGGTTTAGCGCACTGGCAGGCGAAACCTTCGACATTATTGTTTCGAACCCACCGTACATAGAAGAATCCAGTCCATACCTTAATGAAGGCGACGTGCGTTTTGAGCCCAAAACAGCATTAACCTCGGGCAGTGATGGTCTAGACGACATTAAACACATTATTAATAATGCGCCTCAATATCTCAATAAAGGTGCCTTACTCGCATTCGAACACGGGTTTGACCAAGGGAATGCGGTTAATACTTTGCTTGCAGATGCAGGGTTTGTAAACGTTACAACCGTTAAGGACTATGGCGACAACGATCGTGTTACGTTAGGACACTGGTAATAGGTTTTAATGTTAAAATTTATCTTTCCTATAGTTATCAAAAATGAATAACAAACTTGCTAATATTTTGTTTTACATTAGTATTTGGTAGGTGATTATTGCACCACAAAAAGCGCTAGATTATACCAATCTGCATAGATCATTACCCACTCAGCGAGAGTCAAAATGTTCGTAATCGCGGCGTGTTACCGCAGGTATAGTGGTTCTACATCAAGGTGACACAACAAAGAGTACGGACATTTTAAACTCGCCTTCTGAATGGGCAATTATCTATGCGGATTGGTATTGAACAATCTTTTACACTACAGGACGTACCAGATGAATGATGACTTTCTTTTCGCAGAAGACGACGATGAAAATGAAGTGGACGATCTGGGTAGCTGGAAAGTACTCATTGTTGATGATGAACCCGAAGTACACGCGGTGACCAAACTGGCGCTGAATGACTTTAGCTTAAATGGCAAAACCCTTGAGTTCGTCAGTGCCTACAGCGGCGAGGAAGCCAAGGCAATTTTCAAAGCCCATGACGATATTGCGGTTGTATTACTTGATGTTGTTATGGAGACTGATGACGCCGGTCTTAAAGTGGCCGAATATGTGCGTAACGAATTAGATAATCATTTCACGCGTATTATTTTGCGCACTGGACAACCTGGCCAAGCCCCTGAAAAAGATGTCATCATTAATTACGACATTAATGACTATAAATCGAAAACTGAGCTTACGGCACAAAAACTCTTCACCGTTATTATCGCAGCGCTTCGTTCCTACCGAGACATTATTGTTATCGAAGAAAATCGACGAGGCCTTGAAAAAATCATAGATGCGTCTGTGGATTTATTTTCTTCTCGCTCCCTTGAAAAGTTCATGCAGGGCATTATTCAACAGCTAGCATCTATTTTGGGCTGTTCAAAGGATGCTGCTTACATTACCACAGCGGTGGCAACCACATCGCGCACCATTAACACCAACAACAGCAAATTGGGTGACGACGAATTATATGTTTTTGCGGGCAATGGCGAGTACGCTAGCAAAGAAGGTGTGCCTTTAAAAGACGCAATTAGCGCACAAGAGTACGCCCTGTGCAGAAGAGCCATGCGCGACAAACAAATAGTCTATGCCGAAGATCATGTGGTCGCTTATTGTAATAGCAAGACTCACAACGGCGCGCTCCTGTATTTGTCCGGGTTGCCGAGACGGATAGGCGAGAGCGATCGTCATTTGGTCAAACGCTTTTCAGACAGCGTACAGCTTGCTTTTGATAATGTACTTAAAACCGTTGATGTAGAAGCAACGCAAAAAGAAATAATAGAACGGTTAGGCCGAGCGTTAGAGCATGAATCGAACGCATCGAATAACCTAACAAGATTGGTTGAAATGGCGCAGTTATTAGCAGATAAAGTTGGGCTTAGCGAGCAAGACGTTCACGCACTGCGCCTTGCTGTGCCGCTTCATGATATTGGGACGTCTATCGTGCCGAAGTCTATTTTGCACAAAACGACGCCGTTGACTGAAGAAGAGGTGTTTGAAATCCGTCAGCATGCTGAGTTTGGGTATCAAATTTTGCGAGATTCAACCCGCCCAACCATCCAGCTTGCTGCGATGTTAGCGAAGCAGCACCATGAGCGCTGGGATGGTAAAGGGTATCCCGATGGGCTTAAAGGCCATGAAATTGATATTAAAAGTCGTATTGCCACTTTAGTTGATGTGTTTGATGCGCTATTAAATCCACGGCCGTATAAGCCAGCGTGGACAATTGACAAGGTTGAGACCGTACTGAAAGAAGAAAGTGGCAAGCACTTTGACCCATATTTAGTCCAATGCATGCTAGATAACCTCCCATCCTTTATGGCAATTCAAGCTCAATACCCTGACACATAATGTTTCATTTTCCCGTTATTTACGCATTGCAATACGCTACAATAACATCGTTAAAACAGGCGCTACAAACAAAGCTAAGACAGGTGCACAGTGCACCTGTTTTTTGAGTTTGCCTCTCGTATTGCGAGATTGTTGCATTTTGCTGCGCAGCAAAACGCAAACACCCCTAATTAACACATGTGTTAAAGTAACGAGCAGTAGTCTCACTATCTAATAAGAACAGGAACACATTATGTACATGATGGCTAAACACCTTCACATGACCGCAGTTGGCTTGAGCATACTATTTTTTGTCTTTCGCTTTATATGGAGTCAGTTCGACGCTACAGCGCTAAGTAAAAAGTGGGTTAAAATACTTCCTCATATTATCGATACCGTGTTGTTGGCCAGTGCAATTTGGTTATGCATTATTTTGTCTCAATATCCTTTCGTAAATGCTTGGCTTACTTTTAAAGTTGTGGGCGTGGTGCTGTATATAGTGTTTGGGTTATTCGCACTGAAAAAAGCCAAGACAGCGTTGGGGAAATGGAGTTTTTTCGTGGCTGCGATTGCTGTACTTATGGCAACGGCTATGGTTGCTGTAACCAAACAACCTCTTTTTTAAGATTTAATTGGAATTAAGTAATGTCTGAATCTCAACAGGTTATAAATGTAGGTAACGTTGACGTTGCCAACCACTTACCTTTCGTTCTGTTTGGTGGAATGAACGTGCTCGAGTCTCGCGATCTCGCTATGCGTATTGCAGAGCACTATGTTGAAGTAACGCAAAAGTTAAACATCCCTTATGTTTTTAAAGCCTCGTTTGATAAAGCAAACCGTTCATCGGTTACGTCTTATCGTGGGCCTGGAATGGAAGAGGGGTTGCGTATTTTTGAGGAGATTAAGTCCACGTTCAACGTTCCACTTATTACAGATGTACACGAACCTCATCAAGCGGCTCCCGTTGCTGAAGTGGTTGATGTTATTCAGTTGCCTGCTTTCTTAGCGCGCCAAACTGACCTTGTGGTTGCAATGGCAAAAACGGGTGCCGTAATTAACGTAAAGAAACCTCAGTTCTTAGCACCACATGAAATGCGCCATATCATTGGAAAGCTAGGCGAAGCGGGTAACGATAATGTCATTCTTTGTGAGCGCGGTAGCTGCTTCGGCTATAACAATTTGGTTGTTGACATGCTTGGCATGGACGCAATGAAAGAATATGCCCCCGTAATATTTGATGCGACTCACGCACTTCAAATGCCAGGAGGACGTGCGACGTCTGCCGACGGTCGTAGAGCGCAAGCTGCACAGCTAGCAAGAAGCGGTATGGCGCTAGGTTTAGCGGGTTTGTTCATTGAGGCTCACCCTAACCCTGATGAAGCGCTTTGTGATGGGCCTTGTGCATTACCGTTGGCAAAACTAGAGCCTTATTTACAGCAGATGAAAGCGTTAGACGAGTTAGTGAAAGGTTTTGACGCGTTAGATACAAGCAATACCTAAGCAGGTGTTGATGGCGTATGCCGGTGCAAGCACCGGCATGCGTATCAGGTGTGTAAGCCGCTTATTCCGTTTCAGAAACGTTTACGCGCACGTCACCTTTTGTCATTGCTAATAAGTTCTTATGAAGTTGGACTTGAGTCTCTTCAGCTAATATTGCTTTAGAATGCTTTTTAACAACAATGTTTGCATCGTTTTCTGGCAGTACTTCTGCCATTTTTACGTTGGTCATTGCTGTGTTAATTAACGATTGTAGATTGATCTTTTCTGGTTGTGCGTTAGCATTTGCTGCAGCGCTTACAAACGCCATAACAGAAACACTAGCTAAAAGTAATTTTTTCATTTTCACACCTAATAAAAATAATTAAATAATTGTTGGTGAATGTTAATTTGCTTAACAAATATTCACCATAAAGTTATGAAATTAAATGCTCTTTTTTAATTTCGGATAAATTATAGTCAGTGGGTGTTGAAAAATAAAACGAGTAAAAGTATGGGTTCTCATTAGAAAATCTAATGAATCTGTCATGCTTCGGTCACACTGGATTCAAAACAAACTATGCATCGACGTTTACCCCCTCTCAATGCCTTGAAATCGTTTGAAGCGGCCGCTCGCCATTTGAGTTTCACTAAGGCAGCCGATGAGCTTTTTGTTACTCAAGCTGCCGTGAGTCATCAAATAAAAGCGCTTGAAGAATTTTTATCTATGAAGCTATTTCTACGAAGAAATAGAACCTTGTTGCTGACAGAGGAAGGTCAGGCCTATTTCCTAGAGTTGAAAGATATCTTTAAAAACTTACAAGACGCGACGGAAAGATTACTTGCGAAGGGTAGCAAAGGTGCCATTACAGTAGCTATGCCTCCTAGCTTTGCCAGCCAATGGCTAGTTCCTCGTATTCATAAATTTAGTTTGGCTCATCCAGATATCGACGTACGCATTAAAGCTGTAGATTTCGACGAAGGCTTTTTAGAAGACGATGTAGATGTGGCCATATACTACGGCAAAGGTCGTTGGGCTGGTCTACAAGCAGATCAATTACATCGAGAGTTTCTCACTCCGCTATGTTCGCCCATGCTTTTCCAGGGGCCAAAGCCTTTATCCAGCTTATCTGATTTAAGGCATCACGTGTTGCTTCACGATTTAAGCCGTACTGCGTGGAAAAATTGGTTAAAACACGTGGGTGTGGTTGGCGTGAACGTTAACCAAGGCCCGGTTTTCAGCCACTCTATGTTGGTATTACAGGCTGCCGCACTAGGCCAGGGTATTGCGTTGGGTAACACGGTACTTGCAAGGCCGGAAATTGAAGCGGGAAGGCTAGTTATGCCGTTCGAAGAGCGGGTAGAGAGTCGCGATGCATTTTATTTAGTGTGTGAAGAATCGCAGGCTGAACTGGGTAAGATTGCAGCATTTAGAGACTGGATCTTAGCGCTGGTTGAAGCTGAGCAAGAGGAATTGTTGTAATATGACTAAGTTGAACACCGTTGCTGAGCAGCCTGGTTTTGACATTGAATTGCATGCAGCCGATAAGCCTATAGCGTGCTTGATACTGGGCCACGGAGCCGGTGCGGGGAAGGAACATGAGTTCATGCAAGACATAACAAAGGAACTTGTTGCCAAAGGTATATCAACCGTTCTTTTTAATTTTCCTTATATGCAAACCATTAAAGCAACCGGTAAGCGAAGGCCTCCCGATAAAGCGGATAAACTCATGTCACACTTTACAGCGGTTATTGAAACTTGCAGCAAAGATAACAAAGCCTTGCATAATTTGCCTGTATTCATAGGTGGAAAGTCGATGGGCGGGCGCATGGCTACCATGGTGTATGAAGCGGTGAGCAATGTAAAAGGCGCGATAGCGCTGGGCTATCCATTTCACCCTCCAGGTAAGCCAGAAAAAACGCGAACCGAGCACCTGTTAACGGCGTCAAAGCCTTTGCTTATTATTCAGGGGGAACGAGATACCTTTGGTACGAAGAGCGAAGTAGAGGATTACATAAAGCGATGCATGTTATCTACAGATATCAAATACACCTATTTAGAAGACGGCGATCACAGTTTTAAGCCTCGAAAAGCAAGCGGTAAAACACAACAAGCACATATTGTTAAAGCTGCCACGCTTACCGCGTCTTTTATTGAAACCGTTTTACATAACTAATGGTTAATCAGAAATCAGAGCGAACGATTAATTTAATGAAAACTGAAAAACTTTGGTTAGCTACTGTTGCTAAACCGTATCTTATTATTGGGGCATTGCTCGCAGGCCTTTCTGTAGTGCTAGGCGCGTTTGGCGCACATGGTTTAAAAAGCGTGTTAACTGTACAGCAACTCAACACGTTTGAAATTGGTGTGCGTTATCAAATGTATCACGCATTAGCCTTACTGCTTTTGCCTGCGCTGTCAGGGGCTGTTTCATCGGCGTGGGCCAATCGGGTAGCGTTTTGTTTCGTTACCGGGACGGTGTTGTTTAGTGGAAGTTTATATGCGCTAGGAATAAGCGGTATAAAATGGTTTGGCCCGATAACGCCTTTAGGGGGCATGTTCTTTATTATTGGGTGGGTGTTGTTAGTGGTTGGACTGATAAAGGGTCAAAAGTTAACGCTGCAACAAAAAGAAGGTAAGGACAAAACGCACCACAGGCCGGAGGCAGGTAATGTCTAACACTAGCATTTTAGGATATTGTCGACCTGGTTATGAAAACGATACGGCTAACGAACTCACCTCGAGATACGGTGAAGCTCAGTGTTATGGCTACCCAGTATCGAAGAAGAACAGTGGCTTTGTACTTTATCACTTATACGATGCCTTACAGCTTGAGCAGACCATTACCCAGTTTGCGGTTCATGACAGTATTTTTCCTCGTCAGCTGATAGCTGTTTTTGCCACACTAACCGGTATAGAAAAAGAAGACAGAGTAGGGCAAGTGCTAGAGGCCTTGAAAGAAGTAGAAAAACCGTTTTCTATTTTTGGCGCCATTGACGTTGAATACCCGGATACCGAAGAGGGGAAAACTCTCGCAAAGTTTTGCCGTAAGTTTACCGTACCTCTTCGCCAAGCGTTAAGAAAAGCAGGGTGGCTTACGTCCAAGGAAAACCTGGGTAAACCTAAACTACATATTTTTTTTGAGTCATTTGAAATTTGTCATATTGGCTATACATTACCCAGTCATGCCAATGGCGATCATTTGGGCATTTGCCGATTAAAGTTCCCCAGTGACGCGCCGAGTCGCTCTACGCTTAAGCTTGAAGATGCACTTGTGAATATGCTTAGCGACAAACAGCAAACTAAAGTACTTCGAAGCGGTGGACGTGCAGTGGATCTCGGTGCATGCCCGGGTGGTTGGACTTATCAGCTGGTTAAGCGCGGAATGTATGTTGAAGCTATCGACAATGGACTTGTAGCCGATAGTTTAATGAGCACGGGGTTGGTTGAACATCACGCTGCAGACGGGTTTACCTATCGACCACAATTTGGTCGTGTAGATTTGCTGGTATGTGATATGATAGAGCAACCCGATAGGGTAGCAAAATTGATGGGTGATTGGTTAGTTAAGCACTGGGCAACGCATGCAATATTCAATTTAAAGTTACCTATGAAACAACGTTATGAAACTGTAGTTGAAGCCATGACGTTGCTAAGAAGCCGATTAAATGCTTTGGAAGATGCATTTGCGGTGAAGGTGAGGCATCTCTACCACGACAGAGATGAAGTTACAGTAACAATTGTTCGCACTTCAAAAGATGAGGTGTGATTTTGTTATTTTTCAAAAAAGTGTCATAACTTATTAAGTTTTTGATATTTATAGAAAAGAATTAATGGTGGTGCGGATTTTAGTAAACGAATTTAAGGTTTATGCTAAAAAAGGTGTAAATCTGGTATAGAAATCCTTTATAATCCGGCCGTTTTTTTACTCTGAACCAATGAAAGTGAACTAATGTCAGACTTATCTCATTACAGAAACATTGGTATTTTCGCCCACGTAGACGCGGGTAAAACTACCACAACAGAACGTATCTTGAAGCTTACTGGTAAAATCCATAAAACTGGTGAGGTTCACGATGGTGAATCAACAACTGACTTCATGGAGCAGGAAGCTGAGCGTGGTATTACCATCCAGTCAGCGGCAACAACCTGTTTCTGGAAAGATCATCGCATGAACATCATCGATACTCCGGGACACGTTGACTTTACAGTTGAAGTATATCGTTCACTTAAAGTACTAGACGGCGGTATCGGTGTATTCTGTGGTTCTGGCGGTGTTGAGCCTCAGTCAGAAACTAACTGGCGTTATGCTAACGAATCTGGCGTTGCACGCTGTATTTTCGTTAACAAGCTAGACCGTATGGGTGCAGACTTCTACCGTGTTGTTGGCCAAGTTAAGAAAGTACTTGCTGCTAACCCACTAGTAATGACGCTTCCAATCGGTATCGAAGACGAGTTTACAGGTGTTGTTAACCTTCTAGACATGAAAGCGTACATCTGGGACGATTCAGGTCTTCCTGAAAACTACGAAGTTGTAGACATCCCTGCAGACATGGTTGAGAAAGCGAACGAGTACCGTGAGCAACTAATCGAAACTGCTGTTGAGCAAGACGACGACCTAATGATGGCTTACATGGATGGCGAAGAGCCGTCTCTAGAAGACATCAAGCGTTGTATCCGTAAGGGTACTCGTGACCTAGCGTTCTTCCCAACTTACTGTGGTTCTGCATTTAAGAACAAAGGTATTCAGCTAGTTCTTGACGCAGTTGTTGACTTCCTACCTTCTCCAACAGAAGTAGATCCTCAGCCACTGACTGACGAAGAAACTGGTGAGCCTACTGGTGAAGTAGCAACAGTATCTGTTGATGAGCCGTTCCGTGCGCTTGCGTTCAAAATCATGGACGACCGTTTCGGTGCCCTTACGTTTATCCGTATTTACTCTGGTAAACTTAACAAAGGCGACACCATTCTTAACAGTGCAACGGGTAAGACTGAGCGTATCGGTCGTATGGTTGAGATGCACGCTGACGAACGTACTGAACTTACTTCAGCACAAGCAGGTGATATCCTTGCTGTTGTTGGTATGAAGAACGTTCAAACTGGTCACACGCTATGTGATCCGAAGAACCCTTGTACTCTAGAGCCAATGATCTTCCCTGAGCCAGTAATCTCAATTGCTGTTAAGCCAAAAGATAAAGGCGCTAACGAAAAGATGTCTATCGCTATCGGTAAGCTAGTAGCAGAAGATCCATCTTTCCAAGTTGAAACTGACGAAGATTCGGGCGAAACCATCCTTAAAGGTATGGGTGAGCTTCACCTAGATATCAAAGTAGACATCTTGAAGCGTACTTACGGCGTTGAGCTAGAAGTTGGTCAGCCTCAGGTTGCATACCGTGAAACTATCACGCTACCTGTTGAAGACAGCTACACGCACAAGAAGCAGTCTGGTGGTTCTGGTCAATTCGGTAAGATTGATTACCGCATCAAGCCAGGCGAAACTAACTCTGGCTTCAAGTTCACATCTACTGTTGTGGGCGGTAACGTACCTAAAGAATTCTTCCCTGCAATCGAAAAAGGTTTCGCAGGTATGATGGAAGTGGGTCCTCTAGCGGGTTACCCAGTACTAGACGTTGAAGTTGAACTATTCGACGGTGGTTTCCACGCAGTTGACTCATCAGCAATCGCGTTCGAAATTGCAGCGAAAGGTGCATTCCGTCAGTCAATGCCAAAAGCGGGTCCTCAAATTCTTGAGCCTGTGATGAAAGTTGACGTATTTAGCCCAGAAGACAACGTTGGTGACGTAATCGGTGACCTTAACCGTCGTCGTGGTATGATCAAAGACCAAGAAGCTGGCGCCACTGGCGTTCGCATCAAGGCTGACGTACCTCTATCTGAGATGTTTGGTTACATCGGTCACCTACGTACTATCACATCTGGTCGTGGTCAGTTCTCTATGGAATTCAGCCACTACTCAGCATGTCCTCAGAACGTAGCTGACAAAGTAATTGAAGAAGCAAAAGCGCGTAAAGCTGCTAAGTAATTAGCCTTTGCGAATGTTAGCTAGCTTGTGCTAGCTAACGCTTCAAAAAATACGAAAAAGCCGGTCGCATGACCGGCTTTTTTATGTCGAGTGTCCCGTCTTGAAATACGTTTAGTACATCTTATAGGGCAGAAATTTTCCTGACATAACTACGCTTACTCGGTCGCCTTTAGGATCGTTTTCGCGCTGTAAATCCATAGAAAAATCGATGGCACTCATTATGCCGTCGCCAAACTCTTCATGAATTAATTCTTTTAATGTAGTGCCATACACGCTCACCAATTCATACCAGCGATAAATAAGCGGGTCAGTAGGCACCTCGGTTGGCAATGAGCCCTTGTAAGGCACAATCTGAAGCCAAGCAATGGCTTCGTCGGAAAGCTCAAGTAACTCACCCACGGCTTCAGCTTGTTGCTTTGTCATGGCCATTTGTCCTAAGCAAGCAGCAGTACTCCATTCTTTTGACTGACCAACAACTTCGGCAATCTGACTCCACTTTATGCCTTTTAAAATTTTGGCTGATTGGAGCATGTCGGTAACTTGGGTTCTTGATGTAATCATTAGCATTTCCTTAAAGGGTTAATTAAACAAAATGAGCGTAGCTAGATTGCTGAGAATAAGTGCCAGTATTAGCACCTTGTAAACAAAAAGAGGGTGGCGTTTTACTAACGGCTCGTACGCCGTATGTTGTGACGGATTTGGGTAGCGAAGCGAAAAGAGAAACTCAGATAATGTCGAATAGCGTTTATCAGGGTTAACATGTAAGGCTCGTTTCAGGGCACTATCAACCCAATTTGGTATTGGCCGTTTAGGGTTTATTGCAGTTTGGTATTTTAGCTTTTTCTGCTGGGCTAACGTGCGACAGTGAGCGAGTTTTGTATGGTAGGGATAACGCCCGCACAAAAGAAAGTAGGTAAGTACGGCTAAGGAGAACAGATCAGAGCGCTCTGTGCCTACATTTCCTAAAAAGTACTCAGGTGCTGCAAATAGCGCTGCGCCAGGAATAGGTGTGTCACTATAAAGGCTTGGGGCATCGGCTAAGGCTGCCGAACCGAGGTCGATAATAGTGCAGTGGCCCTGTTCGCTAATAATAATATTGTCGGGGCGTATATCTCTGTGAAGAATTCCCTGCCGGTGCATAGCCTGTAAGCCGTTGCCCACTTGCTCGATTATATTCCTAACTTGCTCTAATGATGGTGTGGGGTTATCAACAGCCCATTGGGCTAGCGTTTGACCCTGCACATATTCACTGATGCTGTAAAAAGCGGAAGGGGAGTACGGTAAACCCAGATCAGTAAACATGGGGCTTTTAATAACATGTGCCGAATTAATCCGTCTCGAAAACCAACTTTCTATTAGGAACCCATTTAGCATCTCTGGCGATTGGGTAAAGTCTGTGGCCGGTGTCTTTACAATTACAGGGTTGTTTGTGTGCTTAGCTTTGGAAGATGAATTGGAGGCAATAAAGACATGGCTTCGGGCCGACGTATAAAGCTGTCGTTCTAGCTTTAATCCATCAACTTCATCACCCGTTGTAAGGTGTGTGGTATCGAGCTCTTCGCACACTTGTTTATCAGATTGCTTAATCGGGGGTCTAACCGCAGTTTCAGATTTCTCAGAATTGGCTATCAGCTGGACCCGCGATGATCTGTTTAGTAAAGATGAATTTGGTGTAGATAACGTTGAGACGTCAGCATTCGATGGGTGACTGTGATCGCAGAGCCCATCAGTGCCAACAACATGAATCTTTACGAGAAGTAAGGTGAGGTTGTCATCGCTTCCTTTGGTAAATGCCTCATGTACTACTAGCGCAGCTTGGTTTTCACAAAGCGTATCGGCATCATTAATTTTCTTTAGAATGGTAGGTAGCGAAACAAACTCATAAACCCCATCGCTACTTAGTGAAAACGTACTCGATGAGTTCAGGGTGAACGTCGTATGGTCGATGTTTATGTGCGCTTGAACGCCTAAGGCTTTGGTAAGGTAATTCTGTGAAGGCACGGTTTCCGATATTTGACGGTGAGGGTTCGTGAGCGAGATAGAAGACTGTAAGTTCTCCGAAACAACCTGAATTTCACAATCCCCCACATGAAAAACTTCTAAGTGATTACCCGTAACAACTGCGATTGATAACGTGCAAACATAACCTTTTTCTGGTGTATAGCAAAAAGGGCTTCGCTGCGTACGGGCATAAAGTAGCGCGTTTATTTCTTTGATAATAGTTTCAGCGCGCGTCTTAACAGGCCATTGTTCCGGCGTCATGTTGAACAGTTTAATAAACTGCCTGGTAGCAAAGTCACTAGCAATCTGACTAACCGTACTGCTGCTCACACCGTCAGCGATAACAAAAATGCTGCTTTGATTTCGTTCATCAGAAATATGAAAAGCATATGCATCTTGGTTTATCGCCTTCACGCCGGGTGTAGAAAATGCACTTATACTAAGCGTATTAGGTAGCGGATAAGTTGAAGTGTTTAGCGCGGCTCGATCATTCATGTTTAATTGCTTTTTACCTGCATATTCAATCGTGTAACCACTTCGTTACCTCTATGGAGAGGACAAAGCCATCATGACTTGCTTTATAGATATAAGTGATGATGGCTTCGAGATAACTGCCTTAGTTAAATAGGAAGCGTTTGCGATGCAGCGGCTTTATCAACAGGGATAGTACGTTTTGGTAGCGTCTTAACGTGGGTGGTGTATAGGGTCAATCCAGTAAAGGCGAGGCCACCTACGAGGTTGCCAAGTGCAGTTGGGATCTCGTTCCAGATGAAGTAGTCCATAACAGAGAAGTCACCGCCCATAATAAGACCAAATGGGAAAAGGAACATGTTGACTACCGAGTGCTCAAAGCCCATAAAGAAAAACAGCATAATAGGCATCCACATAGCCAATACTTTTCCACTTACGTGAGTTGAAATCATTGCACCGACTACGCCTAACGATACCATCCAATTACACAGCATGCCGCGAATAAAAATGGTGAACCAGCCTGCAACGCCGTGTTCTGCATAACCCAAGGTGCGGGCTTCACCAATACTGGCTACCTTAGTCGCAATGGCACCGCCATCCACGTTATACCCCATGGTAAAAATAAACGACATCATAAAGGCAACCGTTAATGCGCCACCAAAATTACCTAAAAATACCAATCCCCAATTACGTAGAATTTGCTTTGGTGTGACACCAGGTCGCTGTGCAAGCCACGCGAGAGGAGTGAGTACAAACACGCCGGTTAACAAGTCAAACCCCATAAGGTAAAGCATACAAAAGCCAACCGGGAATAATACGGCACCAAGAAGAAATACGCCGGTTTGAACGGCAATGGTAATGGCAAAAACAGCAGCCAGAGCCAGAATTGCACCTGCCATAAAAGCACGTATTAGCGTATCGCGTGTAGACATATAAATTTTAGCTTCGCCTGCATCTACCATCTTGGTTGCAAACTCAGCGGGGAGAAGATAAGCCATGGTTTCACCTCACGTTGTCGTTATTAATAAGTTGTCAGTTGTGTGTTGTGGTTCACTGTTTCAATGCGTTGTAGAAGATCAAAAAAAGGCGTCCGCAGCGCTCTCGTAAGAAAGAACTGGGGACGCCTTTGTCCGAAACTCATTCATTGTAGTAGCTAACAAATAAACCGTTGTTTACGTGTACGCCTTTGTACTTTAAAGCCCGCTGGCAACTAATACTTTTATAAGTAAGCGCCCTCGTACTTTTGTTATCCATTAATACAAAGCTAAAAAAGTGCCAATTACCAAAACCTGTATGGAAGAACTAAGAATGCTATTTAAAAACAAAGGGTTGAGTGAAACTATGATTGGGTTGATAAAAACTTTTACCGTGTCACTATCATTTAGTCTGCACTAAAAAGGGGGGAGTGTGAGTGTTTAAGGTGCAATCGCTTTTACGGGTTCCTACTTCAGTGCGTTTTTTAATATTTTTAGCTGATGCTTCATGGTTGAGTAAACTTTTGCATCATGTGTTTTGGGGGCGTATTTTTCGTGCTCAAATTGGTTACACAATAGCGTTAATGCCTTCTCAGCGTCTTCGTTTAGTAAAGGCGTTACCTCAGCCAGATAAGCAGACAAGGTTTTAACCCCTCTTTCTTTTCCGGTTTTCACCTCTACGTGCTTTATCGCGTTTAGTAAAATATTGTGCGTAGGCGATAATGTATTGCGGCTAGCTCCAGGTAAGAAATACAGAGTTAAAATAAGACCGATAAGGCCGATGGCGGAAAGAAACACGACTCGCATTTTTTGCGGCGTTAGCGAACCTAGTAATTCTTCAAGCATGTTGGTTTGCGCTGTATTGTCAAAGCCAAGTACCCATTTACTCCATGAGTAATCAAGCTGTTGAAACCAGCTGTGTAGTGTTGCAAAAATAGCAGCGTTGCTCAGGTCGCCCAAAATACTGGTTTGACGAGACTCACCAAGTTCTTCCAATGCATGTTCTAGCCCCAAGGTTAAGCGTGACGGTGCCACCATACTTGTGGGGTCGTGGCGCGTCCACACACCATCAATAAACGCTTCCACCCACGCATGAGCGTCGTACTGCCTTACTTGAAGCACATTGTCATTCAGCGCGCTTCCGCCCTGATAGCCTGTTACCATTCTTGCGGGGACTCCAGCGGCGCGAAGCACGTACACCATGGCGCCTGCGTAATGGGCACAAAAACCTGAGCGTTCTTCGAATAAAAATCGGTCTATGGGGTCGGTAGGCATGGCGTTCGGCGATAGGGTGTATTGGAAGCCTCTTTGATTGAATTCACGCATTATTGCGTTAACAATGTGCTGTGCACTCGAATACTGCTTTGTCAGAGTCTGTCCCCATGCTCTGGCTCGTGGGTTTCCATTCATGGAAACTTGTAGGTTCAATTGCGCTTCAAAATTTTCTATTGCACTCGTAATTTGAGCTGTTGAATAGTAGCGCAGATAAAACGCTTTCTTACTGGAAATTGGGTTATTCGCCTGTAATGTAAAATCAAAAAGACTTCTTACGAAAATACTGTTTTTGATGTTGTTGGGTGTCGAAGGCGCTAACGCAAATAGCCACGTTTGCTGTGTGGGCTCCACGATAAGTTCATAGTTTATCACTTCAAGTGAGTCTTCCTCGGCTAACACTGACAATGGTGACGACTTGCCCATGTAAGCTAGCTGCTGCTCTGCCTGTTTGCGTTTGTCGCTAATAGACCAGGTTTTCCCGTCAAAATGTTCTAAGGTCATAGCGCGCCAATACCTGGACGATGCATCGGGGACTTCTTCTTCGCTTTTAAATGTGGCGCTGAAAGCCAACTCAGACGAACTTGCTAGCGATGCGATATCACCTGGCGTCACTGTATCAGAAAGCCCCGTTTCAGTTGATTTAGACATGGGCATTTGCCAAAGCGGAGGAAGTTGGGGCAGCAGCAAGAACAGTAGCAGCGCGATAGGAAAAGCCTGAACGATAAGCACGGTTACGAACTTTATACTTTTTGTTTTGGGTATACCTGCGCCATGATATATGGCAGTTGCGGAAAGGAGCAGGGCCAATATTCCAGTATAGCCAATCCATGCAAACACGCTTAGTGACGAAATAAATCCACAGCCGATTAAGAATAAACAGGTACAAATAACCAAGTGAAAGTCTCGTTTTTTCTCTACCAGCATGATTTTAAGAGCACACGCGACCGTTAACAAATTGATCATGCTATCAAGCAATCCGACTGAAAAGCCAAACCACGATAATGCGAACACTGCCAATATCGCCAGTAAGTTAACCGTACGTGATGTCGGTAAACTGTTTAACGCACTAAGGCCTGCCGTCCTCACTATCACTGCGCATCCACCAAGCATGAGCACCCATGTCATAAGCGGTGTGGTAAGTGTAAAAAGAATGAAAGAGAATGCTATGCAGAGCATAAGCACAGCCACAGACTTTGGTTGGCTAAACACCCTCTTAAAAACGGTTAATCGTGAAAAACGGCTTAGTGAAATGGCGTTCATTTCATAGACCTCGTACTTTCACTCTTTATCGAGAATATTGAAGCCGTTTTATTTGATGCTGGCGACGCCTGTGATGAATGCGAATTCAAACAAGCCAGTGCACTAAGACATTCGTGCATATGCATTTCCCCATGATCAGGGGCAATGTTAAGCCCTTTGTACTGTATTCCAAAAACGCGCTCTGCGGCCGTCCAAGATATAGTCGCATAGGTTAGTGCAGAGATGGCCGTTTCAATATCAGTACTGGATGGAATTGAAATAACAACACTATCGCTTTGAAATGAAGTGAAGGATTTTGAAACCCAGTTTCCGTTTCTAGCCACATGCTTCCACGACACTCGGTTAAGGGGCTGTCCAATTTCATAATCGTTTAACGCATAGAAGTCTTCGTTACTTGTAAGATCGTTAACCTGACTGACGCTATCTGACTCATTAGAACTGGCAACCTTATCGATAGTGACCGGGCCTTCTTGAGGTTTTGCGTAGACAGTGACCTGTTGGTTAAAATCGAGATGGGTCCAGCATTTGTATAATCCCAGCGGAAAATCGCATGCAATGGTTAGTCGTCCAAGTGCAAATCGGCCCCGTACTGGTATTTGAAGAGGCACGCTGAGGGTTTGCGTTTGTTTTGTTTCCGCAACTTCATTGTCGTTTAAAGAAAAGCTGTACGTCTGCTGATCCACTGAGGTGTCTTCATTGCTAGCATGAACAGCGGTTTCCATGGAGCGCACTGTATTTAGCCACTTTATCGCTAATACACCATTGCAGGTTTTCGTCGGCCTTGCCGCGTGAGGGATAACCTGAATCTGCAATTCACCCTGTAAGTTACAGTGAAACGAACGTGGGGGAGCCGCTTTAAGCGCTAAACGCGCAAAGTTTTGATGAGTATAAAACAGCGTTAACAACATAATGCTTAAGCACAAGTAGCTAAGCAGTAACATCAAGTTGTTTTGGTAGTTAGTGCCAAGTAAAAACAAACACAGCGATAAAATAATAAAAGACCAACCGAAACCGCTGGGCAATATAAAAATACTGTTTAAGTTGAGGTGGTGTTCGTGAGACGCCGGAACTCGCCTGTCTAACCACCTCAATAGCCTACGCTGTAAGTAATTCAAAACTGAAGCTGGCATTCTAGGCACGTTTAGCGCTCCGGTAATTCATGAATGCTAGGCTGCCAGTGGGTCAATACTATCAAGTAATTTCTGGCTTAGTTTTTCACCGTCAAAAGCATGGGTTTGCTGCCTGTGTGTCAACTGGTGTGAAGACAATGTGAGCCTATGAGCGGTAATGGCCACGAATACGGCCTGCACATCTTCGGGAGTAACATACGATTTTCCGGAAACAAAGGCCCAGGCTTTAGCACCTTGGAGTATCGCTCTGCTGGCTCTTGGCGATAGCGGGTTAGGGTAATCATTACTTTCTCGACTCTCACTTACCAATCTTAGTATGTAATGAATGATGGCATCGCTGGTATGAATCGCGGCGACCTCTCGTTGCATCCCGCGCAAATTCTCCTCATTCAGTATTTGTGCAAGCGGTGCTGATGTATCCTGTTGCAACAGCATGGCTTTTTCTGCTTCCCACGCTGGATAGCCTAAAGAAATACGCATAAAGAACCGGTCGAGTTGGGACTCTGGCAAGGGGTAAGTGCCCGATTGATAGCTTGGGTTTTGTGTCGCAATAACAAAAAATGGAGAGGGCAGGGCGTGGGTAACACCATCTATACTCACTTGCCGCTCTTCCATCGCCTCTAACAGGGCGCTCTGCGTTTTGGGGCTGGCTCTGTTTAGCTCGTCCGCTAACACGACTTGGCTAAAAATAGGGCCGTGTCTAAACGAAAAGCGCTTTGCCTCGTCTTGTTCATGACTATGAAAAATGTTTACGCCTAACATATCTGATGGGAGCAAGTCAGAAGTAAATTGAATGCGAGAATATTGTAGGCCAAAAACTTGGGAAAGTGCATGGGAAAGGGTGGTTTTACCCATTCCCGGTAAGTCTTCAATTAATAAGTGGCCATTGGCAAGTAAACAGGTTATCGCGAGTTTTAACTGGTGATCTTTACCAATAATTTTATTACTAAGAGCCCGCTGTACATTAATGATATCTTGGCGCATATAATTGTCACTTAAGTTTAAGTTTACTCTGTCACACTACGTATTAAACAGTGAGAAAGCGATTAAGGCTTTTCTAAGGATGATACGCACTGTTGTCTGAGTTCATGTTCTAGTTTACATGGTTAGCGAACGGTAACGAGTGCCGACTACGCGGAGCTTCAAAGACCACTACTTCTTAATAATAGCAACGATAGTGAAAGGCTTTCTATTGAATTGCCTGTTAAATTTCATACGCAGGTATATTAGCGTTTCACTGGTTCGTCTCGCGCCTTTTTATAGGTAAATTTCAGTGCTTGAACTATGTCAATTTTGTCAAAAAGAGAATGGTTTAGACAGACATTATTCGTTACAAATGTGATGCGGTTATGGATACGGATAAAACACTTTATCGCTGAATCTGCATAGATTCCGCAAAACATCTGTTATTAAGTGCTGCGTAGTTTATCTGTGTTGTCTATAATGGTGCCTCTTAAAAAGGAAGTAGTTATGAAAAGCATTGAAATAGATGACGATTTATATGCCTTCATCGCCAGCCAAACGAAGCATATTGGTGAGAGTGCATCACAAATTTTAAGACGTTTACTTTTGCCTGAAGACGGTGCCGTGTCCCATGGTGTCCAATCTGGTGGGGTTTCATCTACATCTGTAAAAACAAGCGAACCAAAAAGTACAGACGTTGTAGAAACCGCAGATAACGCAAGTGAATCAACACCCGAAGTTGAAACTCAAGTGGCGCCTAAAGTACAAACCAAAGCGCCTACTAAAGCGACAGCCAGTTCAGCAAAAAAAGTAGCGCCAAAAGCCGTAGCGAAGAAAGCAACAGCCAAGGTGACGCCTGCGAGTGCGGCTAAAAAAGGCTCGGAAGCTACTTCTTCAACGCCGTCAAGTGAGACCCACGAGAAACGCGATATTCTTGATACGGTATCGAAAGATGCACTGGGCACATTTACCAAACGTGTTGATCAGTTTTTGTTTGTTTTAAGTGCAGCGCACAAGCTTAATGCAGAAAACTTTACTCGTGTTGAAAGTATAAAAGGTAAAAACCGTACGTACTTTGCGACAAGTAAGGCGGCATTGCTGGAAAACGGCAGCAGTACTAATCCTAAAGCTATCCCTGATAGCCCGTTCTGGGTGGTAACAAATAACAATACTGCCAAGAAAACAAATATGCTGGAACACGTTTTGCGTAACTTAGGCTATCAACCCGATGTTATTGAAACCGTGATTGCGCGTTTCTCTTCAGAAGGTAAATAGCAAGCCAAGGTATAGAACAACGAAACTTCTAAATAAGGATTTTTTCATGGCATTACATCCGCAGGCTGGACAGCATGCAGCAAAAGAGCAACTCATTAACGTACCCCAGTTAGTGAGTCAGTATTACAGCTATAAACCGGATATGAATGACCCGGGTCAAGCGGTCTCTTTTGGCACGTCAGGTCACAGAGGTACAGCTTCCAATGCTACGTTTACCGACACCCACATCAGTGCAATTTGCCAAGCATTGGTAGAGTATCGTAAACAAGAAGGTATCGACGGTCCGCTGTTCGTTGGTAAAGATACCCACGCGTTATCTGAGCCTGCCATGATTACCGCTATCGAAGTTTTGTGTGCAAACGGTGTCAATGTTGTCGTGCAGCGCGCAGACAATGAAAGCATGGGCTATACGCCGACACCTGTTATTTCACGTACTATTATTCGCTACAATCGCTCAGGTAATACCGACAAGGCAGATGGTATCGTTATTACGCCTTCTCATAACCCTCCTTCAGACGGTGGATTTAAGTACAACCCGCCTCACGGTGGGCCTGCCGATAGTGATGTAACCAAACAAATTCAAGAACGCGCAAATGAATTAATTGCCGATGGCAATAAAAGTGTTAAGCGTATCGATATTCGTCAAGCTACCGTGCGCAAATTGGTTCGTGAAGAAGACTTCATGGAACCTTATATTGAAGACCTTGCAAACGTTATCGACATGGAAGCGATTGCAAAAGCTAACTTGAAGTTAGGTACTGACCCATTAGGTGGTGCAGGCATAGGCTATTGGTCGCGAATTGCAGATAAATATGGCTTGGACATTACCGTTGTTAACGACGCGGTTGACCCACAGTTTGGTTTTATGCGCCGCGACAAAGACGGTAAGCTTCGCATGGATTGTTCGTCTGCCTATGCGATGGCAGGGCTTATCGAGCTGAAAGATAACTTTGACTTAGCTTGGGGCAATGATCCTGACTTCGATCGTCACGGTATTGTGTGCAAAAGTGCGGGCCTAATGAACCCAAACCATTATTTGGCCGTGGCTATTAACTACCTTTATACCCACCGTCCAGAGTGGCCTAGCGATTTAAATATCGGTAAAACACTGGTGTCTAGCAGCATGATTGACCGCGTAGCCAACAGCTTAGGTAAACCTTTAGCTGAAATGCCGGTAGGCTTTAAATGGTTTGTTGATGGTTTATCAAACAGCACTATTGGTTTTGCGGGTGAAGAAAGTGCTGGTGGAATTTTCCTTGAACGTAATGGAAGCACTTGGGCGACAGACAAAGACGGCTTTATTCTTTGTTTGCTGGCAGCTGAAATCCTAGCCATCACAGGCAAAGATCCTGGCGAGCACTACAAAGCGCTAACAGAAAAATTTGCAGCGCCGGTTTACAGCCGTGTTGACGTAGCAGCAACCCTTGAACAAAAGCAGAAGCTTTCGGCGATGGATGCATCTGTCGTCACTAGCGATACGTTGGCGGGCGAGCCTATCATTGCCGTTCAAACCCATGCGCCAGGTAATAACGCGGCAATTGGTGGCGTTAAAGTATCGACAGAAAATGGCTGGTTCGCAGCGCGTCCTTCTGGCACCGAACAAATTTATAAAATCTATGCGGAAAGCTTTAGCGGTGAAAGCCACTTACAGGATTTAATTGCTGAAGCCGAAGCCTTAGTCGGAAAAATAATTAAATAAGCACAAAAATAAATCACTTTAAATTTCATTTTGTAAATTTATTGTTAAAAATTGCATGGGTGCATACGAATTCATGCGATTTTTTGTTATTTTAACAAAATAATTACAACATAATCGTTTAAGCGCTGCTATATTGCTGTCATATTCTGAAGTTATTCTGTAATTAAATTACGTTTTTGGTGTGTAAACACCGCTTCTACTTAAGAGTGAGACGCAAAATGAACGCAAAAGCGACCAAGACGCAACCCTCTCCAGTGATCGATAAGGCTGCATTCAAAGCAGCGGTTATCAAACACTTGCACTGCACGCTAGGCACCGACGAAAACAAAGCAAACAATCACGCTTGGTGGAAAGCAACGTGTGCTGCAATTCAAGAACAAGTACTTGAAGGGTTGCGCAAAACCCAGAAAAGTCATTACCTGAACGACACCCGCGCCGTTCATTACTTCTCTGCTGAATTCCTAATGGGCCGTTTGCTTTCAAACAATTTACAAAACTTTGGCCTGTTCGATGTAGCGAGTGGCGCGTTGAAAGAGCTAGGTGTTGAAATTTCAGATATTCTTGAAGAAGAACCTGATATGGCGCTAGGTAATGGTGGCCTTGGCCGACTAGCGGCTTGCTTCATCGACTCACTAGCGACAATGGAATTACCTGCCATAGGTTATGGTATTCATTACGAGCACGGTTTGTTCCGCCAAGAAATTAAAAGCGGTGCGCAAATCGAGCGTCCAGACAGCTGGCGTGACTACGGTAATCCATGGGAAATATGCCGTCCAGAATCTATTCAAGAAGTCTCGCTTTACGGCTATGTAGAGACTAAATACGGCGACAACGGACGAGTGCTAAAAGAGTGGCACCCTGGCTCAATTGTTAAAGGTGTGCCGTGGGACATTCCGGTTGTAGGCTACGAAGGTAAAACCGTAAACGTATTGCGGTTGTGGCAGTCAGAAGCGTCTGACTACTTCAATTGGGACGTATTCAATGCTGGTGGTTATGTTGATGCACAGCGTGAAAATGTATCAGCTGAAACCATTTCAAAAGTACTTTATCCAAACGATGAAACCGAAGCGGGTAAAGAGCTTCGCCTTATTCAACAGTACTTCTTCTGCTCGTGCTCCCTTAAAGACATTATCCGTCGCTACAAGCGTGCCCATGGCGACGATTGGAGCCGCTTTGCCGACCAGGTTGTCATTCAGCTTAACGACACGCACCCAGCTATTTCTATACCAGAGCTAATGCGCATTCTTGTTGACCGCGCAGAGCTTGGTTGGGATGAAGCGTGGGGGATTTGTACAAAAGTATTTGCATATACCAACCACACCTTGCTGCCAGAGGCACTCGAGAAGTGGCCTGCGCGCATGATTGAAAAGATCCTTCCTCGTCATCTAGAAATCATTTATGAGATTAACCACCGCTTTATGGCTGAGGTTGATAAGAAGTGGCCTGGTGACAATGCCATGAAAGCTAAGCTTTCAATCATTGAAGAAGGTAACGAGAAGATGGTTCGTATGGGCCACCTGTCGGTAATCGGTTCATTTGCTGTTAACGGTGTGGCAGAAATGCACTCTCGTCTTGTTAAGTCGTCTCTGTTCCCAGAGTTCGATGAACTGTATCCAGGTAAGCTAACTAACGTAACCAACGGTATTACGCCACGCCGCTGGTTGAAAGCGTGTAACCCAGCGCTGTCTAAGCTAATCGATAAAAAGATTGGTGAAGACTGGCCGCGCGACTTAGACAAACTGCAGGGGTTAGCTAAATTTGCGAGCAATAAAACGTTCCAGAAGCAGTTCATGAAAGTGAAGCTTGAGAACAAAGAGTTGCTAGCAGAGGAAATTCGCAAGTCACTTGATATTGAAGTAGACGTTAACGCCATTTTCGATGTGCAGATTAAGCGTTTGCACGAGTATAAGCGTCAACACTTAGCGCTTCTGAATATTATGGCACTGTACCGTCGTATACTTGAAAACCCTGATTACGATATGCACCCGCGTGTATTTATATTTGGTGCAAAAGCAGCGCCGGGCTACAAGCTTGCGAAAGATATTATCTTCGCCATCAACAAGGTCGCCGATAAGATCAACAATGATCCGCGCGTAAATAACAAGATTAAAGTAGCATTCTTACCAAACTACCGTGTATCACTCGCTGAAAAAATGATTCCAGCGGCAGACGTATCTGAGCAAATCAGTACGGCAGGTAAAGAGGCATCAGGAACCGGTAATATGAAGCTTGCACTGAACGGTGCGGTAACTATTGGTACACTTGATGGTGCAAACGTTGAAATTGCTGAAGAAGTGGGTGATGACAACATCTTTATCTTCGGACTTACAGTAGAAGAAGTGAACGAGCTTAAAGCGAATGGCTATAACCCACATGACTACTACTATAAAGATCCAGAAATTAAAGCTGTGCTGGATTGGTTAGAAACGGATTACTTTACGCCAGGTAAACCAGGTGCATTGGTGTCAATTAAGCAAAGCTTACTTGATAACGGTGACCCGTACATGGTGCTTGCAGATTTCCGTGCTTATTCTGATGCACAAATCGCAGTGGATGCTGCATACCGCGACAAAGAGCGTTGGGCGGAAATGGCCATCATCAATACAGCGAAGATGGGTAAATTTACCTCAGATCGTTCAATTCGTGACTACGTAGAACGCGTTTGGAAACTTTCACCGTGTAAGATTGAAAGCTAATCGCAGAACCGTAAAGAAATAGCCCGGCAGTGGTACACTCGCCGGGTTTTTTATTACTCTCGAAAAGCGTCTTCTTTGTATATTAGTCGCTTCAAAATGTGGCATAGTTTGCTGTTAATACCTTAGTAATAGGTGCTATAGCTATGTTTTTGTTCAATTTTAGGCCCGTTCTGTACAAAAGTATATGACGGTATGCAAAATAATACGTTACTGTCATTGCGCCTTACGTAGCACCATGGTTTTATATATAACTAGTTGTTTTTTGTACCTCGAAGCGTGAAGCTCAAGGAAAACATCATGAGCCAACACACATCACTGGCAACCATTCCCAATCGCTATGCATTTATCGATAGCATTTCAAAGCAAGCGTCCCGTTGCGCTTCTATTTCATTGATGTTGGTCGATGTGGTGCGTTTTTCTGATGTGACAACCAGTTTGGGCATTCACATAGGCGATCGTTTTTTACTTGAAATAGCTAACCGTATTCAGCTCCTTTTTGGACCCGTAATATCAATTGGGCGTATCAGTGGTGATGTTTTCGGTATTGTTTTTCCCAATGAAAGTAACGATGTGGTTATGCGACAAATGTTCGAGCGCTTAGTCGAACATTTCAAAACACCTATGCATTACGATGGTACGGCTTTTATCGCAGACTTTAACGTAGGCGTGGTATGCAGTAGTAGGCTCGATTTTGATATTACTACCTTTGTTTCTCGTGCGGAAACAGCGTTGAAGCAGGCTAAAGAAAACAAATACGAAAACTACTTTGCGTTGACCAAATCAGACAAAACCGATACCGGCAGAAGTCTGGCGTTAAAAGCCGATTTAAAGCGTGCATTAGCGCAAAATGAACTAGAACTTTACTATCAACCTAAAGTTAACCTGACAACGTTAGAAGTTGTGGGGGCTGAGTGCTTGCTTCGCTGGAATCACCCTCTTGACGGCGTATTGTTCCCTGGTCCACTTATCGAAGCGGCTGAATCTTATAATATGATGAGTGAACTTGGCTACTGGACGCTAGAACAAGCGTTTAGGGCACTCGCTGAATTAGATGTATTGAAAGTCCCGATTGTTTTGTCTGTTAACATTTCACCGACGCAGCTTTACGACAATCAATTACTTCCTACGCTAACCATGTTAAGCCTTTCATACGCCATACCTTTGTCGTTTATTGAACTAGAGCTTACAGAAGATGTAGCTTTATCGAATTCACTTATGGTGAAAAAGCAGTTAGATGATCTGCGAAGCTTAGGAGTGTCTATTTCTGTGGATGATTTTGGTAAAGGCTATTCAAATCTTGCCTATATTCGAGATTTGGAATTGGATGCACTGAAAATAGATAAGTCCTTTGTGATGGAACTTGAGGCGCACCCTGTTAATCGCGCCATTATAGAGGCGGCGAAAGTGATAGGGCATGCTAAGGGGTGCTGTGTAGTAGCCGAGGGTATAGAAACGATAGAACAGCTTCACATTCTTCGGGAAATTGGCATTACACAAGGGCAGGGATATCTATTTTCTCGCGCCGTTCCATTTGATGATTTTGTTCAACTTACACAACAGGAGATAATTATTGGCAATTCTCCAAGACGCGTTCAGGCTTAGCTACCTCGATAAGACAACTTGTTCTGCATACACTAATTAAGCAAACCGACATTGCATTGGCTAATACGTTACAAAACGCAAGTAATAAAACCGTGAGATCACGTGATTTTGAAGGCTTGTCTGGGTACACTGGAAGTATTCGAGATTAGACAAGGTTAACAAAGCTCACACTTATGCAAGAACTTATCGAAAGCGGCCAATTTTTAACACTTTCTCGCCGTAACTCTGCATTATTTGAACGCTCTCATCAGTTTACATTAGCTAATGGTACGCTCGTCGATATTACAGCACCTGGCATTATTAGTTTCTCAGTACAGCCAGCCGTTAAATCAAATAAACGCATTGTTTTATCATGCGGTGTTCACGGTAATGAAACCGCGCCTATCGAAATCTGTGATGACTTAGTCAAAGGGATCCTTACAGGTAACGTAACGCTGGCACATGATGTTTTGTTCTTATTTGGCAATCTGCCAGCGATGGATATAGCAGAGCGTTTCGTTGAAGAGAACATGAACCGCTTGTTTAGCGGTGCACACTCGAAGGGCGAAGGTTTAGTGAACGCAGAGCGCGTTCGTGCTAAACAACTCGAAGATGCCGTGGCGTCTTTCTTTGAAGCTGGTGAGGGTACCCGATATCACTACGACCTACACACAGCAATTCGCGCCTCTAAAAATGAAAAGTTTGCGGTATATCCTTATCTTCATGACCGAATACATAGCAAAGGGCAGCTGGCGTTTCTTGCTGCTTGTGGTGTGAAAACCATACTGCTGTCGGAAAGCTCTACAACGACCTTTAGCTATTTCTCGTCATATCAATACAACGCCCACGCGTTTACGGTTGAGCTTGGCAAGGTGCGCCCATTTGGGCAGAACGATATGCGTCGATTTGAAGATGCCACACAAGCGATAACGCAGCTCATTACTCAAACCGAGTATGCGCCTACGCTCGATATGGATGACCTTGATATTTATCGGGTGAACCAAGTTATAAACCGAAATGACGAACAGTTTACGCTTCATTTTGATGATGATACGCCAAACTTCACTGACTATCCTAAAGGCACGGTATTGGCATCTGAGCCGGGTAAAGAATACGTGGCAGAGCAAGACGGTGAAGCCATTGTTTTCCCTAATGCAAATGTGGCTATAGGGCAACGCGCCTTGTTAACAGTAGTGCCTACCACGTTGGATAAACTCGATGTTTAAACTTGATAGCCGTTTACACAATGATACATTTTTTGTCTGTGATCTTTCGCTGTGTCGTGTACTGTTAATGAACGACAGTCAATTCCCGTGGCTTATTTTAGTGCCTATGAAAAGTGATATTGCGGAAATTATTGACTTGTCAGAAGAAGAACAGATTACTTTACTCAAAGAGTCTGCATTGACATCAAAGGCTATGCAGTCCTTGTTTTCACCGCTCAAGCTTAACGTGGCAGCACTAGGCAACGTGGTAAGGCAGCTTCATGTTCATCACGTCGCGCGTTTTGAAAACGATTGTGCGTGGCCGAAACCTGTATGGGGCAATCAGCCAGCAATGGCCTATAACTCCATCGACGCACAGGCACTTGTTAAGTCCATTCAGCAGTGGTTTGAAGATAACAGCTAGAGGACGTATGACCTCAATAGCGATTAATAAAGAGTTCACATTAAAAGGAGTTACGCATGATTGTTTCAACTACCCCAACGCTAGAAGGGCATAAAATTGAAGCTTATTACGGTATTGTTGTGGGCGAGGCCGTAATGGGTGCAAACGTATTTAAAGATCTTTTCGCCTCTATTCGCGACATAGTGGGTGGACGTTCTGGGTCGTATGAAGAAGAATTAACCACTGCACGTAAGCTAGCCTTTACTGAGCTTGAGCACGAAGCGAGAAGCATGGGGGCGAATGCTGTGGTTGGCATCGACTTAGACTATCAAGTCATTGGCGATAAAGGCAGTATGCTTATGGTAAGCATTAGCGGTACTGCGGTCAAAACAAGGCCTTTATAAAACGAAAAAGCACGCGCGCCTAAAAGGCATGCGATTATCTATTAAATCGAAGCGAGGTTTTTTGCCTGTTGTTTATTACTGCGGCAATACCTCGCTTTTTTTTATGTACCCTCGATAATTCTAACTAAGGAAATGTAATGCTAAGAAAATGGATGTTTGTCCTACTCGCCGCATGCTCCTGTCAGCTATTTGCGCAGGACGCACTGAAATACCAAAAGCCGTCTAAAGAAATTCTCGATTTGGTAGATGTTGCGCTAGCGCCCGCGACACTGGTAGATGATGCACAACAGAATATGGTGCTGTTGTTTCGCGACAACTATAAGTCGATAGAGGATTTATCTAAAGAAGAGCTTCGCCTAGCTGGGCTTAGAATTGACCCCGCTACTAACATTGGAAGCCGCGTAACTTACTACAACAATCTTCAGGTTCAACGGGTGGGGAGTCAAGATAGCCTTACTATTAAAGGTATGCCTGAAACGCCCCGTTTAACTAATTTTACTTGGTCTCCTAATCAGCGCTACATGGCATTTACCCATACAGCAGAGAAAGGCGTTGAGCTTTGGGTACTTGATATTGAAGCGGCAACCGCCAGAAAGCTTTTTGACAAGCCTATCAACGCGAATATGAGCGATACCCTAAACTGGAATGCGGATAGTCTTTCTCTTTTAGCTAAAGTGGTACCGAAAGACAAAAAAGCCCTAATTGATACTGATGTTGTTGTGCCAAGCGGCCCCACGATTTCAGTAAGTGACGGCAAAAAAGCTCAAAACCGCACCTACCAAGACTTACTCAAAAATAAAAATGACGAATTTAACTTTGAGCAATTGGCGCGGTCTGAAATTTATAAGGTTCCGCTAAAAGGCAAGGCTACACCTTGGCTTGCGTCAGGCATGTATGGCGATGTTAGTGTTTCTCCCGCTGGCGACTACGTGATGGTAGAGGAATATAAAGCGCCATTTTCTTACTTAGTGACCTATCAGCGCTTTGGGCACAGCATTAACTTGTACGATAAAAAGGGCAAATTAGTAAAAACGCTTGCAGATGTTCCGCTTATTGAAGACCTGCCACAGGGGTTCATGGCTGTGCGAACGGGGCCTCGTGATGTTCAATGGCGCAACGACAAACCTAACACGATAGTGTTTGCCGAAGCACTCGATGGCGGAGATCCAGAAGTCGAAGTGACCCACCGCGATAAGCTTATGCAGCTAGAAGCACCGTTTAACGGTGATGCCACACAAATTCTAAAAACAGAAGACAGGTTCTATCGTCTCATTTGGAATAACGACAGCGTCGCCATTGCCATGGATTATTGGTGGAACACGCGCAATATTAAAACGTACTTGTTTAGCCCAGACCAAAGTAAGTCTGCGCTGATTATTTCAAATCGAAGCTATCAAGATAAATACAGCGACCCAGGCAACTTCGTTACCCGTAAAAATGGGTATTTCAAAGATGTTCTAGCTGTAGAAGAAAATAGTGCATTTTTGTTAGGAGATGGATTTACGCCTGAAGGGCAGTTCCCATTCTTGGATAAGTTAGATTTAGAAACCCTTGAAACCTCTCGCGTATACGAAAGTGCGTACACGGACAAATTTGAAGACTTGCGTGATTTCAACATGAAAAACGAACGCTTGTTGGTAAGAATCGAGTCTAAGCGTGACTTCCCTAATTACTATTTCCGCAATTTAAAAAACGATACGTTGACGCAATTAACACACTTTGAAAATCCTTTTGAAAGCATTCAAAACGTTAAGAAAGAAGTCATAACGTACAAGCGTAACGATGGACTGGACTTAACGGGTACTTTGTATTTGCCAACAGACTATGACCAAGACAAGCGCTACCCTATGATCCTATGGGCTTATCCAGAAGAATTTAAGGACAAGTCAAGCGCGGGTCAAAACACGCAAAACCCAAATCGATTTATTTACCCGTGGTACGGTTCGCCTATTTATTGGGTTACAAAGGGCTACGTTGTATTGGACGATGCGTCTTTCCCTATCGTTGGGGAGGGGGATGAAGAGCCAAACGATACCTTTAGGCCGCAGCTTGTTGCTAATGCAAAAGCAGCGATTGATGCACTTGATCAAAAAGGAATTATTGATCCAGAGCGCGTTGCAGTGGGTGGGCATAGCTATGGTGCGTTTATGGTAGCAAACCTGTTGTCTCACTCTGACTTATTTGCTGCAGGAATTGCACGTTCTGGTGCCTACAACCGTACCTTAACGCCATTTGGTTTTCAGTCGGAGGAGCGTCATTATTGGGATGCTCCAGAGGTGTATTACACTATGTCGCCATTTATGCACGCTGAAAAAATGAAAACCCCGCTTTTGCTTATTCATGGTGAGGCTGATAATAATTCCGGTACATACCCAATGCAAAGTGAGCGCTATTTTAACGCCCTCAAAGGCTTAGGCGCGGTGACGCGTTTAGTTATGTTGCCTAAAGAGAGTCATGGATATCGCGCTAAAGAAAGTGTTCTACACACGCTTTGGGAGCAAGATCAGTGGCTTGAAAAGTATGTGAAAAACAAAGGCGCTACACAATCACAGTAGCGTGTTAGTCGAGTTGCTAACAAGACTAAAAAGGTGGCAAAGGCCACCTTTTTCTTTTGCTATAAAGCGCAGCTTTATTTGGCCGTTTTTTCTATTGGCTGCTCTTCAACAGCATCAGCATCAATGGCAATCGTATCTACGATCACCGCGCATGCTGCATCACCCGTAATATTAAGTGCGGTGCGGATCATGTCAAAAATTCTGTCTAGGGCAAATAGCAGTGGTAGGCCTTCAATGGGAATACCGGCAGAAAGTAGCACTGCAACGACTAAGAATGATGGCCCAGGAACGCCTGCTTGACCTACGGCGCCAAGCGTAGATGTCAGGATGATGGCGATATACGCGCCCATTGATAAATCTATACTGAAAAGCTGCGCAAAAAACACCGCCACCAAGCCATAATAAATCGCATTTCCGCTCATATTGATCGTGGCGCCTAACGGCAGTACAAATGATGCTGTTGCGTTTCTTACACCTAGCTCATTCTCTACTGTGTTCATAGTGACCGGCAGTGTAGCCATGGATGATGCGGTTGAAAGGGCGACCGCTTGAGGTTTTTTCATGGCGACAAGAAATGACTTAGCCGACATTTTAGTAAATAGCTGGATCAAAAGCGGGTAAACTACAAAACCAAACACTACTATTGCAGCAATAAATACCAAGAAGAGTTTGAATACCACCATTAGCGCGGCAAAACCAAATGTTCCTACTGCCTCTGCCATTAAACCAAATACGCCGATAGGTGCGATCTTCATTACACAGTTAATCATCCATACCATTGCATCAACAATGGTGTTAACGCCATTTAAAATGGGCTCACGGTTCTTTTTGGGTTGTTTAGAAAGGGCGAGGCCAAAGAACAAACAAAATACCAAGATCTGAAGAATATTCGCATTGGTTAACGACGCAAATACATTGGTGGGGATCATACCCGTAACGGTGGCCCAAAACGAAGGCAATTCACCTTTAGATGCGTATTCACCGGAAAACATACCTTCTACAGCAGAAACGTCGATACCCATTCCTGGCTTAAATACTTCACCCATTACGAGTGCTAATGTTACAGCAAGTCCCGACGTTAGCGCAAAGTAAGCAAGAGTAGATAACCCTACTTTGCCTGCATTAGTGCTGTTGCCAAGTCCTGCAGCTCCAGATATAAGTGCTACTGCCACAAGGGGAATAACCAGCATTTTTATTAGGTTGATAAAAATGGCGCCCAGTGGGGCGAACATTTTGGCGCTTTCACCCATAAAAGCACCAACCGCGGTACCAATAATCATTGCAATGACGACCTGTACGCCGATATTGCCCAATAAGGATTGTTTTTTAGACACGTCTAGAACCTCTTAGAGTGTGTTTAAATGTGAGAAGTGGGTAGTGAATGAGTTATTGAGAGTCCTAGCCTCAAGTGCCTGCGTCGACATCTGCATAAACAATTGGTACAAGCCTCTAATCACAAAAGCTTAACTCAAGGCTTGGATTAAAATGCTGCTCACTATCAGAGAATAGGCTTATTTCATAGGGTTGCTGCTGTCACTGTCACTTGTGCCAGCGCTTTGACTTTTATGGTTGGCATTAGTGCCAGCATTACGCTGAACTTCATTTTGGGCTATAGCAGATGAAGGAGAACTTTCGACGGTCTCGTTTAAATCGTTGTCCTTATCCTCATCAAAAGGTTTAGAAGGTGTCGGAAATTTGAACCTTGCACTGTATTTAAGCAGCGTGATATTTCCAACCACAACACCCAATACTAAAACAATGATGATAATAACCCAGGTAGTACTCATAAAAATCTCGTAGGCTAACGCCCTTTGTTCAACACGTAGCGATTATACAAGCTAGGTAGCTGCGGCAAAATACAGGTTTTACCTTCTATATCGCTTTTTTCTATGGCTTTTGTAAAGCCATCTATATGTCTGGCACGTTCAAAAGTGCACGCTGTGTCTCGAAAGCTTAAATGCCATGGCTCTACTGCGACGCCACCTGTATTAACCGAAAAAGGTCGATAAAAGCCAAACTGTTCCATATTGTCAGCTAGCCAACAGGAAAGGGCATAGCACGGTCCGTTAGAAAGATACTCGCTTTCGACAAGATTAAACTTACCACCCCAGTTATGCAGGGCAGCTCTATCGTACACATCAATATCTGTTCCCCAATGGTGGCGACTGCCGCCCGGTAGCGCAGACCATGTCAAAATAGCGTGAAGCTTTTCGTTGTCACTTAGCGCCTTGAAAGGCAGTTCATCGCCATTGGTATCAAGGAGCTGCGCTTGACCTGTCCATTTGCGATTGAAAATGGCAGTTTGCCTGCTGAAATCTCGAAAGCTACTGACCAACTGTAAGTCTATACCGTCTTTGTGCGCAGCATCTTGCATGGCAAGAAACGGTGAAATTACGTCGCGATGGAGCCTATGGCCATTGCCAGCATCAACCAGAAATTCGTTGTGCTGGCCTAACCATGCGTGTTCTGGCACTTGATTCATAACCATCAATAGCGGCTATTTAGCCAGCAAGCGTTCTAAGATACCGAAATACATATCAGCAAGCTGTTCAAGGTCAGACATTTTCACGCACTCGTCAATTTTGTGAATGGTGGCATTTACCGGTCCCAACTCAATGACTTGCGCGCCGGTTGGCGCAATAAAGCGACCATCTGATGTACCGCCAGCGGTAGACAGCACGGTAGGTGTTCCTTTAACCGCCGCTATTGCACCTTGGGTAGCGTCTAATAGGGCTCCTGTATCAGTCAAAAAGGGTTGGCCGTTAAACGTCCATTTAATCTCGTACTCCAGTTCGTGGGCTTCCAAAATTGCCGTGACTCTCTCAATGAGAATTTGGTCGGTTACTTCCGTTGAAAAACGGAAGTTGAAGCAAACGTGCATCTCGCCCGGGATCACATTGCCCGCACCTGTACCCGCGTGAATGTTTGATATTTGGAAGCTGGTGGGAGGGAAAAAGTCGTTGCCGTTATCCCAGAGAGATTTAGCTAGCTCGTCAAGGGCCGCCATTGCTCTATGTACAGGGTTTTCGGCTAGGTGAGGGTAAGCCACGTGGCCTTGAACACCTTTTACAATTAAATCACCAGTTAATGAACCTCTGCGGCCATTCTTAACAATATCGCCTACTTCCTTAGTAGAAGAGGGCTCACCAACAATACACCAATCAATTTTTTCATTGCGTGTTTCAAGTGTATCAATAACGCGTGTAGTACCGTTTATAAACGGGCCTTCTTCGTCGCTAGTAATAAGGTAGGCAATACTTCCCTTGTGATCAGGGTATTTGTTCACAAACTCGCGGGTGGCGACCAACATAGCGGCAAGGCTGCCTTTCATGTCAGCTGCCCCCCGTCCATGCAAATAGCCGTCAACTTCAGTTGCGATAAATGGTGGTGTTTTCCATGCTGACTCTGGGCCGCTAGGCACTACATCAGTATGCCCTGCGAAACAAAATACCGGCCCTTCTTTACCTCGGCGAGACCAAAGATTCGTCGTGTCTTCAAACACCATGGTTTCATTCTCAAACCCTAATGCACCTAAAAACTCGCCCATGGCTTCTTGGCAACCCGCATCTTCTGGTGTTACAGAGCGGCGGTTTATTAACTGTTTAGCAATTTCAATAACAGAGTCGTTTAACAAAATATTTCCTCATACTGCGGAGCTTTAAAGCCGATATAAAACGCGTTGTCGTGGAGAAGGATAGGGCGTTTAACCATGGCAGGATGAAGCTCAAGCAAGGCAAGGGCCTTGTCTTTATCTAGGTTCGCTTTCTCTTGCTCTTCTAGCTGGCGAAAGGTTGTGCCGCGTTTGTTTAGCATTGCTTCCCAGCCAAGCTCTGCTTCGGCGCGTGCGAGAAAGTCGTTATCAATGCCGTCTTTGCGGTAATCGTGAAATGTGAAAGCTATATCGTTGTCTGTTAACCATTTTTTTGCTTTTTTAATGGTGTCACAGTTTGAGATCCCATAAAGAATTGTGCTCATGGTAATTTATTCCGTACTACATTGTTGTTAGTAAGTGATCGACGCTGTTTGAATCAGGCCCATTAAGGGCGCTAATGTGAAAGGCTGATGAAAGTAGGAAAAATGTCATAGCCCGGAAACAGTGCGCTTCTACAATCAGTTGTTTAATGTGTTACATCATACAAGCTGTTGTTACGTTGATAAACTCACTTACGATGATTTTTGACAGTAAATCGTTTAATGCAGAAAGCCTGTTAAATGACTAGGGCTTGTTGCCTACGCTTCAAAGGTTAACAGGCCCTAGAGGTAAAGCGTTAACAACGTATCTTCACCGGCTTCCACATACTTTTGATGCGTAGGCAAGACGCCTATAAGTGCTTGTGCATTGAGTAAAGTCAGTGAACAGGTATTGCTCACACCGCGCTGTTTAAGCCATGCAGCATTCACGGTAAAAAGTACTTGTTTGGGCACAATTACATCGCCTCGTTTCAGTGAACAAACGAATTGTGCGCCATGCAGGTGACTCGTATCGCCACCATATTTAATCTTGCACTTTAGGCCAACGGACGACTGTATGTCGATAGCGTAATCTAACGGGGAAACACTGAGTACTTTGCCAGCAAAGGGTGAAACTATTGTATTTGATGTCGATCTTACAGCGGCGCCTGGCCCCATATGGCCGCTTTCGTAAAAGGGTTCATCAATGTACGAAAGCGATACCACTTGCCCAGAAAAAGGGCTTAGGGTAACAAACTGCTTGGTAAAACTATCTGGTGCGTATTGTAGTTGCTTAGCGTTCACCGGTTAAACGTCCTCGTTTACCGAGTAGCCAGCTTTTTTCAGCGCACGCACTGCATCTTTTAGTTTGTTATCTTTTACTAAAAAGAAGTCAGTGTCGAAGGTTGATACCACGAATATGGCTACTTTGGCGGATGCCAACACTTGGCCGATTTGGGCCATTATCCCCACCATCGACAAATGTAAAGGCCCCAACAATTCAAGTGCACGCCACCCTTCATCACTATCCAGTGACGGTACATCCACCGAGTTTGGCACAACAATAGATAATTCATCTTCTGTTTTGCCTAAGAAAAAAAGAGGGCTATTAACCACAGATGCGGGGATATTGCTTTCAGGATCCAAGCTGTGAATTGTAAACAAAGATTCTCTGACTAAAAGTGTTTGTTTGGGCATGAGATACCGAAAAAAAGATAACGTCGAAGATATTCACATTAAACCACTAACTGTGATTAAGTGCTACGTGTTATCCACTTAATCTGTGGATAAGTTTGTTGAGTAGTTTGGGGGTTTGGTGTAAGTGATTGTAATTAAAGGGGTAAATGAACTGTACAAACAATGTTCAGTGGATAACATTCTCGATTTCACAAGCATTTTCCACAGGCTATGTCTACAACTAAAATAAAAAATGTTTAGTTATTTTGCAACTTCTTAGCTTGACAACTATGCCTTTTTTAAAAAATTTGCACACTCTTAAAACGCTAGGTGCATATGATCAAACACGCACCGCTTTTTGTTTTTAAATTATAAGTAAATTGAAATGATCTATTAGTTAACAAAAACTCAGTAAGGTACTACTGTTAAACCCTAACGCTCTAGCAATCACATTTTCACATTTTGCTAGCGGGTTGTGGCGCTTCTCTAGTGTATACCTTACTGGCTATTTGAGTGTTAATCAGCACAAACGCACATGACGTGTACAGATGTCCTGACCAGAAAAAGTGCTAACTAAAACAACAGAGGGAAAGACGATGTCAGATTCTTCATGGTGCGATATTACGGTAAAAAACGCAGACGAACTTGTCAGTTTTTATGAAGTTGTGATGGGGTGGAAGAAAGAACCCATTGATATGGGGGGCTACAATGATTATGTCATGATGAAGGCCGACGGCACGCCTGTGGGCGGAATTTGTCATAAGCGGGGGGGTAAATGCGCACTACCCAAGTGGATGGATAAATTACTTTACTGTAGAAAATCTAGATGCCGCGTTGAAAAAAGTTACTGAAAGAGGTGGAAAACAGGCGGGTGATATACGTCATCACGGGAAAGACTGCTTCTGTGTGATTGTTGATCCAAGTGGCGCCGCCTGTGCACTGTATGAAAAAGGACAAGGCTAAGTAGTTTGTATACATTCTTACCCATTAAACTAAAAAGGCAGCGTGTTGTTTATACTCGCTGCCTGTAGCTACTGCTCTATTTAGAATAGCTTGCTCAGTGTGCCGTGGTTATTTATTTAATACACCCCGATTAACCTGATCGCGTTCAATCGATTCAAACAGTGCCTTGAAGTTACCCTCGCCAAAACCTTCGTCTTGTTTGCGTTGAATAAATTCAAAGAACACCGGGCCGAATACGGTTTCAGAGAATATTTGAAGCAGTAGGCGAGGCTCACCATTTTCCGTTGTGCCGTCCAATAGAATGCCGCGTCTTTGTAGCTCATCTACATTTTCGCCGTGCCCAGGGAGACGCTCTTCAAGCATGTCGTAGTAGGTGTTTGGTGGAGGCGTCATAAACTTCATGCCTTTTGCTTTAAGCTTATCTAAACACGCCACTAAGTCGTCACAGGCGAAGGCGATATGCTGAATACCTTCACCATTGTACTTCATTAAGAACTCTTCAATTTGGCCACCACCGCCAACCGCTTCTTCATTTAGCGGTATGCGAATTTTACCGTCTGGCGCAGTCATTGCTTTCGATAATAGGCCTGTGTATTCACCTTTTATATCAAAGTAGCGAATTTCTCTGAAGTTAAATAGCTTTTCGTAGAATCCTGCCCAGAAATTCATACGGCCGCGGTACACATTGTGGGTAAGGTGATCGAGCGTATGGAAACCACAGCCTTCAGGGTGGCGATCAACGCCTTCAATCCAATTGAAGTCAATATCGTAAATGGTGTTTTCACCTTCATAGCGGTCGATTAGGTATAGCATTGCGCCGCCAATACCTTTAATGGCAGGAAGCTTTAGCTCCATTGGGCCGGTGTAGGTATCCATAGGCTGAGCACCACGTGCAAGCACTTCTTTATACGCATGTTGTGAATCTTTAACGCGAAACGCCATTCCACAAGCCGAAGGACCGTGTTCTTCCGCGTAATAAGCAGCATGGCATTTCTTTTCGTAGTTACTCAAAAGGTTAATGTCGCCTTGACGCCATAGCTCCACGTCTTTTGATTTGTGGCGAGCAACAAGGGTAAAGCCCATAGCTTCAAAAATGGGTTCCAATATGCCCTTTTTGGGCGCAGTGAACTCTAAAAATTCAAACCCGTCTAAACCAATAGGGTTTTCAAACAAATCAGCCATAGCGTTACATCCTCAACGTAAATCACACTTTATAATTGTTATTGGATTGTAAGGCGGTAGTGAAAATTCAGGCAATAGGGGGAGAGTTCACGCATTTTGCGTATGGAAAGCAAAGCTGTAACGTTTTGTTTTCACCTGTGGCTGTGATGTTGGAACAGGGAAAATAAATTTCCCTAACCAATTGAAATTAAGCGCTATTAAGCGATGATAAAGGTTGTCAGTAGTGTTCAAAAATCAGTACAAGTACTTACTTAGGTATCAGCACGCATATTGTTACTCACTCTACGACGCTACTTTTCACCATCGAAATACTTTTTGAGGCCTTTCCAGCACGTCAAATAGTCGCGTTGACGAATATTACAGTTTAATGCAAATTCTGTCGGTGCAATGGCATAGCGCGACTCAAACATAAACGCCAGCGTGTTTTCATAGCGCTGCGGTGCTAGCTCAGCATTAGTCGCTTTCTCAAATACTTCAGCCTCCGGTCCATGGGGGGTCATGCAGTTGTGAAGGCTCATACCACCGGGCACGAAACCGTGCTCTTTGGCGTCGTACGTTCCCTCAATGAGCCCCATAAACTCGCTCATAATGTTTCTGTGGTAATACGGCGGGCGAAAGGTATTTTCAGCAACCATCCACCTTGGAGGAAAAATGACAAAGTCAACGTTTGCAGTACCTTCCAGCTCCGATGGTGAGGTAAGCACGGTAAAAATCGACGGGTCAGGGTGGTCAAAGCTTACCGTATTCATAACGTTAAAACGGGATAACTCATATTTATAAGGGGCAGAGTTACCTACCCAAGCCACTACATCAAAAGGTGAATGATCAAGCTTTGCTTCAAACAAATTTCCACAGAACTTGTTTACCACAGTGTGAGGCGTTTCATTATCTTCAAACCAGGCTGTGGGGTAGCAAAAATCACGTTGGTTCGCATAGCCATTCGCGCCTACTGGACCACGCTCTGGTAGTACAAAAGGATGACCGTAGTTTTCGCAGATATATCCTCGAATTGGCCCATCAGTAGGGTTGACTCCAAAACGCACGCCACGAGGAATAACCGCTATTTCACCCACAGCAAGGTTGAGCCTGCCAAATTCAGTGGTTAACAGCATCTCACCAAGCTGAGGGACGATAAGCATTTCTCCGTCTGATGAGTAGAACGCACGGTTTTGCATATTTACATTGGCACTGTAGCAGTGAATGCCCATACCCATTTGGGCTTTAGCATCGCCATTAGTCGCAATGGTCACAAGCGAGTCTACAAAATCAACGTTTTCATTTGGTAAGGGAACAGGATCCCACCTAAGTACATTCGGTGGGCAATGAACATCAGTCTCAGGGGCTGTTCTTATCAGGCCATTATCAATTTTTACAAAATCGCCCATCGCAATAGATGGGCGTAAACGGTAGGTCCAGCTTCGACGGTTTTCAGAGCGTGGAGCAGTAAAGGCGGTACTGCTAAATTGCTCAGCGTAAAGCTTATAATTTACTTTTTGTGGGCTGAACTGTCCTTTAGGAAGGGCACCGGGTAGCGCCTCTGTCTCGTGCTCATTATTAAAACCCGTTAAATAAGACAAATTATCCATATTCCCTCCCATTGGCGGCCATTGATGCGGCTGTCCCGTTGAATGTTAAAAAGTAGTTACAAATGAAACTATGTGATTTAGGCTAGGGGGAAATGAAATGTAAATCAATGACCATAGCCGAGTAGAGGAGATAGGACCGAAGACATTTGGTACGCTAGCTTTACACTTTTCATGATAAGCCCTCGGTGGAGTTACGCTTAGACTGTGTTTTTAAACACAGCATTTGGTTGTGAGGTTTACGTGGATTAATGTCGAATGCACTTGAACGTTCGCGTCAGTGATAGCGACATTGTAGGTAATAGCAATACTTAAGTTAAATGAAGAGCAACATAGGCTTTGGCAACGAGCACAGAAGTTAAAAGAAAAAGAGTAATAGCACTAATAAGGGCTTAAAACATGCAGCTAGAAGATATGCTTGCCTACAAGGTAGCTATGCTTGCAAGCGATTTAAGTGAATCGCTTTCACAAGAATATGCAGAATATAAACTTTCCAAACCTGAGTGGCGAATTTTAGCCACATTAGGCGGCCGTAATGAAAGCGCCCCAAAATCACTGCTAACTGCAAAGGACATCGCTACTGCAACACGACTGGATAAAGTGCAGGTTTCGCGAGCGCTAGAGCGGTTGGTTAAACGAGACGCTATTGTTAAGCGCGTGAGCAAGCGTGATAAACGGGCCACATTAATTTCATTGTCGGTGGAAGGTGAGAGAATCTACCGGGCTCTGCTGCGTAAAGTTGTGCGGTGGCAAAAAAAACGATTGGAAAATATCACTGAAGGTGAGTATCAAATATTTCTAAAAGTGATAGATGCACTAAGGCCTTAAATTTCGCGTGAAGTCTTTGCTCAGTCTGGTCTGAGCAGATGTGAGGGCAATGCCATAAAGGTTACTTTCGTGCCTTTAGCTGTTAAATTCCCACGAAGCAACCGAATGGGGAAGTTATTGTATTTATTATTCATGGCTTGTTTTCCCCTAAATATTATACAAGCGCTCTTAAGATAAGCACTTAGTAAACGCTTTTTAAAAGCGCTTATATACAGAGCATCTATTTTGCGCATAGCGAGGATATTGAGTGGTACCCCTAGACATCTACGCAGGTAAAAAAGCACGTGAATCCATAATGAAGAACGGGTTTACGCCCGAGCTATTCAGCTATTTTCTGGGAGCTTCGGGTGGCCCAAAATGGTTCTCATTGGCTGGCCTTGACCGCGTACTGTTTCCTGAATGGTTTGCCAATGTCGAGCATCAAATTCACGTTATTGGCTCTTCTGCTGGCGCGTTTCGCACCATTTGCGCAGTTCAAAACGACCCACTTGCAGCGATAAATCGTTTAGCTTCCTCTTATTCACAAACAACTTATAGTAGCGATAAGCCTACGCCTAGAGAAATAACCGCTAAAGCGGAAGACCTGCTGAAAGAAATGGTGGATGACGCAGGTAAGCAAGAAGTATTGTCTAATCCACGCTTTAAAGCACACCTGATCGTTGCTAAATGTTTGGGCGCTACCCGGTTTGAAAGTAAATTCAGGCAACTTTCGGGCTTGGCTATGAGTGCAGCGGCCAATACAGTAAACAGAAGGCATCTTTCTCGTTTGTATACGCGCTATGTGTTTTCAACGCCAGGTACGGACTTTGCGATAAAAGACCCTTATCATCTGCCTACTCAGTATCATGCATTAACACAAGGAAATATTCATACCGCGCTCCTTGCGTCGGGTTCTATTCCTGTTGTTATTGAGGGCGTACAGCAAATTGAAGGCGCGCCAGCCGGGATGTATCGAGATGGCGGTATTATCGACTACCACTTCGATTTGTCTTTCGGACCAGATGATGGCTTGGTGTTATACCCACATTTTTATGACAAACCCATCCCGGGCTGGTTCGATAAGGGCTTGAAGGGCAGGGTGCCTCATCGCTCAAGCTACGATAATGTTGTAATGCTAGTACCTTCCGCATCGTTTGTAGCGAATTTGCCTTATAGTAAAATCCCCGACAGAAAGGACTTTGAGGTGCTTGATGCCAACATGCGTATCAAGTACTGGCAAACGGTATTGAAAGAAACCGATAGATTGGGGGAATATTTTATGAGAACTGTCAACGACGGAACCTTAGTGGACGCCATCAAGCCGCTCCCATTTAAAATGATTTAAGTAAAGTGCGATTGATGAAGAAAGTAGCTAATTGCTGTTAAATTAGTCGCTTGAATCGTATTTTGATAAGTTTTGCTTGCAGCTGGCGCCAGTGCTAAGTATTATACGCGCCGTTGCTTGGCATTCGCCTACCTACCGGTGCAACAATAATTGATACGCGTCTATAGCTCAGTTGGTTAGAGCGCTACCTTGACATGGTAGAGGTCCCCTGTTCGAATCAGGGTAGACGCACCATCCTCTTACTTAATTCTATTTGTTGTTGAATCCAAGCTCTGGATACCTGTCTCTAGTCTTTACTATTCATCTTATTTAATCAGCGCAATGCACGCGTAATTTAACTTTGTATTGTCAGGTGGTCTGTGTGATTTGGACTACACTAAAAGAATGATGGCCAATTTTATATCTATGCTATCTAACTATTTAGCACTCTAGGGAATATGATGAGCTTACAGGAATACCAAGAGCCTTCGTTATTTAAACAACATGGTTCGGCTGAGAGGCGGTTCCTTCAGCTAATTAGTGCCTTACCAAAAGTGTCCGTGCAAGGTTACGATAAGCACAGAAAAGTTATCTACTGGAATAAATCAAGTGAAGACATGTATGGTTTTCGCGAGCGCGAAGCACTGGGTCAAAAACTTGAAGATCTGATCATTCCCTCGTCCATGAAAAGTGATGTGATAAACCTACATCAGCGATGGTTAGATTGCGGTGAGCCAATTCCTTCGGACGAACTCGTACTAGAGAAGAAAAGTGGTGAGCCTATTCATGTTTTCTCGTCTCACGTCATGCTAAAAGAAGGCACCGATTCGCCTGAAATGTATTGCGTGGATATTGACTTGAGTGAGCAGCACACTATTCGGCAAGAACTTGAACGAATGGCGTCCACAGATTTGTTAACTGAGCTGCCTAATAGACGCTTGCTAGAACAGTTTGTGACATCGTCTATCGAAGACGCGTCACGCGATGAATCTTGCTTCGCTTTGTTTTTCATTGACTTGGATATGTTCAAAGAAGTTAATGACACGCTTGGGCATACTCGAGGAGATGAATTACTTCGTTCTGTCTCAAAGCGTTTGTCAGACTGTCTAGGCAAACACGGCTTACTGGCTCGATTTGGTGGAGACGAATTTGTTTTTGTAGCTACCCAAGTGACTTCTGAAAATGAAAGTGCTGACATTGCTAAGAAACTAACCGAGTGTTTCAAGCAAAGTTTTACAATTAGCACTGAAAATGTGTATATCACTTCAAGCATTGGCATAAGCATGTACCCCAAAGACGGAAGTGAAATTGATGATCTTCTGAAAAACGCCGACGTCGCTATGTATCAGGCGAAAGCTGAAGGCCGAAACCGTTTCCACTTTTTCACCCGTGCGTTGAGTCAGAGAGTACAACAGCAACGAAAAATCGCAGCTTATCTGCATGAGTCTTTGGTTAATGATGAATTTGAATTATTGTACCAACCTCAAATCGACTTATTTACAGGGAAAGTGGCATCGTGTGAAGCGCTGTTAAGATGGTGTCCTGAGAATGAGGAAAGAGCTGTTCCACCTAGTGTTTTCATTCCTATTGCTGAACGTAGTGAGTTAATCGTTCACATTGGTAACTGGGTGTTGGAAAAAGCGTGTAAGCAGGCCCAGCTATGGAAAGAGCAGGGTATCAATATTCGCGTTGATATTAATGTTTCGGGGAATGAACTTGAGCAGAATGCTTATTTTGAACGATTAAGGGAATGTCGAGAGCGGCACGGTCTACTTCCTAGGGATATTGGCTTAGAGCTTACTGAAAATGTGCTCATTAAGTCTGACAGCACGATTTTAGACGATTTAAGAGCTCTACGTGATCAGGGCGTTGAAATATCTATTGATGATTTTGGTACGGGCTATTCTTCGCTAAGCTACTTAAAACATTTTCCCGTTAGTCATTTAAAAATAGATCGCTCATTTTTAAAAGGTGCACCGGAAAATGCCTACGACAGCGCGTTAATGGAGGCTATCGTAAATGTTGGTCATAAGCTTGACCTCAACATCGTCGTCGAAGGTGTTGAAACACAAAGCCAATCGAATTATTGTAAATCGCTTAACGTGGAATACGTGCAAGGCTTTCTGTATTCAAAACCCATTAGTTCTGACGCCATTGTAAGACTGCTCAGTGAAAAGTAGACGCGGTTAAAGAAGGTGTATATGAGAAGGGTTCTCACACCCCCTCCTTAATTGCTTTAGCATATAAATATGCAGTAGATTTATATGCTAAACTTCATGAAAAGTGTCAATACCGCTACTGGTCTTAAACTGATGTGCTCAGGTTTAGTACATAGTCCAAAGTGAAGGTTTGGCAAAATAATAGCCTTGTTGGTGTTCAACGTCCAATCTGCTCAATGCAACAGATTCGGCTTCGTTCTCTACCATTACTGCGATAACATGAATATCGAGCCCTTTCGCAATATTGATCAGGCTAGAGACAAATAACTGATTGTCTTTATTGGTATGGATCCCCTGAGTTAGCCTTCCTGAAAGTTTAACAAAATGAGGCTGAATTGCCCTTAAACCTGAAAGAGATGCAAAGTGATCGCCAAAGTGCTCGATGGCAATTCGACAGCCTAACTGTATAAGTTGGCGACAAAAAGTTTCTGCTGCTTCTCGATGATGAATAAGCGCGGCATCTTCGACTTCAAAAATAAGTCTTGGGCACAACGTTTCTCGGCTTCTCAGCTCTTCAATTAACCATTTTTTAAACTCATCACTGGCAATTGAGGCGTTACTAATATTAATAGCAACCTGATGAGATGTGACAGTGAGTTTTTTTAAAACAAGACTAGCCACCAATTTATCAACTTGAGGAATAAGGTCTAATCGCTCCGACGCGGGGATAAGTTGTGCCATGGGTATGATGTCATTGGTATCCTTGTCTTTAAATCGAGAGAAGGTTTCGTAATACGCTGGCGCATTTCGCTCTACATTAATGACGGGCTGTATGAGAATATCAGCATACTGTTGCGATACTATGTAAGTGAGGCGCTCACGCCATTTAGTGTTGCTATTAACCTGTGACACTTCCGAAGAAAACTGCCAACCCTTCTGCGTTTTCATCGCTGACATTAAAGCACTGTCTGCACTTTCCATGACTTGCTGTAACGTCATTTGGTTCGAAAAGCGCGCAACCCCCATCCAAACTGCCTTACTACCATCGCGGAGCGGCGTGGCGTTTGCGAATTGCTTCGACATATTTTCTAACATCAAATTGCGTTCGTCTCGACCCATAACTTCACTTATCAAGGCGAAATCTCCGCCCGATAATCTAAATACAAACCCACTTTTGCAGCTATGTTTCGCTTCATGAACAAGAAAATCTGCAATAGATTTTACATAATTGTCACCGGCTAACATGCCCAATTTAGTATTAATAGTAGTAAGTTGAGCGAGCCTGATAAGAATAAGCTCTTTTTCTTGAAAGTTAGACGTGTCAGACAACAGCGCGCGGGTGTGTCGCTCGAATGCACTACGGTTAGATAACTTCGTTAATGTGTCTTTATTGGCTTCTGTTTTAAACCGCTCAGATTGCTGAGTAATATCGTTGAATTTTGAAGCTAATGACGTGTTTAGCTTGTTTACTGTACTGGTAAGTTGACGGTAGTCTGTAGTAAACGCATTCACCTGCGACGGGGTGAAGTTGTGGCTGTTAATCTCATTGAGCTTTTTAATACTGTTAACGATGGGGCGCCTGGCGAATTTGGTTACCGTAACAATGTATAGCGCTAGAGCGAAAAATAGCCCACAAAAGATGACGGCATTTTTGATGAGAATAGCGGTGATTTCAGTGTAAATATAAGACGTGTCAGACGTAACTAACAAATAACCATCATTATTTGAAAAAGGAATTTTCTTGTTAACGGCAGGCGCGGAATCCAGCTGTAAGTACCAATTAGGAACAATAATGTTAGGCGGGCGCTCGTACTTCGCAAACACATTTCCTTCGACATCAATGACTTTTGCTGCAGATAAAAACGGCTGCAATACCATTTGACGAAGCATGGCATCAATCATTGATTGCTTCGACTGAGAAGACATGGCAGAAGTTTGTAAGACGGTTGTTTCGTAACGCAGCCGTGCTTCTTCAGCTTCTTGCTCGATTGACACTGAAGTGCGAGATTTTATTTCGCTTAGCTCAATACTCGACAACACCGTAAATGCTAAAAGCATAAGGGCAAAAACGCCCAAATTAATTTGACTAGACAGCTTCATTGCTAGCAGTTAGCTCCTTTAACTGAGAAATTTATTATTCGCCTCAACCAAATCGAGTGCTATCACTTTGATTGAGGCTTTTGTTATACCCGCCAATAGTGCCTAAGCGGCGAATAATAAATGTACTGCAAAACATAGAGTTAAGCGAGCAATTAAAAGCCCAGAATAATGAAACAAGCGCTGCTTATTAGTTACTTACCTTTCATCTAGCCACCACGTTTTATTCGGTGCTTCGCCTGCGCTTTTAACCGGAACGATTTCACCGAAAATAGGGATGCTGGTGGGAACACCCTTAGCATGGGCTAGGTCTGTAATTTTCATCAAAGGTTCATTCCAGTTATGCAGCGCTAAATCAAAGGTACTGTTGTGTACAGGCATCATGACACTAGCTTGAATATCAATATGCGCTTGCAGGCTCTGTTCAGGCAGCATGTGAATGTCAGACCACAATTCGTTGTATGCGCCGGTTTCGATCATAGACAAATCAAACGGACCGTACTTGTCGCCTATTGCTTTGAAACCCTCAAAATAGCCCGAGTCACCGCTGTAAAAGATGTTGGTATTCGCAGATTTGATAACCCAGCTAGCCCAAAGGGTCTCGTCTCTATCAAATAAACCTCGCCCTGAGAAATGCTGAGACGGAGTGGCCACTACCTCAATTCCGCTCACTTTTGTACTTTGCCACCAATTTAGCTCAACAATTTTATTTGCATCCACGCCCCAGTCACGTAAATGATTGCCTACTCTTAACGGTGTAATAAACACGTCAACTTTGTTTTTTAGTATTTCAATGCTGCCCTTATCTAAATGGTCGTAATGGTCGTGACTTATAATAACGGCATCTAATTTAGGCAAGTCGCTTAGTGAAATTGGCGCTTGGTGGAAACGCTTGGGTCCCATCCATTGGACGGGAGAAGCACGCTCACTAAAGACCGGGTCGATCAATATATAACGTTTGGCAAGTTTCAATAGGGTAGTAGAGTGGCCCAGCTTTATCACGCTGTCTTCTGCAACTGCGTCAAGCATTTGTGGTGTAACTGCCGACACGGGGATGTCAAACGTTGGCGTTGCAGCATCTCTATTGTCTCGAAAATACGCTTTGGTGACTTTCCACATGTCTCGCCACGTCGTTTTATATTCAATATGAGTATTAGTGAATTTTTCAGGTTGCGACGCGCTTGCAGCAAGGGTGTTTGAAGAACCACAGAAAGATGTCATAAATAAAACTCCAACAAGAAAGCGTGTGCGATTAAAAACGGGCATGCTCTCACCTTAAATAAAAAGTATACTGCACAGTATAGTTTACCCATAATAAACTAATTTTGTTAAAAGTAAACTGCTGGGTGTAGTTTTTGTTGCTTTGTCTGAAGTTTGGGTTGTACTGATAGATTTAACTATGAAGCACAATTACTTTGTAATACGGGATGCTAATCTGGGATGAGTCGAGCGAATGCTTTTGCAGAGCTAGGTGAATTAAAGCAACCTGTTAACACATAGCCAATGGTATTAAACTTATTGTCGAGCAGCCTTGCACTAACCCCTTTATTACTTTGTTCTTCAATTATCCAACGATTGCGGCCACTAGAAGTATGAATGGGTAGCACCATGTTTATAGGATGACAGCTGGTTTTCACAACAATGGGCATAATGGGGTAGGACAAATACTCGGGTTGCTTCCCGTTCATTTTCTCGTTGGCTAAGTTTGACGCCAGTAACTTAACTTGATTCAGTAATGGCGCGACATAGGGCAGTACTACGCCAACCCGCTCGGGCTTAACTTCAGCAATTATATGAGCGCCTGCATCGTCATGCTGTGTTGAAACTTGCGCACAGTCTCCCACGGCAAATACATCTGGTGCCGATGTTTCTAGGTTACTATTTGTTAAAATGCCTCGCTGACACGAAATGTCAGCGCGTAACGCCAACTCAATATTGGGCTTTACACCAATTGCTGATAGCACAAGGTCGCTTTTAAGTCGCTTGCCGTTAGCAAGCAACACTTCTACGCCCTGCCCATCATTTTCAACACGCGATACTGTAGTGCCAAAGTGAAATGCTGCACCTGCCTCTGCTAATGCATGAGTGAGTGAAGTAGAAGCTTCTTTGGGCAGCAGCGCGTTGAGCGCACTGGGTTGAGGGTCGACAATACTCACATGAACACCTGCCCGCAGAAGGTTATCAGCAAATTCACAGCCAATTAAGCCAGCCCCCATGATCGTAATGTGGCGGGCATGCGCGGCGTCGGTAATGAACTGACCATAATCAGTAAGGTTATTTACAACGCGAATTTTGTGACTTGCGTTACCCTCAATAGCTGGCGTCAACGCCGATGAACCTGTCGCTAGAACTAACTTGTCGTAAGGTTGCTCTCCACCGCCTTGAAGTAACACGCATTTAGCGTGCGTGTCGATATGTTCTACCAACGTATGAGTAAACAGTCTAACGCGATATTGGCGTGAAAAATCCGAGGCCGAACTTTGCGTAAGCGTAGCGACACTTTTTCGTTGTGCATAAGCATTTGATAGCTGAGGCTTGCTGTAAACCGCGCCATCATCTGCACAAATAACAATAATAGGCGTATGTTTGTCGTGTTGACGGTACGATTTTACAAAGTTAACGCCCGCCATGCCCGAACCCACAACCACGATGGGTGCATCGCTTGCGTCGTTGTGCTGAGTTCCTTGGCTGGCTAGCGGCTTTGTGCTTGCAGGACCTTCACGGTGAAAGGGTTGGAGCGATGCCTTTTGAGTGTTTATATGCTCAACATCGCTTACCTCAGCCACTTGTTTCATTTGAAAATCGCGCTTACTAATGCCACAGTCAGGGCAACACCAATCGTCGGGAATGTCTTCCCATTTAGTACCTGGAAGTAAGCCTTCTTCGGGGCAGCCTTGCTCCTCATCATATAGCCAACCACAAGCCTGACATTCCCATATTCTATATTGCGACATAGCTTCTACCTCACCAAGCCTTTTGTTTTATAGCCACTAAAGACAATTTTTATGCAAAACAGTCGTTACACTGAAAGAAGTGCATCAAGCTCTTCATTAAAGGCGTGTAAAGCCCACTCATTCTTACCGTATTGAATGTAGGGCAGAGCGCCGCTTTCTAACGATGATTGGATAGACTCACCCAAAGCCCAATCCTCGTTGAGCGTGGTATTGGTGATGTCGTGGTTTTTCTGCCAATGACGAAGCTGATTAATATCGTTAAGATCGGCGCTATTTGGGATTAAAGTGGTAATAGTAATTTCGGTTTCTCCCGCGCTCAGCGGGCGAAAGTTAATAAATTCAACGTGTTCCTTTTGTATAAGCAGCGCCGTATTAGGAAGCAACATGAACAGCGTGTGGCTATAGTCATGCAGCGATAAATCGTCTGTTGCCTGTGCTTCTTCAGACGACAAGTTCTTTGTGGGCATAACTACCCGGTAATGCATATCAACCTTGTCAATTACCGCAACATTGTTGTAAAAAAACGGCGCGATGGTCTCTTTGTGTGCAAATGCAAAGTGATAAGTCTCAAGCCCGCCCTCAGAAAAGAGTTTCCAATTACCCTTCCATACCTTAGTAAAGCGCTTGAAGTGGGTTAGTTCATCTGCTTTAAGCCACTCAAGGTGCGCATTCATACCTGCCAAGTGACCCGTTAAATGGGCTTTGATATCTTCATTTTCAGCAGCGCTTGGGCATACCCATATAAAGCCATACATTTCAATGCTAGGCAGTGCGATTAAGCCATTGTCTGACTTATCGGTATTTGGAAAGCAGTGCTGGTGACCTGGAATGTTGTTAAGAGCGCCATCAGTGGTATACGACCATGCGTGGTAAGGGCATACAAACTGCTTACTGCACCCCGAGCCTTCAACTAATTTCGCACCTCTATGTCGGCAGGCGTTTCTAAATACATGCACGAGGTTGTTCGAATCACGGCTGACAATCAACGAGCCCATAGTTGTCTTAACTTCTTTATAGCTGTCGAGCTCATCTACCTCAGAGGCATGAGCCACAATGGTCGGTAAAGAATTGAACACCTTTTTTAGTTCATCGTTAAATCGAGATTGGCTAGTGTATCTGTTAGTGTTTGAACGCACCTCAATATCACCCAGTGAGGTGGTTTTGTTAGCGACGTTTTGTTTCGCATTTTTAATCAACAACTTTTCGATATCGGTGTTCATGATGTCACTCCTAAACGGGAAGCGTATGTTTTGATAAATCAAACGCGGTATACGTATTTTAATTTACTTACCGGTTGGTAGGTTTTTACAAAATACCTACCAAGTGGTAAGCTGTCAATATGCTATTTACACTTTTTGCTTTGGAATGATGAAGTGAAATTAAAAACGAAAGATAAGTTATTGAGTACCGCCACAATTCTTTTTTCGAAAAATGGTTTTTATGGCACAAGTATTAATGATGTTGCCGCGGAGGTTAGCGTTAGCAAACAAGGCCTGCTGCATCATTTCCCTTCAAAAGAAAAACTTTACGCAGCCGTAATAGCACAGGCCGCTCATCATCTCGTCGATTTGGTAGAGGAAATAAAAACTGAATCAGATAATGCGCAAAATCAACTCTTCGCACTATTTAAAAGAATGGTATGCGCTGATGAAGAGCGATTAAGAGTGATCATTTTGCTGATGCGGGAGCTACTTGACAATCGTGAACGCGCTGAACAGGCACATAAGTGGTTTTTACGCCCGTTTCTTGATGATGTTGTGGCTATTGTCACAAGTGGAGAGCGACAGGGGTATTTTATTGGGAAATCACCGCTGGCTTTTGTGTATCACTTGTTGGGTGCAACGCAATACTACGTTATTTCCCGCCCTACGCTCGATAAGCTTTACACGCGCGAAGAACGGAAACTACACGAACAGCAGCACATGGAGATGTTAAAGGGTATTATTTTTGGTGCATAACTGCACCTAGCACGGTATTGCGTTAAGTGCTTCAATTTCTCGACGGGAATATTGACCCTTGATAGGGCCAATATTCAACCTGTTTCTACAAATGAAAGCTAATGGAAAGCCATTAAAACACTCTTTCTCTTCCGCTAACGGTTTGTTTGTCTCACAACCCTCAATTCCTAGTCCTACCAAAAAATTTTGCCACCTCTAAGCGATCAAAATTTTTTACAAATAATTTTATTATTGTTGACAACCTACCAGTTGGTAAGTTATTCCTATTTAGCCTACCAGTTGGTAGGTTTTAGTTCCCTTGTGCCTAACTAACTGCCTAAGGATGCGAAATAATGAATGATGTACTCCCTTTAAGTGCGCTGAGCCACAACTTTAAACATCTTGCTGTGAAACCGGCATTCTACCAACCTGATGGTGTAAGGCAGCGCGTATGGACTTGGAAAGAAGTAGAAAAAGCGGTGCGATCGTTAATAGGTGGTTTGCATGATTTAGGGCTGGGTAAAGGCGATGCTGTGGCAATTTATGGCAAAAATAGCGCCGAATGGATCATAGCTGACTGGGCGGTAATGCTGGCTGGTATGGTTTCAATTCCCATTTATCCGACGGCAAATGAAGAAACGCTGACTTTTATTATTGAGCGTACAAAATGCAAGGCCGTGTTTATTGGAAAACTTGACGATAACCAAGTAGGTAAGCGCGTGTTTTCCTCTTCGCTTGTGCAAATAGCGCTGCCTAATATTTCGATTGACGGCGCGATTGCATGGGACGACTGGGTGGCTCAAAAGTCGTTTACCGGTGAGTTCTTTGAAGGGGCAGCTGATAGTGTTATCAGTATCATGTACACATCAGGCTCGACGGGCACGCCCAAAGGCGTGGAACTTACACAGCTTGCATATGCATCATCATGTGCTGATACTGCAAGATTGTTTAACGTAAATCAAAGCGATAGGCTCTTTTCCTATCTACCTCTTGCTCATATTGCCGAGCGTGTTGTTACCGAAGGTATGATGATTTATGCCCCAGGAGCAGTGACTTATTTCTCCGAGTCACTTGAAACCTTCATTGATGACCTGAAAGCGGCAAAACCAACTGTTTTTTTCTCAGTTCCTCGCCTATGGGCCAAGTTTCTTGCTTCAATTTATCACACCGTTCCTAAGAAAAAACTGTCAGCGCTGTTAAAGGAGCCTTCTATAAATCAAAGTATTAAACGAAAAATAAAATGTAGTTTAGGCTTCGAAGAAACAAGGGTTTGGGTATCGGCTGCCGCACCAATCGCGAAAGAAATAATTGAAGAGTTTGAAGCCCTTGATATCTATATTTCTGAAGCCTGGGGCATGACCGAGGTAACGGGGGCTGGGTGTATCAACTACCCGTTTAAATCGTCGATGATTGGTACTATAGGCAAGCCCTTTACTGATGCTCAGGTTCGTCTTTCAAAAGATAATGAGATTCAGGTGAAGGGCCGCAATGTATTTGAACGTTACCATTTAAATCCAGAGGTAACTGCTGAAAGTTTCACCGACGACGGCTGGTTTAGAACCAAAGATAGAGGTGAGTGGGACGAGCAGGGCGCTCTTAAAATCGTAGGGCGATTAAAGGACGAATTCAAAACTACAACGGGGAAGTACATTATTCCTTCTCCTATCGAGGCAATAATGTGTAATCACGACATAATAGAATTAGCGTGTGTGATGGGGAGCAATAAGCCCCAACCTTTCGCTGCAGTTGTACTTAGCGATACTGCATTATTATTAGATAAAGACGCTATTAGACGAGAGCTTGAGCGGTTTCTTCAAAATACTAATGAAAGCCTAGAAAACCATCAAAAGCTAAGCCATATTCTTGTGGCTAGTGAACCATGGACTATTGAAAATAATATGCTTACGCCGACGATGAAAATTAGACGCTTTGAAATTGAGGCGAGATTTAAAGAAGCTGCGTCAACACTCAATAAAGAAGAAAAAATTTTGTGGTGTAGATAGCCAATAGCAAAACTGGTAAGTGTTCAGTGACCTTTAGTAGGCAATAGCGCAAATATAAAAAAGCTGGCAACCTAAAAAAGGAGCCAGCTTTTTGCTGTAAAATTGGGTTGTAGGCTTTTTACTCTGACTTTATACCGTGAAACGTACAGTGCAGCACAGGCAAAATAAGCAGCGTAAGTACGGTGGCAACGGTCAGACCAAATACAATAACAACTGCCATTGATGCGAAGAACGCGTCAGAAAACAGCGGGATCATACCCAGTATGGTGGTGATGGCTGCCATTGAAACGGGGCGTACACGAGATACTGATGCGGTAACAACCGCTTCAAACGCGCCGCTATTACCTTTTGCTTGTACATTTATTTCTTCCATCAATACGATACCGTTTTTAAGCACCATACCAATAAGGCTTAAGCTGCCGAGCAGCGCCATGAATGTAAAAGGTGCACCAACTAACACCAAGCCGCCAATAATGCCGATGGTAGTAAGCGGTATTACACCCCATATGGCTAACGCCTGGCGTAGCTTGCCAAACAGCAAAACGGTGATAATGAACATACCTAATATACCAATAGGCATACTTGCAAAGAGGGCGCTTTGTGCGTCTGTAGAGGTTTCGTATTCACCGCCCCATTCAATGTGGTAGCCCTCAGGCAGTTTAAGCGCTTCGACTAGAGGGCGAACTTTAGCTTGCACACTCGCAGCCGTCTCACCGGATAAAGGCATGGGCTCTGCATAAACCGCCAGCATCCGCACCCGGTTGCGGCGTTTGATGATAGGGTTATCAAGCGATACATCAACATTGCTGATAACATCAGCCATGCTTATATATTTACCTTGTTCTTGGCTCCATACGTTGAGTGAGGCGAGGTTATCAATGTCATAGCGCTGGTTTGGATCGTTGCGCATGACAATAGGTATTAAGTCGCTACCTTCGCGGTAAAGGCCCACAGTTTCACCTTCATTGTTAAGTAAAAACGCAGTGTGAACGGCATCGCGCGTTACGCCGATACGCCTGGCTTGTTCTTCCAGAAACACAGGTTCAACAAATGGGACTTTGTTGCTCCACGACAAGCGAACGCTGTCCATGGTTTTCTCTTCTTGAAATATCGCTTCAATGTCGCTGCTTATCTCACGCAAAACTTCAGGCTCTGGTCCGTAGATTCTCGCTTCAATTGCCGCTTTTGCAGAAGGGCCTACTTGAAGTGCTTTTACCTTGTATTGCACATTAGGGAAGTCTTCTCGCACCAGCTCGATAATTTCTCGCATACGGGCATCACGAGACTCAACCGTATCAGTTTCAACAATAAGCTGGCCATAACTGGCGTATCTGTCTTCTGGCGCATAGGTGAGGGTAAGGCGCTGTGCTCCACCGCCAATAACGCTTGTTACGTTGGCGATATTCTCCATGCCTAACACGTTGTCTTCTAAGCGACGAATAGACAGCTCGGTGGTTAAGATGTCGCTACCTTCAGGCAACCACAAATCGACGAAAAATAGCGGTGTGGATGAATCTGGGAAAAATGCATTTTTTACGAATTTACCTGACGCCATACTGCCTACTAATGCAATAAGTACCAGTACAATTGTCACGTAACGATGATTGATAGCAGCAGTAAGCACACGCTTGTATACCGTAAAAATAATGCCCTTATATGGGTCGTCATCTTCATCATTAGCACCGCGCTCTTTTTCAGTTTTAAACAGTAAGTCGAAAAAGAAGGGGGTAATGGTAAGTGCGGTGATCCAACTTAAGAAAAGCGAAAAGCACAGTACCCAGAAGAGGGAGCCGACGAATTCACCAGTGGCATCTGGCGAAAGACCGATTGGCGCAAAAGCGGTAATAGCAATGACAGTCGCGCCAAGTAGCGGTAATCCATTTTGAGACACCACGTCTTTTGCCGCCTGAAGCTTGGTTTGTCCTTTTCTTACGCCAATTAGCATGCCTTCGGTTACTACAATGGCGTTATCGACCAACATGCCTAGAGCAATAATAAGCGCACCCAAAGAGATTTTTTGCAACTCAATGCCTTTGACCGACATCAAAATGAAGGTGCCAAGAATGGTGAGCACAAGAATGAGTCCCATCAACACGCCACTGCGCCAGCCCATAAAAAGCAGAAGTACGAAAATTACGATGGCTACGGCTTCAACAAGGTTAATAAGAAAGCCAGTCACAGAATCGTCGACCACCGTGGGCTGGTTGTAAACGGTATCCAGCGTCATGCCCAGGGGCATTCGCTGCTCTAGCTCGGCAATTTTGCTATCAAGCCGTTTACCTACATCAACTACATTGACCGCCGACGCGAACGACACACCAATCGATAGGGCCGGTGTGCCAGAACTGTGATAAAGAATTGAAGGGGTATCGTTAAGCTTGCGCTCAATGGTCGCGATATCCGTTAAGCGAATAAGGCCGCTTGCCGGTGAACCAATGACTACTTGGCCTAACGCCTCTAAATTATCAAATTCACCGGTGGGCTGAATAGACAGGCGTTTGCCCTGAACCTTAATAGAGCCCGCGTTACCCACCACATTTTGCGCGGTTAAAAGGCCGGCTATGGATTCAGCAGAAACATTGAGGGTTTTCATTTTATCGTGATCTAAAGACACAATAATTTGTTCGCTCACCGTACCTGCAATAGATACTTTTTTTACACCCTCAACAAGCTGAATTTCTCGCTGCATTAAATCTGCAAAGTCCTCCATTTGCTTAAGACTGTAGTCTTCACTTTTGAGAGTGAGTAACAAACCAAATACATCACCAAAATCATCATTCACAATAGAGGTGCTGGTTCCTGGCGGCAGTGCTGCTTGTGCATCACCCACTTTACGGCGCAAGTTATCCCAGTATTGCTCTAGGTCCTTGGCCTGAACACTACTTTTAAGCTCAACGGTAATTTGCGATAGCCCTACCATGTTTACCGAGCTTATGCGCTTTACGTTGGGTATACGCTGAATGGCTTTTTCAAGCTGAAGCGTGACTTCTTCTTCAACTTGCTCAGGCGTCGCTCCCGGATATTGGGTGATAACCAGTGCGTTTCTAATAGTGAACTCGGGAAATTCTAACTGACCTAAGCCAAGAAAAGTTACGATGCCGCCCAGGCCTAATATGATGGCTACCATCCAGCTTATGACTTTTTGACGGAAAAAATACTCGACCATGACTTATAGGCCTCCTTCTTTCGTCCACTCCGTAACAGCTTGGCCTTCTTTTACAAGATGGGCACCAGCAGCAACGATTTTATCATCGTCGTTTAGTGGGCCTTCTACAAGCAGGCCATTAGAAATACCACGAGTGATCATCACTTCTACCGCTTCAACAGTGCCTTCCTTCGCGTCTTCACCGTCAGGTCTAAAGCGCCATACAATCGCCTTGTCAGGCTCAGCATTGTCAGTAACCACTGCACCGAAAGGAACCAACCAAAGCTTTGCGTCAGACTCAATTAACTTCGACATATCAAGCAATACAGTGGCGCTCATGCCGGAAAGAACATTGATGTCGTCTGGTTCTGGTAAAGTAATCGTTACTTCGTAGCTAAGTTCACCTTGTCGCGTGGTGCTTTCGTGGTCTTTATACATAGCGGCGTAGCGCTTTTCTGGCATACCAGAAAAAGTGACCCACGCCATTTCCGAGGTACGGTTTTCACGGGCTCGTGAGCGGTCAATCATGCGCATTTTTTGTTCTGGAAGCTGAAAAGTCACGTCGATAGCGCCCGGCATATGAAGCTCGGCAATAGTCTGCTGCGGTACAATAACTTGGTAATTTTCAACAGGTACCGACGCGATTAGCCCTGCAAATGGTGCGCGAAGCTCCGTGTAACTTAGCTGATCTTGCGCATTGGTCAGGCTGGCTTTAGCGGCTAAAAAATTGGCTTTCGCTTCATCAAAAGTAGAACGGCTTACGGCACCTTTTTCAACCGAGGCTTCCATACGCTCGAACATAGCCGATGACACGTCAAATTGAGATTGAGCGGTGGCGAGCTGCGCTTTTGCGTCTCTATCGTCAAGCCGTGCGATAAGCTGGTTTTCTTTTACTTCTTCACCTGCTTTTACTTTAAGTTCTTGAAGCTTACCGCCTATACGAAAAGAGAGGTTTGAATACTCAGCCGCTTCCACTTGCCCTGGGAATTTAGCAATGGTTTCGTCTGAATGCTGAACTTCATAAAGCGTTACCGGTGTTGAAGATACAGTTTTAGGTGGAGTAGGGGCGTCTTCACACGCACTTAGGCCAGCAAGTGCGGTAAATGCAACCACAGCGCGCACGGCTACACTGTTAAAGAGACTCTTTTTAGACAACATGGTAACTCTCCATTTAAATAAACCACTTTTCGTTCCCATTTTGGCAATGGGTTATCTTGTATTACGCGCCTATTAACCATCATTAAAGCGGATGGTATAGAAATCTAATATACGCTTACTTCAACGTACTTAAAGGTTATAGCGTTATTTTTCGTTTTCGATCAGAATTTTTGCTCACCAGTTCAAGGGTTAACCAGCGAGTTCAAATCAACATCTTCGACCCGTAGTGCGAATACGCAACAGAAATACCGCTAAGTTACACGTCCATTACTTCTTTGCGTTATCTGGTTTCTCATCGGGCGCTAGTTTTTCAGCATAACCTTTAGGCGGCGGAGTCCAGCCTCGCATCTTCGAATGTCTGTCATGTAAATCGGTTCTCAGCGCATCTTCAATGAGCGATTCCAGCTCGCTGAACAGTTTTAGGTAGTTGTTGTCTACCCGTTCGCCACTCGCATCATCTATCCATGCGTGATACAACACATCGTTTTGTTGAGATTCAATATTTTTGTAGGCCATTTTCTGTCGCTCAACATGGAACGGGTGGACATTGAGTGAGCGCAATGCTTCTGCGCCCATCTCCAGCGCACTATGATAGGTTTCTGAAACTACAAAATCTGCGCCCAGTTGGCGCAAGCGGTAGCCATGACCACGGTCAAAAGCACGGGCAAGTACTTTTACATTCGAAAAAGCGTGTTTGGCGTACTTCACCATTTCTGCTGCGGTTTCTCTGTCGTCAATGGCAATAACCAATAAAGACGCTTCGTGCGCCCCTGCGGTATGCAATATGTCAGGTTTAGATGCATCACCGAAATACGCTTTATTGCCAAAGCGTCTGAAAAGGTCTATCTGCTCAGAGCGAATATCGAGCACAACGGTTTTTACGTCATTAGCCGCTAAGAGGCGATTGACAATCTGTCCAAAACGACCTATGCCGGCAATGACCACAGTACCTTTCTCGTCAATTACATCTTCATTACGCTGTGATTTCGCATTCTTATAATGAGGAATAATGGCTTTGTCGAATAGGATGAAAAGCCCTGGCGTTAAGAACATGGAAATAGCCACAACAAGAGAAAGTACAGAAATAATGTCGCTGGGCAGCACGTAGTTTTGCGAGGCAAAACTGAGTAGCACGAAGCCAAATTCACCCGCCTGGGCAAGGCTTAGTGTGAACAACCATTTATTGGTGCCTTTTATTTTAAAAATTAAGGCGATGATAAACAGTACAACGGCTTTCACCAGCATAACCGCGACAGTTAGCCCTGCTATCAACATCGGGCTCTCACTAAGCACTGAAAAGTTAATGCCAGCGCCTACCGTAATAAAGAAGAGACCTAACAATAAACCTTTAAATGGCTCGACATTGGCTTCAAGTTCATGCCTGAATTCGCTGTTTGCCAACACAACGCCCGCTAAAAATGCGCCAAGAGCGGGGGACAGACCAACAAGCCCCATTAAAGCCGCAATACCAATAATGAGCATGAGCGCTGTCGCGGTAAAAATTTCCCGTAATCCCGATGCAGCAACAAACTTAAACAAAGGGCGACTTAAGTAGTGCCCGCCGACGGTAAGAAAGGCAATTGAGCTAATAATCACCAGACCAGAGGCCCAGGGGGCAAGCCCTTCAACCAAATTAAAGCTATCGTGTGACCCTGAATCGCCGCCATGTACATTTCCTGCTTCGACCAATTCGGGTATGGCAAGAAGGGGTATAAGCGCGAGCATAGGAATTACAGCAATATCTTGAAACAGCAAAACAGAAAAGGCACTTTTGCCTCCTTCAGTTTTCTGCAGGCCTTTTTCTTGCAATGTTTGTAAAACAATGGCGGTTGAAGAAAGGGCGAAAATAAGACCAATGGTAAGAGCAATGCTGAAAGGCTGTTCAAGCAACAGAGCGACACCAGTGATAAGCGCGGTAGTTAATGCTAATTGCAAACCGCCTAATCCCATAAGCTTTGACTTCATCGCCCACAACGAGCGAGGCTCAAGCTCTAGCCCAACCAAAAACAGCATCATGACTACACCGAATTCAGCAAAATGTTGAATGGCAACGGTCTCATCGCCAACAAGGCCGAATACCGGTCCTATGACAAGCCCAGCAATTAAATAGCCTAATACAGACCCCAATCCAAGGCGCTTTGCAATGGGCACGGCGATGACAGCGGCAACCAAGTAGATAAATGCATATAAGAAATAGCCAGTCACGTTAATCTCCTTGAGAAGTACAAAGGTCTGCGAGATTTTCGATACGCTTTGCTTTTTCTAAATCGAGGGTATTGGTTGTTAGCTTTTTCAGCAAAGTTACCCACTTGTCTTTGTGCTGAGCCACCCGGTGTTCTTCCTGCGCAGTACGAGAGCCAAATAGAGCAAAAGGGGCGATGTAAGTCATATGCGTGATTTGGGCCATTTGCTCTAATGGCTGAAGTAGTTGCCTAATAGTGTAATGATTGAAACCGTCAGTTTGATAGGCCTCTTCTTTGCCGCCTGCACTTAACGCACAAAGGAACAATTTATTTTTCAGCGCAGTACCTTCATGACCGTAGGCGAACCCATATTCCAACACCAGATCTTGCCACTCTTTTAAAATGGAAGGCGTTGAATACCAGTAAAGAGGAAACAGAAAAATAATAACATCGTGGTCGACTAGACGCTGCTGCTCTCGTTCAATATCAATATTGAAATCGGGATACTCTGCGTAAAGGTCAACAGCTGTAACGTGCTTATTTAATTGGGCTTCATGAAAAAGGGGCACATTCACTTCTGATCGAGTTTGCGCAGGGTGAGCAAAGAGAACCAGTACTTTTTTGCTGTTTTTTGTATCTTCAATGTTATTAATGTTAGTCATACATCTCTGCTTAAATCTATCTACCGTGCAGTGTTAGCGAATGCCCACACATTGATTCTTTTCCTAATACAACCTGAATTTTTAGAGCGATTGCGAATTAATATTTCTTCAAAGTTATAAGGTAACCTTAGTTTATTAGGTTGAAAAAAGTAACCTAATTACCATTATACACCTATAAATAAAAACAACGTCGAAAACAGTGTCGTCGAAGAAAAACTTTTAACTTTTGCTAAGAACAGTATAAACATGAAAACACCATTAAAAACACTCGCACTTGCATTATCTTTACTTTCTCCTATTGCACCACTTTCTACCCATGCTCTACCGCAAGGCAGTGAACTCAAAGCCGGGGCTGCGGTATGGAACTTGTTTGATGACGCAGACCGATACGCATTGCATGTAGCCTATGTCCACAAGCCGCTGGACTCGTTTTACGGTTTACGGCCTACCGTACTTCTGGTTAATGCGGACCAAGGCCAACATTACTTCGCAGCCGGTTTGGCAAAGGATGTCTATAATTACAACGACTTTTCTGTACGCGTTGCCTTCCATGCGGGCATTGTTGATGAATCTGAAAATTTAGGCGACACCGTTGAGTTCTATTCATCACTTTCCGGACTCTACAATTTCTCTGAATCTTTTTCACTAGAGGCTGAAATTGGCCACATTTCTAACGGTGGGCTAGGGGACACAAACCCTGGTTCAGAGTCGTTGGTGTTAAGTGCGCACTATCATTTCTAGCAGTGGGAATAACATTCTCAACGTGGTAGCTACCCCTCTATACCATTTGTTATAAAAATAACCCGCGAAATCGCGGGTTATTTTTTGCTTATCGCCTTTATTTACCTTCTCGATGCTAAATCGACAGCACGGCATTTACGTCAAAAGTCTAGGCATTCAACGCTTTTTTGACGTCGCTGGACAGCATTGGTAAGTGCCGCAATCTAACGCCCACTGCATCGTAAACAGCATTGCCAATGGCTGGTGCTACCCCAATAACGCCTGGCTCGCCCAATCCTACTGGAAATTCGTTGCTTTCAATGTACTCAATGTCCATAACAGGCACGTCATTCATTCTCAGTGGTTGGTATGTGGTTAAGTTTTTCTTTGCTACATATCCGTCTTTTATTTCATTGTGTTCGAATAACGCAAGGCTTGTACCCCAAAGCAGCGCGCCTTCCATTTGCGCCATAGCACCATCAGGGTGAACGATAATTCCTGCGTCAGCGACTACCCACAACTTTTTAAGTGTTATTTTTCCACTATTTTTATCAACGTGAACATGTGCCGCGGTAGCAAGCCATGCTGGCATCGTGCGTTCTTGGCCTGCAGTTACACTAAACCCAATACCTTCGTTCTCTCCAAGTGCAACACCAGCTGTCTTATCTTTAAGTTTTTTAAGGGTATGAGCTAGACGAGTTGCGCCGCCAACGCTTTCAGGGGCTTTGCCTGCCTGTTTGCCCTTACCATCGAGCATGGATAATCTAAAATCCACAGGGCTTTGATTAGCTTTGTGTGCTACTTCATCGATAAAGCTTTCTAATCCCCATACTATCCAACCTTGACCCACCGAGCGAAGCCACCCAGGCGTAAAGGTCTCTTGTGCGACTTTATTGTTTATAACTCGGGCCTGGTGATGTTGCATGGTGTACCAGTGGTCGGCGCCTGACGCTGAAAATGGGTCAACTTTTCCTTTCCCATCTACTCCGTCAGGCATGAAGCCGGGGGCCATTGCAAGCGTCGGCCAGCCTGCTGCCAAAGCGTGCTCCAAACCAGTGAAGTTGCCAGACTCATCGAAATAGGCGTTGAACAATGATGTTGATGCCGAACGAGGTTGATCAAACATCGTATCGTCAGGGCGCATAAATAGCATTTTAACCGGTTGTCCGGCCGCTTTAGCTGTAAGTAGAGCAGGAACTATCCAATCTCCAAACAGACGGCGCCCAAAGCCTCCACCCAGATAATATTGATGAATGATCACATCTGAATCAGGGACCTCTGCAGCTTTAGCGACAGCCGGAAGGGTAAGGCCTTGCCATTGATTACCGGTATGAATATGCCACTTACCTTCTTTAAATTCAGCAACTGCATTTAGCGGTTCAAGTTGAAAATGGCTAGCTGTTGCTGTGGTATATAAGGCTTCAATTGTTTCTGCCGCCTGCTTTTCGGCATTACGGATCTTCCCTTCATCGACAAATAGCGTCCCTTCACTTCTATCGCGGCAGATTCGCTCGCCCTCTTTTTGAATATCAGCTTCATTTACGTTGACCGTCTTTCCTGCGTCGTAGCTAACCTTCACTTTATCGATAGCCTTGATTGCAGTTGGGTAGTCAGACGCCAATACAGCGACCCACCCCTCAATAGTACCTGAAGGATCGGTGAGCACCTTGTAGCCTTTGTATCCGGGAAGTGACTTTGCTTGGCTGTCGTCGACTTTAGTGACTTTACTGCCATAGCGAGTAGGCGGGAGAATAGGGCGCGCGTAAAGCATATTGTCTACTTCAACATCGATACCGTAAACCGCTGTGCCGTCGGTTTTAGGTGGAATATCGAGTGCTTTATACTCATTACCCAAACCAATGAGGTGTTTTTTGTTTCCCGGCTTAATAGCTAAGCTTTCTAATTCGTCAGCCGAATAAACTTTATCAATATTACCATTGGAAACAATGTCACCGTAGCTTATTTTTTTTGTGCCCGACACAACGAAACCAGCGCTAGCTTCACAGTTAGATACTGGTTCGCCTAATAGTTTAGCACCGGCGTTAAGAAGAACTTGGCGGCCTGCCGCTCCTGCTTGCGACATGGGCTTGTAGCTTTGGAAAACAGACCACGAACCTCCCGTCACCATGTAGCCCCACTTAGGGTCGGTATCAACATGTACGATTGACACTTTGTCCCATTCGCATTCTAGTTCATCTGCTAAAATACGCGCTAGAGCAGTACCTACATGCTGCCCCATTTCAGCTTTCGCAATATTCACCGTTACATGGCCTTGTGTATCCATCTCAAACCAGACATTCGGTGAAAACGTTTTGTTTGCAATGGCTTCCTTCGCCGACAATACGGATGGAATTGCCGAGGCACCAAAAGCCATAAACAGTGACGTTTTCACAGAACCCGCCATAAATGAGCGACGAGACAAATTGATAGCGTCTTTTTTCTCTTTAGATAAGTCTTTTATGCTCATGCGTTTTCACCTTCTGATGAAGCGTTAGGGTCGTAATGCTGTACAGTAGACGTTGCAGCGCGCTTTATCGCTTTTTTAATTCTTGTGTAAGCCATACAACGACAGTAGTTGCCATTCATGTGATTAGCGATGTCTTGGTCGCTTGGATTAGGATTGCTATCAAGTAGTGTGGCGGCTTGCATTATTTGACCAGACTGACAATATCCACATTGCGGTACCTGCTCTTCCACCCAAGCAGATTGCAAAGGGTGGTCGCCATTTAAGCTTTCGATTGTATTGACCTTCTTTCCGTTAACGAGAGAGACAGGATAAGAGCATGAACGAATGGCATTGCCATCAATATGAACGGTACACACACCGCACATGGCAACACCGCAGCCGAACTTCGTGCCTTTAAGCCCAAATTCATCGCGAATTACCCAAACCAAGGGCGTATCTGAGGTGGCATCCGTCTGCACTTTTTTTCCATTTAACATAAATTCAATCATGGTAATCATCACCGTGAAGTTAGAGTCTAAGTAGCTCTCGCCAAGGTAAAAACTTGGTTTGAACGGTCTGTTTTGCCTGTTATCTGTGCCTGACGTTAATATTTATTTTCACCAGGCTTTTGTTTGGTCCTTTGTGAACCCAATATTTATAAAGTAGACTAATTGACTATGGATATACGACTATTAGCCAAAATAGTTTATGTGGTATAGTTTAGTTACCTTGTTCAACTAAGCAATTAGTTTACTTTTAGTTACTAGTCGCTTTTTCAAAGGACACTAATGAAAACTGAAATAAAAACAGACGCTAAGGGTAGAAAAACCGTTTTAAATACGTGTACGGAACCTTGTGCTATTGAGCGTGGAATGCGCCTAATTGGTGGAAAATGGACGGGTTCTATTATTTATCATCTTAAAGATGAACCTGTTCGATTTAACGACCTATGTAGAATGCTAGGTGGCGCCAGCCGAAAAATGGTAGACCAGCGTTTAAAAGAGCTGGAAAATAACGGTATGGTCATTCGTAATGTTATCGACTCTCGACCCATTGCTGTAGCCTATAGTCTCACCGATTTCGGGCGTTCTGCGTTAGATATTCTTGAGCAGTTGAGAGTCTGGTCTGAAAGCAACACAAACGATTAAGACGTGACGTGCAAAGTACAGGAAAACGAAAACGGTGAGCGTTACTGCTCACCGTTTTGACATAGTTTAGCTTAAAATAGCAACCCTAAACTGACACAAGTGGTAATCGTAATACCTTTTCTACAAGTGTATCTGCTTTCTCTTGAAAGCTTTGAAAATGCGCAGTGGCTTCATGAGCATAGAGTGCTTCTTGAGTTTTCCATTTCTCAGTAATAACAAATACGCCGTCTTCGCACGAATGTAGGTCGTACATTACTGCCCCTTTCTCTACTCGGCTTGCTTTAACCAAAGGCGTTAGTGCTTCTAACAGCGCATCTTTTTGACGAGGTTTAGAAAAGATAATGACTGAAAATTCGATCACATTTTTCTCCAAATAATAAAGTGCTTAGCATAAGTAAACTGGAGACATTGTAATAGTATTTAACGCTGGTTTGTTCTTTTTATCAGGTAAGAGGCACGTTGCCTTATTCGATGTCTTTCGCTGTGCATAGGCCCATGTAGCAGAAGCTTATCTAAGCCTTTTTCTCATTTTTATCCATTAGCTAGTAAATAAAAGTAATCTATACTTGATTATACCAAAGTATATATTGGTCTTATTTTAACTTAAGTACCACTTTTCTTGAGGCGACGGAATGCAGTTATTTACCGGGGCGGTGCCCAATGTTTGAAAAAACCTTTCACTTTTGTCCCGTTGGGCTGGCTCATGTCAGTTTGGACGGAAGCTTCATTCGCGTGAATAAGCGTCTGTGTGATTTTTTAGGGTACTCAAAGGAGCAACTTACCGCACTCACGTTTCAGCAATTGACGGCGCCAGATTACCTTGATGAAGACCTTGACTGTGTAGCGCGTCTATTGAAAGGCGACATTGATGATTACTCAATGGAGAAACGTTACCTAAGACGTGATGGTGAGGAGGTTTGGGCTAAGCTCACGGTTGCATTAGTTAGGGACGGGCGCGGGAATCCTGACTACTTTATTTCTGTTGTTGAAGATATTGACGAGAAAAAGCGTATTCAATCGGAACTATTTCAAGTCGATGCGCTGTTCAGCAAAATAGTGAGCGCGTTTTCGGACAGAACCTTTATTTGGGTAGCGACGCCTGATTTAACCAAGCTAAAATATGTTAATGACGGATATGGGAACATTTTTGGTCGCAACGAATTTGAACTTTACTGTAATCCCACTAGCTTTATTGACCACGTTCATGAAGATGATAAAGCGCGCGTACTAAAACTTTTCGGTCAGCGCCCTTTGCAAAATTGGGATATTCAATATCGTATCTATGATGCAAAAGGCGAGGTCAAATACCTTCACGACCGAGGGAGTTTGATTTTTGACGACCGTGAGTTGCAGTCGCTTATTTTAGGTACTGCAGACGACATAACAAAAGAGAAAAATCAACAGCAAGCTTTGATCAGCGCCGTCGCTAAATTAGAGCACCTTTCTAAAACGGATTCTCTCACGGGACTTGCCAATAGAAGAGAAATTTTTAGCCTGTTAGGTGATGAAATCTCTCGGATGATGCGTGGTCAACCGGCTTCAACGCTTGTTTACATTGACTTAAACAAATTCAAAGAAATTAACGACAAGTATGGGCACAAAACAGGCGACAAAGCATTAGTCACTTTTTCTAAAAACATGCGTGCGCAATTACGAGAGAGCGATAGATTTGGACGTATCGGTGGTGATGAATTTGTTATTATGCTCTACGGCACTGATGAAAACGAAACGGCTACTTTTTTTGACAGAATTCAGAACGATAAATTGAAAGTGGAAGTCGATGGTAGCAATATTGTACCTATCAACTTCAGTGTTGGTTGGGTTCAGTGGAACGAGAGTATCAACTCTGTGCAAGAGTGGTTAGATAGGGCTGACGAGGTAATGTACGAAAAAAAGCATCAAGGGCAGGTTCTATCTTTTACCGCTCTGAACGAGGCGGAAACTAGTAGGGTAGGTAAGGCAGTGTAGCGCGAAAGTTTTTATAACTTACCGTGCTACACCACGTAACGACCGTTACTGATTTCTCTGAGCAAACCAGTGAGCTATCACTTGCCTTTCTTCTTCTGTCATGTTTGTTTTGTTCAAAAATGGCATATCTCTAGTCACAGTTGTTCTTCTAACCACTTGCGGCGCAAACCTTTCAATATCTGCCCATGAATCTAGCACTACGCCCATCGGCGCTACTTTAAATATGTCGTCGGTGGGCGTGCGCGAGTGGCAGCTTACACAGTGAGCGGTAATCAAGCCTGCGACGCGTTCATTACTAATTATTGACGCTTTTTCTTTTTCCATACCGTTAGAAGATGCTAAGGGGGCACTTGGCGCAGATTGTTCCGCTGACTCCGAGTTCATGGCTGAAGAACTCAGCGTATTATCATGACTCAACGGTTGCATTGACGAGGTTTGCGGCCAGGATACCCATAGTGCAATGGCAAGCATGGCAACGGCGCCCGACACTAAAATGCTTGGCTTAGTAGTACCCACATGACGAAGATTAAAGAAATGTCGTATCCAAGCCGCAGCGGCCATGATTGCAATCAACACTAGCCAATTTTGAGGGTGCTGATAGGTCATGGGGTAATGATTTGAAATCATGATAAACAGCAGGGGCAGCGTGAAGTAATTATTGTGTACCGAGCGCAGCTTCGCGCTTGCTCCCCAATTCGGGTCAATATCTTTTTTGTCAGCCACCGCCGCCACCATTTTGCGTTGGTTCGGCATAATATTGAGAAAAACATTACCCGCCATGATAGTGCCGATAAGCGCGCCTACGTGAATATAGGCGCCGCGGCCGCTAAACCACTGTGTGGATAAATAACTAACAACACAAATAAGCGTAACTAATCCAATACCGAAGGCGAGCGGGTATTTTGCCAATGGGCTGCGACAGCCAAGCTCATATATGGCTAGCCCACCAAAGATTAACCCAAGTCCTAAAGATATTGCCGTGGTTGGTGACATGGCATTAACTGACGGGTCGATGAGGTAAGCGCTAGCGCCAAAGTAGTAAACAATGATGAGTAAAGCAAAGCCTGATAACCAAGTGGTATAGGCTTCCCATTTAAACCAGTGCAACGTTTCGGGCATTTTTTCTGGTCCATAGGCATATTTGGCGACTTCATAGAAACCCCCACCATGAATAGCCCACAAATCACCTTTGATGCCTTTGTCTTGTTTCCATTTCGGCGGCGTACGTAAGTTGTTGTCTAACCAAATAAAGTAAAACGACGCACCAATCCACGCTACGCCGGCCACAACGTGAAACCAACGTACGAATAAACTAACCCAATCGAGCCACGGCATTATTGTTCTCCTTGTTTAGGGCCCAAAGGCCCTACAGCAGCCTGTTATTAATGATGTTCTTTTTTATAGCGGCAGATACCGCTTATCCACGTTTGGTCGATAGCGCGGTCATCACCTAGAATGCTCAAGGCAAAAAACACATCGTCGAAGTCCGCGTCTTCTTTTATTCGCAAACGTGTTAATTCATCGAATCTTGGCTCTACAACAATAAAGTCAGCGGTAGAACCTGGGTTTAAGTTACCAATTTCATGGTCAAGCGCATGGGCCACTGCTGCGCCTTGGGTCATAAGATAAAACCCTTCTAGCGGACTGATGGGCTCGTTGCGCAATTGACTTATCTTGTAAGCATCGCCATAGGTCTTGAACATGTTAAATGTAGTGCCAGCACCAACGTCAGTAGCCATAGCAACATGCACTTTATTAGCACGCGCTGCGGTCATATCAAAAAGGCCACTACCTAGAAACAAGTTTGACGTAGGACAAAACGCTACCGTAGCGCCGCTCTCTCCAAGGCGAGCCCACTCATTAGGCGTAAGGTGAATACCATGACCAAATACCGCGCGTTCTCGCACAAGGTTATAAGTGTCATATACATCTAAGTAGCCGTCAGCGTTAGGAAATAAACTTTTCACCCAAGCAATCTCGTCTAAGTTCTCAGATAAGTGTGTTTGAATGAAGACGTCGGGATACTGCTTGGCAAGTTCCCCTAATGCAGCTAGTTGAGGCTCTGTGCTGGTTGGCGCGAAACGAGGTGTCAGCGCATAGCGATTACGGCCTTTGTTGTGCCACGTTTCAATTAACTGTGCGCTGTCAGCTTGTGCGGTTTCTGGGCAGTCGTTAAGCGCGCTAGGGCAGTTTCTGTCCATGCACACTTTACCAGCCACAATCGCCATATCGATGTCACTGGCTGCGCTAAATAGCGCGTGGCTACTGCTTTTGTGAACGGTAGTGAAGACAAAACCCGTGGTTGTACCGTTTTTTAGTAGCTGGTTTAAAAATACTTTAGCGATGGCGTTGGCGTGTTCGCTATCAGCAAACTGCATTTCTGTGGGAAACGTGTAGTTTTCAAGCCAGCTTAATAGCTGCTCGCCATAGTGGGCTATACTTTGGGTTTGCGGATAATGCAAATGGCTGTCTATCAAACCTGGTAAAATCCACTTGCCCGAAAAATCTGTGACAGTTGCGGCAGGGTAGCGTTCAACAATGTCGCTAAACGGGCCAATGTCTTTTATTTCTTTGTTATCGACTAACAAACCACCGTCTTTAAAAATGGCAATGTCATTATCAAATTTTGTTGTTTGTTTAGGAAAGTGCGCAATGCTTGCACGAAAAAGCTGCATGTTTGTTAGCTGCCCCTATAGCTGCTGAAACCAAATGGCGAAATAAGTAGTGGCACATGATAATGGCCGCCATTCTCATCAAGTTCAAACGTAATATCAATGTGTGGATAGAAACTACTACCGTGGGTTTCTATCAGGTAAGGCTTGCAGTGAAAGCGCAGGGTATAAACGCCTGCGGCAAAACCGTCTTCAACGCCCCAGTTGTTAAAACGGCCGTCGCTATCCGTTTCACCTGAAAGGGTGCTACCGTCAGGTCGTGTAAGTGTGAGGGCTATGCCTTTTGCCGGCCTACCCAAAGTGGTGTCGAGTACGTGGCTTGAAAGCGTATTCATACTGTGTTCCTTAAAAACTATTCAATGCGTATAAACCATATTTTTGAAAGTGCGGGGGTTAATCCAGCGCTTTGTTAATACGCAATAGGGTTATCTTAATTTGCTGTTCAGCAGCATTGGTAATTTCTTGCTGTGTGGTATTTTGCAGTCTAGCTTGTAACGCTTCTAACATAGTCATAGCAGAAAGACCGGTGGCACAAATAATGAAGATAAACCCGTGCTTGTCTAAATAAGCCTGATTGGCTTCTTTTAACTGATGTAAAACGGCCTCAGACGCGCTGGCTGTGCCCGACTGCTCGCCCGCAGCAATGGCTTTAGTATTAGCAAACTTTTTGCGCAACGAATCAACGTCTCCAATCATGGGATGTGCCGTAAACGCTTCAAGGTAGTCGTCATTGCTGCATTTTGACCAAGCGCCTTTTGCTTGGCTAACAAGCGTGTCAATATCGTTATACGGGCGAGCTTTTACCATCTGGTAAATCCAGGTTTTCGCCGCGCAACATTGTTCAAACCAAGCAGACGCTTCTTCAGCGCTTAGCGTATTTAGTTCATTGAGTGTCACTGGTGGTGTCCTTTTCTCTGAGAAACGTTTTAGTGGGCTTCTCGCTGTTTCTCTTACTGTTGCCCGTTGTCGCTTCACTTATATGCAGGCGTTCGATAATTTGCGCAGATATGGAGACAGCAACTTCAATAGGTTGCTTACCAGGAATATCTCGATTACCTATGGGCGTAACTAGCCTTGCCAGCGCGTTGTCGTCAAACCCTCTCTGAGTAAGTTTGGTCACAAAACGCTTAGCCTTAGTATCTGAGCCTATTAACCCAACAAAGGGCAGGGTAGGTTGTTTTAAGGCCTGCTCTGTAATGCGATAGTCCAATTGATGATCGTGGGTGAGTATAATTAGCCAACTGTTCTCATCAAGGTGTCTAACCTCGCTCTCTGGCGATTCTTCCACCACTTTTTGCACGTTGGTGGGCAGTAATGGCGGAAACAATTCTTCGCGATTGTCTATCCACGAAATTCGCACGGGGAGCTGAGCCAAAATTGGCACCAATGCTTTTGCAACATGACCAGCGCCAAAAATGGCGATGTGCTGTTGATGAACATTACACACGTCAAACAGCACCTTTACCGCCCCGCCACAGCACTGCCCTAAAGAGCTGCTTAACGGGTAGCTGTGAAGCTGGGTACATTTTTCGCCCTTAGCAAGCAACTCACGGGCGCGGGCAATAGCATCAAACTCAAGGTGTCCGCCGCCGATGGTATCGATGCTATGCGAAGCGGTAACCACCATTTTACTGCCTGGTTCACGAGGTGTAGAGCCAGCGGTTCCTACCACTGTAACCAGCACATAGCCTTCATTGCGCGCGTGGCATTCGGCTATTCCCTCATGCCAGTGTGTTGCACGAAATGATTGCATTGCGCGAAATGACTGTGCTGATCCGCGTGTCATAGAGCTTCACCTATACTGTTTGCTTGCTGTATAGCAGTTACAGCGTTTAAAACACGTTCTGGTGTGGCTGGCGTGTCTAACTGCGGGTCAACGGTGTAGCCAGAAAGACTAGAAATGGCATCTTTCAACGCACACCATACTGAAATGGCTAGCATAAACGGTGGCTCGCCAACGGCTTTTGAGTGGTAAATGCTGTCTTCAGCATTCTTTCTACCAAACAGCTTCACATTAAACTCTTTTGGCGTATCGCCAATGGCTGGAATTTTATAGGTCGCCATATTTTCACTTATCAGCTTACCCGCTTCATTCCATTTAAGGTCTTCTGTGGTAAGCCAGCCCATACCTTGAATAAACGCGCCTTCAATTTGGCCAATATCAATGGCGGGGTTAAGGCTGTTGCCCACATCGTGGAGCACATTCACTTTATCCACGGTGTATTCACCGGTCAGCGTATCGACAGAGACTTCACTCATTGACACACCGTAAGCAAAATAGAAAAACGGACGGCCTTCGCCTGTTTCACGGTTATACTGCAATTTAGGTGTTTGGTAGAAACCGCTTGAAGATAAAGATACACGAGCAAAATACGCCTGTTGCACAAGCTCGGTAAAGGTAATGCTGTGCTCATCTAATACCACGTGCTCATTGATGAACTGCACGTCGCCAGCGTGGTCCTCTAAACCTAAACTCTTGGCAAAGCACTCGGCCAAACGGGTTTTTAACGTAATACACGCATTTTGTACGGCTTTTCCGTTTAAGTCAGTGCCGCTTGATGCCGCCGTAGGCGAGGTGTTAGGTACTTTGTCAGTGCGCGTGGCAGTGACTTCGATCATATCTAGGTTTAGGCCAAATTCATTGGCTGCAATTTGGCCTATTTTGGTATGTAGCCCTTGGCCCATTTCAGTACCACCATGATTCACCTGAATACTACCGTCGGTGTAAATGTGCACCAAAGCCCCAGCTTGGTTTAAGTGCTTTGCGGTAAATGAAATTCCGAATTTAACCGGTGTCAGTGCCAGCCCTTTCTTAACTATCGGGCTTTGGCGGTTAAACGCCGTGATCGCTTCGCGGCGCAGCCAATACTGGGCGTTTTCTTCTAGCTCGGCAATCATATCGGGTAAAAGGTTGTGTTCTACCTTCATGCCATAGGGGGTAAAGCTACCCGTGGTCGGGCCGTATAAGTTACGTTTTCTTACCGAAAGGGGGTCGCTGCCAATTGTACGAGCAATTTTATCAATCATGGCTTCAGCCATGATCATACCTTGCGGTCCGCCAAAACCTCGATAAGCGGTGTGCGATACCATATTGGTTTGCAGTCTACGGCCTATAATATCGCTATCACCTAAGAAATAACCGTTGTCTGCATGGAACATGGCTCTATCTACAATGGCATCAGACAAATCAGGTGAGTGCCCGCATATACCATTGATTGTCATGCGGGTGGCTTCAATTTTACCTGTCTCGTCAAAGGCCACGTCGAACTCGTTTTCAAACGGGTGACGTTTGCCCGTAACATGCATATCGGTGAAGCGAGGCAAGCGAAGTTTAACCGCACATTGATTACGCGATGCCAGCAAAGCCGCTATACAGGCCCATTGTGCTGCTTGGGTTTCTTTTCCGCCAAAGCCTCCGCCCATACGTCGCATGTCTACCATGACACGGTGTAATTTTACGTCTAGCACTTCGGCAACGAGTTTTTGTACCTCACTGGGATGTTGACTAGACGTATAGATTTTCATGCGATCTTCTTCATCAGGGATCGCAAGGCTCACTTGGCCTTCTAAGTACATATGCTCTTGGCCACCAATACTTAGTGTGCCATGTGCTTGGTAGGTCGCTTTTTCAAATTTATTGTCTACGCGGTCAGCATGTTGGCCAAATCGGTGTAGGGGGCGCACAAATGTTTGCTGCTGGTGAGCAGCGTCTGCGGTAAGTATAGGTTTGGCTTCGCTTACCTCTATTTTGCCTTTTAATGCAGCTTGTCGGGCAAGATTTACTGAAGTGGCAAGTACTGCAAATACGGGCTGACCAAAGAATTTGATTTCGCCATTGGCGAGTAGCGGATCGCCTTCAAACACTGGGCCGATATCTTTATGACCTGGAACGTCGTCAATAGTAACCACATCTACAACGCCTTCGCTTTGGCGAACAGCGTCAAGGTTAATCGAGTCAATTGTGCCTTTGGCACATTGGCTTACACCTACCGCTGCGTAAAGGGTACCCTGAGGTTCAATGACGTCGTCAACATAGTTGGCACAGCCTTGTACTTGGCGTGTTGCACTTTCATGCTTTTTAGATACGTGAACGACACCCTTGTTGTCGTTTTGTTGTAGTGGATTAGGGGCATCAATTAACTTACGCATGTTGCACCACCCGTGTTTCAATTTGGTTTACTGTTTGGTTTTCTAACCAGAAGCGGTGCCACAAGTTAGCTAAAACGGTTTTACGATATTGGGCTGTAGCGCGCACGTCATCAATGGGTGAAAATGCATCAAACAACACTTGTTTGCCCAACATTAAACACTCTTTGCTAGCGAACTGCTTACCCTTCAACGCACTTTCAAGGGCGTCGCAGGTTGAAGGCACGGCAGCAACACCGCCAATGCCAGTGCTAATGGCTTCTACTTTGCCGTTGTCGAGTGTGACATTAAATACCGCACACACTGCTGAAATATCATCTTCAAAGCGCTTCGATATTTTATACGCAGCTAATGCTTGATTAGGCTGTTTCAATGGTATTTCTATTGCACTTATCCATTCATCTTTAGCCAACGTGGTTTCGCGATAGCCAGTGAAGAACGTATTGAACGGAACAGTGCGCACACTATCGCCGTTATCTAAATGCAGTATGGCATTAAGCGCAAGTAATAGCGGTGGCATATCACCAATAGGTGAAGCGTTTGCTACATTACCGCCAATCGTCGCCTGATTGCGGATAGGTAACGATGCGAACCGCGTTATGAGTTCGGCTACTTGTGGAAAGGCACTTAATAATAAAGGTGCTGCATCATTAAGCGGAACCGCTGCACCAATAATAAGAGAATGCTCGCTTTTGGTGCATTGTTTCAGCGCGTCAATATGCGTGACGCTAATTAGCGTTTGCACATTTTTTAAATGTTGAGTGAATTGCAGGCTTAAATCGGTACTGCCAGCAACCAGCTGCGCGGTAGGGTTGGCCTCTATAAGCGCTTTCAACTCCTCTCGGGATGTAGGCGTATATATATTGCCTGTGCCCGATGGCTTCTCACCTGATAGCGATAATAATGTTGCTAGAGTAATTTCTTGGCGCGCCGTGAACTGATCATCTGGTGTTTGTCCGCACACTGCCAGTGTCGCGTCGATGATAGGGCGATAGCCAGTGCAGCGGCACAGGTTGCCAGATAAAGCGTGCAGCACATCATCGCGGTTCGGTGTTGAGTTGCTGTGATACAAGGCAAACATCGACATAATAAACCCAGGGGTACAGAAGCCGCACTGTGAACCGTGATGGTCAACTAAGGCCTGCTGTACAGGGTGTAAGCTTTTACCATTGTTTAAATGTTCAACGAACAACAATTGCTTGCCGTGAACTACGCTCATTAGTGTGATACAGCTATTGACGGTACGGTAGTTTAATATTGCTCCACTATTGGATGGCGCCGGTTCTACGAGTACTACCGTGCAAGCGCCACAGTCGCCTGCCGCACAGCCTTCTTTAGTACCTGTTTTCTTACGATGTTCCCGTATAAACTGTAGAAGGGTGAGGTCGGCTCGCGCTTCATTTAATTCAACGACATCATTATTTATTAGAAAGCGAATCATACTCACACCTTCTTGTTATATTCATTCTTGTATTCATTAATATAGCTGCATTTTTTCAATAAAAGTAGACCAATTGGTCAATTTATTGCTTATAAAAAATGGCCGAGTTATAAAAGGCCATGATTTTGTGCAAGATTAATTAAAAAGCTAAGGGAGAGCGTTTCTAATTTCCACTGTGCTAAGCAATGATTCATTTTGTTAAAAAAGAATCATGCAAGATTCGTGCTAGGTTTATACAAAAAGCATAATTTTTGTTCTTGGTTTAGCCACGATATCTGTAAGAGTTCTGTATGACTGGCAACTATGCTCTTTAAGAGCATAGCAACACGTTGGCAATAAATGCTAACCTATCGGAAAGGCATGAGGCGTTAATTTCGCCCGTGCGCTTGCAAAGTAGATTGCAAAGGAATTTTAATAATAATGATGAAGGTAAAAAGTGCCGACGCTGGCGTGGGCGCAATGAACAGAAAAAAGATACTTCAAGCCGCTGAGAAATGTTTCGCCCAGTTTGGTTTCAAAGGTACAGCCGTGCAGAAAATTGCTGATGAGGCAGGGCTCCCTAAAACCAACGTATTGTATTACTTTAAAACTAAACAAGAACTATACGTTGCGGTATTAGAAGAAACCCTTTCGCTGTGGAACTCACGTTTTGATAAAGCCACAGTGGAAGATGACCCCGCCGAAGTGCTCGCTAATTACATCGCCGAAAAAATGGAAGTGTCGAGAACACACCCAATGGCGTCGAAGATCTTTGCCATGGAAATTATCAACGGTGCACAAAACCTGAGTGGCTACTTCGATGAAGAGCATGCGCTTTGGATGAAAGGACGTCTTGCAGTTATAGATGCATGGGTACAAGCCGATAAGTTACCTCCGATTGAAGGGGAATACTTATTGTATACCATATGGGCTAGCACCCAGCATTACGCAGATTTTTCGGCGCAAATTACCCGGTTGCGCGGCAAAAAAATGACAAAAGCAGACTTCGAAGACGCTACCAAGCAAGTGGTTAAGCTTGTACTTGGCGGCTGTGGGTTATCTTTGCCAGAAAACTTCAAGGTGTAGCATGACAGAGTCTGTTTATCCTCGCGATCTAATTGGCTATGGTCAATATGTACCTCACGCGAACTGGCCTGATGATGCCAAGATCGCCGTCCAATTTGTATTGAATTACGAGGAAGGTGGTGAAAATTGCGTGCTTCATGGTGACGAGGCGTCCGAAATATTTTTATCGGAAATTATAGGCGCACAAGCTTATAAAGATCGTCATCTCAGCATGGAATCTATTTACGAATATGGCAGTCGTGCGGGCTTTTGGCGTTTACATCGCTTGCTAAATAAGTACGACATTCCTGTTACTGTATTCGGCGTTACTATGGCAATGCAGCGTCACCCTTCTGCTGTAAAAGCCATGATGGATTCTGGGTGGGAAATCGCCAGTCACGCTATGCGCTGGGTGCACTATCAAGATATGACCGAAGAAGATGAGCGCAAGCAAATAGACGAGGCGATCATTCTTCATGAGCAGTTAACGGGTAGTAAACCTGTAGGCTGGTACACAGGAAGAACGAGCCCCAATACTCTAAAATTAATTGCGGAGCGCGACGACATTTTGTATTGCGCAGACTCGTACGCAGACGACTTGCCTTACTACGATTGCCATTACAGCAAGCCGTTATTGATGGTGCCTTACACGTTAGATACCAATGATATGCGCTTCGCCACGCCTCAGGGCTTCAATAGTGGTGAACAGTTTTTCACTTACTTAAAAGATGCGTTTGACGTGTTGTACGAAGAAGGAGCTGAGGCGCCCAAAATGCTTTCTATCGGCCTTCACAATCGCATTATGGGCAGGCCTGCTCGACTCGCAGCGCTTAAGCGTTTTATCGAGTATGTAAAATCACATGACAAAGTGTGGCTGGCTACGCGAGAACAAATTGCTCGCCACTGGTTGGAAACTCATCCTAAATAAGGTAGTAACAAGTCGCGCACATAGCGTTTAAAGTAGGCGCATTACATTTTAGGCAAAGCAAGGTGAAAGGTGTACCGAGAAGGTTACTTTTACTTACGCTTAGATAAATAATGGGGGCTATGGCGTGCACATGGGGTAACGAAGACAGCAAGCATGTGAAAATCGTATTTATGGGTGATAAAGCTGTTACCTTCACTTACGACGGATTAAAGTAAACGATTAGCGTGTTTGCATTGCTGAGTAATAAAAAAGGTGGCATTGAAGCCACCTTCTTTTTACCTAAAACCGAGATATAGTGTGCAATACCACCCATAGTCACCGGTAAATTATTTCAAATCTAGTAAGTATCTTAGTAAGAACACAATGGCCAACGCATAAGTGAGCGGTGTGACATCCTTAAACTTGGCCGTACCTACCTTAATGCCCACATAAGTAATAAAACCAAGGGCAATGCCTTCGCTAATACTGAATGTGAGCGGCATGGCGATAAGCGCTACAGATGCGGTGGCGAGTGCCCCTAAGTCGTCGAAATCAACCTGGCGAATCGATTCCATCATTAAAATGCCTACCATTAAGAGTGCGGGTGTTGTAGCCATCAGAGGAATGACTTTCATTAATGGAGTAAGGAAGAGAGATAACAAAAAGCATAAGGAAACCACCACTGCGGTAAGCCCCGTACGTCCACCAGTCGATACGCCGGTGGCAGATTCAACATAGCTTGTAACGGGTGATGTGCCTACTAACGCGCCAGCAATACTCGCTGATGCATCGGCCGTCATGGCTGAACCTATTTTCGGTAGCTTGCCTTCAGGAGTAAGCAGATTGGCCTTACGTGAAACGCCAATCAAGGTACCTATGGTATCGAACATGTTCACAAACATAAGCGCGAAAACCAGATCCCAGGTTTCGGCAAGATGATCAATCGGGTACCAAAAGTCCATTGCCATAAATGTATTTGATATGGACTCTGGCATACCTACTACAGCAGAAGGCGTTGTAGTTAAGGTTCCGTTTTCGGTAGGGATAAAAGCACCAATCAAGGTGAGTGCAACAATTGAGATTAAGATAGCGCCCGTGACGCGCTTTACCATAAGAACGATAGTAAAAATAATCCCAATAAGCGCCAGCATCACCGCAGGCTCTGAGAGGTTGCCAAGCTGCACAAACGTTGCAGGATTATCAACAATCAGCCCCGCATTTTTAAGACCGATAAAAGCAATGAATAAACCTATGCCACATTGCACGCCTATCTTTAGAGAAGGCGGGATAGATTCAGCAATTTTGGTGCGGACACCGGTAAGTGAAAGAAGTAAGAAGAGAATACCATTCCAAAAGACAATACCAAGCGCTGCTTCCCAAGGAATTTCACGGCCAAGACAAATAGTAAATGCGAAAAAGGCATTTAAGCCCATGCCTGGCGCAAGTGCGATAGGGTAGTTGGTCATCAGCGCCATCATTAGCGTACCAATGCAGGCTGCGATTGCTGTCACTGTAATTAAGCCTTCTACGGGCATGCCACTCAACCCGAGAATGCTTGGGTTTACCACGAGTATATATGACATAGCCGCAAACGTAGTTAGACCTGCGATGATTTCAGTTCTTACCGTGGTTCTGTGTTCTTGCAACTTAAAAAGCCGTTCAATTACATTGTTGGACATCAAGAGTTCTCTGTTTATGTTTCATTTAGTATATTGTGCGTTAGAAAGCAAAAAACTGACCAGTTAGTCAACTGTTGGTGTGTTTTGTGCTAACTTACTTTTCAGTACAATGATCGATTAACAATCATCGAGTGACGCAAGGTCACTAGCCAAGCAGCACAAAGCCAGCCAAACGGTTAGTAATCAACATAGATGATGTTAAAAAAACCGCAAATAAAACCTAAATGAGCAATAGAACTCGTTTACAGATAGCATTAAAGATAAACTATTACGCACCAATTGAATGCTATTGCATTATTATGGTGCAAAATAAGTGAGGGGCCATGTCGCTGTCATCAATAATTAAACACATTCCAAAGGCCGAACTGCATCTGCATATAGAAGGTAGCTTAACGCCTGAACTCATGTGGCGCCTAGCTGAAAAGCACAGTGTATCACTTCCTTATGCTAACGTGGAAGAGATTAAAGCCGCCTATAACTTCCAAGACTTGCAAAGCTTTCTTGACCTTTACTACGCAGGCGCCGGCGTGTTGAGGGATGAGGAAGACTTCTTCACATTAATGTGGGAATACTTAACGCGTTGCGCTGAGGAAAACATTGTACATACAGAGATTATGTTTGACCCTCAAACACACACCGCGCGAGGTATCGGGTTTGATATCTTTATGCCAGGCTTTTTAAAGGCGATGGAAAAAGCCAAAAACGAATACGGTATAAGTAGTTATTTAATCATGTCTTTCCTTCGCCACCTTCCAGAGAGTGCTGCTTTCGATACGCTTTCTGCGGCCGAGCCCTACTATGAGCACATCAAGGCGGTAGGGCTGGACAGTTCAGAACTTGGGCATCCACCGTCTAAATTCGAACGAGTATTTAAAAAAGCCAAAGCGCTGGGATTTAAAATTGTCGCTCATGCTGGAGAAGAGGGACCAGCCTCTTACATTTGGGAAGCTATTGAGCTATTGAACGTCGATCGCATCGACCACGGTGTGCGCTGTCAAGAAGACGAAGCGCTTATGGCTTTCTTAAAAGACAGACAAATTCCGCTTACCGTTTGCCCTTTAAGTAACCTTAAACTGTGTGTTATTGACGATATGAAAGACCACAATATTGTCCAGCTTCTTGATGCCGGACTCTTAGTCACAGTTAACTCTGATGACCCAACGTACTTTGGTGGTTTCTTAACCGACAATTTTGAATCGCTGCACAATTCACTTGGCATCGACGAAAAAATAATTCGCACATTGGTAGCGAATAGCTTTAAGGCAAGTTTCTTACCGCAAAAACAAAAAAACGAACTCGTTGCGCAAGTACTTTCCGTTTGACACGGCAAGCAGTGAAAAATGATTAGGTTAGCTTTTGGCGATTTATGCGAGAGGCTAACATAATTTTACAATTGCATAACGGCAATAGTTTGCTGTATAAGATTATCTAAATCTTTGATGTCTTCGACGATTTCGCTTAAATCGTCTTGTTTAGCTTTATTCTCAATAGATGAGGCTTTTTCCCGAATGGCATCAGCACCCACATCACCAGACACACCCTTCATAGCGTGACTGTTAAATCTGACAGCTTCAACATCTAATGCCTTCGCTGCGCTTTGAAGCGCTTGTTGTTTTTGTTCTATTTGGGCTAAAAACATCTCCACAATACGATTCAGTAACCCTTCATTTCCGCCAAGCCGACTAATAGCAGCATCGCGATTCCATAATTGTTCTTGTGTTGGCATATCGTTAAAATCAGCTGTGTCCATGTGCGCCACCGTAATTAAAGGGTTGAGTTAGTGTACAATAAATATTCAATAAGAAAAATGGTAGGTTAAGTTATTTAGTATAGAACCTTTATAAACTGGCAAAACGTAGACGAAAGACTAATTTTTTTTTTTACGTATCTCGGGCAATACTTATTCCGTCTTTAGCTTCATAGTGTGGTATTTCTCATGGATAATGAGACGCAGAAAGTAGTCATCATTGACGATGAACCAACAACACTTTTGTTATTAGAAAGTGCAGTAGAATCTTTGGCAAAGGTTGTTACGGTCTCGCAAAGCGCGAATGCATTTTCGGTGATTAAAGCGCAACGGCCTGACTTGGTTGTTTTGGATATAAGCATGCCAGGGCTCTCTGGTTTTGAGGTGTGCAAGCAGTTAAAAGCTTGTCCAGAAACTTCAGCTATTCCGGTTATCTTTGTTACCTCCCATAGCGATCCTAAAAACGAACATGTGGCATTGTCGTTAGGTGCTATTGATTTCATATCTAAGCCAATTGATGTTGGGTTGTGTCAGATGCGAGTAAGGAATCATCTCACTATTCAGGATCAAAAGTCGAAGCTCGCACGTGTTAACTACGAATTAGAAGCGGAAAAAAAGCAGCTTGCCATCACTCTCAAATCTATCGCTGACGGCGTTATCTCAATTAACGCGGCAGGGGATGTAACCTTTATTAACCCAGTAGCGCAAAGGTTAACAGGATTCAGCGAAGCTGAGGCGCTTGGTAGTCCTATTGATGAGGTCATGAACTTGAGGGACGCCTCGACTGAAGAGCGTCTTTTAAATCCTGCTCTATATGCTCTGGAGGTTATGCGTCCAGTGGCTATGTCTTACAACGCCACGCTCGTCAGTCGTCACAATCAGGTGTTCAGAGTCGAAGATACAGCGTCGCCGATTATTGATGAAGATGGCCAGTTGTCGGGCGCGGTTATTGTTTTTCAAGACGTATCAGAAGCCATAGAAATGGCAGTGAAGATGACGCATCTAACCAATCACGATCAGCTGACCGGTTTACCAAACCGAGTCCTGTTGCACGACAGAGTAGTTCAAGCCGTAACACGTTCTTTTATTTCTAAACAAAGCATCGCGCTGTTGTTAATTGATATCGACAATTTCAAATATCTCAATGACAGCCTAGGACATCAAGTGGGAGACTACATAATTGCTTGTATTGCAAAGCGCCTTTCTAAGGTTGTCGGCGAAAGTGCAACCCTAGCTCGCGTTGGTGGGGATGAATTTGCCTGCTTACTTACCGAGGTAGGTTCGGGTTACAGTGCTGACAGTATCGCTATGGCTTGTTTACAAGCGGGTAGAGAACCAATAAAAATTGATGGTAAATCCCACCAACTGAATTTTAGTATTGGAATTAGTCTTTATCCCCAAGACGCGGTAAATGCCGAAGAAATGATGCGCCACGCTGATTCAGCAATGTTCCGTTCTAAATCGAAAGGTAAAGATACCTTTAGCTTCTTTTCAAAAGACTTACAGCATGCCATGCACCATCGGGTAGAAATGGAGATCAAACTTAGAAATGCCATAGAAAACGACAGCCTGACTGTTTACTTGCAACCGAAGTATGACCTAGAAGATAGTGCCGTTTTAAGTGCGGAAAGCTTAGTCAGAATGTTTGATGAAAGTGGAAAAATAATTGGGCCTGATGAATTTATTCCGCTGGCAGAAGAAACAGGGCTCATACACCAGTTAGGAAAGCAAGTATTACAAAAAAGCTGTGAGTTTGTCGCTAGATGCAACGCAATAGGGCAAGACTTTAAGGTTGCGGTAAATGTGGCTGCTAAACAGCTTTCAAACCCCGGTTTTGCAAAAGAAGTTGCCGAAATCATTAACGAAGCAGGTATTGCCGCCTCGTCTATAGAGTTGGAAGTGACAGAATCAGCCTTAATGCACGACTTTGAACAGACCAGAGATATTCTGAATGACTTGGCTGCATTAGGGGTAACTATTGCGTTAGATGATTTTGGTACGGGTTATTCAAGTTTATCTTATTTGCGCCAATTCCCGTTAAATGTGCTCAAGATAGATCGCTCGTTTGTCATCGATATGGATAAAGAACGACAAGCACACGATATCGTAACGGCGATAGTGCATTTAGCACTAAGCCTAGAGTTAACTATTGTTGCTGAAGGAATAGAGACCCAATCACACTTTACCGCTCTTAAAGCGCTTGGATGTCACTTGGGGCAAGGTTATTTTATGTGCCGGCCCATGGCAATGGGGGATTTTTTTGTAAAATTCGTCGCCGATAGCCAAGTAGCGTGAAGTTTATAGGGCAGTGTCTATAGCGACAACTAATGGGCCTCTCTTAATAACCATGTCTTTCTAGCGATACCCACTTAAAAGCAAACAAGCGGATATTTCGATACAAATGTAGGTGCAAGGTGTTAGACTAGCGTAACATGTTGTTATTGCTTCGCTATTCCTGAAGCAATTATGCGCCGTCAGTTAGAATGGCTACTTTGGTAGCAGTAATGATAAAAGTACCCGATGAATCGAATAGAAATTAAACCTTACGAAGAATGCAGTGTACTTATTGTAGACGATGAGCCGATGAGTCGTATGCTTCTTGAATCCATACTATCCTCGGTATTCGAATGTATTACTGCCGAGTCTGGAGAGGAAGCCATTTCCTTCTGCAAGACAAACTCGCCCGATTTAGTCCTGCTTGATATGAACATGCCAGATATTAATGGGCTAGACGTTTGTACAGCTTTGAAAGCCTCGCCAGAAACCAATCATATTCCCGTCATTTTCGTTACGTCTACCTTGGATATTGAGAGCGAAAATGCGTGTTGGGAAGTCGGTGCGTCAGACTTTGTAATGAAGCCCGTCAACGCGTCTACGTTAACGCATCGCATCAAAACACATCTGCAAAATAAGCTTCGCACCGAATTCCTTGAAATGATGACATTTCACGATCAGCTTACGGGCTTGTACAATCGTATGTACTTAACTAACGAAATTCCGTTACTCATTAAGCAAGTTGCGAGAGACAAAAGTACGGTTGGAGCAATAATGATCGACATCGATTATTTTAAGCTTTTCAACGATACGTACGGGCATCTCGAAGGTGATATTTGTCTTCAAAAAGTAGCGCAAATAGTATCGGATACGGTTAAACGTCCTAAAGATGCCGTTATTCGCTTTGGTGGTGAAGAGTTTTTGGTTCTACTACCATACATCGATTATCAGGGGGTGAAATTAGTTTCAAATCAGCTAGTTGAAGCTATTGCCGATGCCAATATAGTACATGTTAAAGGCATAGAAAATCGCGTGTCGATAAGTGCGGGCTTTGCTGTTTGGAAGGCTTCCGATGTAGTTGAAGACGATGTGGCCGCGCTCATAGAAGAAGCCGACATTTCGCTTTTTGAAGCAAAAGAGTTGGGGCGAAACCAAGCCAAAGGCTAATAACACTGTCTTCAATTAATCTGGAAAATCGAATTTCTAGCCTATTGTTTAATATCCCGTATTCACATCGCAAGCTATCATTATAAAAGCGGGGCCGCTGTGCATAAATCAAGCAAAGCGGCAGGAATCTTGTGGTCTTCACGCTTGGGTAGCGAACCATGGTTTATTTTGATGAACAGTCGAGTTTGAATATGGAACTGGAACACCAGTTGAACGCATCGCTAACCAGTTTAGTACAGCGGGGCTGCGATTCGTTTGGCGTGTTTCAAGGCCTGCTCTTACAGCTGGACGAAGAGTCCGTTAATGTATTGATCAAAGCCTCATCGGCGTATGCACCCAACTTTAAATCAGTTCCTTCTTTCTCAACCTGTGTGCCAGTAGACAACTGTTTTCCAATAAATAGCGCTAAGTGCTCTACCGCATTTAAACGATGGTTCTCCACTTATTTTAACGCTGAGAAGTACATCCGTGGCCGTATTCATACCTTAGATGGGCGTCAAGTCTGCCTGGTATTTATTAATGCATGCCCTGAAAAGCCGGTTAACATTGATAAACTGTCATTATTAGATGATTGCCTAAGTGTTATGCTAGACAAGTTCCACATCGAAAAAGCAGAAACTAATCAAAATACGCTGTATGAAAAGTTACAAAGCGTAGCGAATATTGGTACATGGGAAGTGGATCTAACCACTGATGCACTTAGCTGGTCTTCACAAACACGCCTCATTCACGAAGTAGGAGATGACTTTGTGCCTACATTAGAAACAGCTATCAGTTTCTATAAAGAAGGATTTGACAGAGATGAGATCAACCGCATTGTTTCCCACACTGTGGAGACTGGAGAGCCCTGGAGCGCAACGCTTGAGTTAGTTACCGCTAAAGGTAATTCAGTTTGGATTGAAACCCACGGTATGGCCGAAATTAAGAACGGGAAATGCGTTCGTTTGTTCGGTACTTGCCAAAACGTCAACAAGTCAGTGCAACTTAGACTTGAGTTGGAAGAGAGACGAAAAGAAGCGGAAGCTGCGTCACAAGAAAGTGGCATGTTACTATCACGCATAAGCCACGAATTAAAAACGCCGCTTAATGGCATTACCGGTATGTTGCAAGCGATTAAGTTTGAAAATAAAGAGAACGTGCGAATGCGCAAAGTTGATGTGGCGCTTCATAGTGCAGACCGCTTGTTGTCTCTGATAAATGATGTACTGGATTACACATCGATCATAAACGGCGAGTTTTCATTAAAATATAGTGACTTCTGTGTACGTTCGTTAATTGAAGATATATTAGATGTATTTAAAGCGAAATGCGCTGAAAAAGGCGTAAGGCTTTATGCGGTGCTTTCTTTTGACGAAAACACTTTTGTTAACGGAGACGCCGCCAGAATTAGTCAGGTCATCACTAATTTACTTTCAAACGCGGTTAAATTTACGCCGAAAGGGTATATTTCGGTACAAGTAACGTTAAAACATCAAGGCGATATGCCAATCTTGCTTGCGTCAATTGAAGACACAGGCGTGGGTATGAGTGATGAAATACTGTCACGAATTTTTAGACCATTTCAAAATGATACCGCCAGTGCTTCTGAAGAACTAAATGGGAACGGTTTGGGGCTGTCTATCGTTAACCAACTTATAGGGAAAATGGACGGTGAGCTTGAAGTAAGATCAAACGTTGGAAAAGGCTCCTGTTTCGATATTGCTATACCTGTAGAGATGGCCGTATTAGATAAAGAAAAACAGAGTGACGTTGTACTACCTTCAGAGCTACTTAGTGTTCCTCTGAACGTTTTGGTTGTTGACGATAACGATATAAACCGCTTTGTGCTTGCATCTATGTTAGAGAAGTTTAACTACTTTCCAGATGAAGCAGAAAACGGCGAGTTGGCAGTTCAAATGGCTCGCGCCAAAAAATACGACATTATTTTTATGGATTGCGCTATGCCAGTGCTTGACGGGGTAAGTGCGACTAAGATCATTGTTCAAGAAAACTTATTGCCTAAGCATGGCCGCATTGTGGCTGTAACGGCAAATACAACGCCTGAAGACAAAAGCAATTGCAGTGATGCAGGCATGGCCGATTTTCTCGCCAAGCCCGTAGTACAAAATGATGTCTCACTTCAGGTACGTTGTGCGCTTGAAGCAAAATCGGTGACGGTCTAGAGGCGTTAGCACTTTTTCGTTAAAGGTCGATAGATCCCAGCGAGCCTGTCATTGAATCGAAGCGCATTTTAACGAGCAACAGGGGGCTTATCGTTTACGGTTCCCCAATGCTTTACAAAATAGTCTGTAACCTGCGAACCAACATTATAGGCGGCTTCTATAGCGGCTCCCATTGCTGCATATCCATCGCCAGAACTCTCTAACTTTAGGTTCTCAGCTGCGCTCAACGATGGTGGCTGCATGGTAAAATTACTCGCTGTTCTAAGAATGAGTAAACGGTCTTTGTCTACCAATCCAGCATTGTCTAAATAGCTTAAGCTTTGTAGTGTTGCTGAGTCTTCCATGCCCGAGGTGACAAAATTTCCTTTGCCTTGCGTCCAGTATGCCACCCAATTGTTTGCCCACGTGTTTAGTTTTTCGCCATGCCAGAAGGTAGAGGCGGATAAATGTGAGCCTATAGATACATTGGGAAGTGCCTTTGCATTAGCTGAGTTGGTGTATTTCGCTCTCAATGCATCCATCGCTTCATTGTTTAAAAGCTTAGTGTCTTTAGTTAATGAATAAGCCCACTTAGCCAACGGTAGGTTAAGCGCGTAAACTTCACCATTTGGGCTGTGGCTTACATCGACTAACTCTGCATTTTCATAAGGAGCATGAGTAAAGAGGGGGAAGTAACCTGTGCTCCACGCTGAAGGAATTTCTCTTGCGTCGATTTGATGCGCAAGGTCGCCATCTACAACGTAATCTGTCCAAATAGCACTTCCAATAGTATTATCGGCAGGGTCCACGCCTGCAATGCCAGCTACAAGCCAATAGGCTTTTGATAAGTCAAAGCGAGGGTCGAGCCCTAGTGCCATTATTGCCGCTGAAGCACGGGCTATACCCATACCCGTAACTATGCCAATTACGCCTGTTTCAGTATTTGCATACACATCGTGAAAGCCGTGGGGTAGTGGGTATCTCGTTGTGAGTTTCTTGCGGGTTTTCCACAACTGAAATTCGCCGGGGGCGTCACCTTCATCATCACCAATTTCGAACATGCTCACCACTACCACTTTAACTTCCATCGGTTGCTTTTCTTCGATGGCGAGTGCATTTGAAGATAAAACATTCATCATCACACTAACGAGCACTGCCAGTGCGAATGACTTATTAGTAGAAGAGTTGCGACTGTATTTATCAATAGGCAATAGAATGAGTTTTTTAAACAGTGCGATTAGAAGAGAACAGTACATAAGATGCTCCTAAAAAAAAGAGCTCAGGTTTTAAAAAAACTGAGCTCTTTAGTGAATGTGATGCAGTGAATTAAATTGTCGCACTTCTATATTGGATAGAAGTGCGACAACACCACAACTAAGCGTAATTAGAATGAGTAAGTAAATTTAGCATTCCAGTGACGCGGTAGTTCAGGTAGAACAACCTGGCTACCAAACAGATCTGGGAAGTTAGAACGGAAATAACGTTCATCAGTTAGGTTTTTAACGGTTAAGTTAAACGACCAATCTTCAGCCTGATAAGATAAACCTGCATTTACTAGCGTGTAAGAAGGTAGCGTTACAGCCGCAGAAAAACCTGATGCAACTTCATCAACATCAACTACACTCACGTTAGCTGCATAACCGTTTTGAAAATCGTAAGTCGCTGTTACGGTATACACGTTTTCAGGAATGCCTGCTTTACGTGCATCTGTGTTAGCGAAGCCTTCACCAATCAAGTTCAAGCCAATTACGTTACCACCAAATACCAACGAAGGATCGGTAAGGCTAGATAAGTCTTCAGCGCCTAAGAAACCAAACTGGCTTCCGTTTTCACGTGCAGTAAGATTGATAACCTTAATGTTAGTGTAGCCCGCAGATACGACTAAGTTTTCGTTCACAACCCAACGAAGTTCAAATTCAGTCCCTTTGTTGTTCGTAGTGTTGTTCGTTACGGTATTCTGACTGCTAAAATCAGTTCTTTCCATTTCGAATGATGAAAGTGCAAAGTAAAGCGTGTCATCTAACAGTGAACCTTTCACACCAAACTCAAATAGGTCAGAAGTATCAAACGCACCGTCTTCAAGTTGCTCTACACCAATCTCAGCACCTTGACCAGCGATAATGGTCGCTTGCTCAGCGGCTGTGATATAGGGAATTAAGCCAAATGGTAGTTCATAAGAGATACTGGCATTCCAAGACCATCCACCTACCGTATCTTCAGCAGAAACTGGTGTACCCTCGTTACCTTCAATGCGAGCACTTGGCAATATTAGGTCTTGACGCGAGGTGGTTTCAATATCAATGGTGTCATAACGTGCACCAAGAACAAGGTTCAAGCCCCAATCCCAGGTAAGGTCGGTCATTACACCCAAGCCTATATCAAGGTAGTTGCCATCATCGTAGTTATCATAATTCATGCCTGAACGAGTCGACAGTAATCTTCTGTCTAATGCCGATGACGGCATAGTCAAATCACGACGGTTAAAGTATTCGTACGTAAAGTCATCACCGTGTAAGAAGTCGGTGTAACGAATTGACGGAGAAATTTGAAGTTGCGCTAACAAACTGTCGTTTTCATATTCTGTAGCGAAAACAAGTTTGTCTTCGACAACCCAGCTATCGTGGAACTGAGAGAAACCATACGCATTTTCATTGATGTTATCGTATGAATCGTAAAAGAACTGGTTACGAATTTCCCAATTATCTGAGTAATAAATAGTATCGAAATAGAACGTTATCGCTTCGTTACCAAGTTGGTCATCTGGAGCAACTAATACTTGGCTGCCGCTTAGTGTGGTAGTACCAACATTTTCTAGCGCCATTAATTCAGTGGCTTCGTCATCGGTAAATGATGATCCAGGCACGTAGAAGAAACTGTTACCCGCAATGTTTACTGCACCATATTCTTCATGGCTAATGGAGCCGTCGCCATCCGTATCTAACGACTGGGCAGTACCAGTAATATAAGTACCGTCGTCAATAAGTTCTTGCGTTAAGCGGTTCCAACCGGCAACTTGGTTGCCATCGTAATCATGGTACATACCACCAAATTCAAATCGAAGGTTATCGGTAATATCTATGTTGAAAGCAGCTTGTAGAATAGTTTGGTCGGTTTGTGTATTTTCGTAGTAGCTATCTGAGTTTTCTAGCTCACCGTAAATGTAGTAACCCATTTCTTTACCAGCTACGCTAGTAGGGCCGCCAACCTCTGCTGTTAAAATGCTTTTATTCCAAGAGCCAGTCGTATATGACAACGCGCCAGTAGGTGCATCTAAATACTGACCGCCTGCAGCCCGGGCAGATTTAGGATTAAAGTTTAGGTATCCACCAATTTTAGATGGACCATAAATAGGTGATGCAGGGCCACGTACAATATCGATACGACTAGAAGCACCAATTGGGGTAGGGTAGTTACCAGGGTTATCTAGACGCTTAACGCCACGAAAATATGTTTCGCCCGGTGTACCACGTACGTCAAGTGAGCCTGCAACACCAAAGAAAGACTGGGTGAACGTACCCGGTGCAAATGCTACTAATTCATCAATATCAGAAACGTTAAAACGTTCCATTTGCTCTTGAGAAATAGTGGATGCTGAGCGCGGTGTTTCAAGAATAGATTTACCAAAGCCAAATACTGACTCAACGTCTTGACCGGGTAAGCTGCCTAGCGACCCAGTCACCTGAATCTTCTCGACATCTTTTTCTTTTACCTCTGTCTCTTCTTGTGCAAATGCTTGAGATGACAATGCTACCGCCGTTGTCATCGCTAAAGCTTTTGCTAGAGGAGATAATTCGAATGTAGTGTTTTTCATGGTTTCCTCATTATTTTTAGTTGCCCTTATTTAGGGCTTTATTAACGCACTATTTCTATTGCGCCTTGCTGTATGCAAGAGGTTTAGCAGGATGAGTGCCAACTTCTTAACCAGTTGGTCAACTTTTGACCTATCCTTAAGTTGCTGAATTATAGGGTTTTAAAAATATAATATTGTTCTTATATTGTTATCATTATGTTAATGAATAAGGTTTTTCTTATTTTTGCACCTTCGCAGTGATTTCTACCGGGTTTTTGCACTATAAAGGGCAGGGCGCAGTACTTGCCGCTGCTTTGTACCTAATATCGCTTTATGGGTTGAAGCTGCCGAGTTACTGCGACTCTCTTTAGTGCTTTTTTTTATTTCAGGAAGAGCGGCCTTCACCGAGTTATCCGAAGCTTCGCTTGCGTTACCTTCTGATAGTTGATTGCCGGTGGTTGCCAAAGCTTCTGACTTATCACTAGCGCCTTTTTTCCCGGGTAATGTTAAATCTAAAATAACCGCCGTAAGTCCTGCTGACGTAACAGGGGAAAGCAGGATGTGCTCAAGCCAATTAGGAAGTTCGGCTAAGGCTTCGGGCACCATCATTACCCCAATTGCCATACCAAGGGCGCAAGCCGTAACCAAACTGCTGCGTCTATCCAACGCATAGCTGGCTAGAAGTTTAAGGCCGCCTACTGCAACCATGGCAAACATCACTAATGTTGCGCCGCCTAAAACAGGCTTAGGGATTGCCTGCAGCACACCACCAACAATTGGAAAGCAGCCAATAAGTACAAACAGCGCAGCAACAAAGAAGCCCACTTTACGGCTGGCAATACCGGTTAGCTGAATAACGCCATTGTTTTGACCAAAGGTAGTGTTCGGAAACGTGTTAAACATACCGGCCAGTAGCGAATTTACGCCGTCGCCTAAAATACCGCCCTTTACTCGGGCTAAGTAAATTGGACCGCTTACGGGTTGCTTACAGAAAAGGCTGTTGGCAGTTAGATCGCCCGCTGTTTCTATAGCGCTGAATAAATAAATTAGCGCAATAGGCAAAAACAGATTGATATCGAATGAGATGCCAAACGCAAATGGCGTAGGAATAGCTACAATAGATAAAGAGGCAAGGCCGCTAAAATCAAGGCCTTCTGTAAAACCAACATACGTTGTACCTATGGCCATGCCAATAAAAATTGCGCTTAAGCGAAGCCAATGGTTGGTAGACGCATTTAAGAATACTATAACCATTAATACGCCAAGGCCTACTGCTAAGTTCTCAGTACTGGCAAAATCAGCGGCATGAAAACCACCGGCAAGATCGGTCATACCTACGTTTATCAAGCTAAGGCCTATAGCAGTGATCACTATCCCCGTGGTTAAAGGCGTAATAATGCGCTTGAGTTTATTCACAAATAGGCTGAACACTACCTCAACTAACGCCCCAGCCATGGTCAGGCCAAACAGTAGGGCTAAAATATCCTCTGGCGTTCCGCCATTCGCTTTTACTTGGTTTCCGGCCAAAATCAACGCACTAATAAACGCAAAGCTAGTTCCTTGAATGGCGACAAGGCCACTGCCTATTGGGCCTATACGTTTTGTTTGAATTGCTGTGCCAAGGCCGCTAACAAACAGCGCCATACTAATAAGATAAGGTGTGTATTCAGTAAGGCCTAGCGTTGATGTAACAATAAGAGTAGGGGTTATAACACCAACGAAGCTCGCCAATAAATGCTGGAATGCCGCGGTAAGAGAGGGAAGAAATGCCGGGCTATCATGTAAGTCGTAAAGTAATTCGCTGTGATTTGAAGACATGAGCAATTTTTCTTGATGACAGTTGCTCATTAATTGCAAGATATTGACCAATTGGTCTGTTTGGTTTTGAGTTGTTAAGGTGTTGTTTTTTATTTGTTTTATGCGTGGTCTGTAAATAACTTAAAGCAATCAGGAAGTGACCAAGCCCCAATTTGGTGCCTAAACGAAAAAATGCGCTAATTTAGCGCATTTTGTAAAGTGATAAAGGCATTAAATTAAAAGGTGACACCTTCATCTAATGTCACAAAAATAGAGTGGCGAACTTCATTGTACATAGCCCGTGAACAGTGGCCTTCTCCTTCGGTATCTTCCAGTAACAGTACGTCGCCTGCCCCAAATACATGACGCTCGCCGTTAGATACGGTAAATTCTGCGCGCCCTTTTAAGATGAAAAGTAACTGTCGTGCAGGCGCAGGGTGCCACTTGAAGTCATAATCTGCGGGGGTTTCGCGGAAAATAACTTTATCTGCACCAAACTTTTCTGACAGCATGCCGATAGGACCGCCGTCTTTTAGCACTATCTCAACTTCACCAAAGTGGCTTTTGCCCGCCTCATCGTTGTAAATCCTTGTTATTTTCATTATTAACCCTTAATTCAAACTTTACTGATTAGAACATTACGCGTGCTTAAGCTTGCTGATAGTTCTATAAAGCACTGACAAACTTGCCGCTACATCTTCACCCGTAATAGACTCAGCAGGATGGTGGCTAATGCCGCCCTTACAGCGTGTGAACAGCATGGCTACTGGGCATATATCTGCAATAGCCATAGCATCGTGACCTGCACCAGATGCAAAAATTCGCGGTGCAATACCGCTTTCCTCTACGCCGCGAACTAACGCGTCTTTCAACTGGCTATCGCAATGTACTGCAGGCGCACTGTGGGTTTGCTCGTGACTAAGCGTTACTTGTCTAGATTGCGCAATGTCATCAAATTTTTGCAATATTTCTGCCAATACTGAATCGCGCAAATTGTCATCTTCGCTTCGAATATCTAAGGAAAAGCGTGTGCGACCCGAAATGACGTTAACGCCGTTAGGCGCATTGTCAATTTTCCCTACGGTAGCTACCACGCCCGGGCGTTTCAAGCTTATACTCTCAACAGCAAGTAGCATTTCTGCACTTGCACATAGGGCGTCGCGACGCATTGACATAGGAACAGTACCGGCGTGACCCGCCATGCCTTCTACCGTAAAGTTAAAGCGTTTCGCACCTGCAATGGCACTGACCACACCTACAGGCAAGTTTTCTTGCTCTAAAACAGGACCTTGTTCAATGTGAAGCTCTATGTAGCCCAAAATGTCAGTACGCGAGATGGCCGCACTATTCACCGCATCGAAATTAAGCCCAAAGTTTGCCATGGCTTGCTCAAGGCTCACGCCATTTTCATCTTTTAAATGGCGCCATTGCTCTTGCCACTTGCCCGTTAACGCGCGGCTTCCTAACAGCGTGGTGCCAAAACGCGTGCCTTCTTCGTCACAAAAACCTACGATGTCGATGTGAAAAGGGAACTTAGTTTGTGTACCATCGAACATGGCCACCAGAGAAATAGCAGCGACCACGCCAAGCATTCCGTCGTACTTTCCGCCGTTAGGCACCGTGTCGAGGTGACTGCCTAAAATCAATCGCGGTGCGTTGGGTACACTTGATGTATAGCGTCCCCAGATATTACCGACGGCGTCTTGCCACGTTGTCATACCCGCTTCAATCATCCAGCCGGAGGCCAGTTGATTCGCAAGTTTGTGTTGATCAGTTAAGTAGCGCCTGTCTAGACAAGTTGGGTCTTGGCTTATTGTGCCTAATGTTTCACACCTCGCCATAACCTGTGTCGCCAGTTCAGTAAATTCTACGAATTCACCCATTCGCGACTCCCGCCGCTTTGGCTTTGGCGTAAACGCTAAGGGCTGCATCTACCCCTTTACCCGCAGGTAGCTCAAATTCTTGCATACGAAGCACGGTTTCAAGTGACTGAAGTGTGTGAAGAACCGCGTCTTCTCTGGCGTTGTAGCCCATGGTGCCAATGCGCCAAATTTTGCCTTTCAGCGGGCCGAAGCTAGTGCCAATTTCAATGTTAAAGCGCAGAAGCAAGGTTTCGCGCACCTCCTCGCCATGAACACCATCTGGAATGTGTACGCCAACAACGTTGTACATCTTGTGTTTCAAATCGCCAAATGGCTCAAGGCCCATGGCTTGAATACCGGCAAGCATGGCATCGCCGGCCACTTTGTGGCGAGCAATAACATTTTGTTGGCCTTCTTCTAAATGCACACGTGCGCATTCGCGTGCGCAATAAAGCATACTGGCCGCTTCGGTATGGTGGTTTAGTCGCTCTTCGCCCCAATAATCCATGATCATAGGTAAGTCGAAGTAGTTTGAGCGAATTTTAGGGCCACGTGCGGCTTCATGATGCGCATCGCGAATACCTGCTTCAACGTGATGACGGGTACGCACGGTTTTAACAAATTTGTCGCTTAGTGTAATAGGTGCGCTGCCCGATGGACCACCTAAACACTTTTGCAGGCCAACTGATACCGCGTCTAACTTCCATGCGTCTACCTCTAGCGGGTTACCGCCTATTGACGCGGTAGCGTCGCAGTAAAACAAAACATCGTGCGCTTCACAAATAGCACCAATATTCTCAAGCGGTTGAAGCATGGTGGTAGACGTATCGCCTTGTACTATGGCAAGAAGCTTAGGTTTTACTTCTTTTATTGCGGCTTCTATTTGCTCAGGTGTAAATACTTCACCCCAAGGTACTTCAATGGTGTGTACTTCAGCGTCAGCACGCTCAGCAATTTCGGCAAGTAAATGGCCAAAACGCCCAAAGATAGGTACAAGCACCTTATCGCCCGGTTCTATCGCTGATACTAAAACAGCTTCAATACCCGCCCGCGACGTACCATCAACCAGAAAAGTTTGCTGGTTTTTCGTATTAAAAACATCGCGGTAAAGCTGCATCACTTCATTCATGTAGCCGGTCATAATGGGGTCATATTGCCCTACTAACTGGGTAGACATCGCGCTTAATACACGTGGGTAGCAGTTAATTGGACCAGGGCCCATTAACAGTCGAGGGGGCGGATTAAGTGGTGCGAACGTACTTGTAGATGCTTCGGTAGACATGTGAGCACTCCTAGATAAGCACTTGCGCCAGCATGCGCAAGCCAGTGATGATAAGAACAACGGCAAAGATTTTCTTAAGTAAACCAGCGTCTAGTTTGTTGGCGATAGTTGCACCAAGTGGCGCAAATAACACGGTAAGTGGAACAATGCAGGCAAAGCCCAGTAAGTTTACGTAGCCGTAGGTAGCAAAGGGTGCATCGGCAGGTGTAGTACCTACAAATAGCAGGGTAAGTGCTGCTGGAAGCGAGATGATCAGGCCAACCGCGGCGGCTGTGCCCACCGCTTTATGCGCTGGATAGTTACAAAAAGTAAGGGTAGGTACGGTTAACGTGCCGCCGCCAATACCCACCATAGAGCTAAACAGCCCAATACAGGTTGCCATAACCGACTGACCCGCACGGCCCGGAAGCCCTTTAAATAAGGCGTCTTTCTTGCCAATAAGCATATTAACTGCTGACAAGGTTGCGATAACACCAAATAGTAAAGTCAGGAATGTTGGGTTAACCACTGTTACCGCATAACTACCTACAAGCACGCCAATTAAAATAAATATTGCCCACGCTTTTAACAGAGCAAAGTCTACGTTTCCTTTACTGTGGTGAGCGCGAATAGAGCTAACTGAAGTAGGAACAATTGTCGCAAGCGAAGTGGCTGTGGCTATAACCATTGCGCTTTCTGGCGACACACCAAGGGCTTGAAATAAGAAAAACAGTACCGGCACAATAACAATGCCGCCACCCACGCCGAGCATGCCTGCCAGTATGCCCGCGAATACGCCTGTTCCCGCAAGCGATAATATAACCGTAAGGTTATCCATTAAAAACTGCATGTGATTTCTTTCTCTTTAACGTTTGTTGTTTTAACTATTTTGTACATGCTGCGTTCTAGCGATTGCGTCTTAGTAACGACAACCTAAACGCCAAGGCTTAAACGCAGCAACGAAATTAGCGATGCCCTAAGTAGGCTTTACCGTCGCTTCTTGGGTCGCTTGCGCCGCTTACGGTGCCTTCTGTGTCTCGAATAATTGCGCCAGCATGGCCCATCAATTCATTGCAAGGATCTACCGTCACCATATCGTGGCCCCGAGCCAGCAAGCTCTCGCCCACATATTCAACCAGGTCACGCTCGGCTTTTAAGTTATGACTTTGGTCGCCCCACGTTCTGCCAAGAAGCCAACGGCCAAGAGATATGGCTTTTGCAATCGGCTGTCCGTGATAAATATGGCGCGCGAAAAGTGCTGCCTGAGTCTGGGGCTGACCTTCACCACCCATAGTGCCGTAGCTCATACGGCGACCATTAATAAGTTCCGCAAAAGCTGGGTTTAATGTATGGAAAGGCTTCAACCCCGGCGCTAGATATTGGTTACTATTAGGGTCTAGCGAGAACGAGGTGCCTCGGTTGTTCCAAACGATACCCGTTTGCGGGCTCACTACGCCTGAACCGAATTCCCAATAAAGCGATTGTATGTAGCTCACCATACGGCCTTCACTATCGCAGCAGCCCATCCAAATGGTATCGCCGTGCTTGGCTTCATGTGGCCATGGCAGGGCTTTGTCTAGTGAGATATTCTTTACCATCTCATCAAGTACATGGTCGCTCAGCAGGCTTTGTAAACTTACCGGCGTACGAGAAGGGTCGGTTACGTTTGCGTTACGTGCAATAAAGGCTTGTTTTGTGCACTCAATGAGTAGATGCACCATGTCGGCGTCGGTGCTACCTAAATGCTGAACTCTGTCATAAAGCGCTAAAATAATAAGCGATGCTACACCTTGCGTTGGTGCTGGCAGGTTATAAAGCTTGCCTTTACTGGTAGAAACTGACAAAGGCTCAACGATGGTTGCCTTGTAGTTGTTGAAGTCTTCAAGGCGGATAGGGGAGCCTGCCGCTTCTAAATCTTCAGCCAGTTTTGCTGCTAACTCGCCATGGTAAAAATCATCCAGCCCTTTGTCTGAAAGGTGTTTTAAGGTTTCAGAAAGCTTTGTGAGCTTTAATATTTTGCCTTTTTTAAGGGCTTTACCTTTAATCAGAAACTGAGCGAAGTTTTCATCTGCGCTTAGTTCGTTAAAGGTTTTGTTGCTGGCATCGACTAAACTTTGTGTAACCTCAATTCCCCAGTTAGCTTGGCTAATCGCCGTATCGAATAATGTGCTTAACGGTAAACCGCTTTGCCATTCATGGCTTATTTCAAGCGCAGCTTGCCACCCAGCAACCGCACCTGCCATGGTCAATGCAGACTTTCCGCCTCGGCTAGGGATGGCATCGCACCCTTCGTAGAACCCTGGCGTTGCGCCTTTTGCCGCCACGCCCGATGCATCAATACCAATAGGCTTTTTACCCGGCTCGCTAATTAGCCAAAACCCATCGCCGCCCATACCGTTCATATGTGGGTATTCAACGGCGATAGAGGCGGCTGCTGCAACCATAGCTTCAATGGCTGTGCCGCCTTTTTCAAGAATGTTTAAGCCTACTTGCGATGCCGCAAAGTGAGGGGCAGTAAACGCGATATTTGGTTTTTCACTCATCATTATTTCCTTCAAAAACTCAGCAACCACGCCGTCATTTTGAGCCCTAGTTAGTCAAAAACTAGGCAAATTGACGTGCGTTTGGGTCCTACTTCCGCTTTCTACTTTCAACTTGAATGCGATAGGATGCTGTATGCCTTATTTAAGTGCGATTTAACGGTGACTCAAACAAGGCCAGCACACTGTGCACGTTTAGCGAGTGGTTAGCTTTTTTGCTAACGCGAGAAGTGCAAGATCGTTGCCTTTTTTGCCCACAAGCGATAATCCGCATGGGGCGTTGTGTAGGGTAAATAACGGCAAATGAAGCTGCGGTAAACCCGCAAGTCCAGCTATAGCAGTAAGTGCAAGCAGAGCGTTTCTATCATTTGCCAGCGTCGTTTCATCAGCGTCGCAACGAGGTGCTACGCCGGGCGTTGTGGGCATAACCAATACATCTATTTCTTCAAACAGTGTATTTATATGGTTTATTACCACAGATTGTTGCGTTTTAGCCTGTTGTATATCTTGGACAGTGATGGTTTTACACCAATCCAAACGCAACCTAATATCGTTAGCGATATTAGGCTGAGTGTCTTCAATCCATTCGCCGTGTTGCTGCCAAATTTCGCTACCTTGTAAGGTGCGAAATGTAGCGGCAGTTTCTAATGTAACTAAATCAAGCTGTGCTTTAGGCAACTCAATGCAGTCGTTTTGCTCAGCAAGTGCTGAAAGCCAGATTTTGCACAGCGATTTGTGAGCAGTTTGCTCGAACAAATAGGTTGCTATGCCAAGTTTAGGGGCTTCGGATATTTCGCTTTGCGTTGCGCTATTCAAGCAAACGCTTGCAACCTTAGTTAGCGTGTCTAGGTCGCGGGTCATCCAACCTACAGTATCAAACGAAGGCGCAAGTGCTACCATATTGTCGCAAGCAATTGCGCCATGTGTGGTGCGAAGCCCCCACAACCCTTGATAGCTAGACGGCACCCGTATGGAGCCGCCTGTATCGGTGCCAAGACCAATGTCGGCAAGGTGTGCACTAACAGCCACTGCTGATCCCGACGAAGAACCTCCCGGAATATGAGCCGGCGCTACAGGGTTTATGAGTGTTGCGTAATGCTTATTTTGCCCATGTAGGCTGTAGGCCAATTCATCGGTAATGGTTTTACCTTTAAACGCGGCACCTGCGCCAAGCATCTTTGCCACACAACTATTTGTACTTTCTGGTATCGGGTGGGTTGCTAACCAATCAGGATTACCCGCTGCGGTCGGCAAACCTTGAATATGAAACAAATCTTTTACCGCAAGACCTAAACCGCACAGTGCTTGGTGTACATGATGGCGCCCATCTGTCGAATCGCAAGCCGCCGATTGCTTTTGCCCGTTTCTAGAAGGCGATGCTTCATCGTCAACGAGATCATAGTGGTTAAATGTTAATTTTAGATTGTTAACTGCCTGCGTGAACGTTACATCACAGGGCTTTAGCACAAAAGGAGAACTCACAGCGCATTACTTATTAGTTGATGTTTCTTTATTAGTCTTAACTTCATGAAACAATTGTTTCATTAAAAAGTCAATAGAAACGAACGTTACTCCGAAATAAACTGAAAAAGTTAAGTCAAAAAATGCTATTCCGCTTAAATTGGTAACGTCTAAAAACAAAAAACTACGCAAATAGATGAAACAGCGGCAAAACATAGGATGAAAATCATTATGGTGCGCTTTAGTAGTAGGTAGTTAGGTCAAAAGCTCAGAAGTAAGCACTTAAGACAAAACCTACATGAGCATTAGAACCCTTGAGGATAATTCTTCAAAAAAGCCAGTTCGTCAGGAGTTGACTCCCTCCCCAATATCGCGTTCCGGTGGGGATAGCGGCCGAACCTCTCAATAACGTGTTGATGACGCTTTTCAAACGTAAATTCTTGTTCTAAACCCTCTTGAGAGAACAGTTCCATTGCCACATCATGAATAGCTAGCGATTCACTGTGCATAAACGGCATATAAAGAAACGCGCGTTGCTGCGGTGTAAGTACCTTATCGGCCTCAACACTTACCGCTTCTTGGGCAAGAACTAAGGCAATATTGTCTGCACTGAACGCGTCTTTATGGTTGCGATGAATATTTCGAGAAAATTGATCGAGAAGAATTATTTCGGCGAGACGGCCAATAGCGGTTGCTCGCCAAGGCCACAATTCGCCCTTAATGGCGGCTAAACGCAATGTCGAAAATCGCGAAGTGATAGTTTTATCTAGTGCAGTATCTTCCTTAAACCATTGCTCAGGTGAGAGTTCTCCAAACCAAAAGTCGAGTACACCGTTAGCTTCTTCCATAACGACTTGCGTTTTATCCATATATTAACTCCAACCACACGCTTTCAGCAGTGAAATTATATTAACAGGTACTTTTTTAAACATTAAAATCCGAAATAAGCAGTTTTAAAGCATACTTATACCCATTTTTTAGCGCTTTAGTTTCTTTTACGCTTGCAAAATAACAATTCTCTGCTAGTTACTCTATTTTACAGTATTGCTTAAAAAGCGTTCGGAGGGAAGGGTCATCGTTTTGGACTCTCTAGTTCATTCATCTTAATATAGATGTCGGTAATAGCGTCAACGCGGTCTGCGGCTTCACTCCCTAATACCTCGTAGGTAAGGTTACACAGCGACGCAACCAGACTCATTGGTGCAGCATAACTATCAAAAGGTGAGTCACTGCCAATGTGGGTGACAAGAAGGTGGTCGACATCGTGGCGATAGCCTTGGCCTGTCGGGTCGGTAACAAGTATGGTTTTACAATGTTTTATATTATTTAAAACGAATTTAAATTGGCGGGTTCTACGTCGAAAACCAAAAAGCACCACAAGATCGTTTTCGGTTAGATCAATAATATCTTCGCTTAGTGTTTGCCCTGGCTGGGGGAGCACGCGAACCGATGACCTAATCTGTTTAAGTTGCTGCCTAAAATGGAGGGCAATGGGATAAGCGTTACGAAACCCAATTAACGTAACCTGGCTCGCTGAAGCAAGTAATTTTGCAATGTCGCTTAATGCTTCAGATGACGTTCCTTCGAAGGTATTGGCTAGGTTTTTACTATCACTCTCATGCTGCAAAACACCACTTGAAGGGCTTATCACCGGCACGCCTTGCTCACGAAGCTGCACAAGGGCTTCTTTGGCTTGTTGGTGTGAATCGAAGCCTAATTGACGAAAGAACCGACTTACGGTCGCTTTCGACGTTCCCGTTCTTTCGGCGATCAGTGATGTAGACTGACTCAGTACGGCAATGGGGTTTTGCTGAATATAATGCGCAATAGATTTGCCCGAAGGGGATAACGAGGCATAGTGTTGTTCAATTTGCTGTAAAACGTCGCTAGGGCTACTTTTTGTCATTGGTATCGCCTTATACATCTTGCGCAATTATTTCACGACTTTTGTGCGATATACAAACACTACGTGAAAGTGGCCGCCTATCGCTATCAAATATGAGCAAGGTTTTAGTTAAAACAACCACGAACAGCACACGTCCACACCCTATTCAACGCATTCACATTTAAAAAGTGCTAACCTAACAATAGCTTACCTGCGATGCATTTTTTATAGGGCTAAAGTAGCATCTAATTACTTACTCAAGCTTTGCAAATTGGCACTACACTTTCATACATATCAACCGTAAAAGTTCATAAAAGTGTCATCGGTTGGTAATGGTATTGTTGGTCTGTCTTCAATTCTACATGCGCAAACGTACTGGAGAATCATAGAACAAGGTCAACCTGACTGAAAGAAAGAGGTGAGTTGTGGCAAAGTTGTGGTCTGAATTAATCGTGTTATTTGTAGCGATTCCTTTTGCCGTTCTCTACTGGATTAAGCATTTTGCAAATTATCTCATGCCTATTTTAGGGGGAATGGGGCTTTGCTGTTTAGCTGTCTTGTTAGCAGATAAACAATTTAAACGGTTTAAATTGTGGCATTGGGAAGACTATCGGATACATTTTAAAAGTACCCTTAAATTATTTTTGCCATGGGCAAGTTTACTGGCGCTGGTGGTTTACTTTTTAAAACCCGAACTCTTTCTGCATTGGCCCATGAATCAGCCGTGGATGTGGGTGGCGACCTTGCTGATTTACCCCATTGTATCGGTGATACCCCAAGAGATTATTTTTCGCACCTATTTCTTCCATCGCTATAAGCAAATCTTGCCCTCTAAATACGCGAGATGGGCATTAAGCACTTTTTTATTCGGCCTTGCACACTTAGTGTACGGGAATTGGGTAGCGGTGGTGATCTCTTGGATTGGCGGCGCCATTTTTGGTTACCGGTATATGCAAACCAACTCAACGCCGGTAGTAGTTGTTGAACATGCCCTATGGGGAAGCTTTTTGTTTACCATTGGACTGGGATCTTATTTGGTTATTGCGTCGTAGATATTTGTAGTAAAAATCAATACCCATGAACGCCAAGGAGTAAGGTGATGTTCAGTGCGCCACAAATATTATTACCCTGTATTCTAAACAAGCAAGTAGGGCTTTCTTTAACGCACACCGATACACCTTCAAGCGAACGCTTTATACAAACGCTGCTTCAACAAAGCGACGAAGGTGGCGCAATAAGCAGTTTATCCAGCGCACAGTCGCTACTCTCTCAGGTTTGGGATAGCTTTGTTTATCGTTTACCTGGCTTGGCTTTAGGCTTGGTTATTATGGTGGCGTTTATTCTTTTAGCGCCACATATTGCAAAAGTTATAGTTAAACCGTTAACGCGCACAACCACCTCTGCGCTGCTGCGTTCAGTGATTCAGCGAAGCGTTAGCTTGGTATTAATACTGCTCGGCATTTATCTCTTTTTGTTTTTGGCTGGGCTAACCGGGTTTGCCATTGCCGTGGTGAGCGGCACTGGCGTGGTAGGGCTTATTCTTGGCTTTGCTTTTCGCGATATTGCAGAAAATTTCATATCAAGCTTACTGCTTACTATTCAACGCCCCTTCAGAATTGGCGACATCGTTCAAATTAACGATTTCACGGGAATTATTCAAAAAGTCACGGCCCGGGCTACTACCCTGGTTGACTTCGATGGTAATCACATTCAAATACCCAATGCCACTATTTACAAAGGGGTAATTAAAAACTTAACGGCCAACCCGCTTATGCGAGGCCAGTTTATTATAGGCGTAGGATATGATGCTGATATTCAGCAGGCACAGCGAATAGCGCAAAAGATCACCGCAAGCCAAGACAATGTTTTAAAAGACCCTGAACCGCAAATTTTGATAGATGAATTAGGCTCGTCTACTTACAACATTAAGGTTTATTTTTGGGTAGATGTAGAGAAAACCAGCGTATTGAAAATGGCGTCAGTGCTAATGCGTAAAATCACCCAAGCATACTTAAACGCTAACATTAGTATGCCTGATGACGCGAGAGAGCGTATATTCCCAGAGGGCCTGCACCTTCGTGTTGAACAAAATGAAGCGACAGGCTCGCAAAGAAGATTAGAAGAAAGCCCAGAAGATAAGGAAAGCGTGTCTACAGGCTTCTCTGGTGGCCGAGAATCAGCCCATGTGGACAACGTTGATAATAAAAACCATGAAAGTTCTCAGACTAAAGGCAGTGAAAGTCCTAACATAGAAAATAATAATAAGAGTAAGAACCCGTTAGGTCACGGCGCGGCCGGTGATTATTCGGTTAAACCAAAAGATACGTTAGCGCAAAGCGACGGGCGAAAACACAGCAGTAAACCTAAAAACACAGCTTACAAAGAAAACCCTGAAGAGCGAATGCCAACGCAAGATGACGTATCGTCAGAAGCGCATGAAATTAGAGAGCAGGCCCGCAGGTCGAGAGATCCTGAGGCAGGTGAAAATATTCTTTAATACACGCTTTAACCTAATTAAACGGGGGCTACGGGTGATAGATTGCACCTACCAAGAAAGTTTTGCCATAGGTTTACATGCGCCTTCATGGCGCCGCTGTATTCGCTGAAACCATCTTGCGTTTGTTGCCTGATATAGCGTTTAAATTCTTTGTGCAGCAACGGTTGTGCAAGCCAGTCTTCCCATAATGGTGCCAGCTTATAGTGGTATTGATTCACCAAACTACCTACGGGCTGTATTTGCTCAATAAAAAACAAGTAAAACACATTGCGTAATATTTTAGCTTTGTCGCTGGCACGTCCCTCTGGGCAACTCACGGCATCAAGCTCGGTAGCAAGCACACTTGTAAGCAGCGAGAGGTTTTGCGTCAACGTTTGTTGAGTGTGCCAAAGCGTAGCGGGTAATCGGGCTGAGCGTATAATTTGAAGCTGCAGCTCTAACTCGCTGCTGTCTATAGGGCGTTCGTTTTTGTTGTTTAGATTGTCAAGGTAATACAGGGCATTAACACTCGACAGGGCATCCTTGTTATTTTCGACCGACATTAAGCGTTCAGGGGTATTAAGCGCTAAACGCAATTCCTGACTTCCTTGGATAAGATTCGCCCACGTCTTGCTGTAATCTTGCAACTTTTGCTCACGCCACGACGCGATGGTCGCGGCTAGTGCAGCATTAGCTTGGTTAGCGCTGCTATCTTCTGAAAGCGCCGTTTCGCAATGTTTTAGCGCCGTAAGCAGCTTGCTTTCATATGTTAGCCTTTGCGATGGCAACTGGCTTTTGCCCAGTGACGTATTGCGCTCGGCCACAACAGTACCTAATTCACAATCTTGCAGCGCATAAAACTCACGCAGGTTAATGCTTACACCTTCAATTGTGTATTTGAGCGTTGCTGAGTCGGCAAGCTTGGGAAGCGGGGTAGTAATCTTTTCATTAAAGGTGTCGGGTAAGGAAACGTCGAGCACCCGAGAGAGTCTTTCTGTATAATCTTCAATACTCTGTTTTACCGTATCGTCTCCAGCGCACCCGAGCAGAGTAAAGAAGCCCGCGCTGATAATGCCGACGCGGCACGCGCTCTTAAGTTCTAAAGCGCCAAATTTAAAAGCGCTAAATTGAAGGTTTTTTGCCAAAGAAGCCTTCACGCTGAGGCTCCGGTATAAAGGCCGCGCCCACCATCAACGTAAATGATTTGCCCAGTGATGTACGAGGCCGATGTCAGAAACAAAAGGGCATTGGCTATATCTTCAGGTGTGCCGAGTTCGCCAAGAGGAATACTGGACAACAGTTTGTCTTTTTCTTCTCTATCCATTTCACGTTCCGGCCACAGTATTGCCCCTGGCGCAATACCATTAACACGCACATGTGGCGCTAGGTCTATCGCTAACGACTGAGTTAGTGAGGCAAGGCCCGATTTAGCAAGCAAATAAACGCTATGCTTAGGAAGTGGGCGGTCAATATGCATGTCAACCATGTTAACAATGCAGCCTTTGCTTTCTTTAAGTGCTGGTGCCAGTGCTTGCGTTAAGAACAACGGGCCTTTTACATTGCTACCTATTAACGATACCCAGTCATCTTCCGAAATGTCTCCAACCAGTGTTGGGTAAAAACTCGAAGCATTGTTCACCAGAACATTAAGTTTGCCCCAAACACGCAGTGCTTGCTGGCCAAGCGAGTTTACTTCGTCTGAATTACACAGATTAGCTTGCAGGCAAGTAGCGGAATCTGCACGCTGGCAATTGAGCTTTTCGGCCAATGCAAAAGCATCATCTTTTGAGTGCCCGTAATGGATAATAATGCGATAGCCCTGGCTATGAAGCTTGCACGCCATCGCGGCGCCTATGCGTTTAGCTGCCCCGGTAATAAGTGCTACAGGGCCTAAGTTTGTCATAATAAAAGCTACTCTCTATTTTAAATCTTCGTATGTTTATATACAGCGTGCGAGGCATCCAATTACACGCGTTGTGTACCATCTAACGCATGGCCTTTAGCAATAAATCGCAAACAATTCGGTCAATAAATGACAATTTCAGATTTGCTCATGTTCTGAATTAGTGGTTGTAAATGTCGTCTACTACCTGTTTGGCTTGGGCAATATAATGCGCGCCGAATAATAACCCGTGATTTAAAATATGGTAAAGCTGGTAAATTGGTTTTCTTAATCGGTAATTTTTTTCAATCGGCGTGTGTAGGTTGTAGCCTTCAAAGAAGGTCTGCGGAAAGCCACCAAACAATTCAGCCATGGCAAGGTCAGTTTCGGCATCACCAACATAAACGGCAGGGTCAAATAACACCGGCCCTTTTTTATTAAAGCCTGCATTGCCAGCCCATAAATCGCCATGTAGTAGTGAAGGGTGGGGGTGGTGCAGGCTTAGAAGGTGTCTCACTTTCTTAACTATACAATCTATATCGCCGTTTTCTTTAGGCCACAGCCCCTTCGTAGCCAGTCGTTCCAACATGCTACCTATGCGTTTCTCGGCAAAGAAATCAGCCCATGACGCCATGCGCCCGTTGGTTTGCACGCTGGCACCTATGTAATTGTCATGTGGCCACCCATAGCTGGTGTAGGCGTTAAACGCATGCAGTGCAGCAAGCTGTTGCCCTAAAGTGAAATAATCGCCCACCGCAGGTTCAATAAATCGAATGTGAGAAAGTACCAAATATTCCATGTTGGGCGTTTCATTAGTAGTAATGCCATGACAGATGACCTGTGGCGTGGCAATAGTTTGGGTGTTAGCAATGGCGGCAAGTCCCTCGGCTTCATGGGATAATTGCTGAGTATCGTCATACTTTCGGGTTTTAACAAAGTAGCGATGTGTGCTGTCTTTTATAATGTAACTGTCGTGCGTATCCCCGCCACTTACTCGTTCAGCTTTTTGGCAGCTAAAAAACTGTTGGATTTCATCTGAAATATGCTCGCTAATAAAATGCCACATATTGCACACTCTGCTTTGTTCTATGCGTCAGCCCGGGGCGTTTTTTTTGTTTATGGATGTTCGTTATTTTCAATGCTAAACACGGGGAGAGCGTTCTTTCAAGCTCCTATACAGCCATAAAACAAAGTATGGAATAAAACGGAGGAAATGCATACATTCCTCTCTCAAAATCCTGCTATTAGAAAAACAAAGTTTCACTTATTAGCAACTTCAGGCTTTTCAGTGTTGAAGTTGCTCCTACACTGGTTATAATCCACCCTTCGCTTTATAACGGCCTACTTTAGAGTCGGTTTATTGAGCACACTCAACGCGAATGTGTGTTCGTGTTAAGTGTGCGATTTAGTTAAGCAAGTTTCGAGTGCTAAGGCCTTTAGATCTTTGGTGGGGAAATATACAGCAAAGATGAACAGGCCTTCGATAGTACGCTTAAATTTTTTCAAAAAATGCATGTGGCGCAGAGTAGGCGTCACCACTGTAAAGGAATTAAAATGCCTGTAATTACCCTTCCTGATGGAAGCCAACGCGCTTTCGATAACGCTGTTTCTGTATTAGATGTTGCAAATGACATTGGCCCTGGTTTAGCCAAAGCAACCATTGCAGGAAAAGTAAACGGTGAGTTAGTTGACGCCGTTGATATGATTGACGCGGACGCACAACTTCAAATTATTACTGCAAAAGACGATGAAGGTTTAGAAATCCTTCGTCACAGTTGCGCGCACTTGTTAGGTCACGCAATCAAACAACTTTGGCCTAACACTAAAATGGCTATCGGCCCGGTTATCGACAATGGTTTTTATTACGACGTTGATATGGAAGAGAGCCTGACCCAGGAAGATTTAGCCAAACTAGAAAAGCGTATGCTTGAACTGGCTAAAACCAATTACAACGTGGTTAAGAATAAAGTAAGCTGGCAAGAAGCGCGCGATGCATTTGAAGCACGCGGTGAAAGCTACAAAATGGAAATTCTTGATGAAAACATCAGCAAAGATGACCGTCCAGCACTTTATCACCACGAAGAATACACGGATATGTGTCGTGGACCACACGTACCAAACATGAAGTTCTGTCACCACTTCAAACTAATGAAAGTGGCAGGGGCTTACTGGCGTGGAGACAGCGATAACAAAATGCTTCAGCGTATTTATGGTACCGCATGGGCAGATAAAAAGCAGCTTAAGTCTTACCTACAGCGCTTAGAAGAAGCTGAAAAGCGCGACCACCGTAAAATTGGTAAAGCACTTAATCTTTTCCATTGGCAAGAAGAAGCACCAGGTATGGTGTTTTGGCACAACGATGGTTGGTCAATTTATACCGAGCTAGAAAGCTACGTGCGAAAGAAGCTTCGTGAATATGGTTATGACGAAGTTAAAGGCCCATTAATGATGGACCGCTCGCTTTGGGAAAAATCAGGTCACTGGGACAAGTACGCTGAAAACATGTTCACTACTGAATCTGAAAAGCGTGAATATGCCGTTAAGCCAATGAACTGCCCAGGCCACGTACAGATCTTCAACCAAGGTTTAAAATCCTACCGCGATCTTCCTCTTCGTATGGCGGAGTTTGGCTGCTGTCACCGTAACGAACCATCGGGTGCACTACACGGCCTAATGCGTGTTCGTGGCTTTACGCAAGACGATGCTCACATTTTCTGTACTGAAGAACAGATCCTAGAAGAGGTGAGTGGCTGTATTAAGATGGTGTATGAGACATATGCTGCTTTTGGTTTCGAAAATATCAAGGTTAAGCTGTCTACTCGCCCAGAAAAGCGTGTAGGTGCTGACGAAATTTGGGACAAATCAGAAGCTGCGCTTGCAGAAGCACTTAAAGCCAATGGCATCGAGTTCGATTATCAGCCTGGAGAAGGTGCGTTCTACGGACCTAAAATTGAGTTTACGCTGCACGATTGTCTAGACCGTGCATGGCAGTGCGGGACTGTACAGCTAGACTTTTCGATGCCAGGTCGTTTGGGTTCTAGCTATGTTGCTGAAGATGGCGAACGTAAAGTGCCGGTAATGATTCACCGCGCTATTTTGGGGTCATTAGAACGCTTTATTGGTATTTTGACTGAGGAATTTGCAGGTTTCTTCCCACTTTGGTTGGCACCTCAGCAGGTTATAGTAATGAATATTACCGATAAACAAGCTGATTATGCTTCAGATTGTGTAAAAAAACTGCAGGATTTAGGTTTTAGAGCAAAGTCTGACTTGCGTAATGAGAAGATCGGCTTTAAAATCCGCGAGCACACTTTGAAGCGTATTCCGTATATGCTTGTTGTGGGCGATAAAGAAATGGAAGCGGGCGAAGTAGCAGTGCGCTCTCGTCGCGGCGACGACCTAGGCAAAATGCCTCTGGAAGACTTTATTGCCATGGCTCAACAAGAAGTTGTAGAAAAGACGATTAAATAGTTGAGCAATTTGTGTATAATGCACAATTAAGGTGTCTGCTTTAGGGTTTACTTTAGGTCAATCGACCTACCTGAAGCAGACAAAAGAATTAAATGTTTGGAGGAATAGCACATTAAAGGCGCTAACAACAAGGCTCAGGGCGATAAAGCCCGCATTAACGATGAGATTAAAGCCAGAGAAGTAAGACTAATTGGCAAAGACGGTGAACAGGTTGGTGTGGTTTCTTTAGTAGAAGCAACGCGTAACGCAGAAGAAGCGGGCCTAGATCTAGTAGAAATCAGTCCGAATGCCGAGCCGCCAGTCTGTAAAGTTATGGACTATGGCAAATTCCTCTTCGAAAAAAGTAAAGCTCAAAAAGAGCAGAAGAAAAAACAGAAGCAAATTCAGGTCAAGGAGATTAAATTTCGCCCTGGCACTGATGAAGGCGATTACCAGGTCAAACTGCGCAACCTGCGTCGCTTTCTTGAAGGTGGTGATAAAGCCAAAGTTACGATCCGCTTCCGCGGTCGTGAAATGGCGCACCAAGACATCGGTATCGATCTACTAAATCGCGTTAAAACTGATTTAGAAGATATCGCTACATGCGAGTCTTTCCCACGCCGTGTGGAAGGCCGCCAGATGATCATGGTGCTAGCCCCAAATAAGAAGTAGTAACGGTCTAAAGTTTCAAGGAATCTGCACCCTTGAACACCTTGCTGCTAAACATTAACCGGTATGAAGTGACTGCAACACGAAAAATACCGATATTAAACAATGCGGAGTTTTAGCAATGCCTAAAATGAAAACTGTAAGCGGTGCCGCCAAACGTTTTAAGAAAACGGGTTCTGGCCGCTTTAAAAGCAAACAGTCTCACTTACGTCACATTCTGACTAAGAAGAGCTCTAAGCGTAAACGTCACCTTCGTGGCAAAAAACTGGTTCATGACTCTGATACCAAATTGGTTCAGCGCATGTTGCCTTACGTATAAGACTTAGGAGACTGATTAATGGCTAGAGTAAAACGCGGCACTATCGCACGTGCTCGTCACAAAAAAGTCCTCAAGCAGGCAAAAGGTTATTACGGCGCACGTTCACGTGTATATCGCGTAGCGGTACAAGCTGTAACTAAAGCTGGTCAATATGCTTACCGTGACCGTCGTCAGCGCAAACGTCAATTCCGTCAACTATGGATTGCACGTATTAACGCTGCTGCTCGTCAAAATGGTATGTCATACAGCCGTTTCATTAACGGTTTGAAGAAAGCGTCTGTTGAAATCGATCGTAAGATCCTTGCCGACATCGCAGTACATGACAAAGCAGCTTTCAGCGCACTAGTCGAAGCGGCTAAAGGCGCATTAGCTTAATTATTAACTAATTAAGTTTAAGTTCTTTCGGAGAAAGGCGAGCAGGAAGCTCGCCTTTTTCTTTTCTATTTCCCCAAAGCTGCTTTGCAGGCACAATCCCACCTCTAAATTTCATTTTTTACTAGAAAATTTGTCAATATCAGTCATCTAGGCTAGCCCTTATATCAGTCACTCGTGTAAACTATCGCTTTTATTTCAGGCAAGCCTAAGCGCACAGAATACTTCTTCCTATGCTTTGGCCATGCAGTCATCATGTAAATTGAGGAAAACATGGAGCTTGACGCTATTATCAATCAGGCACAGAGTCAGATTGACGCTGCACAAGATGCAGCCACATTAGACCAAGTTAGGGTCGAATTCATGGGTAAGAAAGGTAAACTTACCGACTTACTTAAAGGGCTTGGAAAGTTATCGAACGAAGAACGTCCTGCCGCAGGCCAAAAGATTAACCAAGCTAAGCAAGTTATTCAGCAAGCTATATCTGCAAAAGGTGAATTTTTACGCACAGAAGAGCTAAACAAAAAGCTAGCAGAGGAAGCGGTAGATGTAACTTTGCCTGGTCGTACAGAAAAGCCAGGAAACTTACACCCGGTAAGCCGCACAATTGCGCGTATTGAATCTTTCTTTGGCGAGCTTGGCTTTTCAGTTAAAACGGGCCCTGAAATTGAAGATGGTTTTCACAACTTCGACGCTCTGAACATTCCTGCGAATCACCCAGCGCGTGCTGACCACGATACCTTTTACTTCAATCCAGATATGATGCTTCGAACGCAAACCTCTGGTGTTCAAATCCGCACCATGGAAGCAGAAAAACCGCCGCTACGTATTATCTCGCCAGGGCGCGTGTATCGTAACGACTACGACCAAACACACACGCCTATGTTCCACCAAGTGGAAGGTTTGATGGTTGATAAGAATGTTAGCTTTACCGATCTTAAAGGTATTTTGCACGACTTTTTACATCACTTCTTTGAAGAGTCACTGGAAATTCGCTTCCGTCCGTCTTATTTCCCGTTTACCGAGCCGTCAGCTGAAGTAGACGTAATGGGTAAAAACGGTCAGTGGCTCGAAGTATTGGGCTGCGGCATGGTGCACCCAAATGTACTTAAAGCTGTGGGCATTGACCCAGAAGAGTACACCGGTTTTGCCTTTGGTATGGGCGTAGAGCGCTTAACTATGCTTCGTTATGGTGTTAACGACTTGCGCGCGTTCTTTGAAAACGATCTTCGTTTCCTTAAGCAGTTCAACTAAGGCAGAGAGTACACATGAAATTCAGTGAAAAATGGTTAAGAGAGTGGGTTAACCCATCGCTGTCGGCACATGAGCTGTCTGAACAGTTGAGCATGGCTGGCCTTGAAGTAGACGGTGTTGAGCCAGTAGCAGGCGATTTTAAAGGCGTGTTAGTTGGTGAAGTGGTTGAGTGCGGTCAGCACCCTAACGCCGATAAACTACGCGTAACTAAAATAAACGTGGGTGGCGATGAACTACTTGATATCGTTTGTGGCGCGCCTAATTGTCGTCAGGGCATTAGAGTCGCAGTCGCTGTTGTTGGCGCTGTATTGCCGGGTGACTTTAAAATTAAAAAAGCGAAGCTGCGCGGTGAACCGTCATTCGGCATGCTATGTAGCTTCTCTGAGCTAGGCATTAGCGATGACCATGACGGTATAATCGAGCTTCCAGCCGATGCACCAATTGGCGCAGACATTCGCGATTACCTTGGTCTTGATGACAACGCCATCGAAGTAGACTTAACACCAAACCGCGCAGACTGCTTGGGTATTCGCGGTATTGCCCGAGAAGTTGGCGTTTTAAATAACCTTGACGTTTGCGAACCTGAAGTGGCAACGGTAGATGCGACTATTGATGACAAATTATCAATTACGTTAAGCGCTGACGGCGCATGCCCACGTTATTTGGGCCGTGTGGTTAAAGGCGTTAATGTTAAAGCGGCATCGCCGTTGTGGTTAGTTGAAAAGCTACGTCGTTGCGGTATTCGCAGCATAGACCCTATTGTAGATGTGACTAATTTTGTATTGCTAGAGCTTGGTCAGCCAATGCACGCGTTTAATCTTGCCAGCATTGAAGGCAACATTAACGTGCGTCTGGCGAACGATGGCGAAGCCCTAACGCTACTTGACGAAACCGAGGCTAAGTTGCAAAGCAATACTTTAGTTATTGCTGATGACAACAAAGCGTTAGCAATAGCGGGTATTTTCGGCGGCCTACACTCTGGTGTGACGACTGATACTCAAGACATTTTGCTTGAAAGTGCCTTCTTTAGCCGTGATGCGATTATGGGCCGTGCCCGTCAGTACGGTTTACATACCGATGCGTCGCACCGTTACGAGCGTGGTGTAGACCCACAGCTTCAGCGTAAAGCCATGGAGCGCGCTACTGCACTGGTTCTTGAAATTTGTGGTGGTGAAGCTGGCCCTGTTGTTGAAGCGGTGTCTGAAGACAAGCTACCTAAGCAAGCTACGGTTACGCTTCGTCGCGAACGTTTGTCTCGCGTACTAGGCATTAGCATTGATGATGCAAAAGTAACGGAAATGCTTAACCGCCTTGGTTTAGACGTAACGCAAACTGAAGCAGGCTGGGAAGCGGTTGCCCCAAGCTATCGTTTCGATATTTCAATTGAAGAAGATTTGATTGAAGAAATTGCGCGCGTATACGGCTACAACAATATTCCAAACGTGGCACCAAAAGCAACCTTGGCAATGCTTCCTTCGCAAGAAGCTAAGCTACCGTTAAACACTATGAAGTCGTTACTTCTTAGCCGTGGCTACAATGAAGCAATTACCTATTCGTTTGTTGACCCTAAAATTCAAAACGCATTATTCCCAGACGTAAAAGGTATGGTACTACCACACCCAATCTCATCTGATATGTCGGTAATGCGCGTAAGTTTATGGCCGGGTTTGCTAGGCGCGACTGCGTATAATCAGAAGCGTCAGCAACAACGTGTTCGCATGTTTGAAACCGGATTACGCTTTATTCCTCAACAAGATGCGCCAAATGGTGTATTGCAACAGCAAGTAATTGGTGGTGTAGTAGCAGGGCGTCGTAATGAAGAACACTGGGACTTGGGCGACAGCCCAGTTGATTTCTTCGATGCTAAAGCAGACGTTGAGGCGTTATTGGCACTTACGGGTAGGACCGGCGAGTTTCAATTCGTCACAGGGCAGCATAGTGCGCTACACCCTGGTATGACGGCAAAAATTTTGCTTAATGATGAAGAAGTTGGCTATATTGGTGCTATACACCCGCAGTTCACTAAACCGCTTGGTGTTAACGGCCGCGTATTTGTGTTCGAACTTGTGGTAGATGCCATTACCGACCGCAAACTACCGTCAGCTGTACCAGTATCGCGCTTCCCATCGAATCGCCGTGATATTGCTATTACGGTAAAAGATGAAGTGCGTGTAGGGAATGTTCTTTCTTACATAGAAAATATTGGCGTAAATCAACTAGTTGCTCTAAACTTGTTCGATGAGTACAAAGGCAAGGGAATTGAGCCTGGCTATAAGAGCCTTGCTTTGTCACTTCATTTACAAGATCCGGATAAAACCTTGGAAGAAGCTGAAATTCAGCAAGCTGTAGATACTGTGGTTAAAGGTCTGGAATCTGAGTTTGGGGCCGCGTTAAGAGAGTAAACTATGGCATTGACCAAAGCCGAGATGGCTGAACACCTATTCGAGAAACTAGGCATTAACAAGCGTGATGCGAAGGATCTGGTAGAGCTTTTTTTCGAAGAGATTAAAGGCGCTCTGGAATCTGGTGAGCAAGTAAAACTGTCAGGTTTTGGCAACTTTGACCTGCGTGATAAAAATGAACGTCCTGGCCGCAATCCAAAAACCGGTGAAGACATTCCAATTAAAGCACGTCGTGTGGTTACATTCCGCCCGGGTCAAAAATTGAAAAGCCGAGTTGAAAACTCAGCACCTGTCGACCAATAATCTTTAGGTCGCTACAATACTGAAAAAGAGCGGGTTCTCTCGCTCTTTTTGTATTGCCTCTTTTCTACAGTGTTTTCACACTGGTTTTCTAATGGCATTTCTTTGGAGGAAAGTGTGAAAAAAGCACTTGTCGTTCTTGCTTTTATTGTTGTCGCAACGTTTTCATGGTTTAGCTATTTATCGCTAGATGCAGACGAACGAGATCACGTCGCAGCGCAAGTTCCGTTAATTACAGTCATGGAAATTCTTCATGCAAGCGATTTACAGGAAGGCGTAAAGCAAGCTGTCGCAGAAGGAAAATTCGAAGCAGTGGATTCTTGGATGGCCCAAGCAATCGAAGTAGGGCAGGCCGGCAATCTATCAGCTGAAGACATGGACTACCTAGCTTCAGAAACCGCGAAGGATTACGTATTATTTAATGCTAAACGTCAGCTATATAATGAAGCATTTGAAGCGCGCTATTACTCGCTGGAAGAGGTAGAAACGCTTAAGGAGCAATACCCCGAAGCCAAAGACTTGTTTTCTCGCACTGATGCACTTATTGAAAAGCGTGATGCAATTATTCAACAAATCGCTGTAGCTATTGCGGGTAAAGAACAGCCTGATGAAGCCGCGCTAAAAGAAGCGCGCGAGCAGTGGTTAGCTCAGGCTAGCAAGTAGTCGAGCGGCGCACTATCTCATACGTTGTTCAATCTACGGAAATATCTGCAAACTTAGCGTTAGTAAGCGTAGCTAAATCAGCAGGCGCGAGTGCCACTTCCAAGCCTCGCTTTCCAGCGCTTACGTGCATAGTAGCAAGGTCTTCAGCGCTTTTATGAATTACGCTAGTTAACCGCTTTTTCTGCCCTAGCGGGCTTACACCACCAAGCACGTAGCCTGTTGCCACCATTACTGCATTTTCTTGCGCCATTTCTACCTTTTTTACACCTAGCGCTTTGGCCATTTTCTTTTCGCTAAGCTTAGTGTTTACAGGGACTACGGCCACGGCAAGCTTGTTATTGTCAGTACTTACTACTAAGGTTTTAAACACGCTATCCGCGTCAAGGTTAAGCTTTTCAACAGCCTCTAGTCCGTAAGACACAGCGTTCGCGTCGTGTTCATATTTCAAGACGCTATGAGCTACACGCTTTTTAGTAAGTAACGTAATTGCAGGCGTCATTCGGCCTCTTTTTTGTAAAATGTTCGGCTATATATCGGCTCACTGGGTAGCAAAGGTGTCGCTGCGTGTGTCGCATAGTCGTCGAAACCCGCTGCAAAAAACGTTGAAAGTGGGTGGCCAGATTGTCCACCAGGTAGCGTTAAAATGGCATCCTCTAAATGACCCGGGCTGACGAAAAATCGCTCAGAGGCGCCGAAGCTAGGTGCCTGTACGGCGGGCATATACGTATCGCCAAATCCTTCGACTTGCTGCATCTTTAACATGTTACCAACAAGCGGAATTTGATCAGCAAAAGGATGTTTAACAGAAAGTGCGTTCACCTTGCCCCAGGCTAATGTTTCCATATTAGCTTCCACTGGTGAATATTCGTCTAGTAACTGGTGTTTGGCGCGCCTGTAGGCGTCTACAAGTAACTCGTCGAAGCTTTCAGTATCGCTAGGTAGCCAAGAGTCAGGCTGGCTATGGATAAGTTGCCACACAGCAGGTTCAATGCCACGTAAGAGTGAACGGCTGTTTACACCTTGATGGTCTAACGCTGAAAGTACGCCGCCAAATAAAGTTTGTACCACTTCCTGCCTAAAATATTTTACCAAGGTGTAGCCAACTGAATCTTCACAAGCGCATTCCCCCCAAGTGTTTAAATAAGCAAGGTCCGGCTTAAATTCGATATCTTGCATGTTGAGCAGCCCATACAAAAGGTGCTGCCAAGGAATAAGAAAACGGGCATGATTGTCTAACTGAACGGCGTAAAAGTCAGTTTCACTAAAGGTGTCCTTTTCGAATAAGCGGTCTCTTATTTGTTGTCCGCGAGCACCGAGCGCATAACCACCGTCACCCCAGACTTTGAAGTCCTCAGCCGAAATTACTCTGGCATTTGCAGTCCATATTCTTCCCATATCGGGGTTTAAAACCATGGGGAGCTTTAATGCACGCTCTGGCGGTCTATTCACTGCTTCTTTCTCTTTTATGGCAGTAAATGAAGCCTGTTGTCTTTCCATAACCGCACCACCAGGAAGCCATACAGCGTTACCGCTTTCATCAACAATAACGAGGTTTTGCGTTGGGATAGCTATGCGTTGTCCTATCTTTATTGCTGTTTGAACATTTTTGGCAGTGCCGAAATTGATAATGTTTAAATTGGCGGCAAACGGATGATGCGCTACCCAATTAAGTGCATAGCGCCTTCCATTAAGTTCTTTAACTGGCCCATACTTGCTTACTTCAAACTCATTCGTGTGTTCACCTTCAGGTAAAGGAATACGCTCAGTTACCGTGCTTGTGGGCGTTGTTTCGTCTAACTCAATCCAATCCACATTGTCTAAATTTGCATTGGTAAAACCCCAAGCGATATGGCCGTTGGTGCCTACTACTATGCCAGGAATGCCCGGTAAGGAAACCCCGGTTACTTGCAAATTGCTGCCCGATTCCTGATAGTTTAGCTGAGCGCGGTACCAGATGATGGGAACTCGCAAGCCCAAATGCATGTCGTTCGCTAACAGGCCTGCGCCTGTCGCAGTGTGATCCCCGGTCACCGCCCAGTTATTGCTACCTATATCAGGAAGTTCAATACCGTTATATTGTGCACGGGTAATCGCTGTATTGTTGCTATCGTTTACGTGTTTTGTTGTCGTGTTCTCAGGCTCTTGCTCTAAACTTTCGTCGTTACTATCTTCTGGTGAATGAGTAACTGAACGCAGCGATACAGGGTAGTCTGGAATAGGTGCTTCAAGCTGCGGTATCTCGCTGGCATCTAACGCTGCCTGATAATTGCTTGGCTGAGTAATGAAGCGGTAAACATCGTTCCCAAACGTTGAAAGCAGCGCTTCTCTTGCTAAATCAAGCTCTATTTGGCTACCTTGCAAATCCAAATACATGCTGTAAATAACAAGAATACTGTCGGTGGGTCGCCATTGTTTTATATCGACGCCTGTAGCTAGGTATTCAAAAGGTGGCAATGTAAACTCAGATAATGCGTCATTTACGCCATGAGCGTAGCGCACTAATAACTCTTGCTGTTTTGATGGAAGGTTGTTAAATGCGGCTTTTGCACGTTTTTCGAATTGGTGAAAGCGGGCTTTTTTATCAACATCCAGAGCAATGTCACCTACCCATTGTGATAAACTGCCTGATGCAGCGCGGCGCTGAAGATCCATTTGAAAGAAACGATCTTGCGCATGGGCAAAGCCTAATGCATAGGCTGCATCAAAAATATCATTTGCTTTTATGACAGCGTGTCCTAATTGGTCACGACTTAATTCAGTGGGCGAATTTACGTGATAGGTGGCGCTATTTCCGTCAAGTGCGGGCAAACTCATACGAAGCGAGGTGTACAATCCTAGTACCGTCAAAAAAAGCAGTGCTAAAACACTTAAAACCAACCACTTGAACCAATTTATCACGTGTAAAACTCCCTATTTTTCTCTATCCTAACCATAGAACATGCAAATTTGAAGTGATGTTTTATGACACATACTAAGGCGGTACCGTGGGGCCACTAATGTTGGATTGTCAGGCCGAAGAACTTCTGCCTGAAGAAAAGGAAAAGTTAACGCACCCAGTGGTGGGTGGCGTCATCTTATTTAGCCGCAACTATCATGATAAACGTCAGCTTTCTGCGCTCATTCAAGAGATCAGACGCTTTGCTAAGCGCCCAGTTTTGGTCGCTGTCGATCATGAAGGCGGCCGTGTTCAGCGCTTTCGTGAAGGCTTTACTGCCATACCAGCAATGGGCGATATTTTAAAGCAGGCAGAGGGTCAGAGTGAAAGTGCCGCGTATGCGAAGGCCTGTGGGCTGGTATTAGCGTATGAACTTAAATCCTTAAACATTGATTTTAGCTTTGCGCCGGTACTTGATATTAATGGGTTTTCTCAAGTTATTGGCGACAGGGCGTTTGCTGACAACGCAAGCGAAGTCATACGCCTTGCTACCCACCTTATTCAAGGGTTAAAAGCCGTAAATATGCCAGCTATTGGAAAACACTTTCCCGGGCATGGTAGCGTGGCACCAGATTCACACATAGCTCTACCAGTGGACGAGCGCGATTTCGATGACATACGCAGTACCGATATGGTGGTGTTTGAGCGCTTAATTGAGCGTGCATTGCTTGACGGCGTTATGCCTGCCCATGTTATTTATAATCAGGTGTGCGATAAGCCCTCGGGTTTCTCAATTAAATGGCTGCAGAATATACTTAAACAGGATTTAGGCTTCGGCGGCGCAGTATTTTCTGATGACTTGTCTATGTACGGCGCAAGTGTTGCAGGGAGTTACGTTGAACGTGCTGAGGCAGCGTTGGAAGCAGGTTGCGATATGGTGCTTGCTTGCAACAACCCACAGGGGACTGAGAGTATTCTTGATGGATTGGAGACGCGCTTTGCTAACCCAGTTATCAACGATTTACAAAAGCAGGAGCGCGTTATGGCGCTTTACGGGCATAGTATGCCAATAGGGCTCAATGATAAATACAACAGTGCAGTTGAGCTGGTGAAGCGATTAAGCGAACGGTAGTTTTTATTACTTTCGTTTTCATATAGGTTTTATACGGGGGGTTCTTCTACGCCGGCTTCTACATTCATGAGGCGCGCAAAAGTGAAAAGAAAATCGCTCAAGCGATTTAAGTAAGCATGGATTACTTCTGGCACGTCATAATGTTTAGATAGGCTAATGACCGCACGCTCAGCCCGGCGGCATACAGCGCGACAAACATGAGCCTGCGCAGAAGCTTTGCTCCCGCCAGGTAGTACAAACGACGTATTCGGCGGCATTTGAAGGGTAATATCGTCAATCAGGCGTTCTAGGGTCTCGATATCCGTTTGTGTCAGCGTTGAGCTTGCTGAAATAGCAAAGCCAGCTTGAAACAGGTTGCGCTGAATGTCATGAAGTATGGGCTTATGTTTAGTTGCTACATACGCCGCCAGTAAACCAATGTGGCTATTGAGTTCGTCCATATCGCCGTAGCTCTTTACCACTAAATCGTCTTTATCAACACGTACGGCTTTGTCAGCGTAAATTTGCGTGCTGCCCTTGTCACCAGTTCGAGTGTAAATCTTCATAAAAACCTAAATCTCTCTATCAATCGCAAATGTTGTTTTTTGTATTTAAAACCAAAGCACTTACACTAAGCGTTTACTCAAATCACTCGCTAACGTCAGGGCGGCTGTAGCGACGAATTTGTACTACAAAACCAAACAGCGGGTGGTCGAAATAATGCAGTTGCGTACTGATTACACGTCTTTGCTCAGCTAACGGAACTGAAACCAGTTTGTACTCTGTCGATGGCGTCATACGGGGCGTAGCAGCATTACCAGAGCTATCATCTTCGCTGCTAAAGTAGCTTAGTGGCACAGGCTGGCGAAAAAACATCTCACCATCGACATGAAGGTAGGGCACGCGGTTGATATATTTGAGAAACACTTTGATAGTGCCGTCAATTTCCCAAATAGGTGTTCTTAACGAAACATCGGTAGTGTCATCTTCACCTTGATCTACAATCATTGGTGTGTCTAGCGCTTTGAATGCGCCATATTCTATAGCTTGCGGATTCGACAGTCGGCGGTCCAAATCGGCAAAAACATCTGAAACAGCAATAAATTGGTTAGCGCCTTGCGTTGCAGCTTTATCAGCTTCAAAGGCAGTACTTACATCACTTAGGCTGTTTTCATCTTTGCTCGATGTATTTTTATAGGCATCATTATCAGTAAGAGCGGAGGTGGAGCCGTAACCAAACTCTGGAGCGGAATCGTCAGTTTCATTGTTTACATTATCAACGTGTTTTGGAGCTCGCATATCACCGTTCAAGTCAAACTGCTGCGCGTAGTTTTGCCCACCATAAAGACGCACGTTGAAAGCTTTGTTCTTACCAAACATAACTGGCTGACGCCAGGTTGCGTGAAACAAACGTTCTAGCTCGCGATTAGAACGTATTTGGCGAGAAATAGAAGACAGTGCTTGTTGATCACTGGTAAGCAGATGCGCTTTTGAAGCCATCGGCCAGTCGTGCCCCTCAATAATAATAGGTAAACTTACTGGAGTGGGTAGCCTGTTATCAGGCTTATCCACCTTCCATACGATTACCGGCTGAAGCGCGCTGTTTCTAGACTTAATTTCGCTTGCCGAAACGTCTGATTTTAGTTTGTCGTCACTTGGACCAACAATATTCATTGCAGTGGTTACTTCTGCGCTAAGCCACGGCTTGGCTTCTTCACAGTACTTAAATGCAGGCACCGTGACAGGGGATGTGTCTTTTACGCCAAAGAATGACGTCCAATAGCTGGCGATGGTTGCAGCATCAGGAGCGGAAGTGACGTCGTCAGTAATACTCTCTTCATTTGCGTAGCCAAGGCTATCGCTATAGTCGGAGCCTGTTGAAGAATAAGTAGCGCCATACTCATCGCCATTAATGATTTCGTTTTGTGCCTGACTCGCTACGTCTGGTGCAGGAGGTGGCTCATTGGCTGTTAAACCAGATGTTTCATTATATCCATAGCCCGCTTCTTCAGAGTAAGAGCTAGGAGACATGTCACCGTACTGCGCACTGTTATCTTTAGGCAGCGACAAAAAATCTACATCCTTTGCGGGCACGTTTAAAAGCGCGTTGCTAGGCCACTTAACCGATGTATCTGTGCCGCAAACGGCTAACCCTTGCTTTAAATAGCTGATATCGGGCGCGATAATGTCGCTGATGATGTCTGCCTGAGCGCGAGGGGCCGACAAGTCGTCAGCCAATGAAAACTGCTCTTCTAACTCAGTTAGTGCCACGTTGCGCTTAAACGCAATAACTTCCACATCGAACCACCAGTTGTCATTGGCGTTAGCTGCAGTTGAAATTGTCGTTAAGAAAACGGCGCTTATTGATGCAACTAACGGGCACCAGCGAGATAACTTCATGTTACCGCGACTCCTTTGCAAAATCGGCAATAATATCGCTAATAAACGCGATACGCTCTTTAGCTGTTTCGGTCTTTTTCACCAAACGCAGTTTTTGGCTTCCTTCAAACTTGAAGGTGTTTGGTTTGGTCTGGACCAGACTGATAATATAGCCAGGGTTGACCTTCGTGGTTTCTTTAAACTCTATGGTACCGCCTTGTGCCGACAAGTCTACTTTCCCAATGCCTAATTCTTGAGCTTTTATTTTAATTTCAGCTACTTCAATCAAATTTTTAGCGGGCTCAGGTAACAGACCAAAGCGGTCAATGCATTCTACCTGGAATTCATCAATGTCGTCTTGCGACGTGCAGCTTGCCAGACGTTTATATAGCGATAGGCGAGTGTTAACGTCGGCAATATAGTCTTCAGGCAATAGGGCTGGAATACGCAGTTCAACCTCGGTATGGCCCGATGTCGCATCGTCTAATGAAGGCTCTCTACCTTCTTTAAGCGCGTTAACTGCTTTATCGAGCATATCCATGTACAAACTGAAACCAATACTTGCGATTTGCCCGGATTGGTCGTCGCCTAACAGTTCGCCGGCACCACGAATTTCTAAATCGTGGGTAGCAAGCGCAAAACCTGCCCCTAAATCTTCAAGCTGCGATATTGCTTCTAAACGTTTTACTGCATCTTTGGTCATGCGCTTTGGATGTGGTGTTAATAAGTAGGCGTAAGCTTGGTGATGCGAACGACCCACACGGCCTCGTAGCTGGTGTAGCTGCGCTAAACCTAAATGATCGGCTCTATCCATGATAATGGTGTTTGCACTTGGTACGTCGATACCCGTTTCAATGATGGTGGTACACACAAGTACGTTGTAGCGCTGGTGATAGAAGTCGCTCATCACGCCCTCAAGCTCGCGCTCTCGCATTTGGCCGTGGCCCACAGCTATACGGGCTTCGGGAACAATTTCGGCAATTTCTTCAGCCGTTCGCGCAATACTATCCACTTCATTGTGGAGGAAGTAAACCTGACCACCGCGCAGAATCTCACGCATTATGGCCTCGCGAATAACGGCCTTGTTGCGTTGCTGTACAAAGGTTTTAATTGATAAGCGACGGGCAGGTGCTGTAGCAATAATAGATAAATCACGCATGCCTGATAACGCCATATTAAGCGTACGAGGAATAGGCGTAGCGGTGAGCGTAAGAATATCAACATCAGCTCGTAAGGACTTAAGTTTTTCTTTCTGACGTACGCCAAAGCGATGTTCTTCGTCAATGATCACAAGCCCCAAATCTTTGTATTTAATATCGCTAGACAGCAGCTTGTGTGTACCTACTACGATATCTACTTTCCCTTCGCCAATGCGATCGACCACAGACTTCTGTGCTTTGCCACTTACAAAGCGACTCATCACTTCTATTTCAAACGGCCATGCAGCGAAACGATCCTTAAAATTCTCGTAATGTTGCTGAGCCAGTAGAGTGGTGGGTACGAGTATAGCCACCTGTTTACCAGCATTGGCAGCAAGGAATGCCGCTCGCATAGCAACCTCTGTTTTACCGAAGCCTACGTCGCCACACACGAGGCGGTCCATAGCCGATGGACTGCCCATGTCGTGCATAACCGCAGCAATGGCCTGTGCTTGGTCGGGCGTTTCTTCAAATGGGAAGCTGTCTGAAAACGCTTGGTAGTCGTCCCAGTTGATCTTATAAGCAAAGCCTGGCTTAGCCGCGCGGCGGGCGTACACATCTAACAGTTCAGCGGCTACGTCACGTACTTTTTCAGCAGCTTTTTGCTTGGCTTTTGTCCACGCATCAGAGCCCAATGCGCTAACTGGTGCGCTGTCGGCATCACCACCTGTATAGCGTGAAATTAAGTGAAGCGATGCCACAGGCACGTAGAGCTTAGATTGCTTAGCATACTCGATGCACAAATACTCGGTTGCTACGCCGCCCGCGTCGAGCGTTTGCAGGCCCAAATAACGGCCAACACCATGGTCGAGGTGCACCACCGGTTGACCGATAGAAAGTTCGGCCAAGTTGCGGATAATTGCGCTTTCATCTGTAGCGGTGCGTTTGTCACGAAGACGACGCTGACTTACTTTCTGGCCTAGTAGTTCGGTTTCCGTAATAAATAACAGTTCGCCTTCCTGGGTTTGCCAACGGAAACTGTTATCAACCATGCCCACAGTAATGCCAATGTTGTCGTGACTTGCGATAAAATCGCTAAAGCTATCAACAATCTTTGGCTTGATTCCCGCTTTGGCAAGTACCGTAAGCAAGCCCTCTCGGCGACCTTGGGTTTCAGCACAGAACAGTACTTTAGCCCCGTTGTCAGTGGCTTGATTTACCGTTTTAATGAGTCGCTCAGCAGGTACTTTTTTCTGCGAGTTAATCGCGATGTCATCAAGCTTTTCGCACTGAAGGTTGCTAGTACCTGATTTTTCTTCAAGTACCTTGCTAGAAAGAGATGCACGAGGCCACTGCTTTATGGCACCAAATAACTCATTTATAGGTAAGAATAGCTCGTCTGGTGCAAGCAGTGGACGTGCTAAGTTATAGCGATATTGCTCGTAACGTTCTTGAACGTCGGCCCAGAAAAACTCGCTGGCGTCTTGCACATCTCCGTGAAGTAATAGCAGGCTTTTGGGGTGAAGATAGTCAAAAAGCGTAGCGGTTTTTTCAAAGAAGAGGGGAAGATAATATTCCACACCGCTCGGCATGGTGCCTTTGCTTACTTGAGAAAATACGCTTTCAGATGCATTGTTTGCGTCAAATTTTTGTAAAAACTGCTGGCGGAAAAGCGTTATTGCCTCTTTGTCTGTGGGGAATTCTCGTGCCGGTAGCAAGCGAATTTCGTTAACAGCCTCGCCAGAGCGCTGGGTTTCAGTATCGAAATAGCGGATGGAGTCGATTTCGTCATCAAACAAGTCTATTCGAAATGGCTGGTCGCTTCCCATCGGAAAAAGGTCGATGATGCTGCCGCGCACCGAGAATTCGCTGTGGCTCATTACCTGACTAACATGCAGGTAGCCGGCTTGTTCGAGGTTACGTCTAAACTGATCTCTATCTAAGGTTTCGCCCTTATTTAGCATAAGCAGATACTTTGCTAAATAATCGGTAGGGGCTAAACGCTGCATTAACGTGTTAACAGGCACAATGAATATGCCTTCGCCTTGCTGTGTAAAGCGGAACAGGGTTTCTAATCGCTGAGAAACAATGTCTTGATGGGGAGAAAACGAATCGTAGGGCAATGTTTCCCAATCTGGAAACAGGGTAATAGGTATATGTTTTGTATTATCACTTAAAAAGAACGCTATTTCTTTTTCAAGCTTCATTGCCGATGGCGTATCGGCGGTAATCAGTACAATAGGGCCCTTATATTGGCCGAGTGCTTGGCTGATGCAAAGCGCGGCACTGCTACCCTGGAGTTGACCCCAGTGTTTGTGATCTTGTGATGAGGCTTCTTTTTTAGGCGCAGGTAATGGAAGCGATAATAAAGTGGCTGTCATGACGTCCTGTTTTTTAGTGCAAGATGATTTTTACGGCTTATATACTGATGTTAGGGTCTATTCAGATCCCGCTTTTTTATCTTTTGCCCGCTTTCTTAGCTGTTGGGTTTGAATATGTAAACTCGCGCGAACTAAAAGCTCCTGATCTTGCTCTCGAATGGTGTTAAAAATGAAGGCAATATGGTAACTATCTTCAACTTGCTCGCAAGTAATTACTTCGCCAAAACAAAAAATTGCTGCTGCTTCGGCATCCAAGAAGAGTTTAAGTTCCGCTTTAGCGCCCACACCTAGCGCTTCTTTCGATTCAATGATAACGCCGCCACCACCCAGCTTTACAGTCTTAAAGCGAAACTCTGGCTCGTCTTGTTGGTGCAAAACGAATGACATCATCAAGTCGATTTTTCGTGCCTGATGGTTCAAATAGTCAGCCAGCGACTCGGCGTGGTCGCTTAGGTTGCGAAGCGGACGAATTGCCTGTGCTTCTATAGCGGCCATTTCGCTGGCAATGCGAAATGCATAGGGCATCGACTCTTCTAAATTCTCTTCATCAGGTACTATTTCGTCCGAGTCTAACGTGCGCACATTGGCGTTTATGCGATGTGCGATAGAAAAATACTCATCGAATTGGGCTTTTTTTTGTTCTAGGCTAAGTTCGCTCACATCATTCCTCTGCCACTAATTCTTGTGCAGCTAGTAACTTATAAGTAGTATACCGTTCACATGTAGTATACCCACTTTACTATTTTGGGGTTAACCCGTCATCTCGTCTTTGGGCTATTTATCTGAATTATTCATTCATTAAGCATAGCTAAATATAAGGCGGATTACCGTATTACTGAAAAGCAAGGCGCTATGTTTTATCCTCTTTCTGCATTCATTGCTTATCGTTATGCCAAGTCTAACAAAGCAAGCCAAACCAGTTTTGTTTCATTTATTAATCGATTTTCAGTGGCCGGCATTGCCCTGGGCTTAATGGCGCTTATTATCGTTGTATCGGTAATGAACGGTTTAGAAGGACAACTAAAGCAGCGCATATTGGGCATTGTTCCCCATATCGAAATTACAGAGACACCCATCATAAGCGAGAATTCTAGCAGGACATCCAACGCAAACGAAGTGACAGAGATACCCACGCAAACTGCAGAAAAAACACAGGCAGTTACTTTAAAAGAAATTAGCGAGACACCCATTGAAGGCGTTGTTGCCACTATGGCTTATAGGGAAGCCGAAGCAGTAGTGCAGTCTCGCTCGGGCTTGCGTGGCGTTCAGGTTCACGGTGTTCAACCTGATGTAATGGTTGAGCACACTTTGGTCGCAAACCACATGGAGCAGGGGCGATTTAGCGATTTAAGTGAGGGAAGCTTTGCAGCCATTATTGGGCGCTCACTTGCCATTAAACTTGAAACACGGATAGGAGACCGATTGCGGGTTATGGTGGCAGGCGCAAGCGTATATACACCTTTTGGAAGAATGCCAAGTCAACGGCTTGTAACCGTAGTGGGGGTCTTCGATATGGGCTCGCAGATGGATGACAAAGTGATGTATATGAACCTTGAGGATGTGAACCGCTTAATGCGAGACCCTAAAGGTAGCGAACAATCGCTTCGGCTCTTTTTAAATGACGCTTTTAACTACCAGGCAGTTGTTAGTGCGCTAACCGATAGGGTGGGTGTCTCTGTAAATAATACGAGGACTTGGCGCGAACGTCAGGGGCCGCTATTTGACGCAGTTAAAATGGAAAAGAACATGATGACACTTATGCTGCTGCTTATTATAGCCGTGGCTGCGTTCAATATCGTATCGGCACTGGTGATGGTGGTAACGGAAAAGCAAGGTGATATTGCAGTACTCCAAACCCAAGGTATGTTACCAAGTTCGGTAATGTGGATTTTTGTGTTAAATGGTTTGTTCAATGGTATTAAAGGCGCTGGTATTGGCCTAGCTTTGGGCGTAGTGATTACGCTTCAACTTAATAACATTTTAGACCTTATTGGGTCGCCGTTAGCCTTGGCGGCAGATGGTAGAGGATTGCCCATTGAAATGGATGTTGCGCAAATAGCGGGTATTACTATGTTGTCTCTGCTACTGTGTGTTTTAGCAAGCGTATACCCAGCGCGGAAAGCGATGAAAATTGCTCCCTCTGAAGCGCTTCAACACGAATAAATCGCTGAATTTACCGTGCAAATTAGTGCAAAATTCACTATACTCGCGGTCTTTTAAATTTTGCCCAGTGAGACGTCATGAACAAGAATTTTATCACCTCGCAATCGCTTCTACAGGATTCCTTTCGCCTAGCGGCAAAGGTGTATGAAGACGGCTTTCGCCCTGACTTTATTATTGGTATCTGGCGTGGTGGTGCTCCCATTGGTATCGCGGTTCAGGAATTCTTTGAATTTAAGAATACGTCAACCGACCATATCGCAGTACGTACATCGTCTTACTATGGAATAAACAAGCAATCAAAAGAAATCCGTGTTCATGGGTTGCACTACTTGGTGGAAAACGCGAATGCGGATGACAAGCTGTTGATTGTTGACGATGTTTTTGATTCAGGCCGCAGTGTTGATGCACTTATCAAGCAAATCAACAAATTGATGCGCTTGAACATGCCAAAAGATATCCGTATTGCATGTCCGTGGTATAAGCCTCAAAACAACACGACAGACATCGTGCCAGATTATTACGTTAATGAAAGTGATGAATGGCTAGTGTTCCCACACGAAATTGCGGGATTGTCGGAAGAAGAAATTCGTGAAGGCAAAAGCGAACTGGCTGACGTCATGGATATTTTGTTCGAAAAGTAGTTAGTCCATGCTTCATATAGGCGACTACGAGTTGCTGTCAAAGGTATCCAAACCGCACGCTTGTGCGGTTTTTTTGTCTGTTAAATTTGTGGGAAAAGATAGGGTAAATGTGGTGCCTACATTCACTTCACTTTCAACGCCAATGGTTCCACCCATCGCCTCAACGATGGAAAAAGAGATATAGAGCCCTAATCCGGTGCCTTTGCCGGTAGGTTTAGTGGTATAAAAAGGTTCAAAGAGCTTTTGAAGGGCGTGCTTTTCAATACCACAGCCCGTATCTTTTACCAAAATAACAGTGTGATCTTTTTCTTCGAATGTAGAGACAGTCAATTTATCCCCGTCTTCCATTGCTTGAGCTGCATTCACAAATAAATTAACTAATACTTGGTTTAATTTTCCTGTTTTTCCTCTTATTAAAGGCACCTCGGACAAGTGTTGTTGAATCTTTATTCGGTGCTTCAATTCACTGTTCACTAATCGCAACGCATGAGCAATACAGTCGTTCACGTTTACGGTTTCGTCATCGGGAATATCTGCATCATGGGAAAATGAACGAAGGCTGGTGATGATGTCTGTAACTCTGTTCAGGCCTTCCTCAGATTCTCTGCAGATATCTGCAATTTCATCGCTTAACGAATCAATCTTATTTTCAAACTTCCACTTTTTCGCTTCCTCAGCTACTTTCAGTCTGTCATCGTCGGTTGTGCTACCCGCCAATTGTAAAACGATGTCCTGCATTTGCGATAGCGCAGGCAGCACGTTTCGTAAAAAATGAATGTTGCTATTAATGAAAGCAACAGGGTTATTAATTTCATGGGCAACACCAGCGGCCAGTAAACCTAGTGAGGCCATTTTTTCTGAATCGATAAGGCTCTTTTCTACAATTGCTTTTTCTTCTTTCAATCTCACCGTTTCAAGCGCCATTAGCTTAGCCTGCATCCCCATGGCCATTTGCTCAGTGAAGGTGCGGTATCTGTTAGCCATATCTACGTATTCTTGAGTGTAATACCCCAAAGATTGATGGCAAAACACGATAACTGCGTGTTGCTGATGTACTTTAAATGGGCAATAAAGTACAGAGGTAACAGGGGTGTCAAATAAAGGCAGGTGGCGTTGCCATGTTGCCTGCTGCTTAACATTGAATAGAGCTATGGGTTCGCTTTTAACCGCGCGGGAGAGCGTGTCATCGATTTGCCATACGGTATTAAGAAGCGGTGGGTGGGTGCTATTAATACACCTCATTTTACCTGCGCTTTCATTTTCAAGAACAAAGCAAACTTGATAATTGTACAATGCTTTGAACACACTAAACATTTTCTTATAAAGGTCTTGTTCGTCCTCCGCGGTAAGCAATACGCGTGTGCCCTCTAGTAAAGCATCGCTTTCCTTTTTATGTGCTTCGGCTTGCTGTTTAAGCCTGTAAACAAGCGCTAGATCTTCTAAAACATTTTCGTAATCTCTATTCATTGGGAAAACACTACCGCCGATATCATAAGGTTGCCGTGTCTGTTCTTGCCATCTAAAAAGCGTCCTTGCTCGCCAAAAGTAAATGGGCCGCAAATCGGTAATGTGTGAAATTTTTCTCGCAGCGAATTTAGCATAAAATTAATTTCGTCCCCAACCATTAAGCGACATCCTGCACAGTAAATCATCAGTACACCAACAGGCTTTCTGTTTTCGGGTAGTAACATTACCGCGTTGTTTATTACTCGTTCTGCGCGAGAGGTAAGGCTAGCAATGCTACCTTCCATTAACACCAACTCTTCGCCTTCTTCTACTTCTGAAAAAACATGCAGCGCACCATTTTCATCGACAGAATCTGGATGGCACAGAAGATAATTTATCGTACCGTTGTCTAAGTCTACGGGTCTGCCTAGTGGTGCTGATGATGTGAGTCCTAAAATTTGGCCGCCAAATAACTGTCTGGCAATAAGGTTGTTAGTCGCTTTGTTATAGACAGTGCTTGCACAGCTATTATTAAGCGCTTGAACTTTGCGTCCATTCGCTTCTGTTACCTTGAAAGTGGTATCGGTTGGCTTGTACCCTGAGCTATAACTTAGGCCTAGTGGAGTAGAGGGATACAGAACTGCAACGGTCACAGTTTGTGGACCGTATATATCTTTTGTAACTGTCGACCAGTTGCCCGAAACCGTGTTGTCTGCCATCGAACCGCCGAAGATAGGAACTTGAGTTCCTATAACACTGGCAAAACCTTCAAGTATTCTTTCTTCTTCTCCTGGCGGCAATGCGCACCAAACTAACGCTGGGCTTTCATAGGGCCTTCCAGCATTGTCCAAGGCATTTTGTAGTGCCAGGGCGCCCGCTTCAAATGCGCAGCAGCAGGAAGAGTCTGCACACCCAACGCCATAAGCACCATTATCGTCGTACACACAAAAAAGCGCTAATTGGCACCTCGCGTTAATGGTGCTGCCGTCACAAAGTAACGCTCCTAAACAAGAACTGGAAATGAAAGAGGGAGCTGAAAGCGCACGAAGGCCCTGTTGAAGTTCGTGAAAAGATAAGTCTGCATTGCCGTAGCCAATAACGAGGGAAGGTTTATTTTCACTAAATAATCTATCTATTTCGGATGTTACGCTAGGTGCTTCGCTACACTCCAGCGAAAGTGTTTGTATATGCATACGGCCTTTACCACTCAATCATACTCTTTAATAATAGATTGAAATTAGGAAAAGCTTATTAAACATTAGTTGAACAGTACCATGAGGCGAAGACACTTTGGTATTAGGTTATTCAATTATCGAGGTAAAACTTGTCGTGGAAGGTATAAACCCAGGTTGGTTGGTAGATAACCAATAAAGTGATTGCCATGCCATTTAATAACGCTTCAGGAAAGACTAACAGTGGGATAAGTAGAACATAATTGTTAAAGATAATATCCCACGGATACGTACCCTCAACATAATAAAATGCGCCGAGCGTTAGCGTCTTTAATGCAATAGACAGAGCAGCAGGGAAAAAGGCACAAATAAAAATATACACGAAGAGTTGTCGAGGAATATGGTGAAAAGAAAGCATATAAAATAGATAGGTTATGCTAATAGGTAGAACGGTGCCGAGTAGCCCGTTAACGCCAAAGTTTTCCCAATTTCCGTAGCCGACTACGTTTGCGCCTAGCAGCGCTATAAAGGACGCAATAATAGCGTTTCTAAAACCAAGCATTAGTGTCAAAACTGAAAGGCCTAGAAAGTGAACATCTAGGCCTTCGAAGATGCCTGCTTTAAACAACCAGAGAACGAAAAGCGAAGCAGCAGTACCAAAAATAAGGTGTTGCTGCTGCTTGTTGCTCGCAAAATTAGTAAAGTCCACGTGCCTGACCGCACCGAGTAATAATACACCGTAAATCAGCAATGCTAGCAGTTGTAGTGAACTCACTTTTACTCCTTACTTAATGGCGGGGAGCAGTATTTAGTACTGTTTACCCTTTATACTCGGCCCAAATAGGCGCGTGATCGGACGGCTTTTCAGTGCCTCTTAGCTCATAATCAATACCGGCATCATGTAGCTTTGCGTGAAGCGGTCTTGTCGCCAAAATCAAGTCAATGCGAAGGCCTCGATTGTCGTTGAACCCTTTCGAGCGGTAATCGAACCACGAAAATTTGTCGTTTGTCTCTGGGTTGAGCGTTCGAAAACTATCTTCAAAGCCCCAGTCGATTACTGTGTTCAACCACTCACGCTCCTCCGGCAAAAAGCTGCATTTTCCGGTTTTTAGCCAACGCTTGCGGTTGTCTTCACCAATGCCAATGTCCAAATCCGTGTGTGAGATGTTGACATCACCCATAACGATGACGTTTTCGTCTGGCGTATGGTTATCATCCAAATAAGTCATTAAGTCTTTGTAAAACTTGCGCTTAGCTGGGTACTTGGTTTCATGCTTTTCGTTTTCACCTTGAGGGAAATAACCATTTAAAACGGTAACGGGGTCGCCAGCATCATCGGTGGTTTTTATAATAATCATGCGACGTTGGGCGTCCTCCTCATCAGTTGGGAAACCCATCGACACAGAAAGCGGCTCTTTCTTCGCCAAAAAAGCAACGCCGTAGTGGCTTTTCTGTCCGTGGAAATAGACGTGATAGCCCATGGCTTCAACGGCTTCTACCGGAAATTGTTCGTTGTGAACTTTAATTTCCTGTAAACCAATGATATCGGGTTGGTGTGCGTCGATAACGGCCTGAAGTTGATGTAGACGAGCGCGAATACCGTTTATGTTAAATGAGATTACTTTCATACTTTTTAGTGGTTGCTTCGAATTTGGCTAGAGTCTACCAGAAACCGCACAGCCGCTTAACGATGATTTACCACTATATTAATGCATTCAGTCGATTGACTAGATTAAGTTTATTTATAGCTACTGAAGAAATGGTTATGTGTAGAAAACTCTTCAGTAGCATAAAAATTGGCTACCCCTTTATCAGACAGTGACTTTAGGGAAGGGCATGTCGCTTAATGCAGTGCGTTTACCGAGTGATATCAAAAACTGAAACCAAGCATTTGCGTCGTGCACCGCGTTCGTAACAAAGCACTCATTGTCCAGATCGAGCTCTGGTAAAAGCCTTTCTACCTCTTGCTTGAATGACACCCATGCTTTGGCACATCCTGACATTGCTTGATAGTACTCAGTCGGAATATTTATCGTCATGGCTTCCAACCTTCTAACGATAATGTTGGCGCCCATTGATGAACCTAACCATACATAAATAGCAGCAATGGCTTGACTAATGGTTGAGTTGAAACTTGGAATTAATTGCTCGGTTGCTTTGACGTTTAAGAAAAGCATTTCTTCGTTTCTGACTTTTGTAGACGATGTGAGCTTGTCAACGGTGTTAGTATGGGTGTCTTTGTAACGTGATTGAGTTGACAATGGCGTATACGACAACGCGTGGGTGTCATTGTTAAGTGCTAGTAGAACAACCTCGCTATTGATCATTGATGCTACTGGCCTCAGTGAAGGCGTTTGTAGCACCGCCTGTTTTACCGCTTCTTCAGTATTTTGGTGAAATACTTTCATAATGTTGAGGATGGCAAGGTAGGCCTCATCGTTAAACTCACTATCTTTTTGATACATTGAGAAGGGAAAGGTATTTTCCAAAATAGCGTGGTTAGCATGGGTGTCTTGCTTCAAAGCAGTAAATAGATTGCGCATGAGGTAAAGTTCTTTTCGTTTAAGCTTTTGTTGTGTTAGATGATTTGTTCTAATTTATCATGGGTGTCTTCGCAACGGGTGAAAAATGTCAATGTTAATAATGTAGTGGTTGATTAAGTAAAAATGGATAGGTGATTTCCAAAACTTTATGGGCAAATGTGGATGTCATCTCAATACTGGTTATTAGGAGTAGATACGCATGGGTGTCTTTATAAGTGTTCACCGAGCGGGGCTTTTCTAGCGCTTTTTGCATTGCGCCTATTACTAAGGCAGGTATACTTGCCGCAAAATTTGAGATAGGTGAAATAACGTGTTTCCAGAAACAGTTGCAGACAAGTTAAGTGATGTGGTTATCGAGCAAGCAATGAAGCTTAGTGCAGAAGACCGACAAGAGCTTGTAGTAAGCTACATTGTAAAAGCAAATGAAATTTGGTTGGTGCAAGGTGGCGAAGGCTTCGTAATGTTTGAAGGTGGTGAGAGCGTTCAGCTACCGGTGTTCCCTCATCGTGATTTGGCTCAAAAGTTTGTAGATATAAACGAAATTGAAGGTCAATGTGTGAATATTACTCTGGATGACTTTACGCAAACTTGGTTGCCAGGTCTTAATAAAAACGGCGTTGAGCTAGTGATGTTTCCCACTACTAGTGACGTTGAAAACCTAGTTATGACCGCCGATGATTTAGCTTCAGAGCTAAGCGGAAATTAAGCAAGGAACTGAGATCATGAGTACTCTCGACACTTTGCTTCCTCTGGCTTCATCTTTAGCTAATGCCAAAGGATGGGACGATTTTACTCGCACACTCATGCTTGCGGGTAAAGCGCTCGTTCCGCTACCAATGGAAAAACGTTCGGCTGAAACAGAAGTGGAAGGTTGCGAAAGTCCAGTATGGTTAGCAGTTTCTGATGAACAGGGCAGTTTGATGGCCTACTCACCTAGTAAGGTTATTCGCGGCGTGCTTGCAGTATTATTAGAAAAAGCTAACGCGTTATCTGCACAACAGCGCAGTGGATTCGACTTTGAGAGCTACTTGTCACGTTGTCAGCTAGAGCGCTATTTAAGTCAGTCCCGTGGAAACGGGATTAAGTCTGTAATAGCCAAATTGAAAAGCACCTAGCGGTCAAACTGGCGATTCCCCTTATTTGTTCTTTGCTTCAATCCACTGGCCCATGTACTTGCTTGCCGTTAGGGTGTGATGCCACATCAAACTTTGCATAAATAGACGACTCCTATGGCCGTGAAGCGACTGTTTCAACGCAATCATTTGTTCGACAAGTGGCACTTCTGGCTGTTCGCTCTCAAATGAATTGAGCATAGCCACTGCTAAGTTACTTGCACGAACCCATGTCGTTTTATCATCATACAGTGCCACAGCGTGCCGCACATATTCTTGAACAACTGCCGGCTCAGTTGTATTTGTGCTGCAAATCGCACCGGGCCATTGCGCTAGGTGCTGAGGTTCAACGGCTTCTTCTTCATTAATACCAGCCGTCACTTTATCGCTTGGAATGATACCTTCTGCGCCAATCCACGTTGTGATATTAGGCGTGGCACAGCGCATTGCATCAAGCAGTTTACCTTTAATGCCTGCGCCAAATCGCAAAGGAGCAATCAGCACCTTGGCGTTCATCATTACAGACTCCACATTTTCAGTCCAACCTTTTACTAGGAAGCCTTGTTTTTCATTGTGAAGTTGTGTGGCCTTTCTAGGTGGATAAGCCCCGTAAATATGCAACTCAGCTTTGGGTAGCGCCTTTTTTATTGCAGGCCATATGCTTTGCTTTAATTGTAGCACCGCGTCCCAATTCGGGGCATGGCGAAAGTTTCCAATGTGAATAAAGTGCGCTCGCTGCTCATACGGAAGTGTGGTAGATATTGTTTTTCCTACTACAAGTGGGTGATATTGAAGCTGCGCGAGTGGCACGCCGTAATATGCCTTTAGCAGAGCCATTTCCCGCTTCGAGATTACCAAGGTAAGGTCGCATCTAAATATGGAAGCAATTTCTCGTTGCGCCAGTTCGCTATTTAATTTTGCAAGGCTGGCATCATTGTATTGTTTTACTGCTTCATACCGGGCTTGACGCAAGCTATGTAAATCTTCGGTATTTAACACTCGAAGTGCATCGGGACATGCTTCTTTTACTCGCCAAGAAAACTGCTCTTCTGTCATATAGCGGTCGAATATTACAACGTCTGGGTTTATATGCGCTATAAGGCTATTGAACGAGCTGCAATTCAGCGAAACGGGGTGTACTTTAACGCCCAACGCCGTAAGATCTTCTTTGTGTTCGCTATCATTGGCGGCAGTCAAAAATGTCACCTTGAAATTGGCAGACAAACAACGGGTAATGATAGATAACATATTTTGGCCAGCAGCCGAGGAGTTTGGCTCAGGCCAGACATAACCGATAACAGCGATATTTAACATGAAATGGATTACAACTTCTGCTTAAAGAACCTTGCCACAAGGCAGTGTGAATAAGCTATGAATGCTACCATAAATTTCAATGAGTTATTACAAAAGCATGTGTTCCTTAGAAAATCTAATTCTAATTGGTTATTACCCTGAGTTTTTCTGCTTATGAAAATTATTAGTATGTAAAAAGAGTTGAAACGCTATAATACACGCCTTTTAGAGATGCGCTGAATATGTCAAGGGAGTATTTTTCAGCGGCGTTGTGTGAACTGTTAATATTTAGTGAAAATATGTGTTGTGTATCAAAGATGTACAAGCGCGATATACAGGCTTCAGGTGGATTTGGGTTAACTTTTTGATTAGTAAGGAAATCATACTTTTTTACTAATTGATATTTATTGACCAACTACATTTTTGTGCCTATATCTTAAAGGAAGTAAGGCGAACGGAGGTGCCTTAAATGCTATATTGACAAAAGCGGCATTAAAGAGAGTGCACGAATGAATTTAGATGAACTAGTTTCGAAAGCGGAAAACCTTTTTGTTTTACCTGATTCGGTAACTCGACTTAAAGCGTGTATGGATGATGAAGCTTCAAGCATTGATGACATCGGCGATATCATTGCTTTCGACCCGTCATTGGCAACTCAATTGCTAAGGGTATCAAACTCAGCGCTCTATCGTTTTCCCAATAAAATAGACACAGTGACTAAGGCCATTCAGGTAGTAGGGACGCGCTCTACCTATGATCTAGCGCTTGCTTATGGTGTTAGCCAAGCTTTCAAAGATGTAGACGGCCAATGTATTGATCTGGACAAGTTTTGGGAGCAAAGCGTTTCATGTGGACTTCTGGCAAAATATTTTGCCGATATGCGCAATATTCGAGAGCCAGAGCGACTTTTCGTTTCAGGACTGCTTCACAATATAGGCGAGTTAGTGACAGTTTCGATTTTGCCTGAATCAGCACACCGTTGTCAGGCGTTTAACACGAGAGTGAGTCCTGCTGAACTTCAGTTTGGCGTGCTAGGATTTACCTACGCGGAGTTGTCCGCAAGGCTAATTGAAAAGTGGAATATTCCAAGCTCGATTTACTCGCCTATTGCAAATGTTCACAAAGGCGAAGAAGCAGCGTCTTCTATAGATGAAAAGATTGTGCAACTCTCGTATGTACTAGCACTTGATAATGTGAATCCAGAAATTTACCCCAGCTATCATAACTTGAAACCAGAGTTACATGAGGCTTTATCGCTTAATCGCGAAGATTTAGAAGACGCGCTAGATATAACCAACCTGCAGTGTATTTCGGTGATTTCCCTGTTTAATCCTAACGCGTTTATGCTTTATTAATTTAACGTATTGTGTGCGCTTTCCTTTTGCCGTAGCGATCAGTCAAAAATTGCTACGGTTTGCCTACTGATGGCAATCACTTCATTATCCTTATCCCAAATTGTCGCCTCAGTATGGCCATAACCATCGGCAGCTTGTCTGGTGTGAGCTTTATAAGCAAACCAATCTGTCGGGCTTACTGGCTTGTGCGGATGAATGAATTCTAAGTTCCAACTTACTGTACTGGCAGGCGCCGGAAGCTTCATCATTTGTAAGAGTGTGGGCGGCCATGCGTCGATCATAGTGATGATATGTGCATCGGTGATGGCTTCTGGGGGCTGTTTAAACCGCATGAAGCCATGGTAGTGGCTTGTTTTTCTTCGCGTAAATGGAATGCCTCCATCCTCAATTGCTAAATCAAAGTAACGTAAGAATTTCGGCGTAACTTTAGGAATTTGCGGGATAAACTTCGCTTTATTTGGTGGAGGCATGTCGTGCATATCTGCATTGTCGACGGCAATACCTGACTGACGTGCAACACCAAAACAGGCTTGCGAAAAAACACAGCTTTTGCCGTCTTGAATAGCATGAGCGGTAAACTGAGAGACATTTTTCCCCGTTCTGAGCAACGTAACTTCAATAGAGAAAGGGGTTTCAAGAGATAGAGGGCCAACAAAGTTGGTGGTAAAAGAGCGCAGCACGCGTTTATCAGTGACTTGCTGCTTTACTGCGGTGTAAAGCATACCGGCAGAAATTCCTCCAAACGCAGTTCGTCCTTGTCCCCACGTCTTAGGGATAGCGAGTCCATCAACTTTCCATATGTTTTCCGAAGTTTGAGATAATTGAGGAATATTGAGCAATTCATCTACTGTCATGTTTGCTTGTCTGGTCTGATGAGTTAAGTATTTGTCATCGTACCTTAAGCGCTATAGAACGAAAAGCCTCAGTTAGTAATTTTCTTTATGTTAACAAATAAGTAACAATTAGTTGTTTATTTTTTTGCCTAATGCATAGACTGAGCTATTGTTACTTAAAAGGACTGTTATGGCCCATACTAACGTTGAAGGTATTCCCGCTGCAGAAGCAGGAGCATCTAGAAGTTACCGGAATTATGTTCTATTTATACTAACCTTGGTGTATGCCTTTAACTTTATAGACAGGCAAATCATCGGGATTTTATCTCCCTTTATCAAAGCCGATTTGGGGTTAGATGATGCCCAGCTTGGATGGCTTAAAGGCATTTATTTTGCGTTACTTTATACCGTGATGGGAATTCCTATCGCTTGGCTTGCCGACAGGTACAGTCGCGTGAATATAATTGCTATTTCTTTAACGCTTTGGAGTGGCTTTACCGCCGCATCTGGGCTGGCTGCTAATTACATGCAACTTGCCATTGCACGTATTGGCGTTGGTATTGGTGAAGCGGGTGGTAGCCCACCATCCCACAGTATTATTTCCGACCTATTTCCCAAAGAAAAACGTGCGGGCGCGCTCGCAATATACTCTTTAGGTATTCCTTTTGGCGTTATGCTAGCGTTCTTTGCTTCAGCGTTCTTTCTACAGGGCGGTTCTGCTGACTGGCGGACCGTGATGTACAGCGTAGGTGTCCCAGGTGTGTTACTCGCAATTTTACTTAAGTTCACGGTTAAGGAGCCAGCGAGAACAACCTCTTCGCCAAGCGCAGATGAAGCAAATAAGCCAAGTGTAAAATCATCGCTTAAGATGTTGCTGAAAATTCCGACGTGGTGGGGAATGGCGCTGGGAATTTCCTTTGGTTCATTCGGCAACTATGCCATTTCGACATGGGTAATTGATTACTACGTTCGCGCCTTTGCGGGTTTAGATATTACACAGTTGCTAATCGTATTTGGAATTATCAACGGAACCGCCTATGCGCTAGGAGTATGGCTTGGAGGGTATATTGCTGATAGATGGGGTAAGCACAATAAAAAAGCTTATGCGCTCTTGCCCGCTATCGCACTTATTATTGGTGTGCCGGCATTCTATGCATCGTTACAAGTGCAAGATTTGTGGTTGTCAGTAGCGCTTATGGCCCTGTTGTTATTTACTAGTGGCTCTTACCTAGGCCCAAGCTTTGCAATGGCACAAACTCTTGCTCCGATAAATGTAAGAGCCATGTCGACAGCGTTATTTTTCTTTGTATTGAACATTATTGCATTAGGCGGTGGCCCAACACTTACTGGTATTATTAGCCAAGCGCTGGTGCCGTCTTTAGGCGAAACGGAGGCATTGAGGCAGGCACTTATCTACCTTGTAGTTCCTTACGCGCTTTCTATTGCCGTGTTCTTATGGACAAGCACAAAGATCGTTAAAGATTGGGAAATGGCAGAAGCTAGAGGCTTGTAGTATTATCAAACTTTAATGCTAAGGGGCTGATTTAAAGCCCCTTTATTGTTTGAGTGAAAGGAGTGTATTGGTGACGTCGTCAGAGTTGAGTTTTCATTTTGCCCATGCAAATGGATTTCCTGCAGGTAGTTATAATGCGATGTTTTCTGGGCTACCTGATCACTTTCACCGATTGCATGTTGAGCGCTTTGGGCACGATCCTCAGCTCCCTGTGAATGGAAACTGGCGCAATCAAGTGCAAGAACTTATCAAGCACTTAAAAAAAGAGAACAAGGACCCGCGAGGTGTGTTTGGTGTAGGGCATTCATTTGGAGCTGTAATTACTTACATGGCGGCATGCGAAGCACCAGAGCTTTTCAGGGGCATTATTTTGCTTGACCCGCCGCTTGTTGTCGGCCCGTTAAGTTACTTCTTTAGATTCGCGAAACATACGCCTCTAATAAATAAGCTAACGCCGGCGAAACTAGCACAAACACGCAACACCAATTGGCCGGCCAATACAGATATGGTGGCGTACTTTCACGGGAAGACGTTGTTTAAAAATATGGATAAACGGTGTGTACGTGATTATGTGAAGTCTGTGACAGCCCTGAAAGGGAGCAATATTTCACTCACATTTCGAGCGGAAGTAGAAGCAGAGTTGTTTCGCAATATTCCCCATAATTTGGGGAAATATAAAGGGAAGCTCAAGTGTCCAGCCATATTGGCAACAGGAAGCAAAAGTAACGTGTGTAAACCAGAAATGTACTCGCGGCTAATGAAGCACAACCTTATTGAGCATACAGTAATCGACGGCGGGCATATGTTTCCGTTAGAGCACCCCGAGCTCGTTGCAAGCTTTATTGAGCGTACGTTAGTGCAGTGGAGTGAAGACGCTAATTGAGAGATGCAGAGATTGAATTGAACGCTGATACGCTAAAATCAATCTCTGCACCGACCTATAAGAAATGGGTTAACCCTGCTTTCTAGACTTACTTAGACCGCCCACGGGCTGTCCTAACATTTCCCTTGTTACTAGCACCACGCCTTTTTCAGATACACGGAAACCACGGGCTTTGTCTTGCTCGTGGTCATAACCGATTGTGGTTCCTTCTGGTATGATACAACCGCGATCGATAATTACTTTTTTCAACTTACAGTGACGTTTAATTTCCACGTCGGGAAGAATTACAGCGTCTTCAATAAGGCCGTAAGAATGAACGCGTACATTGGAAAAGCAAATAGATGACCGAAGTGTAGATCCTGAAATAATGCAGCCTCCGGAAACTACAGAGTTAATCGCTTCGCCGCGTCTGTCGTGGTCTTCCCAAACAAATTTTGCAGGTGGGAGTTGCTCTTGGTACGTCCATATAGGCCATTTTCTATCGTATAAATTCAATTGAGGTACAGGAGCAACCATCTCCATATTGGCTTCCCAAAATGAATCAATAGTACCTACATCGCGCCAATAGGCATTGTCTCCGCCACTTTTCTCAAAAGGGTAGGCATATACTGGGTGGTCGGCAATGATTGATGGGATAATGTCTTTACCAAAATCTCGCTGCGAGCCCATGTTCTCAGCATCAACACGTAATTGCTCGAACAGAAACTCTGTATCAAACACATAGTTGCCCATAGATGCTAAGCAGCGGGATGGATCATTAGGCAGGGGACTAGGATTAGCCGGTTTCTCTTCAAACCCGTTAATGCGGTAGTTTTCATCGACAGACATCACGCCAAACGCGCCCGCTGCTTCCTCCAGCGGCACCGACATACAGGAAACGGTCATTTTCGCACCAGACTCTGTGTGCTTAGCCAACATATCACCGTAGTCCATACGATAGATGTGATCGCCTGAAAGTATCATCACATATTTTGGGAGTTCATCACGAATGATATCAATGTTTTGGAAAACTGCATCTGCCGTTCCTTCATACCAACTGTCAGAGAAACGTTGTGAAGCGGGAAGAATTTCTACAGATTCGCCAAGTTCTTTTTTAAAGTGACCCCAACCTCTGACTAAGTGACGAATGAGGGAATGGGACTTGTATTGGGTAACCACGCCTATTCGGCGTATGCCTGAATTTACACAATTTGATAGTGGAAAATCGATAATTCTAAATTTACCGCCGAAATAAAGTGCCGGTTTGGCTCGCCAATTCGTGAGCTCGTGTAGTCTTGAACCTTTACCACCCGCGAGGATAAGCGCATATGTATCGCGAGTAAGGTTACTGATGTAACGAGAACTTTGATCTGCCATTTCCTATAAACTCCTGTAATAAAGCGACAACTGTGTATCGATAGAAATATAAAAAGAAAACGAAGTGGTGCGATTGACTGCGCAATACATGATAGACCTGAATTAACAGGCTCTCTAGATAACTTAAATCCATATTACACAAGATAATTTAGAATGACAGTGCGATTTTCATGCATTGTGATAAAAAGGTAAATGTTTTTAAAAGGTTGTTGATTTGGAGACGCTGATGCTTTTACGAATGCCGTTACGAAGACATCCATCCTAAACGCTTATTCTTTTGTAGATACACTCAACGAGAGACTTTTTAAATTAAAGCTTTAGCAAGAGGTGCTTTAGCAAGACACCCACCCCAATTATAGGGTAGTCACCAAGTAAACGTAAGGTAGAAAACGTTACAGAGACATCCATCGCAACCTCATTATGTTCATCCTGAAAAGTCTTTTAACAAAGTAAGTCATTGTTTAAATGCTTATTTTTAAAATTTAAAGTGTTAGTCTACACTTTGTTCGATAACCGATATGCTTACGTAGTACATAACGAGTTTTTAGCGGTGTATCTTTTTCAGGTTTTTTATTCCTCCTTGGGTAAGACGAAACATTGGGCTCATGATAATTATTGAAACATAAAATGCTTTTAACTCCTTTAATCATGTTGGAAAGAGTGTCTATCTACGAAAAAAATTGAGCGAAGAAGGTCTTTAAGTGACAAATGTTAATTTAATGTTATATTTTGTAAGTCGGTTCTTTTATGGAGTCTCAGATGGGAGCGTTAAAAAAACTTTTAATGGTTTTAAGTGGTGTAATCGTATTATTTGTTGCGACTAGCTTTTTTATTTCTAAAGATTACAGCGTTGAACGAACAATTAATATTGATGCTCATCCATCAGAAATATACCCCTATATTGTTGATTTGAAAGAGTGGAAGAAGTGGGGTGTATGGTTCAAGCGTGACCCTGATATGAAACTTGATTATTCAGGGCCTGATAGGGCTATAGGAATGCGTTCGGAGTGGTCAAGCGACACCGAGGGTAATGGCGAAATTGAAATTACGCAACTAGAGCATAATAGACGTGTGATGTACCGACTGTATTTTCCCGATTTCGAGATGGGCTCGTCAGGCATTGTAGAGATTGAACCCAAAGAGAATGGCTCGCTCGTAACCTGGCGAGATGAAGGCTCAGTAGGCAATAATCCTATAAACAAATATTTCGCTTTGATGATGGATAGCATGATTGGCCCGGATTTCGAAACGGGCCTAGAGAATCTTAAAGTACTCGCTGAAAATGCTGGGTAGGGGGCACAACTTTCTGATCTGACTGGATAAAAGCACCGTACTTAACGAATAGAATTGTGGTGTATGCTTATCGTCCATGAAACAAAAAAATTTGCTTATTACAGGCCTTTCACTAAATAAACTAGCAGACCTTCTTATCTCTGCTAAAACAACGTTGACCGCACTACTAATTAGCATCGGAGCGCCAGTTTGGATGGTAGGCTGGCTTGTCCCAATCAGAGAGTCGGGCGCTCTTCTTCCTCAAGTGCTTATTAGCATCTATCTTCGAAAACATACTCAGCGGCACATCGTTTGGCGTATCGGTATGCTCACACAAACACTTTCAGTTTTGGGTATGCTACTAGCGGTTATTTCATTTTCTGGTTTCCTAGCCGGTATGTTGGTCCTCATCTCTCTTGTACTCCTCAGTCTAGGTCGTTCAGCCTGCTCACTTACTGTAAAAGATATGGAGGCTGATGTAGCTAAGAAAGGCGAGCGGGGTAGTCTAATCGGGATTGCGTCTACTGTTTCAGGGGTGGTAACCCTTGTTATTGCCATACCCTTGGTGATTTATGATGGCTCGCTGACTTCGAACGTACTGCTAACAGTCTTGTGTAGTAGTATTTTATCTTTTGTTCTGACGCTTATATGTGTTTGGCCTATTAAAACAACGGTAGATTTGGGTGATGAAGCGAAGAAGGTATTTAGTGTCGACTTCGATGCCACGATTTATAAATTCATTTTTGTAAGAGGACTTTTCGTCCACTCAGCATTGGTAGCTCCTTATTTCATGATAGAGAAAAATGGAGATGTAAAAGCGCTGCTTCCTATTTACATTGGGGCCGAAGCAACAGCTGCGCTTTTATCATCAATTATTTGGGGCAAGATTGCAGATAGAAGCGCAAAATTAACACTTCGAATTTCAGGTGCACTCGCGCTAATTTCGTGTGTAGGCTTACTTATGGTGCAAACCACAACGGTTGTCATTTCTGCACTGTTATTTTTCTTGTTGTCGGTAGCCCACGCTGGTGTGAGAACAGGGCGAAAGACATATAGTTTAGATGTTAAAGATGGACATGAAAGAACCGAACTGGTCGGTTTTTCAAATACGGCGATAGGGTTGATTCTGTTAGCATTTGGTGCTCTTTACGCCGTATTGACTCCTGTTTTATCTTTTTCAGTAGTCTATATCATGGCTGGTATGCTCTTACTAGCAATTATCACTACCGTCATCCTACCTAATGAGAAATAGTGGTAGTTGCAACAGAGTATAGCAATCCTGAAGATATTTTAGCCATTCGCTTTCTTTTGGTATTTTCTTTAAATTTTCGCATAGAGATACAGTCTCCTGCTGCAAAAGAAAATATATTCTCGAAATCACTAATAAATTTGTGCCAATGATGATGGCTTACATCGAGAGATTTCATATATTGAATGGACCGCGTTGGAGCAGTTGTTGAGCTGGTGTCACGCAATAGTTCAATTGAATGATTAAGAAGAGCGCAATAGTCATTCAGCGTAATATTTATGCCACGATAGTTTCTGCAACGTAAATGATTTTTCAGCGGCATTAAGCCTTTTATCGGTTTGTTTCTTGGACTATCGTACTTCAACCTTTTATTGATACTTGTATGGTATGAGTCTTGTAGCCCTGTCGCAATCTTTGCGCGTACTGGGTTTAGGTCAACGTATGCCATACATGAAAGAAGAGCCTTCTCTGTCAGCAGTGCCTGTGAGCGGAAGCGACCTTCCCAAAATCTGCCAGTGCAATCGTCTTCATTATTTGCTTTTCTAGCAATATACTCGTTTAAATTTCTCATAAACCAGCTAATGTCGTAGAGCCTTTTTCTATATACTTCAGCAGTACTTTTCACTGCCTTGTATTCGATGTCGCTCAATATCTCGCCCTTCAGATATTTCTGTGTGAGTTCGGTTCCTTTATGCATCTTATGCCATTGACGCAATACGGTGCGCATTGACCATGAGGCGGCGGCTTCTTTATTAACGCACAAAATAATATGGACATGGTTACTCATTACGGCGTAAGCAGAAATATCTATTGCAAATATCTTACTTAAAAATAACAGACGTTTCTCTACCCATGTCTTTCTGTGCTCGTAACAAACATTACTGGTTCGATCATAGCCGCAGAGGTAGCTACGACGCACGCAGCGAGATATACAATGATAATAGGGGGTATCTTGGAGACTGATAAGGGACTTTCTGCTTTGAGCCATGTTTCGGTAGCTGCAAGGTAATTTATAATAGTTCGACTTTAGCATTTGCAATGCTGGGGTGTGACCTGGCTAATGGGTTTGTTTTGTGTTTCGATAATTCTTTGCAAAAACACCCAATGAAAAATTTGCCGTCAAAAATTTATAGATAATCGTTTACGAGGACAGCCACCTTAAACTTTTTTCGATCCTCAAAATACAATAAGTGTTTGGCTTCATCCCCTTTGGCTACAAGTGAAAAATCAAGATAGAGGGAAATTGCAATGGTTGTATTTGAATGTATTTGAAAAACATCCATTGTATAAAGGCGACACATGGCGCAATTACAGAGTTAGGGGGACCCCTTTAGGAAAAGGGGCATGTATATCTACCTTATTATTTTGCTAGAAGTGCGTTTGCTGTTTTCGACACGGGAGAGCGCCCTAAAAGTTTTGAAATGTAAGAAGAAGCTTCTAGCAACTTTTCCATGTCTATACCTGTAGATATTCCCATACCATTCAACATATACAGGACGTCCTCAGTTGCAACATTTCCACTTGCACCTTTGGCATAAGGGCAGCCGCCAAGACCTGCAACAGCTGAATCAATGGATGAGATGCCATATCCAAGGGCAGTGTATAAGTTCACTAGTGCTTGTCCATAAGTATCATGGAAATGAGCGGCAACTTTGGTGACATGAATCTCTTTCAAGACGTCATCTAATAGCAGTTTTGTAGACATTGGCGTACCCACACCGATGGTATCGCCAAGAGATACTTCGTAACATCCCATGTCAACGAGTTCCTTACTTACCCGTTTAACGGCAACAGGTGAAATTTCACCTTCATAAGGACAGCCCATTACACATGAAACATAGCCCCTAACTTTTATGCTGTTTTCGCTGGCCATGTTAAACACGGCCTCGAAACGCTTCAAACTTTCGCTAATAGAACAGTTAATGTTCTTTTGAGAAAAGGACTCAGAGGCAGCGCCAAATACAGCAACCTCTTTTACACCAACCTCAATAGCAGCTTCCAAGCCTTTAAGGTTAGGGGTCAACGCAGAATAATGAATTTTTGTATTAGGGTTGAGCGCCCTAAGAACCTCATCAGAGTTCGCCATTTGTGGCACCCACTTTGGTGATACAAAGCTACCGGCTTCTATACGCTGAACCCCTGTATTTGAAAGAAGGTTAATAAACTCGATTTTCTGCGCAGCACTTAACGTCTGTTCTTCATTTTGAAGACCGTCTCGCGGGCCAACTTCAACAATACTTACTTCTTGTGAAAACATTACATCAGACCTCTGAAGTTTCTTTTGCTGAAAATGCTAAAAGTGTGGCGCCACCGTCAACTAATTCACCTGGATTGAAAAAGAACTCTTTTACTGAACCGTCGTGTGGGGCGATGATGCTGTGCTCCATTTTCATCGCTTCCATGACTAAGATGGGTTCCCCTTTCTTAACCTGCTGACTTTTTTCAACTAAATGCGCAACTATTGTCCCATTCATAGGAGCACTGAAATTGGCATCATCACCATCGCTGTTATCATCACCAAGAGATGCTGAGATTACGCTGAACTTAGCATGGGTGTCTTTGTTAAAAAGGGTACACTCATTATCATTGTCTGAAAATGTAAATGTTGATTTGTATCCATTAATCGTTGCTTGCAAAGTATTACCTACAAGCTTGCCCTCTACGTTATAGGAATTCTCGCCTATAGATAGCTCCCAAGCATCTCCACTACTACGACGCAGGTGCTTGACATCAACATGCACTTCGTCTTGATTGCAAAGTAGGCTTAGGGTTTCTGTATGATTTGCGTTAGCGCGCCACGCACCAACAGTTGACCACACTGATGGGGTCTTGTTACTTGTGGAAACTTTTCTATTTAACAGTGAAAGCAATGCCATTGCAGGAATGGTAGCTTGGGTGTCATCGTTAGCAGCATCCTCACTTATCGCGCTAAACAAAGAATTATGGTGCTTCTCTACAAATGTAGTTGTTAGCTCAGCAGCAACGAATGAAGGGTGGGTAGCGACACGCTTTAGGAAGTCTATATTTGTGCTTACACCGTCAATGTAGTAGTCACCCAATGCACTAATTAGGCGCTTGAGCGCTATCTCCCGGTTCTCTCCCCAAACCACAAGCTTGGCAATCATAGGGTCGTAAAAAACGCTTACCTCATCACCTTCAACAACACCTGTGTCAACGCGAACTACGTCATTTTCTTTTGGTGTGTGCAACAGGCACAGCGTGCCGGTAGAAGGTAGAAATTCGTTGTTTGGATCTTCAGCGTAAATGCGTGCTTCGAATGCGTGTCCTGTTAACGTGAGCTCATTTTGCTGCTTAGGAAGAGGCTTGCCTTCAGCAATAGTTAGTTGCCATTGAACTAAATCCTCACGGGTGATCATTTCTGTCACAGGATGTTCTACTTGCAAGCGCGTATTCATTTCCATGAAGTAAAATGAATCGTCTTCATCAAGTAAAAACTCAACCGTTCCCGCACCGACGTAGTTAATGGCCTTCGCTGCGAGAATCGCCGCCTCTCCCATGTTTTCTCTCACTGACTGAGACATATTTGGGGCTGGGGCTTCTTCAATAATCTTTTGGTGGCGGCGTTGAACCGAACAATCACGCTCGAATAGATATACGCCATTGCCATGAGTGTCACAGAAAACTTGAATTTCAACGTGACGAGGGCGCGTGAGGTACTTTTCAACTAGCATATGGTCGTCGCCAAAGCTCGCCATAGATTCACGTTTAGCTGCATTTAATGCTTGAGAAAACTCGTTTTCACTCCAAACTTGTCGCATGCCTTTTCCGCCACCGCCAGCAGCGGCTTTTAATAGGACTGGGTAGCCCATTTCATCGGCAGCGCCTTTTAATACAGCTTCACTTTGATCGTCGCCGTGATAGCCCGGTACCAAAGGAACACCTGCTTGTTCCATAATGTGTTTTGCGGCAGACTTAGACCCCATTGCTTCGATTGCAGATGCTGGTGGACCTACGAAGATAATATTGTTTTTGGCGCATAGACTCGCAAACTCAGCATTTTCCGAGAGAAAGCCGTAACCTGGGTGAATAGCGTCTACACCAAGTTCTTTAGATTTCTCAATAATGAGTTCACCTCGTAAGTAACTTTCCTTTGACGGAGATGGTCCTAGATAAACTGCTTCGTCAGCCATTTCTACATGAAGGGCATGTTCATCGGCGTCTGAATAAACTGCTACCGTCTTTATACCTTGAGCGTTGGCTGTCTTAATAACGCGGCATGCAATTTCGCCACGGTTTGCAATTAGTAATTTATTTATCATTTTGAACCTCCACCCATGACGCACTGCGCTTTTCTAAAAAGGCTGACAGACCTTCTTGACCTTCATCAGAGGTTCTAACTTGAGCAATAAGTTTGCTCGTTCTTGTGAGAAGAGCATCATCAATTTCTTGCGTAGACACCCATTGCACTAACTCTTTTGCTTTCGCCACTGCTAGGGGACCATTTTTCAGTACACTAGATAAAATAGTGTCGATAGTGCTATCGAGTTCGTCTTCGGTAACAGACTCGCTCAACAGCCCTAAACGTCTTGCTCTGCGTGCAGAAAATACTTCGGCGGTCTGGAAGTAGCGTCGGCATACTTGTGCGCCCATTGCTTCAATAACGTAGGGGCTGATGGTTGCTGGAATAAGGCCAATTTTAACTTCGCTTAAGCAAAATTTACTCAGTTTGCTGCCAATAGCAATGTCGCAACATGCAATTAAACCAACAGCGCCGCCAAAAGCTGCGCCTTGTACTCTTGCTATTGTGGGCTTCGGCATTTTATAAAGCGTCTGCAGCATGGTTGCTAATGCATGTGCATCACTTTCATTTTGTGCTTCGGTGTAACTGGCCATTTTTTTCATCCAGTTCAGGTCGGCCCCAGCACTGAAACTTTTGCCTTCTGCTCTTAGAATTAGAGCCCTAACGCTTTTATCTTCACCCGCTTTTTTAAATAGGCGAGTCAGTTCGTTTATCATTTCGTCGTCAAAGGCGTTATGTTTCTCAGCTCTGTTTAAGGAAACAGTGGCAATGTTTCTTTCATCTACGCTGTAAATCACTGATTGTTCCATTACCTGCACTCCTACATTCTAAATATGCCAAATTGGGTGTCTTCAATAGGTTTGTTAAGTGACACTGAAAGCGATAGGCCAAGCACTAATCGCGTATCCGCTGGGTCAATAACGCCATCATCCCAAAGCCTTGCAGATGCATAGTATGGATGTCCTTGTTTTTCGTAAGTGTCGATGACAGGTTGTTTAAAGGCCTTTTCTTCTTCTGCAGACCATGACTCACCTGAGCGCTCTTTCTGGTCGCGCTTAACTTGGGCGAGAACGCCAGCAGCTTGTTCACCACCCATTACAGAGATTCGAGCGTTTGGCCACATGAAAAGGAAGCGTGGGTCATAGGCTCTACCGCACATGCCATAGTTACCTGCACCGAAACTTCCGCCGATAAGCACAGTGAGCTTTGGTACATTCGCACAGGCTACGGCGGTTACCATTTTTGCACCGTGTTTTGCGATACCACCATGCTCGTATTGCTTACCGACCATAAAGCCTGTGATGTTTTGTAAAAACACAAGAGGGATTTTTCGCATGGCACATAGTTCGACAAAATGAGCACCTTTAAGTGCGCTTTCACCGAAAAGTATGCCGTTGTTAGCCACAATGCCTACAGGGAAACCGAAAATGCGTGCAAAACCACAAACTAAGGTTGTGCCGTAAAGCGGTTTGAATTCATCAAAATCTGAATCATCCACAATACGCGCAATGATTTCTCTTACATCGTATGTCTGACGACTATCGGCAGGCACAATGCCGTAAATGTCTTTGGTGTCGTAGCGCGGAGGTTTTACCTCGGCCACGTCAATGCATTCTGGCTTCTTTCTGTTTAGTCTGGAGACAGCATTTCGCGCCAATGAAAGTGCGTGATGGTCATTGTTGGCGAGATGGTCGGCAACGCCCGAAATTCGAGTATGAACGTCACCACCGCCAAGCTCTTCTGCGGTAACCACTTCACCTGTTGCGGCCTTAACAAGCGGTGGGCCGCCTAGAAAAATAGTCGCTTGTTCTTTGACGATAATGCTTTCATCAGCCATGGCGGGAACATAAGCCCCCCCAGCAGTGCAGGAGCCCATTACTACTGCAATTTGAGGGATATTCTTAGCAGACATATTCGCTTGATTAAAAAAGATGCGACCAAAGTGCTCTCTGTCTGGGAATACGTCATCTTGACGGGGCAAGTTAGCACCACCTGAATCTACTAGATAAATACAAGGTAGGTTATTTTGCTCTGCAATTGTTTGCGCTCTAAGGTGCTTTTTAACGGTTAGAGGGTAGTATGTACCGCCCTTGACGGTGGCATCGTTAGCTACAATCATACATTCGATACCAGCAACAATACCTATACCGGCAACAACACCAGCACAGGGGACATAGTCTTCATACACTTCCCATGCAGCTAGCTGGCCTATTTCCAGAAAAGGCGTGTCTGGGTCAATCAGTGCATTGATTCGGTCGCGAGGTAGAAGTTTTCCCCGTGACACGTGGCGCTCAGCCGCTTTCTCACCGCCACCTTGGCAAATTTGTTCTATTTTTTCGACTAAATCATTTACCTGAGCCTGCATGTGCTCGGCGTTAGCGATAAATGTTTCAGATTTCGTATTTATACTTGAGCGAAGAACGGGCATAACCCCTCCTTGTGTTGGGCATAGGCGACGGCTGTCGCGTTAACCACTAGTTAGCAAGATAATTAGCAAGACATCCATGCTAAGCCCTTTCGCTGCGTTGGGCGTCTTTGCAATTCATTAGCCTGTTAATAAAGTTCAGCTTTCGTAAACCCACTTAATAGGGAGAAGGGGGGGGGCTTTCTAACTTCCGTGACACTAGGAATGCCTAAGCTTTCCCTGTTGCAAACGAAATTATTTTCCACCCAGAACTCCTTATTATTTAGATTCGTTAAATAGCTCGCGGCCTATAAGCATTCGGCGAATTTCAGACGTTCCCGCGCCAATTTCATAAAGCTTGGCATCACGTAATAAGCGGCCCGTCGGGTATTCGTTGATGTAGCCATTACCACCAAGTAGTTGAATGGCATCTAATGCCATTTTGGTTGCTAGCTCTGCTGAGTAAAGGATAGCGCCAGCAGCATCTTTTCGCGTTGTTTCACCGCGATCGCATGACTGTGCAACGGTGTAAACATAAGCGCGTGCAGCATTCATTTGTGTATACATGTCTGCTACTTTGCCTTGTACTAGTTGGAATTGACCAATTGATTGGCCAAACTGCTGACGGTCGTGAATGTAAGGTACTACGATATCCATGCACGACTGCATAATGCCTAGCGGGCCACCTGATAAAACAAGGCGCTCATAATCCAAGCCACTCATAAGTACGCGAACACCTTCGCCTTCTTTGCCTAGAATATTCTCCGCAGGCACTTCGCAATCTTCGAAAACTAATTCGCAGGTATTAGATGAGCGCATACCAAGTTTGTCGAGTTTCTGTGCGCGGCTAAAGCCAGGGAAGTCGCGTTCTACAATAAACGCTGTGATCCCTTTTGGACCCGCGTTAGGCTCGGTTTTTGCATAGATAACAAAGGTATGTGCATCAGGACCGTTTGTTATCCACATCTTGTTTCCATTAAGGATGTATTTATCACCGCGCTTTTCAGCTTTTAATTTCATGCTAACGACATCAGAACCTGCGTTAGGCTCACTCATTGCTAACGCGCCGATGTGTTCACCGCTTACTAACTTAGGCAGATACTTTTCACGCTGGGCACCATTACCGTTTTTAAAGATCTGATTAACACAAAGATTCGAATGTGCGCCATAGCTCAAACCAATACCACCTGATGCGCGACTAACTTCTTCCATAGCGATCGTATGCGCAAGGTAGCCCATATCAGAGCCACCGTATTGCTCTGAAACAGTAACGCCCAATAGGCCCATAGCGCCAAGTTTTTTCCACAATTGGTTTGGGAATTGGTTATCTGCGTCTGCTTGTTCAGCAAGAGGAGCAATCTCATTTCGTGCAAATTGATAGACCTGATTACGTAACATCTCGATGTCTTCGCTAAGTCCAAAATTTAGAGTAGGGTAGGAGGTATTCATGCGATATTTCCTCGTTTTAATTCTGCGAGTTCTTCACGGCAACGTGCTTCAACATCATCCAGTTCAGTCATCAACATCTGGATATCCTCTAGTTGCTGTTTTAGCACCGCTCTTTTTTGTTCAGTCATTTCAAGCATGGCTTCTAACTGAATTGCCGAATTCGGATTAGTGTCGTACATGTCGAACAGTGTTTTGACCTCAGCGAGGGAAAATCCTAGTCGTTTTCCTCGCAAGATTAGCTTTAAGCGCACTCTATCCTTGTTGAGATAAATGCGATTTTGCCCCGTTCTTGAAGGCGACATCAGCCCTTGCTCTTCGTAAAAACGAATTGAACGAGGAGTAATGTCAAACTCTCGGGCGAGTTCGCCTATTGCATATGTTGTTTCGTCATCGTACTTGCTCATTACACGTACCTTGTATTTCAGCGCTGTTTAACACCTTTGTTTAAACGTGGGTGTCTTGTAATTAATTTTTCTGTAGTAGGTTGGGTGTCTTTGCAATAGCACTATCGTTTTAAGGTAGATGCTTTTATATATCACTATATTAAAACGTAGTGTTTGGTTGACACATACTTAGTACAGGTTTACGTTAACGTTAATTACATTTTACGTTAAGGTAAAGTAACATTTTGCTAACGTCAATTTTTCATGGTGAAGGCAAGACGTTGTAGCTGTTAGGGGTGTTTACTTTTGTATACATCTACGTGGTTTTCTTCACTTAACTCTATAATTTAACTGAATTTTAAGGGCACGGTTATGAGTAACGAATCAGTAGTTATTGTCGCGGCTAAGCGCACACCAATGGGTGGTTTCAACGGTAATTTGTCTTCGCTTGCTGCGACTAAACTTGGAGAAGTTGCGATTAAAGCAGCCTGTGAAGAGATGGATGTCTCTGCAATTGACGAAGTCATTATGGGGTGTGTATTACCTGCTGGTCTTGGTCAATCTCCTGCGCGCCAAGCGTCGTTGGGAGCGGGGCTTCCATTAAGCGCTGGCGTGACAACTATCAACAAAGTGTGTGGCTCGGGCTTGAAAGCGGTAATGATGGCGCACGACTTGGTTAAAGCAGGCAGTGCGACAGTAGTAGTAGCGGGCGGAATGGAAAGCATGAGCAATGCGCCTTATATGTTGCCTAAAGCTAGATCGGGATATCGTATGGGCCATGGCCAAGTGCTTGATCATATGATGCTAGACGGTTTAGAAAATGCCTATGACGGCAAAGCAATGGGCTGCTTCGCGCAGGATACTGCTGATGAAGAAAAAATTTCTCGCGGCGAAATGGATGAGTTTGCATTGAGCTCGCTTTCCAAGGCACATGAAGCAATAAACAGCGGAACTTTCGTCGATGAAATAGTACCTGTTAAAGTGTCTTCTAGAAAAGGCGATAATGTTGTTGATACCGATGAAGGCCCGAGTTCCGCTCGCCCTGAAAAAGTTCCCACACTGAGACCTGCTTTTAAAAAAGACGGTACGGTCACCGCTGCGAACTCAAGTTCAATCTCTGACGGTGCAGCGGCTCTGGTTGTAATGAGCGAAAGCAAAGCAAAAGAACTTGGTCTAGCACCGCTTGCACGCGTGGTAGCTCACGCAACAAATTCTATTGAACCTGAAAACTTCACCGTTGCACCTGTTGGCGCTATGGAAAAAGTGCTGGATAAAGCAGGTTGGACGAAAGAAGAGGTCGATCTTTTCGAAATTAACGAAGCGTTCGCTATGGTTACCATGCTGGCAATTAAAAAGCTTGGACTTGACAAAAGTAAGGTGAACGTTAAGGGCGGCGCTTGTGCATTGGGTCACCCAATTGGTGCATCGGGTGCGCGTATATTGGTAACTCTTCTTCACGCGCTTAAGCAACGCGGGGGGCGCAAAGGTATCGCATCTTTATGTATCGGCGGCGGTGAGGGTGTGGCGCTAGCTGTTGAAATGATGTAAACATTGATGAATAGCTAACATGTAAAATTTTTAATCACGGAGTGTGAACACATTTGTTCCGCTCTGTGGTTCAATATCAATAAAAATACCAAAGCATGAAGACTGTTATTTACGTTATCTATTCCACAATATTTGTGTTTGCGCTATTCACTTTACCGCTTGTCGTTAAAGGCCAGACAAACTCATTCTTACATACAAAATTCACTTACGATGACATCCAAGTTAATGAAGTCGTTTATCGCGTTTACGAAGACACCCACGTTAACTTAACTCAGCCTGAGCCTCTTGAAGCTCAATCATCTATAGATGTTTCGGACGATACTGCTTCTGATGACACCCATGCCAACAGTGAATTGTCGTCCGACTACACCAAGAAAAAAAGCAAGATACCTTATTCAGCATTGGGTGTCTTGCCAACAAGTATAGCTGATGAAGAATTTAGCTACGGCGATGACCCGCTACAAATGGTATATGCCTGGCATGGCCGTTCGTTTGCTAACGAAACCTTTGGGGATAAAGCGTTAATCTTTATTCATGGCGGTTGCTGGCTTAATGCTTACGGATATGATCATGCGAAGGGGATGTATCATGCTTTAGCAGAGCTTGGAATGGGTGTCTACGCAATCGAGTATCGGCGAGTAGGTGATGAAGGTGGTGGCTGGCCTGGTAGTTTAGACGACGTAACACGGGCAACAAATATAGCCGTAAAGCGAATTGAAGAAGAGGGGCGCTACACGAACATTTACATTGCAGGGCACTCTGCCGGTGGGCATTTAGCCGTGCTGGCCGCGCAACGCCTGTCATCAGTTCTAGACTTGTCAAACGCAAATATTAATCACGTAATCGGGTTAGCAGCAATAACGGATATCCAGTCCTATGCCATGGGCCATAACAGCTGCCAGTCGGCTACAGCGAAATTCATGAAGGGTACGCCTGAAAATGTCCCAACCGCGTATCAAAAGGCGACCCCAACGCCTACCCTTAGTATTTTTCCAGTTACGCTTCTACAAGGTGACGCTGACTCTATTGTACCAGCGCATCACGCCGAACTATCAGGCGCCAGTAAACAAATAATTAAAGATGGTGGCCATTTCGATTGGCTTCACCCTGAATCAACATCCTTTGATGCTTTACTTGAGGTTATTAGTGAACATGATGAATAAGGTTTTTTCAGCTGAACAACTTGATATTAAAGATCCACTTCGCGACAAGGCTCAGGCATTTTCGCTTCCTGAGAACACGATCTATTTAGACGGTAATTCGCTTGGGCCTTTGCCTAAGCTTGCTAGACAACGCGCTGATGAAGTTGTTAATACACAGTGGGGCAAGGGGCTCATTACAAGCTGGAATAAGCATCAGTGGATCCATCTACCTCAAATAGTGGGTGATAAAATTGGAGGCTTGATTGGCGCTACGAATGGCCAAGTTATTTGCTGTGATTCTATTTCTATTAACCTATTTAAAGTACTTAGTGCGGCGTTAAAAATGCACCCGGAACGCAAGGTGATAGCGACTACCCGTGATAATTTCCCTACTGATATATATATGGTGCAGGGACTGCTCGAATTACTGGGCAGTGAATACAGTATTCGCTACGTGGATGAAGCACGCATTGAGTCACAATTAACCGATGATATTGCCGTTTTGATGCTGACACAGGTTAATTTCAGAAGTGGCAATAAGCTCGATATGCAAACCATTACCGAGCAAGCGCATCAAAAGGGTATTTTAACGTTGTGGGATTTAGCGCACAGTGCTGGGGCGTTTCCTGTCAGTCTAGACGCATGTAATGTGGATTTTGCCGTTGGCTGTACATACAAGTACTTAAATGGCGGGCCTGGCGCGCCAGCGTTTATCTATGTAGCCAAACGGCACCAAGCACAATATCACCAACCTTTATCTGGTTGGATGGGGCATACCTCGCCTTTCGCATTTTCGCCTGATTATTCCGGCGACAACTCCATAAAGCAAAACTTGTGCGGTACGCCGGGAATTATTGGCATGAGTGTTTTAGACGCGGCATTAGATGTATTTGAAGATGTGTCGCTTAGAGCTATCGATGAAAAGTCCAAAAAACTACAGGCATTTTTCATCGCTGAAGCCAAACGTGCAGGCCTTCTGGACATGTTTTCTATTGAAAGCCCCTCTATTGGTAATCGAGGCAGTCAGCTTGCTTTCGCTCACGACCAAGCGTACGCCATTTGCCAAGCGTGGATTGCTGATGGCGTTATTGCAGATTTCCGGGCACCGAATATTCTGCGAATAGGTTTTGCTCCGCTGTATATAAGCTTCGCAGATATAGAAAAAGCGGTCGCAAGTCTCGCGAAGATTATGAATGAAAAGCGCTATGAAAACGAAAAATTCCAGCAAAGGCAGAGCGTTACCTAATGACAAAACGAGATTGTCAGCTAAATAATTGCAATTTTTTAATTTACGCTTAATACTTCGCGATTGTCATTGATAGCTTAATATGTTCTGGGTGTGCAGTTGAAAATAATAAGAAACTATCTGCTTTGTACCATGTCGTTAGTAGTAGCAAGTTGTTTGAGCATCCCCCTACAAGCAGAGAATGGGCAAAAAGCGGCATCTGAACAATCGAATAACGTAACATATTGTGTAGATCCTAACTGGGCGCCATACGAAGCAATCAGAAACGGTATCCATGTGGGGATTTCTGCCCAATATTTACATCTTATCGCTGAAATATCTGGTTTAACGTTTACTCTCATACCCACAGAAAGCTGGCAGCAAAGTCTAGAATACGTCGAACAGGGGAAATGCCAAGTTATCCCCATGCTAAATACTTCCGATTATCGCAAGCAGTTTCTCGACTTTAGCCTACCTTATTTTGAAGCGCCTAATGTATTGGTGGCGAAGTCAGGAGTGCCAATGATACAAGGCTACACGGGAGTCGGAAGTCGCGTCGTAGGTATAGTTCAGGAATACCGCCAAGTGGAATACATATCTCGTCATTATCCGGGGTTGCGCTTGAAGCTTATTCCATCAGAAGAAGAAGGTCTTAAGCGGCTTGCGAATGAGTAGTTTGATGTAATGGTCGGCTCATTAATGAGCGTAAATATGCACATTAATAATTTAAAACTGAAAGATCTCCATATCGTTGGTTATGCCGAGCCCTTCGATTCATTAGCTTTTGGTGTGAACAAATCTTATGGACACTTGGTCGACAAGCTAAATTACGCCATTGAACGTATTCCAGAGGCTAGAAAGGTAGAAATTTACAAGCGCTGGAACAATGTTCAAGTTCGTTATAGTCGCAATTACGTCGTTATGGTTCTGAGCACCATAATTGTAGTTTTAATTTTCTTACTTTTAGTTTTTAGAAATAGAAACGTTAGCGGCTATAAACGTATAATTAACCAAAAAAATGAGGAAATAGGTGCGCTGCAGGCAACCTTGTTAGAGGCGAACAAGACACTCGCTTTCTTGTCAGCCCACGACACTGTGACGGGGCTATATAATCGCAACCATATGATCCAGCGTGCCGAAGAAGAAATCTCACGTTTTCATCGATTCCACACTACAGCCTCGTTAATTGTGATCGAATTAACACCGTTACATGACGATGGCGATCCAATTAAATCTCCGGCAAAAGAAGGCGTGCTCAAAACGGTGGCAACGAATTGTCTGAATACTGTTAGAGAGGTCGACGTTGTCTCGCGTTTTAGTGCAGAGCAATTTATTATTCTGTGTCCTCAAACCAAATTAAATGCGGCCAAAATTCTTGCAGATAGATTACTAGACTGTCTATCTACGCACTATACGTTGAGTGAGAACTTTAAAACCGCTATGGGTATCTCTGAGCTTAAAGTGTCTGAGGAGTTTTCAGAATGGTTCGAACGAACCATAAAGGCACTTCACAACTCAAAGCGCCAAGGGTGTGGAAACGTGTCAGTGGCGCAGTAATATTAGCAAATCAGGTGCGTTAAATTAATGGGTCGTAATGCCATTGGTGCGAATCATAACTAATTTGCGCTCTGTCGTATTCCCGTTCTGAGCGCCAGTTACGACTGTTGAGCTTGGCTGATACCCCGGGATAGAGACGCTTGTTTGCGATAAGTTTTATATCAGACTGGTAGTTTTCTTTGGCAGCGTCGACGTCATTCGCTTTATTTTCAAGCCACTCCAACAACGCGCTTTCGTTATTAAAAAGCTCTAAAGCCTCGGCTACTTTGCGTTGGAGTTCTTTAGGTACCTTTTTATTTTGTATTAGGTTTATCTTTTCCCTGTGTTTAAGGTTGTTTTCGCGAATTTGCTTTAGTAGTTCATCTAAAGACTCTTTGCGCTCTAACAATTGATTAAAGCCTGGGCTGAAATCGACTTTTAATGTACTACCAGAAACTGCGCCTAATGTACCAGCCTCAACGCGGTCTTGGCTGATAATATCGCACGCAAACAGATTCCCCATGGGCTTATCAATTTGTCCAACTATAACGGCGCCGCCGCAACGCAGACGACTATAAGCCAGTTGGCGACCAACCGTTATATTACCGCCACATTGGATATCAATGCCTTGACCGTGCTGAACGTGGATACTGCCAGCAGCGACTAATTGGCACTGGAACTCGCCTTGGGTATCGTTAACTTTGCCCATTGCCCCTTCAGTAATGATAATATCGCCACCTGACTCTATATATGCCGACTCAACAAAACCGTTAACCGTTACATCGCCAGCAGCTTTGATTTGCATATTCTCTGTAACGTCGCCGTTAACCAATACTGCCCCTTCGTAGTTAACATGCCCAGAACCGACGTTTACGCCGTTACAAATAAAAGTATCGTCAACGTTCATTGTCTGGTCTTGGTACTTCGGCATACCAGAAATTGAAGACATCAATAAGTTGGCGTCACTGTCGGACACTACGGTACCGCTGCCCATTTTAAAATCAACCCACTCTCCCGCAACAGCTGGAATTTTATTCCCTTTTACATCGAAGCCAGAACGTCCCTGAGTAGGTTCAGTCCTTCTTAATACTGGCGTATTTACTTTAACGCATATAATTTCGCCTAAATTACGCATATCCACGCGTTCGCCGTCACCAGTTTGGGGTTTCAACACTCTTTCAAGTGCGTTTGGCACTAAAGGAATAAATCTAGAATTTTTACCATTTCTAGCGGGTAAGCCTTTTGCAACAACGTGCTCGTGTACTGTACCAGGAGGCGATTGCCTTACTTGGTTGAGCATAGATTCAATGATTTTGGTGCTTAAGCCACGTACAATTTTATTTTTTGCAGCAAGCGCTTTAACGGCACTTAAAGAAGGCACTTTACCGCCATAAGGCGAGGTCATTACAAGGCTTGCCTGCATTCCATCCTCGGGAATGCGAAATTCGATTTCAGCGTTTTTGCGCTCCCCAATGCGGTCCTGAACTACAGTGCTATCGCCAGTCTTAAAATAATGATTAGCCGTGTCACAGGCCGACTTTAACGCTTTTTCAGAAATATAAAGCCGCTTAGTTTCACCGCTATCTAGTTGCTTTCTTATTTCTCTATTATCAACTTCTGAAGTGAATTCAGAAGGTGTTAATTGCAAGTTGATATAGGTTCTTGATTTATCGAAGCTTATTGTTACGCCATTCATAACTTCTTTATTTCCTTGCGCGCGTGTCTTGTTTTATCGGCGGCTTCTATCGATTACTTGACGTTGTCTTATTCTTAGTCTGCCTACTTTTTATTATTCACTAATTTAAGGCGTTCTAAAACGTCCGTCAAAGGTTTTCGGCATATTGGTAAAGTGCGCGCAATATGGCCTGTTTTTCGGGATTATCACTATGTTCATGAGCCAGTGATTCCAACTGCACCAAATAATTCTCTAATGTGATAGAACCATGAAAAGCTGAGTCAGTCAGGCGGGCTTGCCGATGATGCTGCCATCTAGCCATTTCATCTGCGGTTAGCGTGTTAGGATAATTTCTAGCACGATAGCGAAACAATTGCTTTCTAAGCCCTTCGTGCTGCGTTTTTTCACTCAGCGTAACTAAATCATCGGGCTGAGCGTTGATTACACGCTCGCACCATCTTCGGTCTTCGTCGCTAAGGAATCCACCGCTATACAGCGCGTGATCAATATCCAGCTCACCACCGTGAATCTCGTCATCGTAAACACCTACAATTTTATCGGCGAGCCTAGGTATACTGGCGAGTACTTTGTAGTTCTCTAAGCAGCGTTTACGGTCTAGCCCTAGTCTTGCGGCATTGTCTTCTGTCATTGCTTTAGCCGTGGTAATAAACGGCGAGCGGTTGACATGAATGAGTTTAAGCCCAGGTCTTTCTAGCACATCATCAAATGTATCTGACGGAGCGTAAAGCGCCTGCCGTATCTCTTCTGGTGTATCATTCACTAAGCTGTCGATGTCGTGCGACAGATCTACAGCGATAAATGCATTACTATTGGTTGGATGCTTTGCCACAGGCATAACCCAAGTACAACAACCTTGGGAAGCGGGTAATTTGGATGAGATATGAAGCAATACGGATGGTTTACTGAGATCTATCTGCTGCATAACCGTGTGTTTGCTACGTAATGACAGCGCATAATCGAAAAGGCGAGGCTGCTTTTCTTTTATCAGTTTAGCAAGTGCGATTGTGGCGTAAACGTCACTCAATGCATCGTGCGCGTTTTCGTGGCCAATATTATTGGCAGCAGTTAACGCCTCAAGTTTAAAGCTTGGTGCACCATCTTCTCGGCGTGGCCAATTAATACCATCGGGTCTCAGTGCATAGCACGCTCGCGCTAAATCGATTATATCCCAACGGCTATTGCCATTTCGCCATTCACGTGAATATGGGTCGTAAAAGTTTCTATAAAACAGGTAGCGGGAAACTTCATCGTCAAATCGGATACTATTAAAGCCCACACTACAGGTATTTGGCGTCGACATTTCCTGATAAATTCGCGCGGCGAAGTCAGCTTCGTTAGAACCGTCGCGAATGGTTTGCTGCGGTGTTATGCCGGTCACCAAACACGCTTCTGGATGTGGTAAATAATCATTCGCAATGGCGCTCATGATATTTATGGGTTTACCAATCACATTTAAATCCATATCAGTTCTTACTGCAGCGAATTGGCAGGGGAGATCTTTTTGTGGGCTGGTGCCAAAGGTTTCAAAATCGTGCCACAAAAATGTAGGTGCGTGCATAACCACTATTGCGATGTTGGAGAAATATTGATGGCAGTGTACACCGCGAGAAATTGAATACCAAATGCTGGCGTTAATATGAACAGTGATTTATTTGCTAGCCATCGCCAGGCCCTAAAAAAACGCGTTAATCATTGTCTTTTTTTGAACATTTTGTGTTTTGATGTATTGCGCGAAACTTGCGCAGTAACAAAATGAAGACTAGCTTTAAGTTATCAAAATTTATACGGATATTGCCCTGTTTGTCGTTATACAAATCCAGTTCATTCATCATTGATGACCTTTGTACTGTCTTAGCGGTCATCGAGGCAGCCTAGCTTACCTATGCTAATTGTGTCATCTTACGTCTAACATCGCGTAAAAATCTTATCAATAGCGTGCTCTGAATTGGTTCTAGGGATTTATACTCAAACTATCTTACAGGTTGCGCGCGCATATAACATCGCTACTAGGAGTAAAGCTTTTGAACCCATCTCGCATTTTTCGCCAGCCCCATAACGTGCGACATGCACTGTATGCTATGGGAGCGCTAGCAGCGTCTATAGCCTTCATGAGTGCTAATGTATTAGCGGCTAATTCCCAACAACTAGAAAATCCGCGTGTAGCTATCGCCATTCATGGCGGTGCAGGTACAATTTTAAAATCATCGATGACGCCAGAGAAAGAAGCAGGCTACAAGAGAGTCTTAACCGAAGCGGTGCAACATGGTTACGCACTGTTACAAAAAGGCCAAAAAGGTGAAGTTGCGGTAGTAGAAACCATCAAAATTCTTGAAAGTTCGCCGTTGTTTAATGCTGGCATTGGTGCTGTGTATACCTTCGATGGTGAACACGAACTCGATGCGTCGATAATGCACGGTGGCAGTAAAAATGCAGGCGCCGTTGCGGGCGTGAAAACAATTAGAAGCCCAATAGAAGCAGCGTTACTGGTTATGAATGCGTCTCCCCACGTAATGCTCTCTGGAACAGGTGCCGAAGAATATGCAAAAGAATACGGCCTTGAGCAGGTAGACAACACGGTTTTTGATACCGAGTTTCGCAAGCAAGCTTTAGATAAAGCGAAGGCACGTATGCAGCAGGTCTCTAATGGTTATGGTTCACAGCAAGGCAGTGAGCGCTTTGGCACCGTAGGGGCGGTGGTATTGGATAGTGAGGGGAACATTGTTGCTGGAACATCAACAGGGGGGATGACCGCCAAACGATACGGACGCATTGGAGATTCGCCCGTTATTGGAGCAGGCACCTATGCGGATAATGAAAGTTGTGCTGTATCGGCCACTGGGCATGGCGAGTATTTTATTCGATATAACGTGGCAGCCGATATTTGTGCGCGAATGAAATACCAAGGTTTAACGTTAAACGATGCTGCCAATACCGTAGTGAACGACGTACTGGTTAAAGCCGGAGGCGATGGCGGCGTAATTGCAATTGACGCTAAAGGTAATGTAGCAATGCCGTTTAATTCTGCAGGGATGTATCGCGCTAGTGTTGACATAAATGGTAAAGTGAAAGTGGCAATCTATAAAGACTAATCACGTAAAAATTATTTGTTATTTTAATGTTAAATGTGCTGGCTTGTATGCAGCGAAACGTCTAACCTTAAAGTGTGGGGGGAAATTGCTTTCACATGTGGTTAAAAATAATTGAAGTGCCGTAACGCCAAATAACTCGCAGTATCGGTCACACTGAGGCGCCACGGCTGGAGAATTGAAAATGGAATCGTTGCAAGTCAGTGATTATATGAATACTCACCCAGTGAAGCTTAATGTTGATATGCCCGTTGCGCAGGCTGTTGAGGTGCTGTTAGCCAGTGGGCAAAGTGGTGGTCCGGTTCTCGATAACAAAGGCAGAGTGGTAGGCTTTTTGTCAGAGCAAGACTGTATCGCTCAAATGATTGCGTCAAGCTACTATCGCGAACAAATTTGTAGGGTGGGGGAAATCATGAAAACGCCTGTGGTTTCGGTAAAGCCCTACATGTCGGTAATTGAATTGGCGCAGCTTTTGTTAAAAGAAAAGCCCCGGGTTTATCCTGTAGTCGATGACGATGGCGTACTTTTAGGCTGTATCAATCGAACGGCAGTGTTGCGGGCTATAGATGTTCAATTAAACGACGGATATCGTCGCGCAGGCTGATAGCGGCTGTAAATACGTAGACAAGAAAGAGTGAACTCGATCTTGTCTACGTTATTTACGCGTGCTAATTGTTTAGTGCATTTGTGTCGTTTGCTAGCTGTCTGATTGCTTTTTTCAAGGTTGCGCCAGAGACCAGCTTAAAGTTTTGTGTCTCTGATGGCATAACATTTCTGCCGTCTTGAACTACCCATAGACCTTCGCTGTAAATACCACCTAAGTTAGCATTGGTTGCTTCCAGTCCATCGGTTTCGGATACGCCATCAATTCTATTATTGATATCGGCAGTAATTTGAATAACCCCTATAAGTGTAAGTTGGTCGACGTTTTCTTTGTTAATATCGTAAATTGCATAGCTGTTATTCCCTTGGCTAGATGCGATCAGATATTTTTGTTCATCAACGGTAAATAGAGCTAACCCCTCGATATCAGCCTCTACTGGCGGTGCTATTGCTGAAATAAATGTAGGTGCATTATCGGTTGAGCCGACATCTAGTGCCCAAATGCCAGTAGCTTCCTCACCAAGATAAGCAGTACGGGTTTGCGTATCTACCACGCAGCCTTCAGGTTGTGAAGGAAGGGAAAACGCTTGGCTTAACTTTCCAATCACTGCTTTATTCTCGTTGATTGATAATTCATATCGTTCGAAGTGGCCACTGGTATCATTCGCAAATACATGGGCTATACCATCATTGACAAAGAGGCACATGCCGTAAATGTCGCTAAGCGTTGTTTTAATCTCGCCTAAATGGGTAACGTTACCGTTTTTATCTATATCAAAAACAGACAAACTATTGTGTGAGCGGTTTGAAGCAACAGCAATGTCGGTAAACCTTTTAACGCCATTGCTGTTCACACTGTTTACGGCAACCTTGTATCCAACGTCGACGTTATTGACTCTCCCCACTGCTAGGCTTTGACGTTGCTTACCTAAAAGATCGTAAGTATTCAATGCGCCTTTTTTGTCGGTGCCTACTATGCGGCTTTGTGAAGGGGCCTGTTCATTCACCCAAATAGCAGGGTCGTCAGCCGCGTCACCATAGTTTTGCACAGGCTGCGTTTCAGCTGATGGTAAAACACTAGCTCTAGAATGCATGGAAAAGTCACTATCTTTGCTTGCACCTGTTTCGTTTTCATTAGAAAGACACCCATCGTTAAAATAAGCAGCAGACAAATTAAGAGGCAGTTCTGCCGAATAAACATTGCCCGATGCGTCATCGTCAACGATTAGCGAAATACGTGGCCCTTTCTGACGTGAAGAAATAGCCAAGTGGAGAAATTCAGGCTCGATGGTTTCAGCTATTCCACCTACGTCTTGCATCAAAGTTACGAACTCAGCGTGACATTGATTTTGTACCCATACGCCACTTTTGTTCGGGCTAACCCAGCCAACAATGCTGCTGTTTAAATGTAAGGTGTCGTTCGACACAGTGCTCACGCCTTCAACCGGAGTATCTGCGTCATGAAAAATAAGCGTTTTTTCTAGCTCACTTTCAATGCGGGCATCAATCTTCCAAACCCCGGCGAACTCATCCGCCAAATAGATGTTTTGTGTCTTAACGTCGACACTACAGCTTTTTATTCCTGGACCTATGGCGAAATTACGAAGCGGTAAAAACTGGTTATTGTGCAGTTCATACTGGTTGAGGGTGCCAGTGGCATCAATATTTACAATGTGGGGCGACCCGTTAGCATTCATCGCTGCGCATAATGCTTCTGAGCCTTTAGTAGGTTGGCTAAGTAGTTGATGCTCATCCAAGGTATCAACAGACAGGCGATATACTTCAATATGTTGAGTGTTGTTGTTAAACGCTACCAAAGACACCCATTGTTTGTTTTCTAATGAAACTACTTCAGCTTGTGCAAGCGCGTAGCTTCCTGCGATAAACTGCGTTTTACCTAGGCTGTTGGTTATCGAAATGCCTTTATGCTCGTCTATTCGAAGGCTAACAGCATGGGTGCCCTCGTAAGAGTGACTTTTTTCTGAGGGCGATACTTTAAGCGTGTGGCGGCCATGGGTGTCTTTATAAGCGTTAGCTTGATCATTGTTTTGGTAATAAAGTGTTTGCTCAAAACCTTTTTCAAGATGTACAAGCTTAAGTACAGTGCCTGTGGGCTCGCTTTCCATTTTCGCGGCTGTCGTATTATGCGCTGCGCAGCTAAACAGTGTAGCCAGAGCACCGGTAAAAACTGCGGCTTTTGCTACTGCGCAGTGTAGCGCTTTTAATTTTTGATTATCCATTGTCATTATTAATCCTGAATCGTGGTCGGCGAAGAATTTGTGCTGGCGTTATTCATTGTGTGGGTGTAAATCGTCTTCCCATTGTGATCGATATAATTAAGGAAGATGTTGTTAGCTGTCATGCTCACACTGACAAAGCCGCCTGTCGATTTTGCAAATTTTGTAAAGTCGTAGTTACCAACGGGGCGCACTTCTGAGCCGCCACCGGATACGACGTGAACCAGGTCATCCCCATGGAATTGATTGTGCTGAAGGTCGTGCTCGTGCCCAGCTATATAAAGGTCCACGCCATGTTTGTGAAAAATGGGCTCTAATACGTCTCTAATAGCCTCTGTTTTGCCATAGCGTTTACCACTTGAATAAAGTGGATGATGTCCAATGACAACTTTCCACGTGTAATCATCTTTGGCCAACATAGTATTTATCCAAGCAAGTTGCTCAGACGCCCCTTGTAAATAGGCTGTCTGATATTTAGCTTCATCTGCATAGTCGGGGTTTAGCGGGGACGTATCGATAAACAACAAGAGTGCTAAGCTTCCGTCGTCAAGCTTTAAATTCTTACTGTAATACTGCGCCGGCATTTCCCATCGTCGACTTTTAGTGCTGTAGTCTATTTGTGCCTGCCAGTTTCCTCGATAGTCATGGTTACCCAGCACAGGGTACCAGTCGATAAATAGATGGGGTTGATGATAAATGTTTTCGTAAGAAGATAGCCAGTAAGGGTCGTCAATTGACGCAACGCCATTGTCGTAGAAGTTATCGCCAGTGGTTGCGATAAATTCGGCATCTAGTTGGTAGCTTGCAATATCTAGCCATTTAGCAACGTGTTTTTGATAAAAGTGACCGTTGCGGCCCCAGTCACCTAGCGTTAAAAAAGAAACAGCGTCATCCGGTACCGATAAACCTTCAATAATGGTATGCGCATAATAATTATGTGAATATTGCTCGTTGGTAGCCGTTGCATTATTAATAGCAGCATCAATTTTAGCCGCAGGATAAGTGGGGCTTGTCTGCTCTGCCTCTACAAGCTCTGAAGTAAGGCTGCAGGTGAAACAAAACACGACCGCAAACAAGGTTACGAATGTTGGCTTCGTGGTAGGGAGAAATGTGGGTAAACCGTGCATGAAAGACTCTCTAAGCAGGTGACGCAAGCGCCAAGTTAGACACCCGCGAACACCTGAACATTAACAACAAATAAAATTGACTAGTTTAGCTGCCAAGTAAAACCTAGCTCGAAGGTGCGACCATACTCTTCGTATTGTGCGTTTTGATTGCGCGTATCAAAGTAGTTATAGAAAGGCTCGTCACCTAAGTTAATGCCATTGAAATACACCTGCATACTATCGTTAATGTAATAACGGGCCATGAAATCAATCTGTACGTGGTCATCTTCAAATCTGAGCATGTCGCCATCAATCTCTTCGAAGTTTTCACTTTTATATGTGGTGGCTAGGCGGACACTGAAATCATTCGCTTCGTAACCAATGGTTAAGTTACCAATGCGGTCTGACTGATTCGGTAATTGGGTTTCAAATTTTTCGCCGTCTAGGAAGGTCGTCGCTTCAGAGTCGGTAAAAGTCGCGTTGGCAGACACAATAAAGCCATTATTGAAAGCTTTCACCCAAGAAAGTTCTAAGCCGGTTAAATCGGCAGAGTCGCCGTTAATCGGTTGTATAACTTCTTCAAAGCCTTCCCAACCGGTGGTACCTGCTACATCTGCGTATACAACAAAGTTGTCAATATTCTTGTAGAACAGTCCAGCTGAAATTACACCAATGTCACCCGGATAGTATTCAATTGATAAGTCAACGTTTTGCGCTTCATATGGCTGAAGCTCAGGGTTGCCAACTTCAGCTTCTCGTTCAGTTACAAACGTGCCGTCATCTTCCTCAGTTTTACTTTCAATAATTTGAAATGCCGCCACATCTTCAAATTTTGGACGTGAGATGGTTTGTGTGTAGGCGGCACGAAGCTGCAGCTTGTCAGAAAACGTGTATCGGGCATTTACACTGGGTAACCAATGATCGTAGTCACGCTCTGCTTCCCACGGCGTATTTACCACTTCTTCCACGTCAGTTTCTTCGTTTTCTACAAGCTCTACTCGCATACCCGATGTAGAAAAGTCAGTACGCTCATAGCGAACACCTGCTACAAGATGAAGTTTATTTATATCTACGCTGCCCATAATATAAGCGGCAAAGATGTCCTCTTCATTCACATAGGTCGCACCGCGAGATTCTACTTCAGAATTTAGGCTATCTAACTCCAGGCTCTCGCGATTATCGTTGAAGTAGTTACGCATTTCACTTCGATTAAGCCCAGGCCCAAAGTTATCAAGAGAATAATCTGGACTGGCAGCTTGGAACTGCGAAGCGTCTAAGTCATCGAAGTCTCCATCAAAAATAGCGATGCTGCTGTCGCGGTCTTTTTCTCGGCTTCGGTACTTCGAGCCAATTTTTAACTCACCGATATAGCCGCCAAGATTGATAGGGCGGGCCGCGTCGAATTTAATGCTGGTTTCGGTGTCTTTGGTGTAGTTATCTTCAAAGCTAATCTCATCAACCTCGTAAGTTGATAAATCCATGGCGTCAGCATTTTGTGCAACGGTTGGGCGTATAGTATTCAGGTCAGCGCTAATACTGTCATTTTCAGTCTTAAACACGTAATACAATGCATCCGGTTCGTCTTCGTCAGACTTTGCGTAGCCAAGCTGCCAGTTCGCTTTCCAGGTATCTAATTGGTGTTCACCACCTAACGCTATGGTAAAAATACTTTGGCTTTCAAAGCGGTCTTTACTTTCTCTTTCTATTTCTGAGTCTTCGCCATCGAACGTGAATATATTGCCTTGGCGGTATTCGTCGTCAGAAAACTCACTGTAAAGCGTTCGAAGAAAGTATTGGTTGTTGAAGTCAGGACGAAAATCGATATTTAACGCACTACCTAATCGCTCGCGAGTGATCGTGTAGTGACGTTGCTCAAGCTCATCGTCGCCGTTACTTTCAACATTGTCTGAACCAAAGTCTCTGTCAAAATAGGAGATGGCACCAGCCACGCCCCATTCGGAAGAAAGTTTCTTAGTAAACGTACCAGAAAGCTTTGGACTGGTTTGGTCTCGTAAATCATTTTGACTTGCCTGTACGGTAACGCTCGCGGTATCTCGAGCCTTGTCAAACGCACTCACGCTTTTCACCGCTACTGAACCACCAATGGCGTCGCCGTCCATATCGGGCGTAACAGATTTAGACACTTCTAACGTTTGGATGAGTTCAGAGGGAATAACATCAAGGGCTACTGAACGTACACCCGATTCTGGCGAGGGGATATTTAAGCCGTTAATAGTTACATTATTCAGATTGGGGTCGATACCGCGTATGCCGACGAAACGCCCTTCACCCTGATCTCGCTCAATCGACAAGCCTGGTAAGCGCTGTAGCGACTCTGCAGCATTTTGGTCTGGGAACTGTCCAATGGCATCTGCTGATACAATTGACGAGATACGATCTGAAGTTCGCTGCTGGTTTATGGCACTTGCCTGACCGCTTCGTTGACCACGCACTAAAATCTCATCGATAGTATCGCCGCTTCCAAACTCCACGGCTGCACGCGCAATACCATTGTCAGTTACTTTTATTGTTTGCGTGACGGTATCTTCACCAAGATAAGAGATTTCTAAGGTATAAGTGCCTTCAGGAATAGAAGGGAAGCGAAACGTACCGTCTCTGCCAGCTTCGGTTACAAGCCCTAGCTCGAGAAGTTTGATTTGAGCACCGGTATAGCTGCGTGCCTGTGCGGCATCTTTTACTGAACCGATAATTACGCCATCAGCAGCTGAAACAGGTGAAGCCACGCTAAGGCCTAATGCCGCAACGCAGGCAAGTGTAAGAGAAGAGTACGTGGTTTTAATTTTCATTTATTTTCCAATTAATTATGCAGTAAAAAATGCGAAGTAAATAAGTGCTAAACAAGTGAATGAGTACCCTAAGAATTCTGCATGACAGTTATATGACGATTTAAAGGAATAAGCGGGTCGCTTTCGGTAAATGTCGTCTGCTTGCAATTTGTTGAGCCAAATTGACCCTTGTTCAAGTTGCTGATTTTATTTGATATGTTCTTTGTTTTTTGCGTTTTTTGAGTGCATTGCCATCAAGGTGTCACATTACTGAGCCAAACTGACCCTCGACAATTTCATTAAATTTGGGCAAGACTCTCGTTTTGTTTTAAGCGTCGGCGGTCGCCGGGATAACGCGTGATGCTGCCATTACAAGAGATTTCCAAAGAGAACACTATGTTTACCTTCACAAATTCAACACAATTTAGACATCACAAACTTTGGTTAGTATTTACATTTTGCGTAGTAGCGTTGGCGATTTGTCTAGCGTTTATGTTTGGCAATGCAAAAGAAAGTGCGGTGATTTCAGGCCTTGATATTGTGGGGGAGGGAAGCATTGCGTTTTTAACTCTGGCGTGGATGCTAGCGGCACTTGCCAGCCGTCCTCCAGGTAAAGTGACTAGCCTTCTCACCGTAGGCCTTGGCTTCTTTTTATTTTCAGTTAGTTTAGATTTCTTAGACGAGTTTTTTCATTATCCCCAAGGGGCTTACTGGCTAAGCATGATAGAATCTTACCCTGCTGCTGTGGGTATGGTTGTGATGACCGCGGCACTTTATCTGTGGCACTTGGAGCAGCGTGCGCTAAATTTGCAATTACGGCGCAGAGAATGGGACTTTCGCGATCACGATGCCATCGATCCAATCACTCAACTTTATCGCGCAGAGTATTGGAAAGCACAAATCTATAAGTTACAGCAATCGGGTAAGCCGGCTGTCATCGCGATTATCGATATCAACAATTTCTCTCTGTTCAACCAAAGGCACGGGTATACAGAGGGTGATAGATACCTGCACGATATTGCGCAATTGGTGATCATGAATTTACGTCAGCAAGATTTAGCCTGTCGTTATGCCGGTGATAGGTTTGCTGTTTTGATGCCCGACGTCTCGCCCGTGCAGGCCGACGTTATCCTCAACGATATCAAAGTAAGTATTCAGCACCTTGCTTTTAGGCATAGCCAAAATGCAAACGCCATTTACACTACTGCTCGCAGTACTCAAGTGACTTTGTTACCTAACCAACGCCTTGCGACAGTGCTTAACACCATGCTGTTAGAACTTGAGCGCGCCCATGATAGCGCAGCGTAATTAGGCCGGTTTGGAGAGAGTAAACGGTGAAGACAAACGAAAATGCCTGCTTCGAGTAACTCATGGATTTAACGTTACCACGACTTAACGCACTACGAGATTCTGAGGACGAACCTACAACTGCAGGTGTCGAGCGCCGCTATTTAACACGTCTATCTGGTGAGGGTGTCTCTCAAATAGATGATGCTAATGAGCCTAGCTTGGGTGTCATCGATAGTGCTGGTAGTGATCATGTAGTGATGTCTAGCCAAGATAAAGTAATAGTTGGGTATTGGTTAGTGCAGGCGGTACTTAATGTAGCGCTCTCTCGTGGCGCTAATAAAAATAAGCTCTTGCGCGGTACAGGTATTTTTGAAGATGGGTTGCAACACCATTCACTATTAAGCACAAAACAATACTCATCGCTGTTAGTGAATGTTCAAAGCCAAGCGAGAGGAGGCGACGTTAGCTTTTTGCTGGGCGGCGCTTTAGTCTCACAATGGCGATCTAGTCCGCTCAATGTGCTTAAAACATGCGAAAATGTTGAACAGCTTCTTTTTCACCTCACTCAACTGCAAACATTCCGGTGGTGTAGCATACCGCTCTGCCAATTTCAGCGCTTTGAAAGCGTTAACAAAATAATGCTAGTGCCTCATTTTACTGGGGTAAGCAGCAAGCAATTTCAGTTCACCATTGAAGTAGCATTCGCAAGTGTAGTAGCACTTTTGAAAAGTATTGCGAATAAGCGAATACGTATGTCTTTTACTTTTACGGGAAGTCGGCCAAAAAATATCGCTGATTATGAAACCCACCTTGGGCTGAAGTTATCGTTTAATAGCCCTTTTAACAGTATTTGTATTGAAAAAGATGAATTACGCCACTCCTTGGAGCAAACAGTTCAATCTATACACACGATTGAATCGCAGTTTTCTTTGAAAGGTTTCTCAAGTTGCAGCGCAACGCTAACAAATGGAAAGACGTCTATTGAACTGCAAAACCGTATGCCCTTACCTGATTTTGTAAGGCGTTACGTTTATGTATCTTCCAACACCCAGGCAGCAAATATTGGCTTACCTGAATTAGCACAAATATTAGATGTCAGTGTGGCTACATTAAAGCGGAAACTAAAAGAGTACGGCACTAGCTATCGCGCGTTATCAGAAGAAGTACTGCGCAATCATGCACTCTTACTTCTGTCGGTACACAAAGTGAGTAACGAAACTGCGGCTAATGCGATGGGTATTAACGATTTGCCTAACTTCCGACGTACAGTAAAACGGCTTACCGGCAAAACCCCTAGCGAGCTTAGAATTTAACCAGAATTACTCAATAGTGCCTCTCTATGTAACTATGTTCACGTAGCGATGCAACATGAATTTGCAACAAGGCTATGCAGCAGAGCTATGCAAAATGACTAGGCGACGCACACCTCCAATCGCAGAATGGTTGAAATCTCACTCCTTCAAGAACTCCATATTCAATAGTGGCGTTTTGCGCAATCCGCATGGTACAAATCTTCATCGCTAATTGCTCACTCAGAAGGGCGAGCTTAACATGTCCGCATTCTTTGTTGCGTCACCTTGATGTAGTACCACTATATCTGCGGTAACACGCCGTGATAACAAACATTTTAGGTCTCGCTGATGGGGAAATATCAGCGCGTACTGTAATGAGTTGGTCATGGGAAAGTAAATCTCTTTTCAATACTGCAAAAACCTTTTATGCTTTTCAGCTTTAGCTTTTCACCGTTCAAGACCGACACAATATGGTTTCGTTGAAGCGTTTTTTTACGCACTTGCAACCAGTTGGTGGCTTTTGGCGTAGCTTTTAATCTTTTGCTAGTAGGCAATAAAACTCAAAAAGAGAGTGTTCTGTGCACGAAAATAATGACATTGCACCAAATTCTATTGCTCCCAACCCTTTAGGTTTAACACCCATTTTGCTCTTTGTGATCCTTGTTGTGGTCACCGGCGTTACCACAAACGACATCACCGCGATGCCTATTTTAGTGGCGTTTTTTATCAGCGCTGGCTATGGCTTATGTTTGAATCCGAAAGGGAAAAAGGTCAGCTTCTCTGACAAAGTACAAACGTTTTGCAAAGGCGGTGGCGATAAAAACATTATTCTTTTGGTGCTTATTTTCCTGTTAGCCGGTGCGTTTTATGCGGTGACGATTGATATTGGCGCTCGGGATGCTACGGTCAATATGGCACTACAATTTGTGCCTTCCGCACTTATCTTACCAGGCCTCTTTTTAATTTGCTGTTTCATATCATTTTCTATGGGTACGTCTATGGGCACCATCACTGCGCTTTCCCCAATAGGTGCAGGCCTTGCCACAAGCCTCGGGCTGCCGGTGGAAATGGCGCTGGGTATTGTGGTGGGGGGCGCTATGTTTGGTGACAACCTTTCGTTTGTTTCAGACACCACCATTGCAGCAACCCGTACACAAGGTGTACAGCTTAAAGACAAGTTCAAGGCAAATTTAATGGTGGCCGTGCCGGCCTGCATCGTTACCATGGCATTACTACTTATGGTCGATGTTGATACTTCTGGCATTGTTGAAGGCGGCAGTTACGATTTTTGGCGCATAGTGCCGTACCTGTGCATTATTGCTTTCGCGCTAACAGGGTTTAACGTCATCAGCGTACTTGCAGTGGGTATTGCCAGTGCCTGCGTAGTAGGGTTGCTACAAGGCAGCTTTACGCCACTTTCCATGATGCAAAGCATCCAAAAAGGGATGGGCTGGATGCAGGACTTGGCGATGATTGCCATCACCATAGGCGGCATTGTGGCGTTAATGCACGCTAACGGCGGTATAACCTGGTTAATCGAACGCTTAACCCGTAAAGTCACGTCTAAGAAAGGCGCGGAATTTAGTATTGCTGGCTTGGTCAGCTTTTTAGACATTACGACAGCGAACAATACCATTGCGATTGTTACCGCAGGCCCAATCGCTAAAGACCTAAACGAAAAATACGGCGTAGACCCACGCCGTACTGCCTCATTATTGGATATCTTTTCGTGCAGCTTTCAAGGCTTGGTTCCTTATGGCGCGCAGCTTTTAAGTGCAGCGGCCGTAGTGGGCATTTCACCTTTGGCGATTACGCCTTATTGCTGGTACCCCATGCTTATTTTTGTGTTTGGTGTGGCGGCCATTTGGTTCGGTTTTCCCCGTTTTAAAACGGCGCAAGGCGATGAATTAACCCAAAGCGCTTAAATTCTCGTAACGCTTAACACACTGGCTTTTTAGGGCGGTATCTTCTAGGATCACCGCCCGAATTTTATTGATGATTAGAAACTCGCTTTAGGATGTCACTTTGTCTTCACCACTTGCTATAAAACCTCTTTACAACAAATTAGACGATTGTTTAAGCGCAGATAAGTTTCGCTTAAAGCGGCGTATTACACAGCTTGCTCAAAAAGTGAATGATACATCTGGTGTTGAAGGAAAAGGCGCGGAGAAAAAGGTATCCAATCCAAGAGGTTCGAAACGGGACAACGTTGTTAGCGAAGACAGCTTAAGAATCCAGTTTGAAAAGCTCAATGGCGACATTGACGCATCAATAGAAAAGCGCAATTGGCGCAAGGAAAACCTTCCTAAGGTAGAGTATCCGCCGCTGCCGGTTAGCGATAAAAAAGAAGACATCAAAGAAGCAATAGCTAACAATCAGGTCGTGATTGTTGCCGGTGAAACCGGGTCGGGTAAAACGACACAGCTTCCTAAGATATGCTTAGAGTTAGGCCGCGGTGTAAACGGCATGATAGCCCACACCCAGCCAAGACGATTAGCGGCACGAAGCGTAGCTAACCGAATAGCCGAAGAGCTAAACACGCCGCTTGGTGAAAAGGTGGGTTTCAAGATTCGCTTTAGCGATCAGGTAAGCGAACGAAGCTATGTTAAGCTTATGACCGACGGTATGCTGCTAGCTGAAATGCAGCAAGATCGCTTCTTAAATCAGTATGATACTATCATCATCGATGAAGCCCACGAGCGAAGCCTTAATATCGACTTCTTGTTAGGCTATCTGCGCCAGCTTTTGGATAAGCGCCCTGATTTAAAACTTATCATCACCTCTGCCACCATCGACCCAGAGCGTTTTTCTAAGCATTTTAATAATGCACCGATTATCGAAGTGAGCGGACGTACCTATCCGGTAGAAATTCGTTACCATGCGCCAGAAGATAATGATGACGACATTGATCAAAGTGATGCCATCGTAAACGCCGTCGACGAGCTAATGCGCGAAGCGCCGGGCGATATCTTAGTGTTCCTAAGCGGGGAGCGCGAGATACGAGATACCCAAGATGCTTTGAGCAAACAACATTATCGCAATACTGAAATTGTTCCGCTTTACGCGAGGTTATCGGCCGCTGAGCAAAACCGCATATTTCAATCGCACAGCGGCAGACGTATTGTACTTGCCACCAACGTGGCAGAGACCTCGCTTACGGTACCTGGTATTAAATACGTCATAGATCCGGGGTTTGCCCGTATTTCACGTTACAGCGCTAGAAGTAAAGTGCAGCGTTTACCTATTGAGCCTATCTCTCAAGCCTCAGCGAATCAGCGGGCAGGGCGATGCGGCCGTGTGTCTGACGGTATTTGTATTCGCCTTTATAGTGAAGAAGACTATTTAGGCCGCCCAGAATTTACCGACCCAGAGATCCTTCGAACAAACCTTGCTTCGGTTATTTTGCAAATGCTTGCGTTAGGGTTAGGCGATATCGCCGCATTTCCTTTTGTACAGCCGCCTGATAACCGCAATATCAATGACGGTTTCCGCTTACTTGAAGAAATTCAAGCTATTGCGAAAGGCAAAGATAACCGAAAAACCAAGCAAAGCGGCAAAATGCAGCTTACTCCGCTGGGCCGCCAAGTAGCACGATTGCCTATCGACCCTCGTTATGCTCGCATGGTGGTTGAGGCCGAGCGCACAAACGCGCTCAGCGAAGTCATGGTAATTGCGGCAGGGCTTTCAATTCAAGACCCGCGAGAGCGCCCACAGGAAAAACGCCAGCAAGCAGACGAGAAGCACAGCGAATACCACGATAAAGATTCTGACTTTATCAGCCTTTACAACTTGTGGGTGGCTTTTAGAGAGCAGCAAAACGCGCTGAGCCAAAACCAATTACGTAAATGGTGTAAGCAGAATTTCATCAACTATTTACGTATGCGTGAATGGCAAGACATTGTTAGCCAGCTTAAAAAGTCTATTGCTGAGCTTGGCTTTGGCATTTCAAAGCAAGAAGCCGACTACCAGGCTATTCACCAAGCCATTGCCAGCGGCTTGCTGTCGCACATGGGCTTTAAAGATAAAGAGCGGGAGTATATGGGCTCGCGTAATTCGCGCTTTCTCATTTTCCCGGGTTCAGGGCTATCAAAATCTCAGCCAAAATGGGTAATGGCCGCCGAGCTTGTAGAAACCTCTAAGCTGTTTGCCCGTATGGTGGCAAAAATAGACCCGGCATGGGTTGAGCCTTTGGCGGAGCACGTTGTGCAACGAAGCTATTCAGAGCCACATTGGTCGAAAAAGCGTGGCGCGGTTATTGCCTTTGAAAAAGTGACCTTGTTCGGGCTACCTATAGTGATGAAGCGTGCGAAGGTTTATAGCCTTATCGACCCGCCAATTTGCCACGAGCTATTTATCCGCGAAGCGTTAGTAGAGGGCAATACTAAGCTCAATTACAGTTTCTTACAGGAAAATCAGGCGCTGCTTGAGCAGGCAGACGAATTTGAACAAAAGACCCGTCGTCGCGATTTGATTGTTGATGATGAAGAACTGATAAGCTTCTATGCCAAGCGCATTCCCGTTGAGGCAAACAATGATGCGGCGTTTAAAAAGTGGTTTAGACAGCACGGAAGTAACGACAGTTTAACCTTTAAAGAAGAAGACGTATATCGTCAGCAGCCTGGGCAGTCAGTAGCAAATGCGTTCCCTGATGTATGGCGCCAAGGCAATATTACGCTGCCGCTACGCTATAACTTTGAACCCAACGCTGAAGATGATGGCGTAACTGTAGTTATCCCGCTACCTGTGCTTAACCAAGTGGACAACATAGGTTTTGATTGGTTAGTGCCGGGGCTAAGGCACGATCTGATAGTAGGTTTAATTAAGACCTTGCCTAAACGTTTGCGTCGTAACTTTGTGCCTGCGCCCAACTTTGCTGAAGCGTGCCTTGCTGATATTAGCGAAACGGATAAAAACAACCGGCCAGTGCCGTTGCTTGAAGCCGTAACCGATAAGCTACGGAAAATGACGGGGGTTATTATTGAAAGCGAAGAGTGGAATTTAAACCAGCTTGATAAGCATTTAAAAATACACTTTGCGGTAGTCAATGATAATGGTAATGATATTGCCAAAGGTGACGACCTGCACGCGCTTAAACAGCAGTGTGCAGGGCAGGTCAAGCAAACCTTTGAGAAAGCCGCAACACCAGAGCTAGAGCGTAACAATATAGAACAGTGGGATTTCGATAGTTTGCCAGAAACCTTTGTGCAGAAAGTGGGCGGGTTTGAAGTTCAGGCATTTCCGGCACTGGTGCAAAAGGGCGATAAGGTAGATATTGCGTTAATTGAAGAAGCGGATAAAGCCCAAGTGCTGCATAAGCAAGGCGTGAATGTCTTAATTAAAAACGCCATGCCGTCGCCCCTTAATTATTTGCAAAGCAAATTACCTAACAAAGCCAAACTGGGTTTGTATTTCAATCCATTTGGGCAAGTGAGAGCGCTAATTGATGATTGTATTTTTGCGGGTATCGACGCCATTGTCAGTGATTACTGCAAAACCAATAACACCGACATTCGCAGCAAAGCCGATTTTGAAGCCTGTTTAGAGATTGCTCGTGCAGACATCAATGACAGGGTGTTAGAGATTGCCAAACAAGTGGAGCAGGGGCTTACCCTTGCGCACCAGTGCCAGAAGCAAATGAAAGGTAACGTGCCGCTGACGATGATTAACGCTTTAGGTGATTGTAAAGCTCACTTGGCATCGTTAGTCTTCCCTGGGTTTGTATCTGAAATTGGCGAAAGCAGGCTAGATGACTGGAACCGCTATATCAAAGGCTTGGCTCGTCGCCTAGAGAAACTGCCTATCGACCCTAACAAAGACAGGATGCATCAGGTAACGGTGGAAAAGTCGATTAAAGAATGGGAAAAAGCGTGCAGCAAGTACCCCAAAGGTAAAGTGCCTCAAGCTCTTATAGATGTGCGCTGGATGATAGAAGAATTGCGGGTTTCTTTGTTTGCTCAACAGTTGGGTACGGCCTATCCGATTTCAGCTAAACGTATTACGCTTCATTTAGCTGACTTTTAGTACAATACGTTGAGTACCAGCCCAATCGCTTGAGATAATTCGTTTAAAAGCGCGCTGACTACGCAGATTTTTATACGAATTAAAAGGGCTTGAAAGAAGTAGGTTTGTTATATTTTTAAGTTGTTAAGATAGCTGGGATTAGACCAAAGTACATTTTTGTGGATTGTTAGTTAAATATTAAACCGTTAGATTGACAAGTTATCGGCATGGTCCTATAACAACAGAAGAAGTCGTCAGCGTAGTGCTAAAAATCAGGAGAAGTAGACATGTTGGGATACGACGATAAACGAAATTTTTTCAGGATGATGGTAAATTCCCCCTGTCAGTTGCAAATTACTGATGATGAGTCGAGCCGCACCATGCAGGCAATGTGTAAAGATATTAGCGCAACGGGAATGTCGCTTGAAGTTGATGAGCCATCAATTGAAGTAGGCACGCAGGTCAGTGTTGCAATAGAATCATCTAGCTCACAGATCCCTTCTCTTGCAGCGCTAGCTACTGTGGTACGGTGTGAACCTGAATCTGATTCAAGCTGCATTATTGGGGTTGAAATTTCACAGATGAAATAAACCCTTCCATTATGTTTAGGCGAAGCCATTCCTTCGCCTTATACTGTGGCTAATTACAGAGCGGCTCGCGCAGTACACTCAATTAGTTCTATTTTGATATAGTGACCCTTCGACAGTTTACCGGTATTAACCCCCTTTCCTTACTATTGTCATTCATAAAATCGAATAAGCCGTTCATATTTTTTAATTTTCTATCGCGTCCTTCATTGATAATAATTCTCATTAATGCGCAAGCAAACTGATTTTATTTTTTGAGAGAGAGTTGATTATGAAAAAGACGATTACTTTTGCAGTAATGCACTTTTCAGTAGCCTTTACGGTTGCCTACCTGCTTACGGGGAGTCTGGTGGTTGGCGGTGCGGTGGCACTGGTTGAGCCTGCCATCAACACCGTGGCGTTTTATTTTCACGAGATGGTGTGGAAAAATGTTGAAAGCAAAGAAAACGCAGCGCAAACAGAGACAAATGAGCATTCGCAACATTTATCGAGCAGTTTCTCGAGTAATAATGTTACCTTTGCTTCATAAAAAAATTAAGTCGGTTCGACGTTTTAGATATGGAGCGTCACAATAGAAACACGTTAAGCGCCCTGATTATCATATGTAATAATCAGGGCGCTTTTTTTAATTAGTCATCGGTAACTTCACAAACTAACCCTTTCAAATAATAGCCTTCTGGGTAGCTACCAATGATAGGGTGGTCTGAGGCTTGATTAAGTCTTGCGATAATCTTAATGGTGCGACCTGCATCAAGTGCTGCATCAGCCACAACTTTCTGGAATAAATCGGCGGGCATAAGGCCAGAGCAGCTAAAAGTAAGCAGTAGCCCGCCAGACTTAACAGCATGAATACCATACATATTGATGTCTTTATAGCCACGTGCGGCGCGATTCAGCGTCGCTTTACTATCTACAAACTTTGGCGGGTCGAGTATCACCATATCAAACTGTTTGCCCTGTTCGTGATACTCCCTTAGCGCTTTGAATACATCTTGATTCACGTAGTTGGCTTTGTTTTCGTCTAAATCATTAATGGCAACATGATGTTTGGCCAAATCTAGCGCAGGCTGAGATACATCTACGTTAGTCACAGACTTAGCACCGCCAGCAAGTGCGTAGCAAGAAAATGTACCGGTATAGCTGAAACAGTTAAGTACGTCGGCATCTTTAGCATAGTGTGCCGCAGCTGCGCGGCTGTCTCGCTGATCCAAATAAAAACCGGTTTTATGACCGTTCTCTATATCGACAACGATGTTAATGCCGTTTTCTTTCACCGTTACTTGCGTGGGTGGCTCACCGTGAAGCACGCCTGTTACTGGCTCTAAACCCTCTTTCTTGCGTACGTCTACGTCACTTCGCTCGTATATGTGTACATTAGGCATAAGCTTAGTAATCGCCCATACAATCTTGTCTCTGTGTTTTTCACCGCCTGCGCTTAAAAGCTGAAGTACCGCAACGTTGTCGTATAGGTCTATAGTAATGCCGGGAAGGCCATCACTTTCAGACGCTATCCAGCGAAACGCATTTGTTTTGCTTGGGTCAAACAGGCGCTTACGCAGCGCTAGTGCAGTTTCTAGCCGGCGCAGGAAAAAGCCATTATCGATGCTTTCATCTTTTTTAAATGTCCACATACGAACGCGAATTTTTGAGTTTGGAGAGTAAGCGCCTCGTCCTAACCAGTCGCCCTCAGAGTCAAATACCTCTACCGTATCGCCAACCCGCGCACGGCCCTTTAGCTCAGCTACGGCGCTTTCAAATACCCAAGGGTGTTTGCGGCGAAGTGATTTGTCTCTGGATGGCTGTAATATGACCTGTGCTGACATGAGGGCTCTCGTACTAATTCAATAAATGTGGAACTGTGTTAAGCGGATTTGCTCGCTTACGATAATGGCCGCGATTATACGCAATTTCATAAGTTCTGTGTTAATAAACACAAAAGAATCCCAAACTGATTGATATAAAAGTACGTAGACAAATTAGGATTAAGATTTAACACTAGGGTTGGATGTAATTATGCAATATGTCGATTTTGAAAAAGGATGCAGTCCGAGCGAACTCATTGTAAAAGAATGTGAAGGGCTATCGTTAGCATCAGGGACAGTGAAGGTTGATGTAAAAGTATTTGGAGTGAATCGTGCAGATACATTACAGCGTCAGGGAAGCTATCCACCTCCACCAGGGGAGAGCAATATTCTTGGGTTAGAGGTCGCTGGGGTGATATCAGAGGTTGCCAGTGATGTCAGTGCATTCAAAGAAGGTGATAGGGTATTTGGTTTGGTTGCAGGTGGCGGCTATGCCACTGAAGTCATTGTTAATCCAGCGCACTTAATGCTCATCCCAAAAGGCATGCCGTTTTTTGAAGCTGCGGGTTTGGCCGAAGTATTTCTTACTGCTTTTCAGTGCTTACGTACAATCGCGCATATAAAACCGGCTGAACGAGCATTAATTCACGGCGGTGCAAGTGGCGTAGGGCTGGCTGCCACACAACTTTGTCGCTATTGGGGTGTGCATAGTGCGGTAACGGCTTCAAGCCCAGAGAAGCTTTCGTTGTGTGAAGACAATGGCGCAGAACACCTTATCAACTATAAGCAACAACAGTTTGATGATGTGCTTAAAAAAGTATGGCCTGAAGGGGTTGATATGGTGCTTGATATGGTAGGTGGCGACTACCTTAACCGAAACCTTAAAGTATTAAAGCAAGACGGAAAAGTGGTTTATTTAGCCATGCTGGCAGGGAGGTATGCTGATAACCTCGATATGGCTTTGCTGTTAGGTAAAAGGGCGTCTATTATTGGCACGACCCTTAGAAGTCGAAGCGACGCGTACAAAGCGGATTTAATTCGTGACTTTACTACCGTATGTTTGCCTGCTTTTGAGAATAAAGAGCTTAAGGGGAATATCGATACTCATTATAGCATTGAAGATATCAGCAAGCCCCACGTGCGTCTAGAAAACAACGACACACAGGGTAAGCTAGTGATCTCGTGGTAGCCGCTTTTGATAAAAGCGCTTTGCAGTAAGCTGATCTAATTGCCAACGAAGCCTTCGTCAGGTTTCGTTGGATTTGCTTCTGCCGCGCCGCGAGCAAGATCGTCACAGCGTTCGTTTTCAGGGTGCCCCGAATGGCCCTTCACCCAATGCCAGTTTACTTTGTGCTTTTTTACCGCTTCGTCTAATCGTTTCCACAAATCTGCGTTTTTTACCGGTTTTTTATCGGCCGTGCGCCAGCCATTTTTTCGCCAGTTGTGGATCCACTGATTTATACCGTTTTTTACGTACTGACTATCGGTGGTTAGTTCAACATTGCACGGTTCGTTCAAGCTATTAAGCGCTTCGATAGGGGCTAATAGTTCCATGCGGTTATTCGTCGTGTGGGCAAAGCCATCGCTCAACTCTTTTCTATGCTGCTTGTAAATTAGTACAGCACCATACCCACCCGGTCCAGGATTTCCCAGGCACGAGCCGTCGGTGTATATGTGAATGGTCTTCTGAGCCACAGCATTTCCTTTAATTTAACTAACGTAATTTATCTTGTCTTTTCCCTTAGCGGAATGCGAAGGGGTTGATATACTATCAAAAAATGAAAGTGTAATTATAGTAGAGGTTCCATGCGCCAAATTGTTCTCGATACTGAAACCACAGGTATTGACCCCAAAGAAGGCCACCGCATTATCGAAATAGGGTGTGTTGAAGTTGTTAACCGCCGTTTGACGGGAAATCACTTTCACGTTTACATCAACCCAGGCCGTCACATTGAACAAGAGGCAATTGAAGTTCACGGTATAACTAATGAATTTCTTGCCGATAAGCCTACCTTTTCTCAAGTGGCTCAGGAGTTTGTAAGTTTTATCAAAGGGGCGCAGTTGGTTATACACAATGCGCCTTTCGACGTCGGTTTTATGGATCACGAATTTGGTATGGAGGCTTCCACCAAAGGTGTCATTACCAACCAGATATGTGATGTTCTCGATACGCTTACCCTTGCTCGGCAAATGCACCCAGGTCAGAAAAACAACCTCGATGCATTGTGTAAGCGCTATGGTATAGACAATAGTCATCGTACCCTCCACGGCGCTTTGCTAGATGCGGAAATTCTGGCAGATGTTTACCTGTTGATGACCGGAGGGCAAACCAAGCTCAAACTTGCGTCTTCTGGAAGCAGCGACGCCGATTCTACAGCTATTCGTAGAGTTGAACGCAAAGCAAATAAATTAAAGGTTATTAATGCCACCGCCGATGAATTATCACAGCATGAGGCTCGCTTGGATATTGTTGAAAAGGCGGGAGGCAAATGCTTATGGCGTCCTCAATCCGAAGAGGTGTCTTAGCTAAACAGCTTTTAATAGAAATAAAAAAGCCAAACAGTGCAGGAGCAGCGTAGCGTGAGAGTGTGGTTTTATTGGGTAGTTTTTTTATCATTGTTGATACACTTGAGCGCTGGTGCCCAGTCGCAAGAAGATGAGCGCGACGCTGCCAGGCATCTCGCAGATAGCGCCGTACAAAACCCTCAATTAAATAATCAAAATGTCGATACCTCACCGCTTACCGACTTAGGCGATAGCTACACAAATTCAATTAAACTCTTACAAAACCGATTTCGCGTCGATTATAACGTCAAAGAAATCACCATGGTTTTTTTCAGAGAGTACGGTTCAGCTCCCGTAGTGCTTGTTAGACCCGATGGTTCAAAGTTGTTTCAAGGGCGCATCGATGAAGAGAAAGTACAATGGTATGACGCCGATACCTTTGACATGATCACTATTAAAGAGCCTGTCCCCGGGCCTTGGCAAGCTGTAGGCCAAGTGTTACCGCAAAGTCGGGTGATGGTTTTATCCAATGTTGAACTTCATGCTGAGCCGTTGCCGAATATGCTGTTTGCCGGAGAGATACTTAAATCTACAGCTTACTTAACCAACAACGGTCAGCCTGTAGAGAATAAGCAATTTAGGGATGTAGTGGATTTAGAGATTGAGTTTAAAAGTACTAATAACCCCAACTACGGCAATTTTGGGTCAAATGACCAGCGTATAGCGACATTTAAAGACGATGGACGTGGGATGGATGAGCGACCGGGAGATGGTGTTTTTACCGGTCAATTTAACTTAAAAGTACCGGCTGGTGAATGGAAGCCTATTTTTCGTGTGAACACGCCGATGTACACCCGAGAGCAAATAGGTGAACTTGTCGTCTTGCATAAAAACCCAGTGACTGTCGACGTTGAAATGGATGGTGGAGGTGAGGGTTACCACAAAATTTTCATTGATGTAGACCGCGAGTTGGTCGACATCGAGTCGTTGCTAGTAGACGGTAAAGTGAAGTTTCCTAATGCCGATATACAGAACTTCTCGCTAACCGAAGGGGGGAGCGAGCCTCGAGAGCACTTAATCATCGCCTACGAAGAAGGAATATTTAGGGTAAAATTGACTGCTTACGGCACGACTATGGACGGACGGGATTTTATACTAGACGTTCCTGAATATAGTTTTGTTGCAGAGGCACCAGCCGAGGCTGAGGTTGAAGACGAGTTCGTCACTGGTAATGATGTTAACGCTGAAGGTACTAGCCCTTTAATGAACTCACCAGAATTAACACCGGACAATTTGCAGCCAGATATGTTGGAAGATGAAATCGATAATGGGACGCTTACGCTAATTCTGGTAGCTGTAAATGGATCGATTGTGATCATTGGGATAATCGCTGCTGTAGTAATTATTATTACGCGTAAAAGGGCCTCAGCACCTAAGCAAGTAAATAGCACTGTTAAATCGTCGGGACAAACTACCGATTCCGAGCTTACTATGGAGTCTGAACCTAAAGGATTTAAAAAACTGCTGGGAATATTTAAAAAGCGCGAGAAATCAGAATAAGGTTAGTCAGGCGATTCACAGTAATGGTTAGGCCGTTGTTAATTTGCTCACTTTGAATTTTATTTCGACATTATGCCTATTTAACAGGCAAACAAACCGCAGATGACAATTTTATTAATAAAAAGCGTTGACTCCACATAGGGGAATACGTATTATCTGCGCCGCAGTCAGGGGACAGGGCAACAACAGCCAAGTCAACTTACTGATAACATTGAAGATGTGGAGCGGTAGTTCAGTTGGTTAGAATACCGGCCTGTCACGCCGGGGGTCGCGGGTTCGAGTCCCGTCCGCTCCGCCACTCTTTCAATGGTATAATTAAATGTCTTCGGAGCGGTAGTTCAGTTGGTTAGAATACCGGCCTGTCACGCCGGGGGTCGCGGGTTCGAGTCCCGTCCGCTCCGCCATTTAGTTATACAGCGCAATCTTGATTATGTGGAGCGGTAGTTCAGTTGGTTAGAATACCGGCCTGTCACGCCGGGGGTCGCGGGTTCGAGTCCCGTCCGCTCCGCCATTAATCGAATTATGCGCGCTTCCCATTATGCGGAGCGGTAGTTCAGTTGGTTAGAATACCGGCCTGTCACGCCGGGGGTCGCGGGTTCGAGTCCCGTCCGCTCCGCCATTAATACTAAGCTTTTCTTCTCATGTAATCCCCTTTAAGGGGAAAATCTCGCAAAACTCATTGTTTTCGTCTTCAATTTTAGTTCTGATTGTCAGATGGTCATTAAATACACCCGTTCATTTAGCTATTGTGCAATGTGAAGTAAAAAGCACAGCTTTTCCTCAATTTATCGTCTCTCGCTAAGAAAAAGTAAATATTAAACAGTAGCTTGGCCTAAAGTTGTAGTGCCTTTTTTCTAATTTGTACTAGAGTTAGTTCGTTTACGCTAATGTGCAACGGAAATTATGAATAAAAGCGACCAAAAACAGTACTTTCTGGCTGATAACTTAAAAGCAACTGGGGTGTCATTGCTAAGCGTCGTTGGCGTAACGTTGTTACTTGCTATCGTTATGTTCGTTTTCGTTCGAGAACAAGAGGAAAGCCGCGCTTCTGAAATACTGGACAATGTGCGCATGGTATTCAGAGATGCAGAAATTACTCTCGACTATCTTAATGCACTGCCTTATCAAACTTGCGAAATGAATAACTTGGTAGAAATGCGAAAAACCCTGTTTCGTTCTCGGTTCGTGAAAGAGATTGGTTTTTATCAAAATAACGAGCTCTTATGCAGTACTTATTTGGGGATGCTTAATGAGCCTGTTAAAGAAGCTAAGCCTGATTTTTATACGCAACTTGGTGATGCATTTTGGATAAACACACCGCTTCAGCTTTTTGATAAACAAGCTACCGGTACCATAGTGAAACGCGGGCGATACAACGCGGTGTTGGACATGGATAGCGTCATAGGCTACAGCTATACACAAGATTGGCAGCTTTTTTATAATGGCGATCAGTTTTATCATATGGCAGGCAACCCCAGCCTTGTCGGCGCTACCCTAAGCCAAGATGACATGGCCGCCCGCGCGGGTTACTTTTCCTTGCAATTTATACAGTGCGACGAACGCTATAATCATACGTGTTTAAAAGTGCAGTCAGATCATGGACGTGTTTTGGATATGCACATGGGTAAGCTAGTATTGTTTGTGTTTGCCATGTTAATGACAGCAGCTTTGACGCACATGCTTACTTTTAATTATTTAAGGCGACGACGTTCCCTTGAATCTCGCGTCAGCAAAGGGCTACGAGAACATAATTTCTACTGCCTGTATCAACCTTTTGTGAACTTGGCGTCGGGGAAGGTCATAGGGTGCGAAGTGTTAAGTCGTTTTGAGGATGAATTTGGCCCGATTTATCCTGACGAGTTTATTCCTCAGGTTAAAGAGCAGGATATGACTTGGGAGTTTACGGTTAATATGATAAAACGCGCCATGAGAGAGCTGAATGAAAACCCTGAGATCCCTGAAGGTTTTAAGGTCTCTTTTAATCTCTTCCCGTCTGATTTTACCCATGAAGGCTTTTTAGACCTAGACTTCGTTCTTAACATGAACGTGAAGAATTTTACGTTAGTTCTTGAAATCACCGAAGATGAGAAAATCGCTACTCACAGTGCTATAAAGCATATTAAATATTTAAAAGGTAAGGGCTTTTTGTTCGCTATTGACGATTTTGGCGTTGGCTACTCAAATTTAAGTCAGCTTAAAACACTAAATTGTGACTACCTTAAAATTGATCGCAGCTTCGTCATGGATATGGAAGATAATAGCATCCGTTCTTCGCTAATTCCTCATATTGTAAACATTGCCAAAGGGCTAAATGTAGACCTAATTGCAGAAGGCGTTGAAAATATTGATCAATGTAAGGAGCTGAAAGGGTTAACGATTGGTTTTGGTCAAGGTTGGCTGTTTGGCAAGCCTCAGTCTGTAGATGCACTTGCTAAAAGCGTTCAAGATACACAATAACGCGTTATAGCGCTGTTATTTTTCTGTTGGTGTTGGTAGTGTTTAACGCTACCATTCACCGCTTGGAAAATATAGAAGAATACTCGCATGCACGACGTGCTAATTTGCCGCAATATTAATAAAACTTATCAAGATGGCAGTAATGCTACCCCCGTTTTACACGATGTCTCTCTTGCAATAAAAGCTGGCGAACACGTTGCTATTTTAGGAAGCTCCGGCTCGGGTAAAAGTACGCTTTTACATATTCTTGGGGGGTTGGATAAACCTTCTAGCGGCGACGTTGAATTCAATGGTAAATCATTGGGTAAACTAAGTGGTAATGCGTTAGCTAAACTTCGTAATGACGAAATGGGCTTTATTTATCAGTTTCACCACCTACTTGGGGAATTCACAGCTTTAGAAAACGTAGCCATGCCGCTGAGAATAAGAGGATTGCCGCCAAAAGTAGCGCATGCTAAAGCTCAGGTAATGTTAGATGAAGTTGGGCTTTCCCATCGAGTGGATCATTTACCTTCAACGATGTCAGGTGGCGAGCGTCAGCGTGTGGCAATAGCTCGTGCGTTAGTTACTGAGCCTTCGGTAGTGCTTGCGGACGAACCTACAGGGAATCTAGACGATACCACTGGCGAGCAAATTTATAAGCTGTTAACAAATTTAAGTGAGAAAAAAGGCACAGCCTTTGTGGTCGTCACTCACGATATTTCATTAGCCGGTAAAATGGACAGGGTATTGAAAATCAAAGATGGCAGGTTAGCCAGCGAGGCAATGTCTGTGGAGGATCAAAATGCTCGCGCTTGAACTGGCTAAGCGGTTTAGAAAGACACGTTCTGAACAGCGCTTTATTTCCTTCATCTCTATGTCTTCTACTATTGGTATTGGGTTGGGCTGTTTTGTACTTATCGTACTGTTAAGTGTTATGAACGGTTTTGAAAAAGAGCTGACGAGTCGTATTTTAAGCGTGGTACCCCATGGTGAGCTTTACAGCAAAAGCGAAAGTGGAATCGATAATCTAGATGCCCAGCTATACCGTTTCTCACAGGATAGTCGTATCGCATCCGTGACGCCTTACACTGGATTAACGGGTATGCTGCAATCAAAAGGAGCGTTAAAAGCGATTAATGTAACCGGTATACCGGTGGATAAAGTCGCCGACAAATATGCCGAAAGAGTGGCTCCACAGGATTGGGAACGTTTTTCAGTGCAGAACAATGGTCTCATTGTAGGCAAGGGGATTATGTCGTCGATGGGCCTAGCCATTGGCGACACCGTGCAATTATTAATTCCTCAAACTACCCATGATCTTACCTTTAAAGCGCCTCGTTCTATCACATTAACTATCTCAGGAATTTTGTCTATTGGTGGAGAATTGGATAATCAACTTGGGCTGATGCATTTAAAGACTGCATCAGAATCTATCGGCATCACATCTAAAGCACAAGGTATTCAGTTTACCCTTAACGACCCTTTTTCCGCTTACGACACGATGCGGGATATTGGTTATAGTTACCCTCAAGCCGTTTATATGTCTGATTGGACACGTACTCAAGGACACCTGTACAACGACATTCAGCTGGTTAGGGCAGTAGTATATATTGCACTTACGCTTGTTATCGCCGTAGCGTGTTTTAACATAGTATCATCGTTAGTTATGGCCGTAAGAGATAAACAGGCTGCTATTGCGATATTAAAAACAATGGGGGCAACAGACCGTTTAATACGCAGGGCCTTTGTATTGCAAGGAGTTATAAACGGGTTTACCGGCATTGTGGTTGGTGTCGCGCTAGCCTTAATAGTTGCTCCGAATATATCCAATATTGTACTTTTTATCGAAACAGCGCTAGGCCTAGAAATTATGTCCGGAGATATTTATTTTATCGACTTTCTACCTTCAAGCTTACATTGGCAGGATGTGGTGGTTACGGTTGTTGTCGCCATGCTCTTAAGCGTTGGGGCTACTTTATATCCGGCGCAAAAAGCCGTAAAAGTGTCACCTTCTTCAGCGCTTCATTAGTGAAAAAAATAAATAATAGGCGCTTTGACAACTCGCTCAGGTTTTACGGCTCAAAGGAAATGAAGAGCTAAAAGGTTAGCTGATACAAGCAATGTATCGCGTGACTATAAATTATACGTTCGTCCACGCCTTCGACGATGGATATGTACATATTAAAACAAACAAGGCCAGCAGTGATGCTGGCCTTGATTACCCTAAATGCTGTACCTTTGTTCGTATTGAGCTAGACGGGCATCAAACAATCGCTATTCATTTTTCTCAAAGTGTTCGAAATCTACATCTTCTTGTTTCAAACCTGCTTTCGGGTCGTTATAGACATTCTCATCCAATACGCCCTCGCTCTTAGCAACAATGCACGACACCATACAGTCGCCCGTAATATTAACCGCTGTACGTGTCATATCCAGTAATCTGTCTACACCGATAATAAGCGCGATGCCTTCAACTGGTAAATTGACTTGCTGAAGCACCATTGCCAGCATAATAAGGCCGACGCCTGGAACTCCAGCGGTTCCAATGGAAGCTAGAGTAGCGGTGAGAACGACCATCATGTAGTCACCAAGGCTTAAATCAACAGCGTAAACCTGAGCGATGAATACCGTCGCTACGCCTTGCATAATAGCGGTACCGTCCATGTTAATTGTTGCGCCTAGAGGCAAGGTAAATGATGATACTGAGTTATCTACGCCGAGTTTGTTTTTCGCCGTCTCCATTGTGACAGGCAACGTTGCGCTGCTGCTCGATGTACTAAAGGCAAATAGCGCCGCGTCACGCATTTTCTTCATCAAGACAACGGGGTTTAACCCCGATAGTAATTTTAGCAGTACGGAATAGGTTACTAGGCCGTGAAGAATTAACACACCAAATACCAAGAAGAAATATTTAGCTAGGCTCAGTATAGTCTCGCCACCAATCGTAGAGAAGAGTTTTGCCATCAACACGTAAACACCATATGGCGCCAAGTTCATAATAATAGTAACAAGCCTCATGATGACCGTATTGATATCTTCAAAAATAGCGGTGAGACGCTTTCCAGCATCACCGGTCATTGCCATTGCTATACCAAATAGTACAGCAAAAACAATAATTTGAAGCATGTTACCCTGCGCCATTGAGTTAATTGGATTGCTAGGAAACATGTTAACGATAACGTCTGAGAGGCTAGGGGCCTCTTTCGCTTGGAACGTGGTTTCCGTGGTTAAATTTAGCCCTTCACCCGGCGATACAACTAAAGCCATACTCATGGCTAGTGTTATGGCTATTGCGGTTGTGACAACATATAATCCCACTGACTTTGCGCCCAGCCTTCCCAACTTGCTTGGGTCAGACAATGTGCTGGTTCCGCAAATAAGGGAAACAAAAACAAGGGGAACCACTAGCATTTTTAAGCTAGCGATAAAAATTTGGCCGAGAGTGGAAAATATACCTTCGACAAGAATGTTATACGTTGAGAACTCTAAACCGAATATCGAAAAAGTAAAATCTCCGCTATCATCAAACAATAATTGGAGAAAGACACCAGTCAAGATACCGGCAGCCATGCCGATAAAGATTCGGGCGGTTAAACTATATTTATGTGCAGATGAAGACATTAATGTTCCCTGTGCATTTTTATATTTTTAATCTCCCGTAGTGTGCCAGATTCAGTTGATTTTTAAACATAAAAAACGACGCAATTGTCAATAAAAGAGGTTCAGGAACGAATTATGTCGACATTAGCGAAAGCGCTAAGCCTAATTAGCGCAATATTTATGCTAACAGCATGTGGTGGGGGCGGCTCTTCAGTCTCTCGAGATAACACGGATAACGGTGGCGGAGACGGAGACGGCGGTACAACCACACCAACCTATACGATCGCTTTGGCATTAGAAAATGAAAGTGGCGTGGGGGATAACAACCTTTCTTCTAGCAATGCCTTAACAGCAATAGCGACAGTAACTAATTCACAGGGTGAGCCTCAAGCTGACCTTTTGCTTTCCTTTACATTGAGTAACGATGAACTTGCCACCTTCTCAAACGACACTGCAACGGCATTAACCAATGCTGACGGGGTTGCAACCATAGGACTGTCGGTGGGAAGCGCATCAGGAGATGGTGAGGTAACGGCTACATTGCCAACTGGCGAGAAAGACTCGACAACCTTTAGCTCTGAAGGCAGCTCCACGGTGAGTGAAGAGCCTGCATCGCTTGAGCTTTTTGCTAATAGTATTCAATTGGCCTCAAGCGGCACTGATGATATCGAGCTTATCGCATTGGTCAAAAATGAGCAGAGCGTATTGATGGAAGGCGTTGATGTAAGCTTTTCCGCAGCGACAGGTGATGGTGTTGAGCTTCAGTTGACCCAGCCCGAAACAGCGGCAGATGGTACTGCTCGCGCAATATTAACATCTCGAAACGATAAATCTAATCGCACTATTACCATTACCGCAGGTGCAGGGAGCCTCTCTCAAACCGTTGACATAACTATTGCTGGAACCGAAGTGACGATAAACGGTTCGTCATCAGTTATTTTAAATGACACAGTGAACTACACCATTCGCGTGCAAGACTCAGATGGGACATCAATCTTGAACCAAAATGTAGTGCTAAGTGCTGTCAACGGAACATTGAATACAACAGCTGTAAATACGGGCGCTAACGGGCAAGCCACTGTATCGTACACAGCATCTAATTCCGGCGAAGATACTATTACTGCAGCAGCACTTAACGCTGAGACAAGCTTTACAGTGCAAGTTCAGCAAGACGAATTTAATTTTATTAACTTGCCTACAGAAGAAGTACCGTTAGGCCAGAATCAAACCATAACGGTTCAATGGCGTCAAAATAACACACCAGTAGTAGGGCAAAATGTAACCTTTAGTGCGTCACGAGGAGAAATGGTAGGTGACGCTACAGTAGCGACCGATGCAGAAGGGCGAGCAAGTATCGATATCAGTGCCGATAATGCAGGGATCTCTTCAATTACAGCGACAGCTAGAGATGGAAGCGGTAACGTGTTGGTTTCGGCGCTAACTCAGATAGAGTTTGTCGCTACCACGCCATATACGCTTATTGCAGACGCATCACTCGATATTTTAGGCCCTGATGGGCAAACCAGCACAATTAGTGCAGTGGTTCGCGACGTTGACGGAAACTTGGTGAAAAACAGCGTGGTAAACTTCAGTGTATCTGACGTATCTACCGGTTTTGTATCACCGTCTCAGGCAACAACAGACAGCAAAGGCATAGCTACAACTGTTTTTACTTCTGGATCGGTTTCTACCCTGGAGTCTGTGGTTATTACTGCATTCGTCGCTGATGACTCAGCGATTGATGATCAAGTTACATTAACGGTAGGCGCTCGCGCATTTGATATCTCTTTGGGAACGGGTAACGAACTTGAAGAGCCGACTTCTACATCATATTTGAAACGTTTCGGTGTATTTGTATCTGACGCTGCTGGACAGCCAGTTAGCGGTGTGAGTCTCACTGCATCAGTAGCACCGACAAAATATGTTGATAATGGAGAATATCGTACAGGATTCTGGAGATTCGATGACGAAGAGTCGCAATGGGTCGCGATAATAAATCAGAACTGCTTAACAGAAGATGTGAATGATAATGGCATGTTGGACGAAATTCCAACGGATGAAGACACTAACGACGACGATATGCTTACGCCAGGATTGGTAGGAACGATAACATTTGCTAATGGCAACGCTGAAACCGATGAAAATGGTTATGCAGAGTTAGAGTACCGTTATCCAAGTAGTTATGCGGTTTGGTATGATGCTGCTATTACTGTTTATGGGCAGTCTACGGGAAGCGAGGCTCGAGCTTCTATGAACTATACGTTAAGCATTTCAGCTGACGATCTTACCAATGAAGGTGCGTCTCCGCCGGCCAACCCGTTTGGCGTGACCGATCAATGTACGCTTGTTACACCGTAAAATGGAGCTAATTACTAAGCGTTAGAAAGCCGGCACATAGCCGGCTTCTCTTTGTATTTAACCCTAAAGTAACTTATGCCTGCTGGAACGGATAAACCGACCCAATCTTAAGGATCTGCGTAAGCTCATCAAGCGCAGTACGAGATTCAATTAATAACTGCGGATCGCGCAAGTCATCTTCACCTAATTCATCGCGATAGTGCTTATCAACCCAAGCGTTTAAGCGTGCGAACTGTGTGTCGTTAATTAACGTATTTTGATTAACTGCGGCAAGCTCTTGGTCGTTCATCGCAACGCGCAAACGCAAACACGCCGGGCCACCGCCATTACGCATGCTTTGTTTAACATCAAAATAATTAACCGACTTAATGGGAGTGCCCAGTGTTACCAGCTTATCTAAATAACGCTTAACGGCTTCGTTCTCCTGGCACTCAGTTGGTGCGATGATGGTCATTTCGCCGCTTGGAAGGGTGATAATTTGGGTATTAAACAAGTACGTTTTAACTGCGTCTTGAACAGACACTTCGGCAGTTGGCACTTCAATAAAGTGAAGTGGTTCACTGCCAAATTTGGCTTGCAGCTCTTTGAACCCCGCATCTTTTTGATAAAACGCTTGTTCATGGAAAAACAACACGTTTTGGTTACCAACAGCGATCACATCGTTGTGGAATACACCCTGGTCGATAACATCTGGGTTTTGTTGCATATAAACCACGCCATCGTCGTCTAGACCATGTAATCGCGCTACGGCTTGGCATGCTTCAAGCGTTTGGCGAGCCGGATATCTCTTCGGCGCTGGTTTGCTAGTATCAAATGCGTGACGACCGTAAACAAACAACTCTACGCCAGCCCGACCATAATTACTGCAAAGTCGCGTGTGGTTGGCTGCGCCTTCGTCACCAAAATGTTCGTTGTCTGGCAGGTGTTGGTGATGAGCAAAGTGCTTTTCGTTGGCGAAAGTACCGCGCAGAATGTTGCCTGTAACCTCAGGCTCTAGTGAACGATGAAACTTATTCGTTAAGTTTGCAGGGGTAAAGTGAATGCGACCATCAGCGGTATCGGCACTAGGAGACACAGTGGCGGCATTTGCGGTCCACATACTACTAGCAGAGCAACATGCAAGGAAAATCGCGCGAGATTGCTTTGCAGCGCTTTCTAGCACCCGAGCATCAGAGCCCGTGAAGCCTAATCGGCGTAGTGCCGCGATGTCAGGACGTTCTTGTGGGGCTAACACTCCCTGAACCATTCCCATGTCGGCCAGCGCTTTGGCTTTTGCCAGACCTTGCTTTGCCGCTTGTTTAGGGCTACTTTTCGCATTTGCATTGTTCAATGAAGCAACATTACCAAAAGACAAACCGGCATAGTTATGGGTAGGTCCAACAAGACCATCAAAGTTTACTTCAAACTGCTTCATACTTTCCCTCATTCTTGGAGTTTTGGCGCTTGGCCCCATATGCTACTTTTACATACTCACTGCGATTAAAAGAACAGCAGCGGCAGGGGTTTCGTTTTTCTAAAGGGCAAACGAGGCACTTCTTTAAACCTGAACTCGTCATCAGGCTAAGTTGGAATGGCTGGCATTATACGGCTTTTAAAGCCAATGCCAATCGCGCTGCTCAATTATCATACAGTTTTTGTGTGTGTTTAAAGCAATGAAAAGAATAAGTATGAAGAAGATCTTGTTTTCCATTCACTTTGTAGATATATGTTAAAAAAGAGCGGGTATCCTATATATAGTGCAAGGTTGCTCCAATTTTCAGAATTTGACGTAAATAGTCATTTAAAATCAATAGGTTTAGTTCAATTATATGGCAAAATCACTGGTCATAGTCGAGTCACCAGCCAAAGCGAAAACGATAAATAAATATCTTGGTAAAAATTTTATCGTAAAAAGTTCGGTTGGCCACGTGCGAGATCTTCCGACGAAGGCATTAGGTAAAGTAGAGCCTAAAAAACCGGCTAAAGAACTCAAAACTTTAAGCGAAGAAGCGCGTCAAGAATATCTTCGCCGTCACGAATATTTGAAGCTTGTAGACAGAATGGGGGTCGATCCAGAGAAAGACTGGAAGGCACACTATCAAGTGCTGCAAGGTAAAGAAAAAGTCGTTAACGAACTTAAAAAGCTTGCCAAAGATGCAGACACTATCTATCTCGCGACCGATTTGGACCGTGAAGGAGAAGCGATTGCATGGCACTTACAAGAACTACTCGGTAAAAAAGATAAGACCTACCAGCGAGTAGTGTTTAATGAAATTACCAAAAACGCGATTCAAGATGCATTCTCCGATCCGGGAGAGTTAAATATCTCTCGCGTCAACGCACAGCAAGCTCGCCGATTCCTAGACCGTGTTGTAGGGTTCATGGTATCACCACTTCTGTGGAAAAAGATTGCTCGAGGCCTATCAGCGGGGCGTGTTCAATCGGTAGCGGTAAGGCTTGTAGTAGAGCGTGAGCGAGAAATTAAAGCATTTGTACCTGAAGAGTTTTGGGACGTACATGCAGATTTAACCAGTCAGCAAAAAGCAGCACTTCGCATGTTGGTGGCGAAGCACCAAGGCAACGCGTTCAAGCCTAAAAATAAGGCAGAAACAGATAAAGCACTTGCTGACTTAGAAGGGGCTAGCTACACGGTAGAAAGCCGCGAGTCTAAGCCTACGCAAAGTCGTCCTTCAGCGCCGTTTATTACCTCTACGCTGCAACAAGCGGCAAGTACTCGATTGGGCTTTGGGGTTAAGAAAACCATGATGATGGCTCAGCGTCTTTACGAGGCAGGCTACATCACTTATATGCGTACGGATTCAACCAATCTAAGCCAAGAAGCGTTAGACAGTGCCCGTGCGTATATTTCAGATAATTTTGGCGATAAGTACCTACCGGATTCGCCAAATCGTTACGGCAGTAAAGAGGGCGCGCAAGAGGCGCACGAAGCGATCCGTCCTTCAAATGTGAGCATTAGTGCCGCGAACTTAGGTGATATGGAACGCGACGCACAGCGTCTTTATGAACTTATTTGGCGCCAGTTTGTAGCCTGTCAAATGACACCAGCTAAGTACGATGCAACTACCATCAAAGTAGCGGCAGGTGATTACGAGCTGACGGCAAAAGGCCGCGTACTTAAGTTCGACGGTTGGACACGCGTACAGCCACAGTTGCGCAAGAAAGGCGAAGAAGAGCTTATGTTGCCTGATGTGCAAAAAGGCGATGTGCTTGACTTAAAAGCACTTGATCCTAAGCAGCACTTTACTAAGCCTGTCGCGCGATTTAATGAAGCTTCTTTGGTAAAAGAGCTTGAAAAACGCGGCATTGGTCGTCCGTCAACCTACGCCAGTATTATTTCAACCATTCAAGACCGCGGCTATGTGCGTTTAGAAAATAAGCGTTTTTATGCCGAGAAAATGGGTGAAATCGTAAACGACCGCCTGATGGAAAATTTTGATGATTTGATGAGCTATGACTTTACTGCCAATATGGAGCAACATCTTGATGATATTGCTGAAGGCAAAAAAGACTGGAAAGACGTGCTCAATGACTTTTACAGCGGCTTCTACGGTAAATTGTTAAACGCTGAGAAAGATCCTGAAGAGGGCGGTATGCGCCTTAATCAGGCAATACCAGCCGGTATTGAGTGCGATAAATGCGGCCGTGAAATGAACGTAAGAACTGCGTCAACCGGCGTATTTCTAGGTTGTTCAGGTTATAATTTACCGCCGAAAGAGCGCTGCACGAACACCATGAATTTAACGCCTGGTGATGAAGTCGTGAAAGTGGACGATGAAGAAGAGCTTGAAACAGAAGCGCTTCGCTCTAAAAAGCGTTGTCCCAAATGCGGCACTGCCATGGACAGCTATTTGGTTGACGAAACCCGTAAACTTCATGTGTGCGGTAATACACCAACATGTGATGGCACTTTAGTTGAAACGGGTACATTCAAAATTAAAGGCTATGACGGCCCCATTATCGAGTGCGATAAATGCGGTAGCGATATGGAGCTTAAAAACGGTCGATTCGGTAAATACTTCGGCTGTACCAACGAAGAATGTAAAAATACCCGTAAGCTTCTTAGAAACGGCGAAGCGGCGCCACCAAAAGAAGACCCGGTAGATTTACCTGAGCTTCCTTGTGAGAAGTCGGACGCTCACTTTATGTTGCGCGACGGCGCTTCGGGTATTTTCTTGGCAGCGCATAACTTTCCGAAATCGCGTGAAACTCGTGCACCGAAAGTGGAAGAGCTTGCTCGCTTTAGAGACAGAATTTCGCCGAAATTCTATTATCTTGCTGATGCGCCAAAAACAGACCCTGATGGTAATCCTGCAATAGTCAGATACAGCCGGAAGACCAAACAGCAATACGTGATGTCTGAAAATGACAACGGTAAAGCAACAGGATGGTCTGCGTGGTACGACAATGGCAAATGGCAGGAGCAGGCCGCTAAAAAGCCAGCAACTAAAGCCAAGAAGAAGTAACGCCTTTAAATCGGAAGAAGGTAAAATAGACCTTTAATTGAAATTCACAAGCCCGACATTGCTCGGGCTTGTTACGTAGTTAAAAGACGGTAGACGTCTGCAAAGCGTATCAATAGATTCAGAAAAACAGAGAGTAATTATGGCCTCCTTACAAGACCAACTACTTAAAGCCGGTTTGGCCGATAAAGCAACTGCAAAACAAGCGCGTGCGGATAAACGCAAAAAACAAAAGAAAAATAATAAGCAAAAACAACCTGTTGTCGATGAAGCGACGATTGCTGCTCAACAAGCGGCAGAAGAGAAAAAAGCCCGCTCACGAGAACTGAATCAGCTTCAACAGCAAGAGCGTGAAAAGCGCTCAATTGTGGCGCAGATAAGGCAGCTTATTACTGTAAATAAGCAACCTCGCAACGGCGAAACATTGCTTAACTTTACACACGACAACGTCGTAAAACGTATGTACGTAAGTGAAGAAATACACAAGCAGGTGACGAAAGGTCGCCTAGCGATTGTACTGTTAGATGATGCCTATGAACTGGTTCCAATGCCGGTAGCTGACAAAATCGCGCAGCGCGACGAGGCTTCTGTTATTTATCGTGCTGATCTGGATAAAAGTGGTACCGATGGTAAAGACGAAGAAGAGGACGATTGGTATGCTGACTACGAAATTCCAGACGATTTAACCTGGTAGTCATTTTGAACTCTCTACCTTTTTGCGGCTACTTACCAACTTCTGGTAAAACAAATGCTTAGCACGCTTACTTATCAGGTGTGCCATTACTAGAATAATGATAGACGTTCTCTACCATGGCTAAGGAACTTTACTTCGGGTATTTGTAAGCTCCGTTTTTGGGTCGCATTAGGCGAGACGCAGTATTTTGTTAAAGCCGCCAATTCGTGCAAGATAATACAACACACGCTGTATTTACGTCGTTACAATTTAAAAAATTAAGCTTGGCTTCTGGTGGGTAGTACATAAACACGGATGCCAAGGTTTTGCACCAGAAGGTGAAAACATCTTGGTATAGGCAAAAGTGAGCTGATTTCTGTTATTGCTAAGCAATATTTTGATTTGTTAAAGGAAGTGAGGAAATATTAAAAAGGGAGGCGTGTGCTGTGAGTAAGGTGAATACAACACTCATCGGTTTGGTGCTTGCGGGCGGTCAATCGCGCAGAATGGGGCAAGATAAAGCGCTAATGCGTTATCACGGCCGCACTCTCATTGATAACGCTTCGTCACTTTTACAGGCTGCAAATTGTGATGAAGTGTTAGTTAGCCGCAACGCGCCAGGCTTTTTGAATGACAAAATTGTAGATGCCGGTCCGCTTAGCGGAGTCCACGCTGCAGTAGAGGTATTATCTAAATCTGATATTCACAACGACAATCATTGTGAACTGCTTGTTCTTCCCGTTGATATGCCGCAAATGGCGCCAGAGCTTTTGAGAAATTTGGTTTCATTGGGGCGGGAAGCTAAACGGGCATGTTATGTGGAAAATCGCTTTTTGCCTTTTTATTTGCCTGTTACGCAGAATACCAAAGCCATTTTAACTCACTATTTGGTTGAGCAAGGTAAAAGACGCGTTGTAGGTTTTTTGGAAAGTCTTAGTGTTGTTTCTCTTAATGAAATTGATCTTAAAAACGCACCGCGTACCGATGAAGGCGATAACGAAAAGCTTCTTGAAAATACGTCAAATGAAGACGACGCTCATTGGCTAAATGTTAATTCTCCAAGTGATTGGCCACATGAAAAGTAACATTGAACACCACGCATTAGTGTTAGATGCTGAGCCCTATAGTCAAACGTTTGCCCTTGCTGAAGAAGTGGCTTTAAGTATTAGTTATAACGGTGTTAATTATGCCGTGATGTTGATAACCCCCAACGACATTGAAGATTTCATTGTGGGCTTCAGTTTGAGCAACGACATTATCGAACACCCCCGTCAGCTTTACGGTATTGAATTAACGCATCACAAAGAACACATTATTGCCGAAGTTGAAATTTCCAATCAGACGTTTTGGAAGTTAAAGGAAAACAAACGTCAATTGGCAGGAGCGTCGGGCTGCGGACTTTGCGGTGTAGAGGCGTTGAACAACGCCTTGCCTCAATTAATGCCCGTTGAAGCATCGCCTTTGCCAGAAGTTAGCTGGTTTGAAGGATTGCGAAGCCTTATATCTAATGCGCAAGCATTAGCACAGCAGAGCGGTGCCGTGCACGGTGCGCTTTATGTGGATGCTAAGCGCAATGTACTCGCGTGCCGAGAAGATATAGGAAGACATAACGCATTTGATAAGTTAATTGGGGCAATCGCGGCTAATAAACTTTATCAGAAGGATTGCCTTGTAGTACTAACTAGTCGCTGTAGCTTAGAACTAGTACAAAAAGCGATAAGAGCAAAGCTACCCGTGGTAGTAACACTTTCAGCACCTACTGCATTATCAGTTAAATGGGCTAATCGCTATGGTGTTACCCTTATCCACGTGCCTAAATATGATCCGCCAAGGGCTTATTCACCACAATTTTAGAAAGGCGAGAGCTTAAAGAGATTTTAAATGGCCCCGTAATCGGGCCCAAATTGGATAAGCTCAGACTGAAGAGACCGCTATTCGTCCATCAGACTCAGATTTTGAAAGTTTTATTGCGATAAATTTCGACGTTGGCGTAAACGTGCCATCACCATAGCTTTCTAGCGGTACCAGTGGATTGGTTTCGGGGTAATAGGCTGCTGCTTGGCCTTGTGGGATGTCGTAAGCCACCAACATAAACTGTTTAACTTGGCGTATTATGCCGTCGTTCCACATTGACGTAATATCAACTTTGTCGCCATTGCTAAACCCCAGTTTCTCGATATCCCGTTCATTGACGAACAGCACGTTACGCGCGCCAAACACGTTTCTGTAACGGTCATCCATACCATAAATGGTTGTGTTGTACTGATCGTGTGAGCGCAATGTCTGTAAAATAAGATCTGGTTTTTCACCTCTTGTAACCAAGTCTGCATTTAACAGTGAATCAGGCAGAGCATTAGTGGCAAACTCAGCCTTTCCCGATGGTGTTAACCAGCGTCTTTCACTTGCCGCATTGCCTAAGTGAAAACCACCTGGTTGATTGAGTTTGGTATTAAAGCCTTTAAAACCGTCAATCGTGTCGGCAATGAGATCGCGAATATTGTCGTAGTCGCTTATTAAGAAGTCCCAGTCTACCGGCGTGTTGCCAAGCGTTGCCTTAGCAATACCGGCAATAATAGCGGGCTCAGAACGAAGTTCGGGCGAGCTTGGCGGAAGTTGACCATAAGAAATATGGACCATTGAAAACGTATCTTCAACGGTTACACCTTGCTGACCGTTAGTTTGCATGTCGATTTCCGTGCGCCCCAAGCAGGGTAAAATAAGCGCGTCTCTACCTGTAGTGAGATGAGAGCGATTTAACTTGGTAGCAATATGTACCGTTAAGTCGCATTGTGACAGCGCGGCATGGGTACGCGGCGTATCTGGCGTCGCTTGAGCGAAATTACCGCCCAAGCCGATGAAAACTCTAGAATCACCACTTTCCATAGCCTGAATAGCTTGAACCGTATTGTGACCTCTTTCCCGAGGTGCGGCGAAGTTAAACTTGTTCTCTAGCGCATCGAGCAAGGCTTTAGGCGGCACTTCGTTAATACCGACGGTTCTGTCACCCTGCACATTGCTGTGACCCCGAACCGGAGAAAGCCCTGCACCAGGCTTACCCACGTTTCCTCGTAATAGCTGAACGTTTACTATTTCCTGAACCGTAGCGACAGAGTGCTTGTGCTGTGTAATTCCCATTGCCCAGCACATGATAACCCGTTCTCCACGTTTGTACATGGTTGCTGCGTGACGTATTTCGTCTTTTGATAAGCCGCTCTGCGTTTCAATATGCTCCCAGCTCGTCGCTTCAACTTCACTTAAATAGTCGTCCATACCATTTGTATGTGCATTAATAAAGTCGTGGTCGAATACGGGAGGAGCATTGTTCGCTTTGGCTTCTTGTTCCCAGATTAGTAACCATTTAGCGATGCCGCGCATAACCGCCATGTCACCACCAAGAGCAGGCCTGAAATAGGCTGTATTGGTGGGGGTTGAGCCATTAGTTAGCATTTCTATGGGATGTTGAGGGTGCTGGAACTTTTCTAACCCGCGCTCTTTTAGCGGGTTAAAGCAAACTACCTGAGCGCCCCTTCGTACAGCATCGCGTAGAGGCTCTAGCATACGAGGATGATTAGTCCCTGGGTTTTGACCTATAACGAATATGGTGTCGGCCTTTTCGAAATCGTCAAATGTGACCGTACCTTTACCCACACCTATAGTTGGCTTCATCCCCTGGCCAGACGCTTCGTGGCACATATTCGAACAATCGGGAAAATTGTTGGTGCCAAATGCGCGTACGAATAACTGATATAAATAGGCGGCTTCGTTGCTCGCGCGCCCGGAGGTGTAAAACTCCGCTTGATGAGGGGAATTCAGGCCATTCAAGTGTTTGGCGATAAGGGCAAAGGCATCGTCCCATGATACTGGCTCGTAGTGGTCAGTCTGAGCATTGAAGCGCATAGGGTGTGTGAGTCTACCTTGTGATTCTAACCAATAGTCAGTGTGCTTCTTTAGCGAACTTACTGAATGGTTTGAGAAAAACGCTGGGTCGACATAACGGCCGGTAGATTCCCAATTCACCGCTTTAGCACCGTTTTCACAAAACTTTACTAAACCGCTTTCTGGTGATTCACCCCACGCACAACCCGGGCAGTCAAATCCTTTGTCTTGGTTCGTCTTAAGCATGGCCCGTAAATTTTTAAGCGGCTTTTCGCTTTGGATCCAGCTTTGGGTTACACTTTTTAGTGCCCCCCATCCGCCAGCGGGTTTGTTATACGTTTTGATGTTACGCTTATCACTCATATTCTGCCCCTTTGCCTGCGCGGGTGCTTGCTGATGTATACAAGACCTAGTAATAAAGCACCTTAACTATTTTTAAATGGTGTTCCAATTAATTACGCCGACTAAATTATAGGGTTCATCAATTAAACGCTTATTTCCAGTCGCCAGTCTGAAGTGCATAGGGAGACATGTCTGTTATTTCATGGGAGTACGGGTATATTCCTGCAATGTGTGTAACCGATATTACCGATAAGGACACAAAACGCTCTGCGCCTTTAAACATAGCGGCTTTAGAGTCAGTCGATTCGACCTTAGCTTTTGCTTTGACGAAGAGAAGGTCACCTGTTTCATTATCCCAAAATAATATACCTACACGAGGGTCTAATAAGATGTTACCCAAAGTATTGAAGAACTTATTACCGCTGAAGTCAGGAAAGGTTATCGTATTTCCCTTCACGTTAATAAAGCCGGCTTTCCCCCCTCTGTGAGAAACATCCAACCCTTCATTTGCCTCTAGGCTCAGAGAACTATGTCGTGAAGCAATAAAAAAGGTTTCGGCACTTTCTATTATTAAGCGTGCTCTAGCGTTAATTGTATCTGTCATGGTAGTAATCAAATTGACGTTGTCAGACGAGTTATTCTTTGACTGTCCATCTATGGCAAGCCATCGCTTTTTTGCCGTGTTTCGTTTATGAATATACTGAGGGCAGTTTCCGAAACTTTGATCTACCAATACTGAAAGGTTCCCATCGGCTGCGTGGCTTATCGTACCGTTTAGTCGATTTCTGCGCCTTGTAGCATATTCAATCCCGACTATGCCGATTTTGCTGCCTGCCATCATATCTAAGTTCAATGCGTTTTGTATCATGTTTAGGACTTCATCGGGCAGGTGAAACCTTAGCTGAGTGGGAGAGGGGCTTTCAATTAAGTTATCCTCTCCCCAAATTGGCATGGCTACAGGGTAGCCTTCGTCATCTACCAAGGCTAAGACAGTGAACGGACTTGAAGTAAAGAATTGTCTGTGTTGCTCTGGCATGTAGCTACGGATAAAACCATTGGTTCGCTCGCCTATTTCCTTATCAATACCCAGCGTTTTTTGCAAAGCGATTTCACCGTGGTGAAACGCAGGGTTTTTTGACGATAGCCTAGGTAATGACATAACGACCTCTTAATTTCGAGCTGGGGCAATATCTGATGATGGCATGGGAACAAAACCGTTTAAGCTTTCGATAGCCCTTAGCCACTCAGTAATGTGAGTGTAGTTATCCAGCGATATGCCACCTTCAGGGGCGTGAGCCATGTACGAATACATAGCGATGTCTGCAGCGGTGACGTGATCACCGACTAAAAAAGTACTTTTCGAATTTGATAAATGCGCTTCCATGTTTTCTAGCAATGTAGCGCTGGTGGCAAGAACTGTAGGAACATGAATGGTTGTGCCAAATACGTATTCTAATCGGGCAGCGGCGGGCCCTTTAGCAAGTTCACCTGCTGAAACAGAGAGCCAGCGTTGAATAAGCGCTTTTTCTTTAGCGTCCTTCCCTAGCCAATAGTCACTGTCTGCGTATGCGTGGATCAAATAAATTAAAATGGCATTAGAGTCAGCCAAAGTGATATCGCCGTCTGTTATCACAGGGACTTGATTGAACACGTTAAGTACACTAAAGCGCTCACTTTTGTGCTCGCCACTGGCCATATCAGGTTCAAGGGTTGTGTAGGGAATGGCGTTAAGCGCCATAAATAGCGAAACTTTATGACAGTGGCCAGACTTAGGGTTTTGAATCAAAGTAATACGGCTTTTAGGCATAACTTTACTTGTTGGGTTCATCACAAATTTTTCCTCACTGTAAAAATGTTTAAATGATTGGTGTTATTAACATTGCTTAAAGTTCAAGATCGGAAAGAGAGGGGAAGTCGTCTGGACGTCGGTTTCCATCCCAAGTGAACTTTCGGTCACTCTCTGCGATAGGGTGTTCGTTAATACTGGCAATACGTTTTTCCATAAGACCCTCAGAGTTGAACTGCCAATTTTCATTACCGTAAGCTCTATACCATTGACCGGAATCGTCTTTGTACTCGTAGGCAAAGCGCACTGCTATGCGATTTTCACTAAACGCCCATAGCTCTTTCACCAATTTATAATTGAGCTCTTTGTTCCACTTTATTGTTAAAAAACTCACTATTTGAGCGCGTCCGTCAATGAACTCTGCGCGGTTGCGCCAACGGCAGTCAAAGGTATAAGCACCTGCAACTTTTAGCGCATCTTTAGTGTTCCATGCGTCTTCAGCAAGGCGCACCTTTTGCGCTGCTGTTTCAGGTGAAAATGGGGGAAGCGGCGGTCTCATAACTAACTCCTGTTAATGTTTGGCCGCCTTTAAAACGACAGCCATAAAAATTGTAAAAGCTGACAGCGATACTAAAGCTTTCCTTTTGTTTAATAATTGGATATTTTTGAAATTTATAATTTCATAAAGTGTAATAATATGGACAAGCTTTTGTGTATGAGAGTGTTTGCGGCGGCTGCTAAGTCGGGAAGTTTTGTAGGTGCTGCAGACGCTATGTCAATGTCAGCACCCGCGATTACTCGGTGTATTGCACATTTAGAGGCACAATTAAATACTCGGCTTTTTCATCGCACAACAAGACAAGTGAAGTTGAGTGAGGTTGGTGAACATTACCTTATACACGTTTCACGCATATTGGCAGATATTGAACAAAGTGAAGCTGCTGTGTCCGGAATTGACTTAGTGCCCAAAGGTGAGCTTAATATCACGGCGCCTATTTTGTTCGGTGAACGTTACGTAACACCAATAATATCCCAATTCCTTAAGGACTATCCCGAAATCAGAGTTAACGGTCATTTTCACGACGATGTGGTAAATTTAATCGATACCAATATTGATGTAGCAATACGTATTGGTAACCCTAAAGACTCCTCACTTTACGGTGTTACAGTGGGGTACGTAAGGCGAGTAACCTGTGCGGCTCCTAGCTATTTAGCAAGTAATCCGGCCATTAACAAACCAGAAGATTTAAAACAGCATAGCGTGCTGTATCCTACGCGCTTTAATGAGCCAGCGGTATGGACTTATCACAAAAACGGCAGACCTATTGCCATTAAGCTCACGCCTCGTTTTCAATCTAACCAAAATAGAGCTGCAATTAACGCCGCGATAGCAGGCGTTGGCGTTGTTCGGCTGATGTCCTATCAGGTTGCTGAAGCACTTAAAAGTGGCGAGTTGGTGAGCCTGTTAGAAGATGTAGAAGACAAAAAACTGCCTATACAGGTGGTAAGTGTTGAAGGGCGTAAAAACCTGACTAAGGTCAAAATGTTCATCGACTATGTAAGGGCTGGGTTAATGAACGACGAATATCTTAACCCTATCTGAGGGTGGAGAGCAATGCACTGTGTACATCAGGTTTTTGCTATTCTTATACTTTTAGTTCAGCTAACGCCGTAATGCCTAACTAACTTAGAAAACAATGGCCTTTGAGTTTGGCGTTCAGGTAGGTTATCTGAATAGTGCAAGCTCAAAGCGTCATTTCACGGCACATTACAAGTTAATTGACTTGCGTTGCACTAAACCAACCGTTATCGTCGCAAAGATCCTAAAATTAGCATTTTGAAATTGGCAGCTTAAATCACGATCTTTAAACCACCCCGTTAGCGGCGCTGCTCAAACGTTAAAAGAAAAATTCATCGAGGCAACATGGTTTCTTGGCAATCACTCACATTTAATGAACTGACTAATCACCAACTCTTCGACTTGCTCAAGCTGCGTGTCGATGTTTTTGTCGTTGAGCAAAACTGTGCCTATCCGGAGCTTGACGAAAAAGACCGTCATTCAGAAACTCGCCATTTAATGGGAGTTCAAGATAATAAATTGGTGGCGTGTGCACGGTTGCTTGGCAAAGGGGTAAGTTATCCATCGGTAAGTATTGGACGAGTGGCTACCAGCGAAGCGTTCAGAGGGAAGGGGGCCGGTAAAGCGCTTATGCGTGAAGCCCTTGATCATTGCGAGGCGCTATGGCCTGGCTGTGATATAGAAATTGGCGCGCAAGAATATTTAAAAGGCTTTTATGAAAGCTTTGGGTTTGAAGCCACTTCGACTATGTACTTGGAAGACGGGATTCCCCACATCGATATGAAAAGAGCAGGTACGGTAAAAGCCTAGCTCGAAAAATCGGTTGGCATAATTTTATACCAGTTCGCTTATGTGTGCCAACCGATAAGCTGTGCTTTTGAGTGTACCTTGATACTACCTAGAAACCATCATCTCTGACGCTTATATTGCATCGGGTAATTGGGATACTAATTCATCTAATCCGCTTACTACAGTGTCAGGCACTATTGCTAACGGATAAAGTACCTTGCCTGGGCGTGCAATAAATGCGGCTTGCCAGCCAGCTTGTTTAGCACCAGCAATATCCCAGCCGTGTGCCGCCACTAACATAGCGTCTTCTGCTGTTATCCCCATTTTTTCAATAGCCCACTCGTATGTTCGTGTATCGGGCTTGTAGAGGTTAATGTCTTCGACACTAAGTCGTTCGTCGAAATAAGACAAGAGATCAGCATTCTTAAATTGTGTATATACGCCTTGATTTGACGAGTTGGTTAGGCTTACAAGTTTATAGCCTTTGTCTTTAAGTGCCTGCAAGCCATTGCGCACGTCAGGATGGGGTGGAAGGTTTTGCAATGGTCTGACAATTGCCGTTTTGGCTTGCGCTTTGGTTAATTCGATACCTTCAATTTCAGCGACCATAAGCAGTGAGGCAACGCCAATTTCTCCAAAGGTATGGAAGCGACCTGTTGTTGAATCGACCAGTGAATGATGCAGCATGGTAGAAAACCACAGCGGCAATAAATCATCTCGACCACCCAAGGCTTCACCTACCGAGCTGCGCATGGCCGTAAGGTCAAGTAAAGTCTCATTAACATCGAAAAAGATAACTTTTGGTGCTCTTAATTCGCTCGTAGACATTGCCATGGTTTTAGCCGACTGAACTGCTTCAGTGGTGTCTGTCTGAGAGAAGACAGGTGAAGACACTAGGCTAAGGCCTACAGCGGTTGAGCAACATAGTCTTGAGAGTAATGAAGAAGATGAGCGAGCCATAATTATCCTTTTTAAAATCTTGAACGAGTGTTCAAGTTAGGCGAGGTAACACACGAATGCAATAGCTAATGAGACGAAACGACTATTTTCTGGTGGTCAACCGATAGCCATTACCTCTCAGAGTTTCAATGAATATGGCATCACTGCTATAAAGCTTTTGTCGCAGCCTACTGATATACACATCAACAACATTGGTTAGTGGATCGCTGTGGCTTCGCCATACTCGACTTAATATGCGTTCTCGAGACAGCACTTTTTCAGCATTTTCGGCGAAGTAGTAGAGCATGTCGTATTCTAGTTTGGTGAGTGAAATCTCTTGCCCAGATAATGTCGCAATGCGTGACTCGTCATCGATGTTTAGTGGTCCGATAGAGAGGCCTAATTGGGTAACCGGCGTATTTGTCACTCTTCGGCTTAGGGCCGTTATGCGTGCAAGTAGTTCGTCAAAGTCAAATGGCTTGCACAAGTAGTCATCCGCGCCTTGTTTTAAACCATTCACGCGCTCACGTACTTCGTCCACCGCGGTTAGCAACAAAATCATAGGGGCATGGGGAAGCGACTTGATTGCGGGCAGAAGCTCTACGCTATCTTCATATCCAAACATGCGATCAAGAACAACAATAGCAGGACTTTCATGGCGAATGCGCGTGACTAAATTGTGTAAAGCCGACTCTTCGATACACTCAAAACCTTCAGCAATTAAGCCTCGCGATAAAAACCGCAGTAAGGGGGCTTCGTCATCAGCAATAAGAATTTTCATTGTTGTTATGATCCTAGTCGTTTGATGTTACTTAACGTTAGTTTTCAATCTGAGGGTATCGCTTGGTCTTCTAACACTGGCAGCGTCAACGTGAACTGCGAGCCTTTACCTAATGTAGAGCGCGCACTTAATGTACCGTGGTGGGCTTCTGCGATGGCTTTAGCGATGGACAAACCTAGCCCCATTCCATTGCCTTTGCGCTTCAGCCTAACAAAGCGTTCAAAGACGTGCTGTAAATCACTTGAAGAAATGCCTTCACCGCTATCAATCACCGATACGTTGATATTTAGGCCTTCGCTTTCAATGCGCAGCACAATGGGCGTATCCGGAAAAGAATATTTGTGCGCGTTTTCAATAAGGATGGTCAATACCTGTGCAATTCTGTCTTTGTCGATGAGCACTTGTACGTCATTTTTGGCAAGCCATTCATGGTTTAAAACTCTTGGCTTTGTGAGCTTTTGCCATAACGCCATATTTTGTGTAAGCAGGTCATGTAAGTCCGATTTAACTAAATCTACTGTAAATTCGTGCATCTCGGCACGGGCTAGCAGCAGTAAATCATCAACTAACTTACTTAAGTTCACGGCTTGATCAAGTATGGTTTCTAGCGTTTCTTTATAAATTTCGTTGCTTGCCGCAGCTTGCCTGAGGGTTACCTGCGCTTCGCCACGAATAATGGTTAACGGCGTGCGCAATTCGTGACTTACATCAGCCATGAATTGACGGCGCTTTGCGTCTAGCTGAGTGAGTTTATTGTTGGCTTCCTTTAACGCCCGGGTTCGGCTCTCCACTTCAAACTCTAAGTGCTTGCGATGGGCATCAGCTTGATCTTCGTGTTCCTGTAATCGCGCAATCATGGAATTAAGCGCTTTTACCAAGTCAGTGAATTCGCTATCTAAGGTTTCAGGCAATCGATAGTGGTAGTTACCTGATGCTATGGCATCGGTACCCGTGCGAATGACTGTAAGCGGCTGATACAATGCATTAAATAGCCAATAGCAACCGAGTAAAATGAAAGGGCAGGTGATAAGGCCTAAACTTATAGTAAACCATACAATACTGGTATTAAGCGTTTTGATACTGGCATTAATGCGCGATACAACGCCTGTCTGCCGGTTTACGGCAGCGTTGATGGCTTCCCTGAACTGGTTGTCGATAGTGACTTCTAGTAATGTTTGAAGGCGCTGCTGTTGGTTAAGTGGGGTACTGTCGTTACTAAGGGCTATCGCTCTAAACTCTTTTACAATGCTTTGTATAAGCGCTTCAAGTTCATCGGTATCTTCAACACTTCCTAGCGTTGCCTCAAGCCCTAGTGCTTCGCGTTGGTCAAGTTCCAGCGACTTTATTCGGTTTAGCGAGTTTTCTATTTGTTGTTGCTTATTTCGTACTTTCGCTTGGTTCGCATTCTTACCAAAAATAAGCTCGTCGGTTAGCTGCTTAAAAAGTCGGTAGGAAATGCTTGATAACTGTTGGTGCTCTGAAAGCAGTGATTGAGCGAGCTGCGCTTGGGCTAAGTTTGTACGTGTTAAATGGGCCGAAATGGCTGCGCTGGCCAATGCAATTAACAAGATAAATGTGGACAGTAACCCAAACAGGTAAAGCTTACGTTTGTACATGGCAACGGCATTATGGTTGTTTCAAACTATATACGCTAAGTTTTATGTAATGGCGCAGTTTCATAATGATTAAAAACGGCAAGCGCGAGCGAAGTAAGTAATAAGCGGCTAGCCGTTGCGCGCTAACATAGACAAGGCAATATCTGTTTGATATCGAAGCTCTTCATCTATTTTCCAGTGATCCGGGCTCCACCCCGCTAAGAACCGATAAAAATCAGCGCAGGCGAAGGGGTACAAGTACTTCCATTCAGCGATGATTAGCGCAATATCAGCACGCTTGAAATAAGCTGAATTATCATTATTAGACAGTCGAACGTGTAGCGCATCTTCGAGCGCTTGAAAGTAGGTATTAAGCAATGCGTCCCGGTGGGACATATGAATTTCGGTTGTTAATGCACTGCCCAAAAAGTACGCCACGTCCTTTATGCCTGCGCCATAACCCACATACTGAAAGTCGACGGCTGCACAGTTTGAAAAATCGTTAGTAAAACAAAAGTTAGCCACTTTAGCATCGCCGTGGACCAAAGTGTGATAGTTAGCGTCGCCTAATGTGGTAGCTATAGCGACAGCATGTTGCTTTAGTAATCCATCCGACATGGCGTGGAACTCGTCTTCGCGGGTTGCCAAGTTCCAATACGTGCCCTCAGTCCATAATTGTATATTTCGGCTATTAAATTCATCTCTTACATTCAGAAAACGCGCATGAAAGTTGGCGAGCCATTTTAGAACGGTATTGCATTGCGCAGCGGTAAGCGAAGATGCGGTGCGAGAGTAGCCGCCGTGTGCCAAGTCTTCCATAACAAGAAGGGAGGCTTCACCCTGTTGACTATGCCCTAGGTACCTAGCTGTACGACAGGAGGCGTCAGTTTGCTTTTGGAGGTTGCTATAAAAACAGTTCTCCACCTTAAAAGATTGACACTTGCGGTTGTGGCTAGCCTCACCATTCCAACCTTTAGGGTGCGAAAGTTTGCTTGGCGGAGTGGCGCATTTCACGACTACTTTTAGCGCTGTTTTGTCTCCACCTTGTTGCGTGCTAGGTAGGTTTTGTTTAGCTTGGTGATGCTGGCTTTCTTGGGAAGAACTGCTCTCATCGTAGTGCTTTAAAACAGCATTACTTGAATAGTGCAAAGTGGCACGAAAGCAAGCACCGTAGCCGCTCCAAAGAGGCTGGATAAGTTGTGCATCTGATACCTGCACGTTACATACTTGGCTTAACCAATCAATATATTGTTGGTTTATCGTGTCTGACATTTCACTTTTAACTCGGACTCGATTTTAAACGTACATTAGCAAACAAAAAAGCCGCTCGAAAGCGGCTTTTACGTCAAGTTGCCAGTAGCTGAAAACTAGTCAGCTACTGCTTCGACTTCGACAACTTCATCAACTGACTGAGGAAGCGTAGTTGCTGCTGAAGCTCGCGAAGTAACGTGCGACACTGCCGCAGTTTTACCCGATACTACAAGTGCAGGTCGCGCTTCGTCGGCTTTAGCGGTAAGTGCTACATCAACAAACGCGTCGTTTACCGTTGCTGGCAATGCCATAGGGTGCGATGCACCGCGCTTTCCTTTGCCACTTGCTGCCAAGCTAGTATAAGACGTTGCTGTTTTTACCGCTTTTTCTTTAGCCACTGGCGTTTCAGTTTTAGTTTCTTGCACCGGTGCTCCAGGTTCAGCATCAACAGGTGCGTCAGCCAAGTTTATTTCAACTTGCTCTGGCGATGCTGTTGCCTCGTCTTCAGCTTCTGGCGCTTTGGCTGCTTGCGTTGATTTAGCTTCAACTGCAGGTTCTGCTTGAGCTTTTTCTTCAGCGCTGCTTTCTTGCACAGAAGTTTCGGTTGCTTTAGCAGGTTCGGCTTCAGTCGTCGCGTTGTCGCCCTCTGACGTTACCTTTTCAGTTGAATCAACAGGTTCTGCTAACGTTGCTTCTTCCGCTGAAGGCTTTTCGTCCGCTGAGGGCTCAGTACCCGCTGAGGGCTCATTACCCGCTGAGGGCTCTGCATCAAACTGAAGTTCGTCTTGAACAGCTTCAACATCAAGCTTAGCTTTTTCTTGCTTATCTTGTTTAGAAACAGGTTGCTCGTCGGCTGGCGCTAGTTGTCCAGGCTCTTGTGCTTGTGTTTCTTCAACGACAGGTGCCTCTGTTTTAGCTGTCGCTCCAACTTCAGCTTCTGCCTGTTGTGGTGACAGCTCACCAGGTTGCTTAGCTTGCGTGTCTGCATCGTCAACTTGCTGCGCTTCTTTCTTACGACGTTGACCTGCTGCGCGAACGTGACGTGGAGAACGGCGTGAGCGGCCACGGCCTTCACGTTTTTGACCCTGCTCTTCACTGTTAGCGTCGGTATTTGCATCAGTACCTTCAACAGCATCGCTAGTGACTAAAGATGAATCATCTTCAGTCTTTACAGCGTCGGTAGCTGGCTTCACTTCAACAGGTTTTTCAGCTGACTTTTTCTCTGCTTTCACTGTTGGCTTTTGCGCATACTGCTTCGGCTCAGCTGTGTTTTCAACCGGAGCCTCCGCTTTCGGCGCTTTAGGCTTGGCGTCTGCCTTAGCTTTGTGCTGTGATGGCGCTTCTTTGACTACTGACGCGGCCTGAGCTTCGTTTTGCTCTGCTGTATTTACTACATTGTCATCTTTCTTCACACGAACGCTTCGACGCTTGTCACGACGTTTTCTGCGCTCAGCAACTTCGCGTTTCTTCTGCGCTTGGTTTTCTTGCTGTTCGCCATCTTGCTTCTCGTGCTTAGGCTTTTGTTGCTCATCGCGTGGTTGCTGTGCCTTACGAGGCTTGCGACCTTTGTTATTGCGCTTTTCATCTTGATCTTGACGCTGGTCTCTTCGCTGGTCTTGATTCTGATCGCTGCGCGGCTTGCGATTATCTTGCTGCTCATTGTCACGATTTTGGTCTTTACCTTGGTCTCTGTTTTGAGACTGATTGCCACGACGGTTGTTCTTATTGCGTGGCTTACGACGACGATCGTCATTGTTTCGGCTGCGGTTGTTTCTATTTTTATTACCAGACTGTGGCTTCTTATCTTTATTGGTTTCTTCTTCGCTTTCGCTACCAAATAAATCACTAATCCACTTACCGAATCGGGCAAATAGCGAAGGCACATCGTTGGCTTTCTTCGCAGACTCTTCTATTGGCGCTACAACAGGTGCAGCTGTCGGCGCAACAAGGCCTTTAAGCGCGGGTTCTTCACGCTTAACAGGGGCTGAAGTCGTCGTTTCTGTCTCAGCTTCTACCGCAGGCATTAGCTCTACGTCGTAGCTTGCTTCAGATACAACGTCATCTGGACGTCGACGTAACACTTGGTAATGAGGTGTATCTAAATTTGCGTTAGGAATAAGCAGTAAATCAACGCCGTGACGCTTTTCTAATAGCTGAATAGACTTACGCTTTTCGTTAAGTAAGTACGTCGCTACTGGAACAGGTAATTGCGCTTCAATTTGGCCCGTATTCTCTTTAATGCTCTCTTCTTCCAGAATACGAAGAATAGACAGCGCCAAAGATTCGGTGCCGCGAATGGTTCCGTGACCAGAACAGCGAGGGCACACATGGTGCGCAGATTCACCCAGTGAAGGTCGTAAACGCTGACGGGACATTTCAAGAAGACCAAAGCGAGAAATACGACCCAGTTGAACTCGTGCTCTGTCGCTTCTTACCGCGTCTTTCATACGGTTCTCAACTTCGCGTTGGTGACGTACTGGCGTCATATCAATGAAGTCGATAACAACCAATCCGCCTAGGTCGCGAAGGCGCAGCTGGCGAGCAATTTCGTCTGCCGCTTCCAAGTTAGTGTTTAGTGCAGTTTCTTCAATATCACCACCCTTTGTCGCGCGAGCAGAGTTGATATCAATAGAGGTTAGTGCTTCTGTTGGATCGATAACAATTGAGCCGCCAGACGGTAAACGCACTTCGCGTTGGAAAGCAGACTCAATTTGGCTTTCGATTTGGTAGTGGCTAAATAATGGTACCTCACCACGATAAAGTTTTACGCGGTTAGCAAAGTCAGGGCGTACTAGTTGAATGTGCTGTAACGCTTGCTCGTAAATACTGGTTTTATCGATAAGTATTTCGCCAATATCGCGACGTAGGTAGTCACGAATAGCACGTACAATAACGTTACTTTCTTGGTGAATTAAGAAAGGTGCTTCTCGCTCTTCAGCTACCTCTGAAATCGCTTCCCAGTGTTTAAGCAAGACTTTTAAATCCCACTCTAACTCTTCGTAAGATTTACCCACACCGGCAGTACGAACAATCAGGCCCATACCTTCAGGAAGGTCTAATTTGCTCAGTGATTCTTTTAGCTCTGTGCGTTCATCGCCTTCAATACGGCGAGAGATGCCGCCAGCGCGAGGATTATTTGGCATAAGTACCAAGTAGCTACCCGCAAGCGAGAGGAATGTGGTTAACGCAGCGCCTTTTTGGCCACGTTCTTCTTTGTCAATTTGAACAATAACTTCTTGGCCTTCTTTAATCACATCTTTGATGTTTGGGCGGCCTTCGAATTTGTAACCTTTAGGGAAGTAAGTGCGGGCAATTTCTTTAAGGGGTAGGAAACCGTGACGTTCTGCTCCGTAGTCAACAAAAGCAGCTTCTAAGCTTGGTTCAACGCGGGTGATTTTACCTTTGTAAATATTCGCCTTTTTCTGTTCGTGCCCTGGGCTTTCAATATCTAAATCGTACAACCGTTGCCCATCAACAAGGGCAACGCGCAACTCTTCTTGCTGAGTTGCATTAATTAACATTCTTTTCATTGTATCTAACTCTGTTTTAGTACAACCGTTAAGACACAAAATTAAAGTGACATGTGCAAACCCTCACCGCGCAACCTCACGGCTGGACGGGGACCTTGTTGTTTCGTCGCATTATCCTTGATGGTTGGCCATGTTAACGCCGCTTCTAGCGCACAATTTCAATGATATTCACTTGTGTCTAATTTTAGACAAACTCGCAAGCGAACTATAAATGGCCACACTGCTTTAAGGATGTCGGGAGCGACTAGCCCTTGTTACTGTATTCTTTTGTACAAGCAATTCTGTATGCTTGCGTGTCATTTAATTCTGTTAGTTAACGGCAAACTTATTTTATGTTCGCAAGCAATGGCGGTTGCTTTATCACGGCAGTGTAGTCGTTGCCTCTCTAGCTTGGTTGGCCTGAAAAATAATTTTCATTGCGGATGCTACCAACGCGAACGCCATACTTTTTCGTTTTACAAGTTTGAGCAGCATCGTCATTCTTTATAGATTGCTGTCTCTTTCTTGATTGCTGTTTTTATAACGCTGAGTTTCACGTTTTTGAAAGGGGCTTTGTTTTACCACTTATCTTCAAAAACTAATATGTGAATTATACCGTCCAAAAAACGTCGTTAATTATCGCACCAAAACTGCAATTTTAGCAAGGAAAGCAAGTGAATAATTGTGTATATCTTTACATGTAGGCAGACAAAAGAGTTTGGGTACATTAAAGAAAAATTGCCTTTGACCAAAATTTCAGCGATAAGCGCTTTTTTCAAATATTTATCACTTTCAATTAGCCCAGAGAATTACCAATGGGGTATACTCTCGACATGAAAGAAGAAGCTCCTAAAAAAGTACGTTTTGTAACGGTTGAAGCCGACTTGGCGGGTCAACGTATCGATAATTTTTTGCGCACCCAATTAAAAGGCGTGCCGAAAAGCATGATTTATCGCATTTTACGCAAAGGCGAAGTGCGAGTGAATAAAGGTCGTGTTAAGCCTGAATACAAGTTACAAGCCGACGATTTAATCAGAATTCCACCGGTTCGCGTGTCGGAAGGTGCGCCCGCACCCTCGGCTAAGCTCGACAAAATAGCATCCCTTGAATCGCATATCCTTTTCGAGGATGACCGTATACTTGTGATAAACAAGCCATCGGGAATGGCAGTTCACGGTGGAAGTGGTCTAAGCTTTGGTTTAATTGAAGGCTTAAGAGCGTTGCGTCCCGATGCCAAGTTCATGGAGTTGGTTCATCGATTAGACCGTGACACTTCTGGCTGTATTTTAATTGCTAAGAAGCGTTCTGCCCTTCGTCACATGCACGAGCAACTTCGCACGGGTAAAATGGACAAGCGTTATAATGCGCTTGTTGCAGGTGAGTGGCCTAAAACTCGGTTCAAAGTTAAGGCACCGCTTCGTAAGAATGTGCTGCAATCGGGAGAACGGATGGTGAGTGTAAGTGACGATGGTAAACCGTCAGAAACCCGCTATCGCATATTAGAAGAGTACGCCGGTGCAACTTTGGTTGAAGCGTCGCCTATTACAGGCAGGACCCACCAAATTCGCGTTCATTGTTTGCATGCGGGCCATCCTATTGCTTGTGACCCAAAATACGGTGATGCGGATTTTGACGCGGCAATGCGCCATAAAGGGCTTAACAGACTGTTCCTTCACGCTCGCAGTATTTCGCTGCTGCACCCAGGAACTGAAGAGCGCGTAACATTCACCGCGCCATTAGACGACACTCTCTCAAATACACTTAAAGCGCTGTAAGTTATGCATTCAAAGAATCAGGCTGTGGAAACACAGCCCTTCACTTCGTTAGATGAAAAGCTATCTAAGTACAAACTTGTTATCTTTGATTGGGACGGCACGCTCATGGATTCAGCGGCGAAGATTGTTAGCTGCATGCAGCTTGCCGCAAAGCAGTGTGATATGCCTGTTCCTACCTACGACGAAGTAGGCCACATTATTGGTATAAGTTTAAAGCCCGCCATTAAACAGCTTTTTAATATTGAAGATGATGCGTTAGCCGAGCGTTTAGTCGCAGCGTATAAAGAAGCATTTGTCACTCGCGATACAACGCCGTGTCCATTGTTTGACGGCGTTGAGCAGTTACTGGATACTTTAAAAAAAGCGGGATGTACCTTAGCCGTTGCGACAGGTAAAGCGCGCCGCGGTCTTGATAGAGCGTGGGCACAAACAGGAACGGGCGGCTTTTTTAGTGCATCACGTACGGCTGACGAGGCTGAATCTAAACCCTCACCAGATATGCTGCTCCAGTTGCTTGATGAACTTGGCGTAAAAATAGAAGATGCCGTGATGATCGGTGATACGACTTACGACATGCAAATGGCGAAAACGATTGGTATGGATAGGATAGGGGTGTCATATGGCGTGCATGCGCAGGTTCATTTAGAAGCGTTGTCACCCGTGGCACTTGTACACTCCATAAGCGAGCTGGAGACAGCGCTACTTAAATAGCGCTGCTCTTACAGAATTAGTGGCTTACTGTGCAGCCATTGCCAATAAATCGACATCGAAGTGTGAGCCCAGTAATTCATTTAGCAGCATTATAGGAAGACCTATTAAACTGTTAGGGTCGCGGCTTTCTATTTTATCAAACAGTAATACACCCAATCCTTCGCTTTTAAAGCTGCCGGCGCAATCAAGTGGTTGCTCTTTATCTACGTAGGCGCGAATGGCAGCTTCACTGTTATGGCGAAAGAAAACTCGCGTTTCATCTACCTGCGTTATCGTTTTACTGGCGCTAGGCTGGTGAAGGCAAAGTGCAGTATAAAATGACACTTGTTGACATTGGCATGCCATCAGTTGGTTTACTGCATTATCAAATGTACCTGGCTTTCCAAGTAGCTGCGGGCCCGCGTCGGTTTGTACCAAAGCCACTTGATCGCTACCAATAATAATGGTGTCGCTATTTATTTTTTCTAATTCAGTGCCAACCTTGCGCGCCTTTTGTTCGGCCAAACGTAAACTCAAAGCAGTAGGGCTTTCGTTTTCACGAGGCGATTCATCAATATCAGGGGCGTGTGTATCCGCTTGAATTCCAATATTGGCAAGCAGCATTTTTCGGTACTGTGATGATGAAGCGAGGATAAGATGAGCCACAAATACTCCTTTTTGTAAAATCAATATGTTGCGATGTAGCCAAAGAACAGGCAATGTTACAATATCACTATATAAGACACACGGTCTTTTATTCTGTTCTTAAACACAATTTTGCTTTGACAGGAAGGGGTTGACCCTATATCATGCGCGCCCTATGCAGAAAGTGAAACTCCCTCATTCGGTTGAACCGACTAAAAGTGCCATGAAACGTTCCGATTACCGGGGCGTGATTGCGTCTAAAGATATGGAACGATTGAGTGAAGCAGTTGTCCGATGCAATGACTATGTGGACGCAGAAGTACAGTTCGAAAAAGACGCGCAGGGTCTTACTGTCTTTCACGGCCATCTAGCAACGCAGGTAACACTTATCTGTCAAAGGTGTAATGGTGAACTCGATTATCCCGTGGAAGCGGAATTCTGTTTTACTCCAGTGCAGGGAGAAGAACAGGAAAGCGATGACATCATTCCCGAGGCTTACGAACCGGTAGAGGTCAACGACCACGGAGAAGTTAATCTGCTTCAAATTTTTGAAGACGAGCTACTGTTATCTTTGCCAATTGTGCCCCTTCATGCAGAGTCGGAGTGTACAGTGAAGCAAGACGATATGTCGTTTGGAAAGATTGAACCGGAACAAGAGCGACAAAACCCTTTCGCGGTTTTGAAAGAACTTAAGCGAGACCAGGAGTAAGTTATGGCAGTACAACAAAATCGTAAAACGCGTTCTAAGCGCGGTATGCGTCGCTCTCACGATGCATTGACAGGCGCGACTTTGTCTGTCGATTCAACGTCGGGCGAAACTCACCGTCGTCACCACGTGACCGCTGACGGTTATTACAAAGGCAAAAAAGTAATCGGCGCGTAATACGGCGACTACATTTTGTCTACACTAACCATCGCGTTAGATATCATGGGGGGCGATCATGGTCCCCCTGTTATCCTTCCCGCAGCCGTAAAGGCTATTCAACTTCACCCCGATGTTCATTTCACATTATGTGGTGATGAAGATACCATTAAAGCAGGTATACAGCCTCTTACCGACTCTGAGCGCAACCGCGTTACTATTGTGCATTGCTCACAAGTAGTTGAGATGGGTGAAGCGCCAACGTCAGCGCTACGAAATAAAAAAGATTCTTCTATGCGTCGCGTTATTGAACTTGTCGAAAGTGGTAAGGCTGACGCGTGCGTGAGCGCAGGTAATACTGGTGCACTGCTTACCTTATCGTTCTATTTGCTTAAAACCTTATCAGGTATTGATAGGCCAGCACTAATTAATATGATGCCTACGACAGGGCACCATAATGTTTTTCTTCTAGATTTAGGTGCAAACGTAAACTGTACGCCCGAGATCCTGTTTCAGTATGGCGTTATGGGCTCAGTGCTTGCTCAGGAAGTGGCAGGAATTGAGTCACCACGGGTTGCTTTATTGAACGTAGGCGAAGAGGATATCAAAGGAAACGCGCAGGTAAAGTCTGCCGACCAGCTCTTTAAAGACGCGCCAGGCATAAACTATATTGGTTATGTTGAAGGTGATGACATTTTCACCGACCATGCCGATGTAGTGGTAACAGACGGTTTTACCGGAAACGTAGCACTTAAATCGAGCGAAGGGCTGGCTAAGTTAGTGATAAACGAAGTAAAACGCCAGTCACAGAAGAACTTTTATACTCGATTACTGGCAAAAATTGCCTTCCCATTACTGAAATCTATCTATAACAGCGTGAACCCCGACCAGTATAACGGTGCGAGTCTGATAGGATTGCGCGGCATTGTTATCAAGAGTCACGGAAATGCACAAAAAGACGCCTTTTATTACGCTATCGTGCAAGCAATGAAAGAAGCAAAAATGCATTTACCTGAAAAGATAAAGACTAAGATAGAAACGGTATTGTTGGAGCAGCTTTGAGCAAATATTCACGCTTTATAGGAACAGGTAGCTATTATCCCAGTGACGTGCGTACAAACGCAGATTTAGAGCAAATGGTGGACACCAGTGACGAATGGATCACTGACCGTACCGGGATAAAAGAGCGACGTATTATTGGAGCAGATGAAACCGCTGCTACCATGGGAGCAGAAGCCAGTAAGAAAGCCATTGAAATGGCTGGCATTGACCCAAAATCAATTGACATGATTGTGTGCGCTACCACCAGTGGTCGCTATGCGCTTCCAAGCACGGCATGTGAAATTCAACGTCTTCTTGATTTAGACGGCATTCCTGCATTTGATGTGGCAGCTGCGTGTGCAGGCTATTGTTACGCATTAAGTGTTGCCGACCAATATATTAAGTCGGGAATGGCAAAACGCATTCTTGTCGTCGGTACCGATTGTTTAAGTCGTCTGATAAACCCAGAAGACAGAACCATGGTCATTCTGTTTGGTGATGCGGCAGGCGCGACTATTATTGAGGCCAGTGATGAACCTGGTATTTTATCTACACATATCCATGCCGCAGGTTCATATGGCGATTTGTTGTATGTAGGTAATCCAACCCGTGGTGACGAGCAGTCGGTTCACGATAACTGGGGTGTGATGCGCGGTAATGAAGTGTTTAAAGTGGCAGTGACCAAGCTTTCAGAAGTGGTTGAACAAACCCTTGCCGCCAACGGCATGCAAAAATCTGATCTTGACTGGTTAGTACCTCACCAAGCAAACTTTAGAATTATTAAAGCGACAGCTAAAAAGTTAAATATGTCTCTTGATCAAGTTGTGCTTACGTTAGAGCAATATGGTAATACCTCTGCTGCTACCGTGCCCACAGCACTTGATACCGCTATCAGAGACGGACGCATTCAACGCGGACAGCATTTATTACTAGAGGCATTCGGAGGCGGATTTGCTTGGGCATCGGCGCTTGTGCGCTATTAACCTTGCTGCTATATGCCTTGTTACAGGGCATTCCAACTTCGACGTTTTCTCGTTTCTAGTAAATTAAAAATAATAAGGAATCGACATGACAAAGACAGCCTGTGTATTTCCGGGACAAGGTTCTCAAAGCGTAGGTATGCTTAAAGAACTCGCGGAGACTTCTCCTATTATCGAAGCGACGTTCAAAGAAGCTTCTGACGCACTCGGCTACGACCTGTGGAATTTAGTCCAAAACGATGCAGACGGTAAACTTAACGAAACCCATATCACTCAGCCAGCGCTACTAGCTGCTAGTGTTGCAATTTGGCGTGTTATTCGCGAGCAGGGCATAGACGTAGATTACTTAGCAGGTCATAGTCTTGGTGAGTACTCAGCACTAGTGTGTGGCGGCGCCATGGATTTTGCTGATGCCATTAAGCTTGTTGAAGCCCGTGGTAAATATATGCAAGAAGCCGTGCCAGCAGGCGCAGGTGCTATGTATGCCATCATTGGGTTAGATGACGCTGCAATCGCTGATATTTGTCAGCAAACTGCCATCGCGACAGGCGACGTAGTAGCGCCAGTTAACTTTAATTCTCCGGGCCAAGTGGTTATTGCGGGGGAAAAGCAGGCCGCAGAGCAAGCCGCTAATGCGTGTAAAGAAGCGGGCGCAAAGCGCGCACTTCCGCTTGCCGTAAGCGTTCCTTCACACTGTGAGTTAATGCGTCCTGCCGCAGACAAGTTAGAAGACGCGTTATCGTCATTGAACGTTAATGAGCCTGCAATCAATATCGTGAATAATGTTGATGTCACTATTGAAACGCAAGGTGATGCCATCAAAAACGCTTTAGTGAGACAACTATATTGCCCCGTTCAATGGACTCGCACTGTTGAATACTTAGCGGCAGCGGGTATTGAGCGCGTTATTGAGGTGGGTCCAGGTAAAGTTCTTACCGGATTAAACAAACGTATTGATAAGAGCCTAGCGTCTCTTGCAGTTAATACACCAGATGGTGTTGAAGCATTAAAACAATAAGGAATCGCAATGAGTCAATTAGACGGTAAAATTGCGCTTGTTACCGGCGCAAGCCGAGGTATAGGCAAAGCGATTGCCACGCAGCTTGCTCAGCAAGGTGCTACGGTTATCGGAACCGCTACCAGTGAAAACGGTGCACAAGCGATCAGCGATTATCTTTCTGAATTCGGCGGCAAGGGCTATGCGCTCAATGTCACTGATAAGGAAAGTGTTGATACAACATTAAAAGCCATTAACGAAAATTTTGGTAGCGTTGATATATTGGTCAACAATGCAGGTATTACGCGTGATAATCTGCTAATGCGCATGAAAGATGACGAGTGGCAGGATATTATCGCCACCAATTTAACTTCAATTTTTACGCTGTCAAAAGCGGTACTTCGAGGTATGATGAAGAAGCGCTCAGGCCGTATTGTGAATATTGGCTCAGTGGTGGGCAGTGCGGGTAATGCCGGACAAGCAAACTATGCGGCAGCGAAAGCAGGCGTCATTGGTTTCTCTAAATCCATGGCTCGTGAAGTCGCGTCTCGGGGTATTACCATCAACGTTGTTGCCCCCGGTTTTATTGATACCGATATGACAAAAGCGCTGACGGATGATCAAAAAGAAGCCATTTTCAAAGATATTCCGGCTAACCGTTTAGGTGCGCCTGATGAAATTGCAGCCACTGTTGCTTTTTTAGTGAGCGATGGTGCTGCCTATATTACAGGCGAAACTATCCACGTAAATGGTGGTATGTATATGGGGTAAATTCGCAAAAATTGCGAATTTTCCCTAGTTTGGGGTGGTATTTACCCGAACTTGGATGTAAAAATAGTATTTTACGAATTTCGAATGTCGCTGGTTTGACCAGAAAATTTGTTTAAACTGGTGCTTGCAAGGATGCACCTTGCAAAATAAACTAGCGGCACTTTTATTATCTAGTGACGTTTAAGGGAAACCTAGAATTATGAGTAACATTGAAGAACGCGTTAAGAAAATCATCGTTGAACAACTTGGCGTGAAAGAAGAAGAAGTAAAAGCAGAAGCTTCATTCGTTGACGACTTAGGCGCTGATTCACTTGACACAGTCGAACTAGTAATGGCTTTGGAAGAAGAATTCGACACTGAAATTCCTGACGAAGAAGCAGAAAAAATTACTACTGTTCAGTCTGCAATTGACTACATCAACGCTAACAAAGACGCTTAAGTCTTAAGTAGCGACGAAGCGGCTCTTCTTACAGAGCCGTTTTTGTATCTCCTACCTTAGTTCCAAAGCGAGGGCTTTTTGTGACAAAACGTCGCGTAGTGGTTACTGGTCTTGGAATGCTTTCACCATTAGGTCTTAATAGCGAAGACACATGGCGCAAATTGCTCGCGGGCGAAAGCGGCATTGGTGAAATCACCCATTTCGATTGCAGTAACTATCCAACCCGTTTCGCAGGTCAAATTAACGATTTTGATCCGCAGGAATATATTGAAAAGAAAGAAACCAAGAAAATGGACCGCTTTATCCAACTGGGTATTGCTGCGGGCAAACAAGCCTTGGTCGATTCTGGTTTAACTATTTCACAAGATAATGCGCACCGTGTAGGTGTAGCTATTGGTTCAGGTATTGGTGGTTTAGAACAAATTGAACAAAACCATTTAAAACTGACAAATAGCGGTCCAAAGCGCGTATCGCCATTTTTTGTACCTTCAACCATTACCAACATGATCTCAGGCTTCTTGTCTATCATGGAAGGGTTGAAAGGACCAAATTTAAACGTTGTGACTGCGTGCACGACAGGCGTTCACAACATTGGAATTGCCGCTAGAACGATTGCTTATGGCGATGCTGATGCCATGTTAGCTGGGGGCGCAGAAGCGTCGATTACGCCGTTAGGTATGGCAGGCTTTGCCGCAGCACGTGCGTTATCATCTCGCAATGACGATCCAAAAGCAGCAAGCCGCCCATGGGATAAAGACCGCGATGGTTTTGTTATGGGGGAGGGCGCTGGCGTGGTAATGCTGGAAGAATACGAAGCGGCGAAAGCCCGCGGTGCGACCATTTATGCAGAGTTAGTCGGCTTTGGTATGAGCGGTGACGCATACCACATGACTTCTCCACCTGAAGATGGCGAGGGTGCTGCTGCGTCTATGCAAAACGCAATAAATGATGCAAAAATGGACGCAAGTGATATTGGTTATGTTAATGCCCATGGTACGTCGACGCCTGCCGGTGACATTGCAGAAGTGGCAGCTGTTAAACGCGTGTTTAACGATCACGCTTACAAGTTACTTGTAAGCTCTACTAAGTCAATGACAGGTCACCTACTTGGTGCAGCGGGTTCGGTCGAAGCAATTTTCACTATTTTGGCACTACGTGACAAAATGGCGCCACCAACCATCAATTTAGACGAGCCTGGCGAAGGGTGTGATTTAGACTTTGTTGCACACAAAGCAAAAGCATTCAATGAAGACTATGCATTGTGTAATTCATTTGGGTTTGGTGGTACAAACGGTTCATTGATCTTCAAGCGTATCTAACGCACCGTAGCTAATACAATTCGAGTGAGTTTTACTTACATTTAAAAGGCAGCTTAGGCTGCCTTTAGTCGTTAATACGGTCAAAGTAAACATCATGAATGTTAGGCTTTCTTCTGCATCGGTATAGCCAAATCAATTCAGCTAGACGTTGTCTGACCAACGCAAGTTGGTATACTTCCCTCTACCATACAAAACGACGAACAAGAGTAGGCAGTGAGAATTATTCCTAGCGCTACGCCTATTTCATCAAGTGACAGGGCGTTTAATTACGGCGACGGTGTGTTTACCACATTGTTGGTAACTGAACACCAAGTAGCATTACTGTCTTATCATCTTTCACGTTTGAAGCACGATGCTGCAGCCATCAAACTCAACATTGATATGCAAGCGCTTGGAGTTGCTATCACTGAACAAGTTGACGCGATAAAGAACGCCTTAGGTGAAAACGCTTCGTCAAAATATGTGCTGAAAGTACACGTGTCTGGCGGTCAGGCTGGAAGAGGGTATGCGCGAAGCGAGGACAGTGAAGCACTAGTAAGATTTAGTCAGCATCCTTTTCCTAATCATTACGAAAGTCTAGCGAATGAAGGCGTTAGTGTGATTTGTGCTCAAACGCGGTTAGCCATTCAGCCATTGCTTGCGGGCGTAAAGCATATGAACAGGCTAGAGCAAGTCTTAGTTAAACACGAAGTAGACGAAGCTGGCGCAGATGACGCTATCGTTTGCGATACGCAAGATAACGTTATTGAAGCGAGTGCTGGCAATGTGTTTTTCTACCTCAATAAACAGTGGTATACCCCTTCGCTGAAAGGAAGCGGCGTTAACGGTGTTGTCAGGCAATGTCTGATTGACTCGCTGTTAAACGACAATTGGGCACTTCACGTAGGGGAATATGACCTTTCTTATTTGCGAAAAGCGAGTGCACTTGTAATTACCAACGCGTTGATGGGCGTAATGCCGGTGCAGCGAATGCGCATGCCAGATTTCTCGTTCGTTAATTTTGATATTCGAAGCGATGAAGTGGTTGCGTTTCAAAAGCGATTTGAGCGTGTGCTTAAGCGCTAGCAAAAACGCACTTATAAGGACAAAGTGTTTAGCGTTTTATGCGCCTTAATTGATGAGTAGTAAAAAGATAATATGGAATGTAGAAAAATACCGGTAGGAGATATTCAAGCATGAAGCGCATAGTGATTTTCCTATTGTTTCTTATCATGCTTGTCGCTGTAGGGGGCACTTGTGGTGTAATGTACGTTTCGAGCAAGGTTACTACTAACTTAACGTTGGAAAAGGACACTTTAATTACCATAGAAAACGGCAGCAATGCTTATCGTACCGTCAAATACCTGCGTAAAGCGGGGATAACCGATGTGTCGCCGTTTGTGGCTAAGGTATGGCTCAAATTCTTTGCAGGCAGCACATCTGTAAAGTCTGGAACCTACATGCTGCGTCCTGGTCAATCGCTAGTAGATGTATTCACTCTATTTACGCAAGGCGATGAGCACCTCTTCGCGGTGAGTTTAGTAGAAGGGTTAACCCTTGCACAATGGCTTGAAGCGCTTAAACAAAACCCAGATTTGGTGTTTGATTTAAATGAAGAGAAATTAAACCAGCTCCCCCAAGACAATGGCGTTGACTGGTGCTGCGACAATGTATCGCATACAGAAGGGGTGTTTTTAGCTGATACGTATTTCTTTAGCAAAGGTACAGCTGCTAGTGAGGTGTTAAAAAGGGCTCACCGTGCGCTTATTGAGTTTGTTTCTCATGAATGGGAGCAACGTGATATCGACCTTCCGCTAGCGACTCCCTACGAGGCGCTTATTTTAGCCAGTATCATTGAAAAAGAAACGGCTGTGCCTGAAGAGCGAGATATGATTTCTGGCGTATTCGTCAATAGGTTAAACAGAAATATGCGTCTTCAAACCGATCCTACCGTCATATACGGTATTGGCCCTGCATTTGATGGAAACATCACCCGCAAGCATCTGCGAACAGCAACGCCTTACAATACCTATGTTATTAAAGGGCTTCCACCTACGCCTATAGCGATGGCAGGCAAGGCCGCTATTCATGCAGCGCTCCACCCTTTGGCAACCGACGCGTTATATTTTGTGGCAAAAGGCGATGGCAGCCATCAATTTTCTACCACGCTGGCTGATCACAATGCAGCTGTGCGAAAATACCAGTTAAAACGATAATTGTACTGATACCGCTACATAGTACGTAGCAGTTATCTAGCCAGTAGGTTATAGATAAATAAAAACAGAGTTTAAAAAGTAATGCGCGGAAAGTTTATTGTAGTAGAGGGCCTTGAAGGTGCCGGAAAAAGCTCAGTGATTGGGCTGATTGTTCAAGCATTGAAAGATGCAGGAAAGCGCGTTGAGCAAACTCGTGAGCCGGGTGGCACACCAATGGCAGAAGCCATACGAGAATGTGTAAAACACGATTGGGATGAAACGGTTAGTGAAGAAACAGAGCTGCTTCTTATGTATGCGGCCCGGGTGCAATTACTTACCAATAAAATCTTTCCATCCCTTGATGCTGGTAAGTGGGTGGTAGGTGACAGACACGATTTATCATCTCAAGCCTATCAAGGTGGTGGTCGAGGTGTGAGTGAAAAAACGATGACGGCTATCAGCGAAATTGCGCTTAAAGGGTTTAAACCAGATTTAACCTTATACTTAGACGTCGAGCCTGCGGTTGGGCTAGAGCGCGCTCGAGGGCGAGGGGAGCTTGATCGCATTGAGCAAGCGGGGCTTGCCTTTTTCGAAAGAACCCGTAGCAAATACTTGTCTCTTGCTAAGCAAGATGAATCCATCGTCGTGGTAAGTGCAATGCAGCCTATGGAAAAGGTTCATCAAGACGTGATTGCTATTATCGACGACTATGTAATGAAGTCATGCACTGAAAGCAGTGACATAGCTCGAAACGAAAGCCTGCAGGGGAAAGGCTAATGCAAGTGTTGCCTTGGTTTACTGCAACGTTCTCGACTTTGCTGACGCGATATATGGCAAAGAAACTGCACCATGGTTTGCTTCTGACAGGGCCAAAGGGCATCGGTAAAAATCAACTCGCAGTGGGCTTAAGCAACGCGTTATTGTGCAAGCAACCAAGCGTGGATGGACCGTGCGAGCAGTGTCAAAGTTGCCACCTTAGGCAAGCGGGAAATCACCCAGACTTCCATATTTTAGAAAGTGAAAAGCAGCTTGGTGTTGACAAAATTCGCGAAGGTATTGCCAAGCTCTCTGGTACTGCGCAAATGGGGGGGAACAAAGTGCTGTTGATCCCCCGTGCCGATACAATGACAGAGGCAGCGGCCAATGCGCTATTGAAAACCTTAGAAGAGCCCACAAATAATACTTTCTTACTTCTGATTACAGACAGTATTAATAAGATCATGCCAACTATATTGAGTCGGTGTGAACGACAGATACTAGCGCTTCCATCTATATCAGACAGTTTGAGCTATCTAAGGGCTAAAGGCGTAGAAGATGCTAGCGAAGCATTACTGGCGGCCTATGGCTATGCGCCACTTCGCGTAGAAGAAGCGCTTTCTGGTGAGGAAGACATTAGCTACCGCGATTTCAGTGATGGTATGCAGGCGCTTTTAGCAGGTGATGCCAATATTCAGGCGCAATCACTTGCAAATAAATGGCAGGGCAATGCACAGCAAATCGCATTGTGGTGCCAACAAATGGCCCAACACGATTACATGCAGCGTCAACAGGCTGTCGACTTTAAACGCTATGAAGTGTGTGTTGATGCAGTCAGAATACTGCAGCACGCTGGCGTTAATAAATCGATGGTACTTTTTGGGCTGCTAAAACAATTTCAACGTTAGTAGGCAAACGCTGGCTTGCCAAAGCCCTTTTGTCCGACAGCAATTTTCAAAACAGGTGTAGTTTGTTCGTAGATTCTCATTGTCACTTAGACCGACTTAAGCAAGGGCCAGAAGAGCTGGCTGAAACCTTAAATTTCGCAAGAACCCGAGGTGTTGAGCACTTCCTGTGCGTATGCGTATCTGTTGGCGACTACGACAGCATGTTAGCCGCTGTTAGTCAATTTGATGACGTGTCTGTATCTTGTGGTGTGCACCCATTGCATCAAGATGAAGCATGTAGCTATGAGGAATTGTTAGAGAAGGCGCAGCGTGAAGAAGTCGTTGCAATAGGCGAAACTGGGCTGGACTATTTTTATAGCCCGGAAAGTAAAGAGATTCAGCTAACGTCTTTCGTCGACCACATCAAAGTCGCCAACGAAACTAAAAAGCCGTTAATTATTCATACGCGGGATGCAAGAGAAGACACCATTAACTTACTGCGCGAACACAAAGCTGCGCACACCAAAGGTGTGTTGCACTGCTTTACCGAGTCATTAGAGATGGCGCTAGCAGCAATAGAAATGGATTTTTATATCTCTATTTCTGGCATTGTGACCTTTAATTCCGCTGACGAATTGCGTGAAGTGGTAAAAGCTATCCCTCTAGAGCGACTACTTATTGAAACTGATTCCCCATGGCTTGCGCCTGTTCCCCATCGAGGTAAACAAAACCAACCAGGTTATGTAGTCGAAGTAGCTGAGTTCATTGCAGAGCTTAAAGGCGTGTCGTTAAAAGAGTTAGCAGAAATTACCACCCGTAACTTCTATACGTTGTTCTCTTTAGCCGACAAAAAGAAAGCCGCGTAGCGGTAAGTATAGTCGGTTTTACATCCGGAGGTGATTATGCCCCAGTGGCGACAAGCGTTGACAAAGAGTCTTCACCAAACCCGTAGTATGCCAGAAAGTCGCTACTTTCAGTTAGCTACTGTGGACGGAAGTGGAGTGCCTTTCTGCCGGACCGTAGTTTTTAGAGGGATCACTGACAATAACCAATTGGTGGTTATTTCTGATACCCGCTCAGATAAATATGACCAGCTCGTTCAAAACCCTCACTCGCAGGTATGTTGGTATTTTTCTAAAACCAGAGAGCAGTATCGCTTCTGTTGTACCGCAACAATAATAACGTTAAGCCAAGATGCTGGCTTAGTTAAACAGCATTGGAATAAGTTATCGGATGCAGGCAAAAAACAGTTTTTATGGGGTGAGCCTGGCACGCCCAGGAACGACGGTTCTCCACTTCAAATAGAAGGAGATTTCGGTGAAGTACCTCCTCATTTTTGTGTAATTATGCTCGCTATTGAAAGCGTTGATTACTTGAATTTAAGAGGTAACCCTCAAAGCCGAGAATGGCATCAAAGAGGCTTAGATGGAAATTGGGTGAGTCAGTCATTGATACCCTAGGAAACTATGTATAACTTTTGTCAGAGATTTTAAAAGGTAACTCGAGATTTAAATCGCGCCATCACTTGTAGCCAAATGTAGGCGAGCGTTCAACTTATCGTAGTGATGATATAAAAGCCCTCTTGCTCTTTGGTTTTTAACCCGCTAGAACAAAAGAGGGCAGTTCACTGTCTATAAAACTCGTGAGATAGGCGTTTCGCCTTTGAACAGGTGGGTGATGAGGTTTTCACTCCCTTCTCTCGCAACGCTTTCCACAATGGCTGTTGCTACATCTTCCCTTGGTATAACAGCATCGTCCTTATTGCTAGGCATATCAGTGCGCACAAGATGATTGCCAGGTTCATTTAACAAGGTGCCGGGGCGAAGAATAATATGATGTAATCCACTATTAATTAAATGCTCGTCCGCCATGTGTTTTGCTACTAAATAGGGCTTAATGGCTGATTCAACGGAGTCGGGGTCGCCTGCACCGATAGAACTTACCATAATGAATTTGGGGGTACCAGCAGCCTTTGCGTAGTTAACTGCGTTTCGGGCGGCCCACAAGTCAATCATTAGCGTTTTATCTGCACCCGTGTTCCCTCCTGAGCCAGCTGTAAATATCACGGCGTCAATCCCTTCAAAATGCGCTGAAAAATCTTTTTCTAAATCCTGTTCAACCACGGTAAGGTTGGCATCTTGGATGTCTGAAAGTTTTTCTGGGCTTCTTACTGGTGCTAAAACTTTATGTCCAGCGTCTAAAAGCTTGACCGTTGCTTGTTTTCCAATTTGTCCTGAAGCGCCAATTACTAAAACATAAGCCATATTGCGATCCTCCTTGCAAAGAAAAATTTTTCAACATTATTAATTACAAGGTTTAATAGGAAGCGAACGCAACAAACGATCAATAACTGCGATGGAATGCATGCGAAAGAGATTGACTGCATAGTTGCGCTCTACGCGTTGCAATCAATCCATAGTGCAGGAAGGGTAGTGCTTGAAGGGGCACCAAATAAGCACAGAGCAACTACGTACTATTTTACGACAGAGTTTCTACCTGACTTTTTACCTGCGTATAGTTTTTTATCGACAGCGTGAATACAAGCATCAACACTGTCGTAGTCTTTGATGTCGGCAACGCCGCAGGTGATGGTAACGCTAACTGAGTGGGGAGGGGAGTCAATAACCTGTCCCGCTACGCTTATGCGTAATTTTTCAGCTACCCAATAAGCCTCTTGCACATTGAGAGAAGGCAATAAAACCAGAAACTCTTCTCCCCCCCAACGTGCAACAACATCACTTTCCCGAAGATTATTCTCCAAAATGGTAGCTATTCTTACCAAAACAGCGTCACCGACGTGATGACCATATTCGTCGTTAATTCTTTTGAAAAAGTCTATATCTACGATGAGTAAAGAGAAGGTGCGATTATGCCTTTTAAATTCTTGCCACTCAGCTTTGGCCCTTTGCGTAAAGTAGCGCCTGTTTTTCAGCCCAGTCAACGAGTCTTGAGTGGATAAAAGTGTGAGCTTCTCTATCATAGCCTCTAGGTCTTGGGTTTTTTCCTCTACTTTTCGGGCTAGTTCGTCTGATCGCATTTTTAGGGATGCGAACCTCAACCATACCATCGATGAAATCAAAAGCATGCCTAATAGCATTATCACTACACGCCATGTAGGCTCATCCCACCATGGTGGAATCACAATAACCTCAAGCTGTGCTGCGTTACTACTCCATTCATTTTCTCGGTTTATAGCTTTAACGGTAAAGCGATAGCGACCGGGGTCCAAGTTGGTGTAGGTTGCTGTTCTTGACTTATAGTCAGTAAAGCGCCAGTTGTTTTCAAAGTCTGCGAGTTTATAGGCATATCTAAGTTCATTTGCGTTCATATAATCAGTAGCAGCAAATTCAATGGTGAGTGCAATATCGTTGTATTTAAGTTCGATTGCCTCATCTAGATGTTGTTTTTGCTGATAGGTTGTTCCGTTTTGCTCATTTCTACTTACAGTTTCAATGTTCGTGAAGTGAATGTTAGGCGACCACTTTTCATTTACCACTTGTGAAGGGGTAAATTGTGTTGCGCCCTCGGCACCGCCAAACATGATTGTGTTATTTTCAGTTACGGTGACAGAGCCTATATAATAGCCTGTAGACAGTGCACCGTTTTCGGCTCCGAAGTAAGAAAGGGTAGATAAGTTCGGTGCTAAATAGGTTATCCCTTCAATTGTAGAAATCCAAAGCCCGTATTCATCATCTTCAACAATTGCTCCAATAGATACATTACTCAACCGACTTTCAGGTTTAATTTGCGTCACCTTAATGGTCGACAAGTCGTTGCCTTCTTTGGTTATAAAAAAGAGGCCTGCAGCTTGAGTTCCGACCCAATAGCCACCACGCTTTGAGCGAGAAACCCATGTTACAACGGTTTGCTCTGAAATTTTGTCAGTAAACTCACTGATACTTGTTAAGTCTCCAGTAAGCTTGTTAGCTACAAATAAACCAGCTACTGTGCTTAGCCATGCGTTTTCACTGTCTTCTAAAACTATTCTCGTCGTTAACGATAATGGCCATTGTTTTATCACTCTATTTTCTGAAGGACGATATACAAACAGCCCGTCGCTGTAGCCGCCATACCAGATGTCCCCGTCATTATCGATATTAATGCTGTAACCCGACTTACCATTTAGTGCGACAATTTCTAAATTCTTTGTCTGAGGGTTCAATGTGGCAAGCCCTGTGCGTGTGGTTACCCATAGAGCATCGCTCTTTCGATGGTATAACACGCTCAAAAGTTTATAGTCAGTGTCTTCGTTATTGCCAATAGCATGAGGGGAAGCAAATGGACCCTCGTGAGTCTTTGTTATTGTATTGTAAAGCCATAAGCCCTTTTCATTCGCTACCCATACTTTGTTATCTTTGTAGTTAGATAAAGACGTTATTATTCGCCCTTCACCCACTTCCTGCGAGTAAAAGTTGCTAAGTAGAGGGTTGCTGATAGCAAACCCATCGTCTTTTGTTCCAACTACAACTAGCCCAGTTTTAGTTTGGTAAAGGCTTGAAATCCTCTCGTTTGCGGTATCTTTGTCGCTGATAGGCGCTCGCAGCACACTGTCTGGATTATGTGGAGTTAAAATATTCAACCCTCGTTCGGTTGATACCCATATACTATTGCTGCTCTTTACTAAGATGTCTGTGACGTAGTTATCAGATAGACCGTCTATTTCTGAGGTACAGCTTTTAGCGATAGAAGTGCTTTGTACGTCGGGGTTGAACAAACATACTCCGTTGGTTGCGGTGCCCAACCAGAGCCGAGATTTCTCTGCTGCCGCCAATCGGGTAAGGTTCATTTTTTCAAAAGCCACTAGCTCTAGTGTCTTTTTTAACGGATCAAGTTTGTAAAGGCCCGAGGTAGAAGCTACATAAAGTGTGTTTCCGACGAGTTCTATGTCCGTCAATGTGCTTGTAGTGCTGGGAAGGTAACTGACCAGTTCCATACTGTCTGACTTTGCAGAATACGTGTAAATGTTTCGCTCCGAGACTATCCAAAGTTGGCCATTATGGGTGGTCTTAATTCTATTAATTACTTGTTTATTATAAGGCTCAGACGACGGCAATATGTAATGCTTGAACTTTTCCGTATCAACATTCATACGGCTTAGCCCGCTGTATGTTCCAACCCACAGGTATTGACCGTCTATGCTTGCCTCAACTTGGAGTACAAAAAGGGTCTGTAGACCTGTTGTCTTGTCTTCACCCCATAAACCAAAGTTTCTGAAAGTGTAGCTGTCAAATTTGTCGACACCAGACTGAGAGGCCAACCACAAAAAACCATACTTATCTTCTGCGATATCTGAAACGGATACGTGGGCGATACCACTATTCATATCGTAGGAATGAAACGCTGGAGCAATAGTTTGTGCGCGAGCGAGCTGACTGCAAGTTGCAGCAAAAGCTAAGAAAAGCGAAAGTACCGAAAGCATGCGCATAATTTAGTCAAAAATTACATAAAGTTTATAAATTAACGTTACGCTAATTCATCGTTCTTACAATGGTACAAAAGTTTAAATTCAACAAAAGAAGCCTCGAAAGTCGAGGCTTCTTAGACTGTATATTTTATGCTGGCTAATGACTAATCATGACGGGCATAATTACCAGCCACATTGGCGCGATGCGTTTTGCTCATCGAGCCATGTTTTGAGGGGCGCGAAGTAATCGGCTATAGTGCTGGCGTCCATTTGCGGTGAGCCCGTCAATGTTTCTAATGCATTTTGCCAAGGTTGGCTCATACCCATCTCTAGCATTTCGTTAAGCGCTTTACCGGCTTCTTCACTGCCGTAAATAGAACAGCGATTAAGCGGACCTTCATCGCCTGCAATGTCACATAACGCTTTGTGGAACTGAAATTGAAGAATATGTGCCAAGAAGTAGCGCGTATAAGGTACGTTGGCAGGCACATGATATTTTGCACCCGGATCAAACGCGTCTGCGCTGCGCTCAATAGGCGCCATTACGCCTTGATACTTTTCTCTTAACTCCCACCATAGCTGGTTGTATTGTTCAGGCGTTACTTCTCCTGACATCACTTTCCAACGCCATTGGTCGACCATCAGTCCAAATGGGATGAAGGCAATTTTGTCTAAGGCAACTTGCATCAACATACCGATGTCGTTCGATGCGTCTGGAATTTCATCAATTAAGTTAATTTGCTTAAGATACTTTGGTGTAATTGATAAAGCGATGGTGTCACCAATAGCTTCGTGAAACCCGTCGTTAGCCGAGCCACGATAAAGAAGAGGTTGATCTTTATAAGCGCGCTGGTAATAGTTGTGCCCTAATTCGTGGTGAATTACGTTAAATTCTTCGCCAGTTTTTTGAATACACATCTTTATACGAAGATCTTCTTTGTCATCTACATCCCATGCAGAGGCATGACACTGAACGTCACGACCTTCAGGTTTTTGAAACATAGAACGTTCCCAAAAGGTATTTGGAAGTTCTTCAAAGCCAAGGGATGAAAAAAATGACTCTGCTTGTTTAACCATGGCGATTTCGTCATACCCCTGTTCAGCTAATGCGCCTGTTACATCAGGAACTTTCATTTCTTGCTGAGGCTTAACGATGTCGTAAATATTCCCCCACGACTGTGCCCACATGTTGCCTAATAAGTGGGCAGGAATGGGCTTGTCTTGAGGTACGACATCTTCGCCGTAATGCTCACCAAGTTTAGCACGCACGTGGCAATGCAGTGACTCGTAGAAAGGCTCTACCTGCGTCCACAAGCGATCTAGCTCTTTGGGAAATTCATCGGCTGTCATATCGTATTTGCCGCGCCATAGGGCACTGACATTCTCAAATCCAAGTTCAGCGGCGCCTTCGTTCGCGAGCGAGACTTGTTCTGCGTATAGTGGCGCCATTGGCTTAGATACTTCACGCCAGCCCGTCCAGTATTCCAAAAGCTTGTCGGCATTACGTAGCGTGGCCATTTCTGAGCTCATTTCGACCAAGCTTTTGCATGTTCCATCTTCACTGCAATACTCACCCGAACCATACATGGCGCTTAAGTCAGAACCAATCTTTGCTAGGCGCTCTGCTTTCTGTGCATCTGCCGGCGGCGGCATGGTTAAACTGTTTTTAAGGAGATCGAGCTGTCTGCGGGTGTCAGCATCGACGTCTACGTCGTTAAATTTCGCCGCTTCTTTTGCCAGCGTAGCGACCTTTGTCGAAAGCATTTCATTAAAATAAGCACTAACCGCTGCTGTATCGAAATTGATGTTAGTGGCGTAGCTCCATTCCGCGTGCGCGGCGGGAACTTGCATTTTTGCTATATCACTTTGCGCTTGTGTTAAAAACTGCTTTGCGTCTTGTGCAGTAAGTTGCGGTTTCGCTTCTGTCTGTGTCGTACTTTCGCCACACCCCATAAGCGAAACGCTCACCAATGCCGCTATCAGAGTACGTTTATGATTGAGCATACTTTGTCCTTTAATTATTGTGTTTTTCACGTGAATCGAGGTTCACATAGACATGCTCTAGCATTGTGTAACGCAGCGTAGCTTTTGTAAAACAAATTCGATGTTAGTCCTTCATACAGTGGCTTTTAAAAGCTACTTTCAACAGAAACGAGGTTGTGACGTTGTAGCCTTGCTCTAGGTTGCTCAAATCAACATACCGTCTCTCACATTGACGGTCAGTCGCAGCCTGGTACTGTAGAAGGGCACTTGTCTTCTCAACTCGCTGATAACTGGACTATGCTAGATAATGTAAAGGTGAAGAATGTGAGCGAGTCCTTGTTCCTGTAAAGTTAGACAGCCGCAAGATAGAGTATGCCTATATTTATCAAATTAAACCCACTCAATAGATAGGAAATTTATGTCAATGGAAGAACCACAATACTGGGGCTTGAACGCTCGAAGTTACTGTACGCTTATTCATGTTTCTCAATTAACCAGTTTCATTATACCTGGCTTGGGGATCATATTGCCTGTCGTGCTATGGATTGCCCACAAAGATCAAAATGAAGACATCAATCAGCACGGCAGAGTCACTGCGAACTGGTTAATAAGCTTGCTCATATACTCTGCCATTTGTTTTATCTTAACGTTTATCATCATAGGAGCACTAGGCTTCATCGCCCTCGGTCTGATTAACATCATCTTCGCTATTGTCGCAGCAGTGAAAGCGAATAAAGGCGAGTTGTGGGTATATCCGCTGAGCTTTGAGTTCTTTAAACGTTAACTTAACGAATAGTGCGCCTTGTCTTGCAAGAAAATACACCGGTTAAAGACTACTTGCGAAAGACGTTTCTGTGTAGAAACGTCTTCGGACCTATCCCATTGCAGACACTGCAATGGCCAGCGTGAACAATAACGCAATGTGTTTTGGTTTTAAAAGCATGTTCACCTCTTCTCTTATGATTTTTTTTCTATCACTTCCAAGATAGTTTTCAAATAAAGGTCTCGCTATTCCCAATTAGTATAATTAGCTTATCTGTCATAAATGTCATATCGCAAGCTGTGCATTGATGAAAGCACTGATATCGCGCGCGTTTACTTGTGCTAGAGCGATATTTAGCGCGAAGCCTGCTATTGTCGTAAAGCGCTATTTCAACAGTTTATACTTTTTTACATGAGACCGACGAGTTTCTCAGTAGGTCGGATATGAGACATTAGGTAGAGAATGGCTGCGCACAATGGGTTGCTCTGCGCAATAAATAATTAAGTAAGTAAGAGAAGGAGTTAACCTGATAGAGAGGTGTTAGTCTACGGTTACTTCGCGCTAAAGCGGTTTTCAGGCAGTACGCTATGAATAAGATGTTGGCTTTTTGATTGTCTAGCACTTTGAAGCGAAACATCAGTTCTGCGCTTCACGGTGCTTAGTGCTAGCGGTTTATTTTGACGTTGCTTCTTTAGTAGTTGCGATGAAGGCGCTTCCTTCATATTTACAAGCGTAGTTTGTACTTCTTGTGCGGAACTAACGTTAATTAACGAATATGTTATACAAAGTGCAGTAGCTAAAAAAATGTTTTTACTTGGCTTTTTCATCACATTTTTCTCTTTTGTTTAACTTAATCGCTAAATATAATTTTTGGGTTTTACTTGATTGGAGTTCGATTGCAGAGGCGGTTGCACTCGCCTCATTCATCGATTTTGTTTGTTCCGCTTCATTACACCGAAAGTAGAACGAAAGAGAAACATTGAGTGTCATACCAGGGTATGTCAATTAATACCTTTGGGTGTGCTGTCGAGACAGCGAGATAAAAACTACCACGCTGTAACACCACCATCTACTGCTATGGTTTGCCCGTTCATGTAAGAGTTGCCAGGGGAAAGCATCAGCATCATGGTGTTAACGATTTCCTGCGGTTCGCCTAGACGTTTCATAGGACTTCCCATGCCTAGTTGCTCGCGCGCTTCAGGGGTGTTGTAACCGTCTACGTTCAAAATATTGGTAGGACTATAGAATGGGCAGATTGCATTAACGCGAACATTTTTTCGACCGTATTCCACTGCAGCGGTACGCGTTATCCCCGAAACCGCGTGTTTTGCTGCAGCATAAGCACCGCCTTTGGGCGCTCCGCCCAAGCCAGCGAGTGAGCTTACATTTAAAACGTGCCCTTGCTTTTGTGCAAGCATAACGGGTATTTGATACTTCATTCCAAACATAACGCCTTTTACATTCACAGCGAACTGCGAGTCCATGATTTCCTCTGTCATTTGATGAATTGGTGCAGGGTTATGCGCTATGCCTGCATTATTTACGGCTATATCCAGTTTGCCAAAGGTTTCAATGGCGTTTTCAACCAGCGCCTTATTTATCGACTCGCTGGCAATATTACCCGTTAGCACCACGACATCAGTGAGTGCTTTTACCTCCTTTTTCGTTTCCTCAAGGGCGGTTTCGTTAATGTCTGAAAGAACGAGTTTTGCTCCTCGGTTGGCAAGTCCTAGCGATAACAAGCGACCAAAACCACTGCCTGCACCGGTAATTAATACAACGTGCCCTGAAAAGTCGAGTAGAGCGTCCATGATTATCTCCTAATAGTTTATGGTTTCATGTTAGTTGAAAGTCTTGTTACTTAAATTGTGTATTCTTAATAAATTGAACAAGCAGATTGGCCAGCAGTTCTCCTTGGTCTTCCTGAATAAAGTGCCCACCGTTTTCTACAAGGGTATGAGCCATGCCGCTGCTGCCAGGAACGAGCTTTTGAAATACCTTATCGCCACCTTTAGTGACAGGGTCGCTATCACCGAAAGCTGTAACAAAAGGTTTTTTATATTGCTTTAGTTTTTCCCATGCCTGTCTATTCGCCTGTGCCTCAGCATTGTCTGGGCTTGTAGGTACAAGAATAGGGAACATACGCACACCTGCTTTAAAGCTTTCGTCTGGAAAAGGAGCGTCGTAAGCTGCAAGAGTCGACTCGTCTAGAACAGTTTTTGTGGCGTTTTGAATGATCGTAGATGTGGGAAATACGGCGACATCCTGTGAGAAACGGCGCCATTTGATGAAAGCATCGCTTGGCGGGTGGTCGCCAGTGGGCAGTCCGGTATTAGACACCATGACACCCGAAAAACGCTCAGGCATATCGGCGACCAGCCGCAATCCTAGTAAACCTCCCCAGTCTTGACAAAAGAGCGTAACAGGGCCTTTAGTAGCCTGTGAAAACCAGTCTTTTAGCCATATCACATGACGAGCGTAGGAGTAGTCCTCCTTTCTTACTGGTTTATCTGAGCGTCCAAAACCAATGAGATCCGGCGCGATGACATTGAATCCCGCATCAGCCAATATGGGCATCATCTTGCGGTACAAGTAAGCCCACGTCGGTTCGCCGTGTATTAATAGCACGGTATGTCCATCTTTCGGTCCACATTGATAATGGGCCATTGTTATTTCACTGCTTACTGTGTCTGTTATTTCAGTGAAACAGGGGGAGTAGGGAAAGTCAGTGATCTTGTCGAAGGCGCTTTCCGGTGTTTTAAGCACTTGCATAGCCAATCATCCTTTTGTAAATAAAATGTAATTACAAGTGTTGCTCGATTAACAAAAACACCAGTTTTATTTTCTGTCAAATAAACCTTAGGCAAGGTAGGACAAGCTCTGCACAGAGAAATGAATTCACAAAGGGGCTGGCGGTCAATATTAAATATTATGATAAATGTCTATAAGACCAATAAACTTGGATGATTGACAACACTACAATAACATCCAGTTAACGTGATAAACAGGACATGGTTATGACTGAGATGGAAAATAAAGCCGTAGAATATGCAGTACAACAGGGTGTTGCCACGCTGACAATGCAAAGTGCGCCCGTTAATGCGCTGTCACGCGCTATCAGAGTAGGGTTGATAGAAGGCATAAACAGCGCACTAGATGACGATAGTGTAAGTGCCATTGTTATTACTTCTTCACTACCTATTTTTTCAGGTGGTGCCGACATCAGCGAATTCTCTGGTGGCGATTTGTCTCCCATGCTGCCTGAGGTACTAGACAAGATTGAAAATGCGTCTAAGCCGGTTGTTGCTGTTCTCCCTGGACCAGCATTCGGCGGTGGCTTAGAAGTGGCGTTAGCTTGCCATCATCGCATCACCTTTGCCGACAACAAGGTGGGTCTTCCAGAGGTAAATCTAGGCATATTGCCGGGCGCAGGCGGTACTCAGCGCCTTCCTCGTTTAGCCGACGCACAAACATCGTTAGAAATGATCGTAACAGGCAAGCCTACGTCGGTGGTTAAGCTTCCAGGTGTCTTCGACAAAATTTCCGATAAGCCTGAGCATTTACTTGAAGATACAAAAGCGTATTTACAAACCTTGACTTCGGATAACGCAATTAAACGCACCAGTGATATCACGCTGTCCATGTCTGACGAAATTCAAGCGGTGTTTAATGCAGTAACTGCACAAACTAAAAAAGCGACTCGTGGCTTTTTTGCGCCATTAAAATGTATCGAAGCGGTGCGCGGTGCTTACACGCTCGCTTTTGAAGACGGCCTTAAAAACGAAGGCAAGCTTTTCATGGAGTGTATGAACACACCACAGGCGCGAGCTCAACAGCATTTCTTCTTCGCTGAACGCGCAGCAGGTCATGTGAGCGATTTCGACAAAAATACTCCTGAGCGCAACATTGATAAAGTTGCGATTATCGGCGCCGGAACAATGGGCGGTGGTATCGCTATGAACTTCGCCAATGCCGGCATTCCAGTCACCATGCTTGAACTCAAAGAAGAAGCGCTAGAGAAGGGGTTAGCGCTTATAAGAAAGAACTACGAAAATTCAGCGAAAAAAGGCAAGTTAACCCAAGAGCAGGTTGAAAGCCGCATGGCACTTCTTTCAGGAACTACATCGTACGACGACCTAGCAGATGTTGATCTTGTTATCGAAGCCGTGTTCGAAAAGATGGAAGTGAAGAAAACAGTATTCTCAACGCTAGATAAAGTGTGCAAGCCAGGCGCCATTTTGGCCTCAAATACGTCAACATTGGATATAGACGAAATAGCGACAGCCACATCCCGTCCTCAAGATGTGATTGGTCTGCATTTTTTCTCGCCAGCGAATGTGATGAGGCTGCTAGAAGTGGTTAAGGCAGAGAAGACATCTGCTGAAGTCATTAAGACCTGCATGAAGATGGCTAAACGCATCAAGAAAGTTGCGGTGTTGGTAGGCGTTTGCTTCGGATTCGTGGGTAACCGCATGATTGAGCCTTACGGCCGTGAAGCCAACCGCTTACTGCTTGAAGGAGCAACACCTGAGCAAGTTGATCGTGTTTTAACCGATTTTGGCATGCCAATGGGGCCGTTCACTATGGGTGATATGGCTGGATTAGATATTGGCTACTATGTAAGGCAGTCTCGACAAGAGCACATTGCACACGACCCCGCTTACGGTGCAGTGGCAGATCGCTTGGTAGAAAAAGGGCGCAACGGACTTAAAACCGGACGCGGAGCTTACAACTATGAACCTGGCAGTCGAGTTCCTGTCCCCGATCCAGAAGTACTAGAAATTGCCAAGCAAGAAGCAGAACGTTTAGGTGTGGTTCAGCGTTCAGACATTAGCGATGAGGAAATACTGGTTCGCGTCATGTACTCATTGATTAACGAAGGTGCCGCCATTTTAGAAGAAGGCATTGCAGCTAAATCTAGCGATATCGATGTGATATACGTTTATGGCTATGGCTTTCCAGTATATCGCGGCGGTCCTATGCAATATGCCGATGAAGTAGGGCTTGGCACTATTTTAGATAAGCTGACTACCTATCGTGATCGATTGGGTGATTACGGAAAAATGTGGCTTGAACCCAGTGATTTGTTGGTGAAATTGGCCCAGAGCGGCGGCACGTTTAAAAGCTATAAAGCGAAGTAGACATAGCTCTCGTTGGCGATGATTAATCGACGGTGAGAGCTAGCAATAGCTTTCATTAACCGACATCCGAATTTGGTAAAGCTAGGCAACATCGAGAAGAAACACAAAAGCCTAGCTCAACAATGGCTGAACTTTCGGCCCAACTGAAAGGAACATAAACATGCGTGATGCAGTAATTGTAAGTACAGCACGTACGCCAATCGGGCGCGCTTATAAAGGTGCACTCAATAACTTACCCGCCCCTTCATTAGGTGGCCATGCCATTCAAAACGCAGTAGCACGCGCTGGAATCGACCCTGCCAGTGTTGATGACGTGGTCATGGGCGCAGCGCTAACCCAAGGCAGTGGCGGCATGAACATAGGTCGTCTAGCTGGCCTAGCGGGTGGCTTACCGGTCACCGTAGCGGGTATGACGCTCGACCGCCAGTGCAGTTCCGGCATGTATGCCATTGCTACCGCAGCGAATTCAATTCGTACAGGCGATAGCAATATTATGGTTGCAGGTGGTTTGGATTCTATTTCTTTAGTGCAAAACAAAAACATGAACATGTTTCGTGCAGTAGACCCTGCACTGGTTGCTAAGCACAAAGATATTTATATGCCAATGCTTCAAACTGCCGAAGTGGTGGGTAAGCGCTACAACATTAGCCGTGACGTACAAGACGAATATGGCTATCAAAGCCAAATGCGCACAGCAGCGGCGCAAGAAGCGGGCAAGTTTGATGATGAGATTGTACCTATCACAGCAACGCAAGCCTTATTTAATAAAGAAACAGGTGAAACCTCTGAGCGTGAGGTGACCTTGTCGAAAGACGAAGGCAATCGCCCAGAAACAACGTTAGAAGGGCTTAAAGCGCTTAACCCTGTCATCGAAGGCGGTTGCATTACCGCAGGTAATGCAAGTCAGCTTTCTGATGGCGCAAGCGCGACAGTCATTATGGATGAGCAGTCAGCTGCGAAGGGCACAGCGCAGCCTCTAGGTATTTATCGTGGTATTGCAGTGGCAGGCTGTGAGCCGGATGAAATGGGAATTGGACCAGTGTTCGCCATTCCCAAGCTATTAAAGCAGCATGGATTAACCATGGACGATATCGGTCTATGGGAGCTTAACGAAGCGTTTGCTGTACAGGTTCTGTATTGCCGCGATAAGTTAGGCATTCCAGACGAATTATTAAACGTAAACGGCGGTGCCATTTCTATTGGTCACCCATACGGCATGAGCGGTGCTCGCATGGTGGGTCATGCACTCATCGAAGGTAAACGACGCGGTGCGAAATATGTTGTTTGCACCATGTGTATCGGTGGCGGCATGGGCGCTGCTGGTCTATTTGAAGTAATATAGGTATTGGGTATGGAAGGTTATAAAGCTCCACAACGTGACGCCATGTTTGTAACGCATGAGCTACTAAATTATCAAAATCATTATCAAAAGCTGGGTTTCGATGAAGCGTCTGAGGACCTAGTGTCTGCAATTTTTGCTGAAGCGGCCAAGTTTTCTGAAAACACGCTTGCACCAATTAACGCATCAGGCGATGAAGAAGGGTGTAAGTGGGTTGACGGTGAAGTAACAACGCCAAAAGGGTTTAAAGAAGCTTACCAGACTTACGTTGAGGGTGGTTGGCCAAGCATGTCCCATCCAGAAGAGTTTGGTGGTCAAGCGCTACCATACTCGTTGTCTTCTATTATCGCTGAGTGGTTCTCTGGTGCTAACCATTCGTGGGCTATGTATCCAGGCCTTAGTCAAGGCTGTATGGAAACCCTTAAAGCTCACGGCACTGAACTGCAGCAAAAAATGTTTCTTGAAAAGCTGGTTAGCGGTGAGTGGACAGGCACAATGTGCCTAACTGAAGCACACTGTGGCTCAGACTTAGGTATGCTTAAATGCCGTGCAGAGCCTCAAGAAGATGGCAGCTACAGCTTAACGGGAACCAAAATCTTTATCTCCGCCGGTGAGCATGATATGTCTGAAAATATCGTACACATCGTGTTGGCTCGCTTACCTGATGCGCCAGAGGGTACTAAAGGTATTTCACTGTTTGTTGTACCAAAGTTCAACGTATCTGAAGACGGAGAAAAGCAAGACAGAAACGCTGTGGCTTGTGGCAGTATTGAGCATAAGATGGGTATTAAAGCCAGTGCTACCTGTGTCATTAACTTCGACGGAGCTAAAGGCTTTTTAATTGGTCCACCTAATCGTGGCCTCAATTGCATGTTTACGTTTATGAATACTGCGCGTATTGGTACTGGTCTAGAAGGCCTTGCTGCATCTGAAGCATCTTTTCAGGGCGCATTGCGCTATGCGAAAGATCGCATCCAGTTTCGCTCATTAACGGGGCGTAAAAACCCTGATGGTCCTGCCGATCCCATTATTGTGCACCCAGATGTGCGTCGTATGCTCCTAACGCAAAAAGCCTTTGCAGAGGGCAACCGCGCGCTTGCCGCTTATTGCATGCAGTTGGTTGATATTACGCTTTACGGCAATGATGCGGCTGAAAAGCAAGTGGCGGATGCAAAACTTGCGTTCTTAACACCTATTGTAAAAGCCTTTTTAACAGAAACTGCCCAAGAGTCTACCAGTTACGGGATGCAAGTATACGGCGGTCACGGCTTTATTAAAGAATGGGGTATGGAGCAGCTAGCTCGCGATACCCGTATTTGCACCATGTATGAAGGCACAACAGGTATTCAAGCTGTTGACTTACTTGGCCGTAAAGTAATGGGTTCTAATGGTGAGCTATTGAACGTATTTGTTCAAGAAGTGCGAGACTACTGCAATTCATTACGCGACAACGCACAATTCAGTGCTTGGACCAACGCGCTAAACTCGCACCTTGACGAGTGGCAGCAGATCACCATGGACATTGGTAAAGCAGCAGCATCGAACCCCGATGAAATTGGTGCAGCGTCTGTCGATTACTTAATGTACTCAGGTTATGTCACCGTTGCCTACTTCTGGCTTAAAATGGCTGTAAAGGCACAAGAGCAGCTTGATGCAGGTAGCACCGAAACTGAGTTTTATAAGAGTAAAATTTTAACAACGGGTTTTTACTTTGACCGTTTGTTAACACGCACTCGTTCACTGGTTTCTGCAATGCAGTCAGGTGCTGACAACTTGATGTCCATGCCAGAAAGTATGTTTGCTATAGAGTAACCACATAGCATCGAAACACGTGCGCTAATAAAGGCGTACGAAAGGCCGAGAAAATAATGTAACCAAGTAGTTATTGGATACATTGTTTACTCGGCTTTTTTGTTAAGAGCGCTTGGCTCAGCCTTGAGTTCGTCAACACAATGCAAAAATATTGTCAGTAAATACCTCAGTGTATGCCTAAAATACATGTCGCTCAAAAAGCGGTGGGTGATATCCTTTACAGGAGATATTTATTCATTGCCCAACCTATTTTTGGCTGTGCGGGAGGAAAAGGGTGATGCGTTGATAAAAGTGAGCTTAATGAAATCTGATAGTGTGTTCCATCAATACCATAGTGGGTTAACGTAAGCTGGTCGTACAGGGAAGTCGAAAAGAAAGGCTTACTGTATTGAAGGCGTTTAAAACGGGGTGAGGCCCCTAAAAGGGGCCTCCAGTGCGGCGTCCTGCCGCTACCATGTTGAATCGTTGCATCACATGGTGTGATTAATTATTGTTATTAAATTCTGCCGTCAAGCTCTTTTGAAATAGGAGAGCTTTGGAGACCCTGTTCAGCAATCCACGCTTGAAGCGTTTTTCCGTCAGACTCAGGCTCTGCTAGGTCTTTGCTTGGCATTTTCTTAACCAGTAGCGTACCCACTTCAACTGCATTGCTAGTGATAGCAGTACGGATTAGGCTTTGGCCGTTGCAAGAAATACCGTTATAGTAATCGCGAAGCTTGAGTTTGTAGTCAGACTGAACGCTACGCATTTTTTTACGAAGTTCACCTTTATCATCGGCTTGTACAATAGTACAAATGTTTGCTAGTGCTTCGTTGATGTCATTAGCTTGCGCTACGTTAGAGAAAGCTAAAGTTGATACTGCGATTGCTAGAGAAGTTTTAACGATTTTCAACATGGTTAAATTCCTTCGGTTAATATGATTAAGACAATGTTTGTTCGTTGGGGCGTATTAAACCCCAACCTAACCGTTTGAAAAACATGCTGTAAAATAACATGGTATGCAAAGTTATACCTAAAAAACAGGGGCAAGGCGTGAGTGTCCTTAATACACTTGGCTTGATTAATTGCAGCAGAGCGGGCGATTATTTATGCGGATTGGCATTAGTTGAGATTCTGCTTAAAGGAAAATTAAAGACACAAAAATAAAAAGGCCCCGAAGCGGGGCCTTTCATTGCAGCTGACGCTGCAACCATGTTGAATCGACTCACATGGTTATGTGAATTAGTGCTTATATTCTATCGTTAAGCTCAGCAGAAATTGGCGAGCTTTGTAAGCCTTGCTCTGCTATCCACGCTTGAAGTGTTTTGCCATCTGATTCGGGCTCAGAAAGGTCTTTGCTTGGCATTTTCTTAACAAGTAGTGTACCCACTTCAACGGCGTTACTCGTCAATGCCGTACGAATAAGGCTCTGACCTCCGCATGAAACACCTGAATAGTAATCGCGTAGTTTTAGTTTAAAGTCAGACTGTACTCGACGCATTTTCTTACGCAACTCGCCCTTATCGTCAGCCTGAACAATAGTACAGATGTTTGCTAGTGCCTCGTTAATGTCATTCGCTTGTGCAGCGTTCGAAAAAGCTAACGTTGATGCAGTGATAATTAGAGAAGTTTTAACAATTTTCAACATGGTTAAATTTCCTTCGTTAATTTATTTAATTGATTGGTTTGTTTGTTCGGGACTAATTAAAAAACAACGAGAGCGAACAAAAAACATTCATTCAAATAACAAGGTATATTGAATAATACGTTAGACTAAAGAAGGAAGAGGTATAAAAGGTGCTGTAGCCTTTAGTATTAAAGGGACCAAGCAAACTAAGGTGAGGGCAATTGCAGAGCGATAAATCGCCAAATAAAGTGCAAAAAAACAACGTTAAGCCTGTTTTTTTGCCTTTTATTGAAATTAATGTGTGTTAAAAATGTACGCAATAAGCAATGTATTAATAAGAAAAGGAATGAAATAAAGGAGTAAGCAGTGCTGAGGCGGTACGTTCTGTCGTGATGAGCCCATTGAGCAATTTCGATCGCAGAGCGCCTCTTATAGCGCGCAGTTTGTAAGCGATGTGGCGCCGTACGAAAAGCTCAAGCTTCGTATGCTCAATGCGGGTCATTCCGTACTTGGGCTGGTCGGTTCTGTAGCAGGGCTTGAAACTATTCATGAAAGTGTTGATGCGAAACAGTTAAAGCGTCTTCTATCAATTTTTATGGAACAGGAGGTTATGCCAACACTCAACCCTGTAGAGGGGATTGACGTGTATGAATACAGAGATACGCTGCTGTCACGTTTCTCCAACCCTTTCATTAAAGATACGCTAGCGCGAATTTGCCTTGAAAGTTCGGCTAAGGTTCCGGTGTTTTTATTGCCCACCGTACGAGATAATTTGGCGGTCAACAGAGACACCGATATAAGTGCGTTAGTAATTGCTTGTTGGGCCTATTATTCAGACAGGCATGCCTCTCAAGACGGGAAGTCGCTTGAAATCAACGATGTGTTAGCCGATAAGCTACACAACGCGGCGAGCAATAACCAAATGGATAGCCTTAGTTTTTTAATGCTAGAAGAAGTATTTGGTAAGCTGGTTAATGAAGCGCGTTTTACCGCTAGTTACCAAGACTTTTTAGAGCGCTTGTATCACCAAGAACCAGTGTTACTGATCAGCGAAAAAGTTGCAAGCAATAAGCTTAAACTTGCTGGAGGCTGTTAGGTAGCGCTATCAACCAATATCGTCAAAAGGAGGGTAGGGATACTCTCCTTTGTTCGAGTATACTTTCAACATATCGGCGGGTATATTATAAAAGAAAAAAGCGACCCGGAGGTCGCTTCCTAATGTGCAGATTTCTCTGCAACCATGTTGAACTGGTTCACATGGTGTGATTTTGTTTTATAGACGGTCGTTGATAACCGAAGCAATAGGGTTGTCTTGCAAACCGTTTTCTGCAACCCAAGCCTGTAGTGTTTTACCGTCAGCTTCCGGTGCTTTTAAATCGCTTTTAGGCATCTTTTTTACAAGCAACTCGCCAGTTTCCACAGCATTACTAAGTAACGCAGTACGAATTAGGCTGTTGCCGCTACAGCTGATGCCTGAATAGTAGTCTTTTAGTTTCAGACGATAATCAGATTCAACTGAACGCATTTTCTTACGCAGTTCGCCCTTATCGTCCGCTTGAACGATAGTGCAAATATTCGCTAGTGCTTCGTTAACATCTGCCTGTGCAACGCCCGACAGACCTAACGTCGCAGCGATAACAAGAGAAGTTTTAACAATTTTCAACATGGTTAATTCCTCAAGTAATTCTATACATTTTTTGGTCGGCGAGATTAAACGACAAAAAAAGAATCTTGAAAACGCACAAATTGATACTCGAGTATGTAATTTCATAAGTGTAGAAAGGCAATTGAAATAAGTGTCTGTCGTGTGTATCACGCTCGAACCAATTTATCGCCTGTTCATTTTCTTGGCGCTGCTTTGCGTTGAACGTTTGATAATATTTACATTTTAAAAGATATGTTATAATGTTTCATTTGTGGCGCGTAATGCGTATCTCTAAGTACCAGTGCCATGTTATTTCTGTAACAGGAAGCTGCCATTCTGACGTTAAAGTTATAACGAAACCACGGCATTAAACCTAGTTGCTATAGCAAAAGTTAGTTGCGACTTAGACGATTTTTGCTTAATGCAAAACCGAAAAATGGGCACTGAACTCTGAAATAAACGCTTACGTTCCGCTTATTGTCTACAAGACAATGGATATGTTCGATGCAGCTCTGGTGAAGAAGGCACGATAAATTGAATCATATCTGAAAATCTTGTTCCGCAAGCTAAAAAGATGTGGTGCGACATTGTAGCTCCATATCTTGAAGTAGCGTGTATTTGCAAGCTGTGCAAATAGCACAGCGTTACTTTATTAATCTACCCAAATCTCTAACGCTATGAAATTAATTATAAATAATGCCTCTACCTCTTCTCGGCTATTGGGTGGAGTTGGCGATGAAATAACGACTATCTCTGTATTAATTGACGGCGGAAATATAGCTGCCATATCTGAAAAGCCCATCATAATTGGGTCAGCAGAGACCATAGACGCTAAGGGCTTGTTTTTATCACCGGGCCTTCTTGATCCCCAAGTGCATTTCAGGGAACCGGGGATGGAATATAAAGAAGATATAGAATCGGGTAGTAAAGCTGCGGTCAAGGGTGGGTTTACAGCAGTAGTTTCAATGCCTAATACAACGCCTACTGCAGATAATGCAGATACTGTACGTTTCATGGTAGAAACAGCAGCTAAAAAAGGCTTGTGTAAAGTCTACCCAACGGGCGCGCTTTCAAAGGGATTAGAAGGAAAGTCCATGACTGACTTCAGCGCCTTAACAAGCGCTGGTGCAGTGGCAATTACCGACGACGGTAAAGGCGTTCAAAACAATGCGTTATTTAAGCAAGCTCTCGTTAGTGCTAAGCACCTAGGGGTTCCAGTTCTCGATCACAGTGAAGACGAGACTTTATCAAATGGGGGAGCAATACATGAAGGCGAAATTGCAAAAAAATTCAATGTGAAGGGTATAAAGTCAGCCTCTGAATCTGTGCACGTCGAACGTGGTTGTGGCTATAGTTTGGAAACCGGTGGTCATTATCACGTATTGCACGTTTCCACATCGGCTTCTATTGAAGCGGTAAAGCAAGCAAAAGAACGTGGCGCCAACGTTACTGTAGAAGTTTCTCCTCATCACTTGTTGTTATGTGACGAAGATATCGCCATAAAATTTGATGGGACTTTAGATGCGAATTGGAAAATGAATCCACCGCTTCGCTCTAGAGAGGATATGCTGGCATGTCAAAATGCCCTTATTGAGGGTGTAATAGACGCTATAGCAACGGATCATGCACCTCACTCGCCTGAGGAAAAAAAGCAACCTATTGAACAGGCACCGTTTGGGATTATTGGTCTTGAAACTGCGTTTCCTCTGATCTTCACCCATTTCGTAAAAACCGAAAAGTTAACTATTGGTCGTGCCATTGATTTAATGAGTAAAAATGCAGGCGACATATTCGGCATACGCTGCGGAAGAATTGAACAAGGCGAAGTGGCAGATCTGGTGCTGTTCGACTTAAATAGCGCGTTCACGGTAACGCCATCCTTTTTCGCCTCTAAGTCTCAGAACTCGCCATTTATAGGAAAAACGCTGTATGGAGAAACGCATACAACCATAGTTGCAGGCAACATTGTGTATTCACGGGGTAATATTTAGACAAATACACCACCTCTAATTTCAATAACACTACGGCGGCGCTTCTCTCTTTGGTGCCGCGTGATAGCCTCGCGCTGTTACTGCGTCAAATGTTATAAAAAGACTGCCTTGATGCTAAAAATTATTGCACTAGTAAACCGAAAGACACTTTGTGAGCTCTTCATCCCATATAGGGTTAAGTTCAATAGCGATAATTTCAATTTTAGTTTCACTACACTCACTTAATTCGGCTTCGGTAACCTCGTTGTCAACAACGTTATAGCTAAAGACACCGTCACTTGTTATGACAACTGCTTTAAGCCTTTCAACGTTAAGGTTGTGCATCCATTTTAGTAGTGCAATGCGGTCAAACTCCTTAGAAGGTGCGAAACGCCACCCGACAGCTTTAAAACCTTCGCCTTTATTCTCTACTCTCAAAACACCTGAGTCAGGAAAGGGTTGTTCATTGATTGAAGGCGTATTGGTCGCTTTGTGATCGTGCAACTTTTGTGCTTTGATATGAGTAAGTGCACTTGAGCTTCCCTTTAATACACTAATTGGGAACTCTCCTTTTTCGCACAGCAGGACAGGCGTGTTTGGCTTGGTGCGTTGGACGACATAGGTCTCCAATGCCTCGGCATCTGAATGAGTGTAAAGGTCTTGTTTGTTCCCCACAACCACGTCTGCAATGGCAATTTGCTGATTGAAGGTATCACGAGAGCTATAGCGAGGATCAGCGAGCTTTCTTGCGTCAACCAAAGTTACCGTTTTTTGTATGTCGAGAACGTCTTGATAATGCTCGGCAGCTAGTGTTTGTAGTACTTCTATAGGATGCCCCAAACCAGTCGGCTCAATAAGGAAACGGTCTGGTTTAGATTCGGCCAACAGCTGATTTAATGCAATCTGCATTGGCAGCCCCGCGGCACAGCACATACACCCACCCGGCACTTCTCTAATAAATACTCGCTTTTCACTGCTAGCATTATTGTTAAGTGCTTTATTTCGCGTGCCGCTTACCAATGAGCCATCGATACCAACTTCACCAAACTCATTAATAAGGATAGCCCAACGTTCATTTTCAGGTTTTTGTTTTAATAAATGTAATAGCGCGGATGTTTTACCCACACCCAAAAAACCAGTAATGATGTTAGTAGGTACAGCTTTTATCATTGTTTAAGTCTTCGCTAAAAGTCGTAAAGAAATGCCATTATTCACTATCGAGGCTATCACAGCACAGTATGCATCTCTATGAAATCATCATGATATGTTATATTATAACGTCTTGGGTGGGGTGTTCACCACGATACAAGCTTAAGGTAAGAAAATTTCGCAGTAACAAAATCTTCTTCATCATAAAAAGTGCCAAGCAGCATCTAGGGCCTGTTGACCTTTGGTGTACAACAAAAGTCAACAGACCTTTGTAATGCACCCCTCTTTTTTAACATAGGAAAATCAACAAGTGACTCTTCCCGCGTTGGCGGTCGAATCCAATTTAGCCGCACAATATAAAGCATTTGTAGAGCGCCTAAAGATGAGTGCCTTCACCGGTGATATCGAAACGGCCTACAGTGCTCGCATCGCGCACGCTACAGATAACTCAGTGTATTACAAAGTGCCGCAGGCTATTATCTACCCGAAATCTACTGAAGATTGTCAGTGTATAGGTAAATTAGCGGCTCACTTACCAAATGTTGCATTTTCTGCCCGTGGTGGTGGTACTGGTACCAATGGGCAGAGTTTAACAGATGGTATCGTCGTCGATATCCGTCGTTATCTAAACGATATCATTGAACTAAACCTGGAAGAAGGGTGGGTTAGGGTTCAAGCTGGAATAGTCAAAGACTCACTCAACGACGCATTGCGCCCGCATGGCCTGTTCTTTTCTCCTGATCTATCAACCAGCAATCGCGCTACGCTTGGCGGTATGATAAGTACTGATGCATCGGGGCAGGGGTCTTTAGTATATGGTAAAACTAGCGACCACGTCATCGGGCTCAAAGCAGTACTTGCGAATGGCGAGATAATTGAAACGGCAAAAATTTCGCGGGATGAAGCGTTACTTAAGGCGAGTGGCGGTACGTCAGAAGCCGCAATTTATCAACAAGCAATGCGTACCTGTATTCAACACCGAGAAGGCATTTTAAAAACGTTTCCCCGCTTGAACCGCTTTTTGACGGGATACGATTTAGAACACGTGGTTGACGGTGACAGCATTGACATTGGTAGGCTAATTACAGGTGCAGAGGGCTCACTTGCGTTTGTTACAGAAGCGACGTTAACACTTGATAAAATAGCGCCAGTGAAAGCCCTTGTTAATATATCCTACTGTACTTTTGATGCCGCGCTTCGGCATGCGCCAGTGCTGGTAAAAGCTAAAGCAACCAGTGTTGAAACCATCGATAGCACGGTGCTTAACTTTGCAAAAACCGACATTGTGTGGCATTCCATCCATCATTTAATAGCAGATGTTCCAGATAACGAGCTGTTAGGTTTAAATCTCGTAGAGTATAACGCCAATTCTGCAGAAGAAATGAAAGTTCACATAGAACGGCTAGAAGCGGCAATTACACGGGAGATAGGACGAGATGGCAGCAGTATAACAGGCTATAGCGTCACCTATGATAAGCCCGATATTCAGCGCATTTATGCCATGCGGAAAAAAGCCGTTGGGCTGCTTGGTAAGGTAAAGGGCAATCATAAGCCCATTGCATTTGCTGAAGATACCGCTGTCCCGCCTGAAAATCTGGCAGACTTCATTCACGAGTTTCGAGCATTATTAGACAGGCATAATTTGAAGTATGGCATGTTTGGTCACGTTGATGCTGGTGTTTTACATGTAAGACCGGCACTAGATTTATCAGATCCACAGCAAGAAGCACTGATGCATACGCTTTCAGATGAGGTAGTGGCACTTGTCGCCAAGTACGGTGGATTGATGTGGGGAGAGCATGGCAAGGGATTTCGAAGTGAATACGGCCCCGCATTTTTCGGCGAAACACTGTTTAATGAAATGCGCAAGATCAAAGCCGTATTTGACCCCCATAACCAGATGAATCCTGGCAAAATCTGCACACCGATAGAAAGTGATGATGAATTAGTCTCGGTAAGAGATATCAAAAGAGCAGGGTTTGAGCGGGTTATTCCCGTCAGCATAAAACAAGATATGTTTCCTGCTTTTGAATGTAACGGCAATGGACTGTGTTTCAACTACGAGCCTACATCACCTATGTGCCCGTCTAGCAAGGTTACCCACGACAGGCGGCACACACCGAAAGGACGCGCAAGTATGCTAAGAGAGTGGACGCGGCTATTATCGCTTAGTACCGAATTCGACACTACGTTAAAAAATGAAGGGTTGTCGTATAAGCAGTTCAAAAGCAACTTTTTATCTCGGTTTAAGAACTCCATTTTAAGCAAGAAGCCAGACTTTTCACACGAAGTTAAAGAGGTCATGGATGGGTGCTTGGCGTGCAAATCATGTACACATCAATGCCCGGTGAATATTGATGTGCCGCACTTCAGGTCAATATTTCTCTCCATTTACTATCGACGGTATTTGCGACCTTTAAAAGATATTCTGGTTGCCAATATAGAAACGATTGCTCCACTGAGCGCGCGAGCGCCCAAACTCCATAATGCCCTCATAGAGCTAAAATGGGTGAAGCGCTTCTTGGAGAAGCAAGTAGGGTATAAAGATGCTCCTCAGCTTTCTTACCCAACGTTAACAAGCCGAGTAAAAGCACAAACAGTGCCGTTTGATTTACAACGCCTTTCCCAAATGAATACAGAAGAGCGAAAACATTATATCGCTGTCGTTCAAGATCCATTTACCAGTTATTACGATGCGGCTAGCGTCGAGAAGCTGATAAGTGTGATCTATAAGCTTGGCTTTAAACCCATGTTAGTGCCGTATACGCCCAATGGAAAACCTGCCCACGTAAAAGGCTTTCTAGATAAGTTCGAAAAACAAGCGTTAAAGACCGCTAACCTACTCAATCAACTCCATTCGCTAGACATAACTATGGTAGGCACTGACGCATCCTTAGTGTTGTGTTTTAGAGATGAATACAAGAAGTATTTGCGTGATAAAAGAGGTGACTTCTTTGTGCATACCATCGATGAATGGCTAGATTTAGTTTTAACTGAAAAGCACATAGTAAAGGCGATGATTAAAAAGCGGTTCAGTTTGCTTGCACACTGTAGTGAAAAAACGGCTATGCCGGCGCTGACAACCCGCTGGCAAAGCATTTTTGAGAAACTTGGTGCTAATTTAACAGTGCAGCCTTCAGGATGTTGCGGTATGGCTGGTACCTATGGTCACGAAGGTTCACATTATAAAAATTCAAAAGCGCTTTACGAATTAAGTTGGTCAGGTATGTTTAAGCAATTTAGCACACAGCATGAAGTGCTGGTAAGCGGCTTTTCATGCCGAAGCCAAGTCGCAAGGTTTGAAGGTAAAAAGCCGCGTCACCCTATTGCGGTGGTAAATGAATTAATCCAATAACAAAAAAGGACAGAAAATGAAGGTGGTAATGCGCAGCATTATGCTGGTGGTACTTTTGTTAACAACAACGTATGCATTCAGTGAACAAAGTGAAACCGATGCTAGGGAAGCCTATATAAGGGCAAACTACACGAAATACGAATACCAAATTCCAATGCGTGATGGCGTAAAACTGTTTACGTCGGTCTATGTGCCAAACGATAGAACAAACGCTTACCCTTTTATGATGCAGCGTACGCCTTATCGCGTTGCTCCTTATGGTGTAAGTAAGTATAAAAAGCGCTTGGGGCCGAGCGAAGCTTTCGAAAAGGAAGGTTTTATTTTTGTGTTCCAAGATGTGCGCGGCAAATTCATGTCTGAAGGAGAGTTTGTCAATATGCGTCCTCAAGACGCTTATAAGCGTGGTAAAGATGCGATGGATGATGCTACTGATACCTATGACACTATTGAGTGGCTTGTAAAAAATGTTGAAGGCAATAACGGTAAAGTGGGGATGTGGGGCACATCGTATCCTGGCTATTACACGTCAGTCGCCTCTATAAATAGTCACCCCTCGCTGAAGGCTATTTCTCCACAAGCGCCAATTGCAGATTGGTTCTTTGATGACTTCCATCGAAATGGGGCGTTTGTAACCCCAATGGCATTCATATTTTTCGACACGTTCGATAAGCAGCGTGATGGTACGTTTGCGTATTGGCCTGAAGGAATGAAGTCAGAGACACCAGATGGCTATCAATTTTTTAAAAATTTAGGGCCGCTTTCCAATGTTAACGACAAGTACTTTCACGGTGAACGACCATTTTGGAATGAAGTCATTCAACACCCTAATTATGACGACTATTGGAAGTCACGAGATGTATTGCAACACTTATCTAAAACCAAGCCTGCGACGCTGGTTGTTGGCGGTTGGTACGACACCGAAGATCTATACGGCCCGCTTTACACCTACCAAACCATGTCACACAACAACAAAAAAGATCATGTAAAGCTGGTGATGGGGCCTTGGTATCACGGTCAATGGCAGAGTGAAAAAGGTGGAACCGAACTCGGTGAAGCGCATTTCGGATTTGACACCAGCGCTTGGTTTCAAAAAGACGTGTTATTGCCGTTCTTCAAGCAACACTTGAAAGGTGCCAATGATGCAAACATTGCCACTGCAACTATGTTTGAAACGGGGAGTAATCGTTGGCGTCATTTTGATGTCTGGCCACCCAAAGATACATCTCAAAAAACGTTGTTCTTAGCAGGAGAGGAAAAGCTGGTTGAAAATGCAAATAACACCGGAAGCAGCGAATATGTGAGTGATCCGAACAAACCCGTTCCACACTCTGCTAAAATTAGCCGCGGGTGGGATAGACCCTATATGGTCGAAGATCAGAGGTTTGCAGCGAGAAGACCTGATGTGCTGGTATTCGAAACAGAAATACTAGAAAATGACCTCACTATCGCTGGCGCCATAGACCTAGATTTGTGGTTTTCAACAAACAAATCTGCTGCCGATGTGGTCGTAAAACTGGTCGATGTTTTTCCGTCTGTTGATGACAATGTCAATAAGGCGGATATGGAGAAAGGTAATCGCCATGAGTTGGTGCGTTGGGGCGTGTTACGCGGTCGTTTTAGAGAAAATATGAGTAAACCAAAGGCGTTTGTTCCAAATCAACCCACGGAAATTGGTTTTGAACTTTACGATGTATTACATACATTTAAACGAGGTCATAAGATACAAATTCAAATACAAAGTAGCATGTTTCCGTTTCTTGACTTAAACCCGCAAAATTATGTTGAAAACATTTTCAACGCTAAAGAAAGCGATTTCACCAGAGCATTCCACACGATTTATCACAATGACGAGCATCAGAGTTCGATAAGCTTCAACGTGCTGTAAGTCTAATTTATTCAAAAGTAAAAAAAGCCCTGTTTAAACAGGGCTTTTGCTTTGTCTATGTTAGTGAGGTTTATAGTTGCTCGCTACTTCCATTATTTGTTCACGCATCCACATATGAGCGTGATCGTGATCGGCACTTACATGCCAATAAAGAAAATACTCTACAGGTGGTAAATCAAAAGGGACCTCGTACAAAGCAAGATCGTAGTGCTTAGCGAGGTGAAACGGCAGACACGCAATAAGGTCTGTCTTTACTATTGTACTTGGTACGGTTAAGAAGTGCTGACCTCGCATCACTTCCTTTCGTCTTTTGCCCATTTTATCTAATGCAATGTCTATTGGACCCACACCCGATTTACGTTGCGATACGTTAATATGACCTAATCGTAGGAAGGTATCTAGATTAAGCCCGTTTTTGAGCGCTGGGTGATTTTTCCGTGCTAACACAACAAGTCTGTCTTGGGCGATTTTTTCTTTACACAGGTGTGGGTCGGTAAATGTCGATGCATCTGAGTAAAAGTCCAAGGTGCCCGATGCCATTGCCGACACAACTTGGCTTCTAGGAATCTCGTAGTTGGTTAACCCGATATTTGGCGCCAAATTCTGCAAACGTGAAATGAGTCGAGGCATAATGCTTACTTCAAGCAAATCACGACTGGCAAAATTGAAGGACTTCTCGGCAGTAAGAGGATCGAACGTATGGCTTTCTTGAACACTTCTGCGCAACAACGCTAAGGCTTGACGCGCTGGCACAATGATATTTTGTGCAACAGGGGTAGGTGTCATGCTGTGACCAGTGCGCACAAACAGAGGGTCGTTGAGCATTTCCCTTAGTCGGGCAAGGGAATTGCTCACAGCCGGTTGAGTAATACACAAGACATCTGCTGCCTTGGTTAAGCTCCCTGCCGTATAAATGGCGTCGAATACTGCAAAAAGGTTCAAATCGATTCTATTGAGATTCATAACTAATCCTTTAAGAGCGAGTGCCCTAAAAAAAGCCAATAGATGAAGAGGCGCTAGTTTGTATCACGGTGCTTATAATCAAAAGTTGTGATCCAATGCTACATAGCATCTACGAAAAATTTACGTTAGTGTAACAAGAATATTTATAAATACCTATTATTAAAAGTTAATTGAAACATTCAAGGTAATAATAGTAGTTTTATCGTTAATAAATGGAGATTGGACTGAAAAATGAAAACACTTTTAGACTTAGCTATTGGCGATACCTTAGAACAACCTGAATGGCTGACGGTTACGCAGAGCATGATCGATCAGTTTGCAGACGCTACTGGCGATCACCAGTGGATACATTTAGATACTGCGCGCTGTGAAAAAGAGAGTCCGTTTAACACTACTATCGCTCATGGCTTTTTGACCGCCAGCCTTATGCCTAAAGCATTTGCTGAAGTAATCGCACCAAGTGAACATATTGCTTCTATGATTAATTATGGCATTGATAAGCTACGCTTTCTTGAACCAGTAAAAAGTAATGATGCCGTTAAATACCAATTCAAACTTGTCGAAATCAGTGAAAAGGCACAAGGGAAGCTTTATAAAGTAGAAGCAAGTTGCCTACTTAAATCGAGTGGGAATCCTGCGCTAATAGGTGGCTTTCTCATGCTTGCGGTGCTTAAGCCTTAACAGATTGATGTACGTAATAATAGTGGCATACGGACTTGTAGAGCATATTACCGAATGTGTACTTATGTACATGTTCTACGCCGTTCTCTAGTTAACATGCCGCACCAAGTATTATAGAAACATGGTGCCACAAAATGAAAAAGCCTGAGATGCTGGCGTTTGTTGACCTTTGATGTATGACAAAGATCAGCAGAGCCTCGTTTAGCAATCGTCAGGCTTTTACCTACACGGTCAAACCTTGTCGGCAAGACCTAGTTGAACAGAAACGGCTTAGTTAGACGCTTCCTCAGCACCTTCTTCAATAGCTTGTCCAGCACTTTGAATATCTTTACCAGCGCCTTCAACTGTGGCACAACCACCTAAGCTACCAAAACTTGCTGCGAGTACAAGTACTAAAAAAGCGTGTTTACGTGTTTTTGAATTTAACATTTCCATTTGTATCTCCGTTAGTTTCATTCTTCTGCGGGTTCCTCAGGATTATCACCCGCTTTCACATCAGACTGCTCAGTTGATGAATTTGTATTACCTTTACTTGGACTACTCTCATCTTGCTTTTTAAGCATGCTATTGAGCTTATCTCCCCCTTTGGCATTGAAATCCAATGTTCTGATAGGGAAAGGGATGAGAATGTCGTTAGCTTCCAATACGGTTTTAACGGTGTTGATTGCGTCGTGGCGCACTACCATAAATCCAGGCTCTCCTGGGTATCTAATCCAAAACCATAACAACAAGTTAATGCTCGAATCGCCAAAAGATTCTGCGTAAACCGCAGTTTCTTCCTTCTTAATGACATAGTCTTTTTCATTCATGGCATCAGTGATGACTTTGGCGGCTTCTTCTATGTCGTCGGCATACGAGATGCCTACAGGTACTTCTATTCTTCGATAACCAAGATACGAGTAGTTGGTTAATATATTTCGGAAAAGTATTTTGTTAGGTATCACTTCAAGTTGACCATAAAAGGTTTCAACAAGTGTATTCCTGAGGTTTATTTCTTTCACATTGCCGAAAACACCTTCAGCCTCAATAACATCGCCAATTTCAAATGGCTTCCTAATCCCCATAGCTACGCCAGCGATAAAATTTTCTGTCATATCCTGAAACGCGAAGCCAATTGCCAACCCTACAATCCCTGCACCTGCAAGTAACGAGGTGACAGTGCCTTTAAGGCCAACAAAATCTAGGGCGATAAAGATCCCAGCTACTAGAATGATCGATTTAATAATAGAGGTAAGGAGGCCAGCAATTTGTCGTGACTCAAACGTTCTGCGCATGAGCTTACCGACTACGTTGCCAATAACTTTTGCGACAATGCCAAAGGCTATTGCAATCAAAAATGCTACAACGATGTTAGGAAGAAGCGTTATCGCGCCTTCTATCCAAGATTCTAACTTTTCGCTTAGAAGTTTATAAACCTCATCTATTTTTGGAAACTCCATAGACCCCACATACCTTCATTTGACGTATTTCTAATGTTTCAAAAATCGTTCCTTTTTAGAATTTTAAATAACTGTTTGAAATTCAAGAGTTATATATGCTTTTGGATACAAGAGACGCTCGAACCATGTGAATAAATTTCTCGCGCTGGGAAACATGTTCTCAAAATGGACGTTACTCGTTTTTTCAACACCCACTTCACTTATCCGAAAAGGCATCTGGTCAGACCATGTGTAAAATTAATGTAAATATATTATTCACAATAAATTTACAAACATAAAGTTCAAGCATAATATCAAAGAGGTAGGTCATTATTTGCACTTGGCCTCGGACAATAACAACACGAAATCGAACAGCCTGTTGCTAGCGGAAAGTGTGGGTAGTAATGCCGGTAGTGATAAGCCCAGATTTGGAATCACACTATGAAATTTAAAACGCGTAAGACAGCAGTGGCCGCAATGGTCAGCACTGCTTTGTTCTGTTCTCCTTATATTGCATCAGCCCAAGAAGCAGACGTAGAAAGCGAGCAGGAAGCTAAGAAAGACGTTGAACTAATCCTTGTTACCGGAAGTTTTGTTCGCAGAAGCGAAAACTTCGAATCGCCATCACCTCTCGCCGTAGTCGATAGCGTTGCGATTGACGCAATCGGCGCCAAAAATATTGCTGATATTACACAGACACTCACCATCAACACGGGGGCAGAGAATAATCCAGATGCTTTCACGCAAAACGCGACAGCGGGTACATCGAACATCAACCTTCGCGGTTTGGGTGTAGCGTCTACGTTAGTTCTGCTTAACAACAAGCGCCAGGTCGTCACAGCACAACCAACTAACGAAGGTTTAAACTTTGTTGATACAAGTTCGCTTGTTCCAATGATTGCAATTGATCGCATGGAGGTAGTCAAAGACGGTGCCTCCGCACTGTATGGTTCTGACGCCGTTGCAGGGGTAGTTAACTTTATTACCAAGCGAAATTATGACGGAGCAATGGTAAGTCTTGATTATCAAGATGGCGCACACGGTGACAACAAAGAGTACATTTTGCAAGGCTTGTGGGGTGCGACTGGGGACAACGCAAGTGTTTTAGCGGCAATCAGCTACACTAACCGTTCGCCACTTTTTCTTAGCGATAGACGACTAAGCCGTCCTCAGGATGATACAAGTTCATTAGGTAACCCTGGTTCGTATTTTGTAAATGTCCCTGATGTGGGTGCAGTCCCATTCAGAGATCCTTATGGCTGTGAAGAGTTTGGTGGTTCTGTTATTGTACCTCCGACACTCACAGATTTTGCGTCAATTGGTGCAGGCTTCTGTGGCTTCGATTTCGGTAAGTTTTATTCATACGTTGCCGATGAAAGTCGTACAAATGCATACGTACGTTCAGACTATGAGTTTGATAACGATATTACATGGTCGGCCGAATTTAGTTTAGCAAGAAACCGTGCAGAACGTGGTGGTGCGCCGAGCTTCCCGATTTTAACCTCACCCATTGTTCCGGACTATCATCCACAGAACCCATTTGGTCAGTCTGTCGCTTTCTTCGGAAGAGCTGAAGGGAATGGCTTTCCTGGTGACCCAGCTAATACCGAATCTGATACCTTTCGTTTTAGTACCAATTTACAAGGTGTGACAGATAACGGGTTTTGGGAAGTCAGCTATACACGAGCAGTGAATGATTTTGTCTTTAGTGTGCCCGATGTGTTGAATACCGAATTTCAACTTGCGCTATATGGTTTAGGTGGTTCCAATTGTGATCCAATCGCTGGGACACCTGGTGAAGGCAATTGCGAATTTTTCAACCCGTTTGCAACTTCTTACACTAGCGCCCCTAATTCAGATTATGTAGTGAGTTCATTTACTGGAAGACAAATCATCGATTCCAAAGCGGATCTTGAAGTATTTGAGGCATTTACTTCGTTCGACGTGTTCGAACTGGGCGGTGGTTTTGCAGCTTTAGCACTGGGTGTTCAGTATCGTGAAAACCAACTACAACAAGACTACGATGAACTTTCTAACCAAGATAGTTTCACATTCGTTATAGGTAACCCTGATATTGATGGCAGCCAAGACGTGTGGGCGGCGTTCGGTGAGCTTGCACTACCAATTAATGACGAGCTAGATGTTCAGTTAGCTGTTCGTTATGAAGATTACGGTGGTACCATAGGAAGTACGGTAGATCCCAAGTTAGCGATATCTTGGCGTGCAACTGATGAGTTCTCACTGCGCGGCTCGATATCTACATCGTTTAGAGCGCCAACAGTATTCTTGGCTCAAGGTGGTGCAACGTCGTTGCAGCAGCTAATAGATCCCGTTCAAGGCGCGACTGCTTTCGTTGCTGTTAGAACATCAGGTAATGAAGAGCTAAAACCTGAAGAGTCGACGGCATACAATATTGGCTTCTCCTACGAGCCTTTCAGAGACTTTTCTGTCGAAGTTGACTATTGGAACTTCGAGTTTGAAGATTTGATCATTCAAGAGAATGCGCAGGCGGTATTAAATGATGACCCGACTAATCCTGAGCGCGTCATCCGTGCTGGTGACCCGGTTACTGGCCCTGTTCTCCAAGTGAATAACACCTACGTTAACGCCAGTTCGTTGGAAACGTCGGGTTTCGATTTTGTAACCAGCTATAAAATAGAGACAGACTTTGGCAATTTTACGCCCACATTGAATGCGACGTACATTACTAAGTATGACTTGATGGATCCCCAAGCTGGTAACATTGATGGCGCTGGACGCCGTAACTTCAATAACATTGGTGTGTCTTCACCTGAGTTGCGCGCGAATTTAGGACTGGCTTGGCAAAATGATATACATGCAGCCAATATTTTCCTTCGCTACATCTCATCATATGATGATGATCAAAATTGCGCGGACGGTACTGCAAACGTGGGTGGTTGTTCAGGTGGTTTTTATGAGGTGGATAGTCACTTAACGGTTGATGCTCAATATAATATCGACATAGGCGGTTTATACGACACTGAGCAAAGCTATGTATTGACGTTAGGTGCAATTAACATGTTCGACGAAGAGCCACCACAGCTATTCACTAACAGCGGCTTTGACTCAAAGGTTCATGATCCAAGAGGTCGTCAAATCTATGCGCGTTTAGCTATTGAGTTCTAATCTGTTAATAAGTTAGAAGTATAGCCACCCTTTGACTATAAAAGTTGAAGGGTGGCTTTGCTTGTAAACCTTAGCCTCCACTCCTCTTTGTTATTTTGTCTCCATTTTCTTTTAATGTTAATCCAATCGATTAAAGTATCCCGTAGTAGGTCAAAAAGTCTTTTACGTAATAATTAGTGATTGAAGGAAAGAAGAATGGCGACGAAGCTGTCTAAAAATGAAATTAACGAAAGATTGAACGCGCTTAATGAATTGGTTTCTGATGGCGTACTATGGGAACAAAGTGGGGACACAATTAAAAAAACATTCACGTTCAAGAGCTTTATCCGGGCTTTTGGATGGATGTCCCAAATTGCAATTTGGGCGGAAAAGTTAAAGCATCACCCAGAGTGGTTCAATGTATATAATAAAGTAGAGGTTACGTTAACTACGCACGATGATGGAGGGCTAACTGAATTAGACTTTGCGTTGGCTGAAAAAATGGAAAAATTCAAATAGCTCAAATCATCGCAGGGAAAAAGAGGGGGAATACCAGTCAATTCGTATTAACATTGCTCATGTTGGTCAATTAAACCGCTAACAGTCAGAAAAATGAAATATTTCTCACCTTGGCACTTGTGTTAGCAAAGTCCCTATGTATAATACGCACCACGTTGAAGCGAGGCATAACGTGAAGCCCTCTCAACAATAATTTTCTGGCGCGGGATGGAGCAGTCTGGTAGCTCGTCGGGCTCATAACCCGAAGGTCGTAGGTTCAAATCCTGCTCCCGCAACCACAGAAAATAACCAGAATTTCAAAGCATTGCGATTGCAAGCTTTACCGTACAAGCGCGGGATGGAGCAGTCTGGTAGCTCGTCGGGCTCATAACCCGAAGGTCGTAGGTTCAAATCCTGCTCCCGCAACCACATTGAAAACCAGAATTACAAAGCATTGCACTTGCACGCTTTACCGTACAGTCGCGGGATGGAGCAGTCTGGTAGCTCGTCGGGCTCATAACCCGAAGGTCGTAGGTTCAAATCCTGCTCCCGCAACCACATTTTAAACCCAGCTTATGCTGGGTTTTTTCTTTTCTAGCGAAAAATCACGATGGCACCTCGTAGTTTACGCGCTGGTTTGAATTACATGCTACGAAATAATTACCGCGTTTAATAAATGAGTGTGCTAAGTTGACTTCACGCCACCATTGAAAATTAGATAACTAGGTAGTTTGACCGCATTATGATCTCTCGTTTTTTTACTTTCGAAGAACATGGCACTTTAATCGAGGGCGCTTATCATCTCCCCTTGGTTATCCTATCGCTTATGGTGGCTGTATTTGCCTCATTTATGGCGTTTAATGTGGCAGGACAAGCCGCGGTCACGGAAGACAAACTTCGACGCAATGTTCTATTGGGCACTGGCAGCATCGCGCTTGGTGGTGGTATTTGGTCTATGCATTTTTTGGGTATGACAGCGTTTGATTTATGTCTGCCCGTAGGATATGACCCACTAATAACCAGTCTTTCTGCCGTTCCCGGAATTGCCGCAGCTTGGGTGGCCCTTCACATAATAACCAAAACCCGCATTAGCCTCGCTGAAATAATATTAGGTGGTGCGCTAGTAGGCGCCGGTATTGGCACCATGCACTATAGTGGTATGGCCGCTATGGAAATGGCATCGCTTCTTCGTTATGATCTTGGCATGTTTGCCCTTTCGATAGTGGTTGCGATATGTCTGGCAATGCTGTCGTTGTGGATTAAATTCGGCATTACAGCTGCAACGAAAAGTAAAAAGCTGTTAGGGAAACATGCATTGGGTGCAAGTATCGTTATGGGATTGGCTATTTCTGGTATGCACTATACGGGAATGGCGGCAGCAAGGTTCGTTCTACCACCTGGAATGGAAACCTCAGGTCAGTCGTCAGATATTGCCGTTTTTCTCGCTATTTCGATTGCTATTGTTACCTTGGTATTAATTACCATGGTCTTGGGCATTAGTCTTCTGTTCAAATATCGCGATGTAATGATGCGTGCAATAGAAAGTGAACGAATTCAAAGCGCTATTACTGATACTGCTGTCGATGCTATTCTCACGGTGAATGATAAAGGTATTATTAAAACCGCCAATCCCGCTGTTGAAGGCATCTATGGTTACACCCAGCAAGAAATAGTCGGTATGCACGCCACTGACGTAGTTCCTCCCGAAAGGCGTTATTTATATAGTGATGACTTCTTCAAACTGCGTGGCGCGTCAGCTGAGCAAATTATCGGCGCAGGAAGAGAAGTCTCAGTACTTCGTAAAGATGGTGAGCGAATACCTGTCCGCTTAGGTGTGGGACACACTAAAATTGATGGGAAGTCAGTTTTTGTTTCTTTCGCTTCTGACCTACGTAAACGCAAAGAGATGGAAGATGCGTTGCGCGAGAGTGAAGCCAAGTTTAGGAGCCTCATCTCAAACATTCCAGGTATGGCCTATCGCTGTCTAAATATGCCAGGGTGGCCCATGGTGTTTATTAGTGATGCTGTGATGGAAGTAACGGGCTATCCGCCCGAAGACTTTACTTTGCCTAATCCGAAACGTTCGTTTGCAGACCTTTACCATCCTGATGATGCAGAGCGCCTTTCATCTATTGCCCCTGAAGTATGCGCGTTCTCCTACGAATATCGAATTATCGCAAAATCCGGAGAGGTGAAATGGGTAACCGAACATGGGGTACAGGTTAAAGACGACGGTGGAATGGTTCTGTACGTCGACGGCTTTATATCTGACATTTCTCATCGAAAATCAATGGAAAATGAGCTAAAAGCTGCGAAGGAAAAAGCTGAGCAAGCTGCCGCTGCGCGTACTGCATTTCTTGCGAATATGAGTCACGAAATTAGAACACCAATGAATGCAATTATCGGGTTTAGCGACTTGATGTTGGGGGAATCGTTACGCGAAGAGCAGAAATCTCATCTAACCACGATAAATCGCTCTGCCCGATCGCTACTGCACCTTCTTAACGACATTCTTGATAGTGCAAAATTAGATAAAGGTAAGCTCGATCTAGATTATCGCGATTTTCTTATTCGCGAAGAATTGAATTTGGTTATTTCAACATTTTGGTTAGAAGCCAAGCGTAAGAAGGTTGGGCTTGTTCTCAATGTCGATGATTCGGTAGCTAATGGATACAGAGGAGTACCGGAGCGAATGCGACAGGTACTTAATAATCTTATAGGCAACGCCGTTAAATTCACTCACGAGGGTGAAGTGACCATCAACGTAAAAAATGATGAAAAGTTTGTGTATTTTGACGTGACAGATACCGGCATTGGTATGACGCAAGAGCAAGTAGAAAGGGTTTTTGACCCGTTCTCTCAAGCAGATGCATCCATGAGCCGAAAATATGGCGGTACTGGGCTGGGTACAACCATTTCCAAGCAGTTAGTAGAACTGATGGGCGGTAATATTTGTGCAACTAGCGAAATAGGCAAAGGAACGACCTTTAGTTTCAGACTTCCGCTAGAAGTTGTAGAAATCGATGACCATGAATCTAGTGATATCTCCTCGAAAGCCGCACGCATTGAAACGTCGTTAACTGTGCTTGTTGTTGACGATGTGCAGCAAAACCTTGAATTACTCTCTCTGCTGTTAAAGCGCGCCGGCCACAGCGTAGACACTGCAACAGATGGATTGATAGCGTTAGATAAAATGCAGACTAAGGCGTTCGATGTTGTATTAATGGATTTGCAGATGCCCAATTTAGATGGCTTGGAAGCAGCCAAAAAACGTCGAGAGTTTGAGAAAGAAAATAGCTTACCTGCTACGCCCATCATTGCTCTTACTGCGAGTGTTTTAGTGCAGGACAAACATGCTGCACAGCAGGCGGGAATGGAGGGCTTCGCCAACAAGCCCGTCGATTTTTCTCAATTGATGGTGGAAATTGCCCGCGTACTCAATATAGATACGCTTCAGACTGCATCAATGCCAGACACGTTAGAAACTAGTACCCCTGTGTCTACGCTTCACGTTGATAAAAACGTGTTGGATTTGAAAAAAGCCGTCGATTTATGGGGGAGTGAAGAGGCCATCTTACAAGAGGTGGATAAATTCTCTACTACCTGCAGGGACAAAGTCGACGACTTAATGGGAGCGGCAATTCGTGAAGACTATACAGCGGTTGCAACACTTTCACACGGTTTAAAAGGTACTTCGGGCAATCTTTGTTTAACGTCTTTTTATCATACAACCAAAGAGATAGAAGCTCGGGCTTTGAAATCAGAGGTGAATATTGAAGAAGTCAACCGTCTTCGTGATGCCTTAGATGAAATTGAATTGATGCTTAGCGAGTCGCCACTGTACGCCGAAAATGCCATTAATGAAAGTATCGACAATGCATTGCTGGTGAGTCATTTGGAAGCTATGCTCGATAGTGTAGAGCAAAACATGGTAGATGAAGGTGAGTTGTCATTTTTACGCGAATTTGGGTGTTCTAGTCACAAGGAACAGATAACTCAAATTCTCTTAGATATCGATGATTTTGAGTTCGAGCTGGCGCATGAGCGCATCTCTACATTGATAAAAGAATTAAAGTAGCCAAGAGATGCGGCATGTTGGAAATTGAAATAGAAAAACCTACTTTACTCCTTGTTGACGATGAGCCCGTAAACCTGCGGGTTTTAAAGCAGCTTCTCGCTAGTGACTACCAGTTAATTTTTGCCAGAAATGGTGAGGAAGCACTGAAACTAGCACAAACAAGGAAGCCTAATTTAATACTTCTAGACGTTATGATGCCAGGGCTTACTGGGTTTGAAGTGTGTCGTCAGCTTAAACAACTCTCAAGTACAAGGAACATCCCCGTTATATTCGTCACCGCCTTACACGATGAACACGAAGAAACGGAAGGTTTCGAAGCAGGTGCGGTGGACTACATTACCAAACCCATTTCTCCGGCCATTGTTAGAGCGCGGGTGAAAACCCACCTTAGTTTAGTGCAAGCTGACGAGTTACTTGAGAGCCGTTTACAAGTTGTACAGCGCTTAGGTAGAGCCGCGGAATATAAAGACAATGAGACGGGTATGCATGTCATGCGCATGAGCCATTATTCTAGAGAGCTAGCGCTAGCTTATGGCCTGACAGATAAACAAGCGGAAATTCTGCTTCATGCTGCGCCGATGCACGACATCGGAAAAATTGGTATTGCCGATAGTATAATGTTGAAACCAGGGAAGCTGACAGACGAAGAGTTTGCCACCATGAAGAAACATCCGGAGATTGGTGCAGAAATTATTGGTGATTGCGGCGATTCTTTGTTGTTGAAAGTTGCTAAATCAGTTTCGTTGACACATCACGAAAAGTGGGACGGCACGGGTTACCCTAAGGGCCTAGTCGGTGAAGAAATTCCTATTGAAGGGCGTATTTGTGCAATTGCCGATGTGTTCGATGCGCTTACTAGCAAACGGCCTTACAAAGACGCATGGAGTATCGAAAAAACTGTAGACTTTCTTCAAAATCAAAAAGGAAAGCATTTCGAACCCAAACTCGTCGATTTAATGATAGAAATTATGCCTAAAATTCTCGATATAAAAGCAACATTTCGAGACGAGGATTAGTCACTGGGTCTATTGGCTGTTGCTTAATGCGGCGCCTATACGTATAATGCGTCCATCAGGTGATGAGAGCGGGCTCCCTCAATAAAGGAAAGTAACGCACTTATCATTAGCAAGCTATCACCTATCGGTGGTTTTACCCATAAGTTTGCAGCTGCTCTAGTTGGCAGGTATGGGTTCAGAATTTTAATAAAAGCCCCGCTAGTCCGGGGCTTTTTGTTGTATTAAAACCTGGAGTCAGCCACGCTGAGCCGGGTGATGACAGGTGGGCTTTAGGCCCTTTTTTCGTTTTTGGAGGTTTGCATTGGCAAAACTTGAAGAGAAACTAACCGAAATGCTAGAGCCAGGTGTTGAAGCACTGGGGTTTGAGTTGGTTGGCATCGAGTTTGTACGAGCGGGGAAACATTCGATTCTTCGTGTTTTTATTGATCATGAAAACGGTATTACCGTAGATGATTGTGCAGATGTAAGTCATCAGGTTAGCGCAATTTTGGACGTTGAAGATCCAATTAGCACTGAATACAACTTGGAAGTGTCATCACCGGGTATGGACAGGCCGCTTTTCAAAGAGAAGCACTATATCGAGTCTGTGGGTGAAGTGGTTCAAATTCGTTTGTCTATGCCAATGGACGACAGACGTAATTTTAAAGGCAAAGTACTCGCGTGCGAAAATGGCATTGTAAGTATTGAAGTGGATGGCCAGCAGTTCCAGTTAGCTGTGGCGAATATCGAAAAAGGTAACGTTGTTCCCACGTTCGATTAACGGAACAGCTCTGCTTTCATCGACGAAAGCAAAAGAGAGGCGAAAATGAATAAAGAAATTTTGTTAGTGGCGGAAGCCGTTTCAAATGAAAAACAAGTGCCTAGAGAGAAAATTTTTGAAGCGCTAGAGTTTGCAATTGCTAGTGCAACAAAAAAGAAAAACGAAGGCGAAATTGAAGTTCGTGTAAGCATCGACAGAACGTCTGGTGACTTTGATACATTCCGTCGCTGGTTGGTTATTCCTGATGATCAAGAACAGGAAAATCCATTTGCTGAAATTACGATTTCTGCTGCACAAATCGATGAACCAGAGATACAGCTTGGCGATTATGTGGAAGAACAGATTGAATCTATTAAATTCGACCGCATAACTACGCAAACCGCAAAGCAAGTAATTGTACAAAAAGTACGTGAAGCTGAGCGTCAGCAAATGATTGCTGAGTACGAAGACAAAGTGGGTGAATTGGTCACTGGTACAGTTAAGAAAGTTAACCGCGACAACATCATCATCGACTTGGGTAACAACGCTGAAGGTGTTATCTACCGCGATGATATGTTGCCTCGTGAAACTTTCCGTCCGGGTGACCGTGTACGAGGTCTTCTTTATGTTATCCGTCCAGAAGCACGCGGCGCACAGCTATTTATTAGCCGTACGCACCCAGACATGCTGGTTGAGCTTTTCCGTCTGGAAGTACCAGAAATTGCGGAAGAGACACTAGAAATTAAATCTGCGGCTCGTGACCCAGGCTCGCGTGCAAAAATTGCGGTTAAAACTAACGACAAACGCTTAGACCCGGTAGGGGCATGTGTTGGTATGCGTGGTTCACGTGTACAAGCTGTATCAGGTGAACTAGGCGGTGAACGTGTTGATATCGTGTTATGGGATGAAAACCCAGCGCAATTCGTCATCAACGCAATGGCACCTGCTGAAGTTGCATCAATCGTTGTTGATGAAGACAGCAACAGCATGGATGTAGCGGTTGAATCGGACAACCTAGCTCAGGCAATCGGCCGTAGTGGTCAAAACGTTCGCCTAGCTAGCCAGCTAACAGGCTGGGAACTTAACGTGATGACGGTTGAAGATCTCAACAAGAAGCACGAAGAAGAAAACGCGAAGGTACTTGATCTATTTACTGCTGGTTTGGACATCGACGAAGAGTTTGCGTCTGTCTTGGTAGATGAAGGCTTTACAACGCTGGAAGAAGTGGCATATGTGCCAGCAAGTGAACTTCTAGCGGTTGAAGGGTTAGATGAAGAAATGGTTGAAGAGCTGCGCAATAGAGCGCGTGCTTTCTTAACCACGCGTGCACTGGCAAACGAAGAATCGCTTGAAGGTGCAGAGCCTACAGAAGCCTTATTAAATCTTGAAGGTATGAGTAAACACGTGGCTTATGTGTTGGCCAGCCGCGGTGTTACCGACCTGGAAGAATTAGCAGAACAAGGTACCGATGATATCAGTGATATCGATGAACTAGACGAAGAGAAAGCCGGTGCGTTAATCATGGCGGCTCGTAATATCGTATGGTTCAGTGAAGAAGAGTAAGGTCAACAGGGGGAAAATTACGTAATGGCAGATGTATCTATTGAAAAGCTCGCCAGCGACATTGGTACGACCGTTGACCGATTGGTTGGCCAGTTTAAAGACGCGGGTATCACTAAGAGTGCCGGCGATCAGGTAAACGAAGACGAGAAACAAAAACTATTGGATCATTTAAGTAAGCAACACGGCAGCGCAGCTGAACCAACGCGTATGACACTTAAGCGTAAGACTACCAGCACATTAAGTGTGGGTAAGTCTAAAGAAGTGAAAGTGGAAGTACGTAAGAAGCGTACATATGTTAAGCGCAGCGACATTGAAGAACAGCAGCGCCAAGCGGAAGAAGAGGCGAAGCGTCTTGAAGAAGAAGCACGTCTGAAGCGCGAAGCGGAAGAGAAAGCAGCAGCTGAAGCGAAAAAAGCCGCTGAAGAGAAAGCGCGTAAAGCTGAAGAAGCGAAGAAAGCGGCTGAAGAAGAGCGTGCCCGTCGTGCGGAGCAAGCGAAAAAAGAAGCAGAAGCTCGTAAAGCAGACGAACCTGAGCTAACTGAAGCTGAAAAAGCGGAAGCAGAAGCGGCTCGTCAGGAAGAAGAGCGTCTGCGCAAAGCGCAAGAAGAAGAAGCGCAGAAGAAGCTAGAAGAAGACGCTAAGAAAGCGGCTGATGAAGCGCGTAAGCTTGCTGAAGAAAATGAGCGTCGTTGGAAGGAAGAAGAAGAGCGTCGCAAGAAAGCAGAAGCTGAAGAAGTTCACTTGCACTCTAACCGTTATGCTCAAGAAGCTGAAGACGAAGAAGATATGCAGGTTGAGCGTTCATCACGTCGTCGTCGTAAGTCGAAGAAAAACGCCGGTGAGCATCTTAAACAAGGCTTTAATAAGCCAGCTGCACCTGTTGAGCGTGTAGTTAAGCTTGGCGCAACCATCACCGTTGGCGAACTTGCAAGTAAACTTGCAATTAAATCCAACGAAGTTATCAAAACGATGATGAAGATGGGCGAAATGGCCACCATTAACCAAGTACTAGACCAAGATACTGCGGTACTAGTGATTGAAGAAATGGGCCATAAGTACGAGCTTGTTAACGACAACGCACTTGAAGATGAGTTGTTGGCTGATGGCACTGGCGGTGAAAAAACCACACGTGCACCTGTTGTAACTATCATGGGTCACGTTGACCACGGTAAGACATCACTGCTCGACTACATTCGCCGTGCGAAGGTAGCTGACGGTGAAGCCGGTGGTATTACACAGCACATTGGTGCATATAAAGTAGAAACAGAAAATGGCGAAATCACGTTCCTAGATACACCTGGACACGCCGCGTTTACTGCAATGCGTGCTCGTGGTGCTACCGCAACAGATATCGTTATTCTTGTTGTAGCTGCAGATGATGGCGTAATGCCTCAAACGAAAGAAGCGGTACAGCATGCTCGTGCTGCTGGCGTACCTCTTATCGTTGCAGTAAACAAAATGGATAAAGAAACGGCCGACCCTGATCGCGTTAAAACTGAGCTATCTCAACTAGAGGTTATCTCAGAAGAGTGGGGCGGTGAGCATCAGTTCTGTAACGTTTCTGCTAAAACGGGCATGGGCGTGGACGAACTGCTTGAAGCTATCGTTCTACAAGCCGAAGTCCTTGACCTTAAAGCTGTTGCTGAAGGCCCAGGTCGCGGTATAGTTATTGAATCGCGCCTTGATAAAGGTCGTGGTCCGGTAGCATCGGTATTGGTTCAAGAAGGCCAACTACGCGCGGGTGACATTCTACTTTGTGGTGAAGAGTACGGCCGTGTTCGTGCTATGCGCGACGAAAATGGTCATGAGATGAAGCTTGCTGGCCCATCAACACCTGTTGAAGTACTTGGGCTGTCTGGCGTTCCGGTAGCAGGTGAAGACGCAGCCGTTGTTAAAGACGAGCGTAAAGCGCGTGAAGTAGCAGCGAAGCGTCATCAGAAGAAACGTGAACTTAAACTTGCTCGTCAGCAAAAAGCGAAACTTGAAAATATGTTTGCGAACATGGAATCAGGTGACGTTAGCGAACTTAACATCGTACTCAAAGCTGACGTACAGGGCTCTGTAGAAGCGATTTCTGAATCACTTGTTAAGCTTTCTACTTCTGAAGTAAAAGTGAACATTGTAGGTAGTGGTGTTGGTGGTATCACTGAAACTGACGCAACCCTTGCGGCGGCATCAGGCGCTATCGTACTAGGCTTTAACGTTCGTGCCGATGCTACAGCGCGTCGCGTACTAGAAGCTGAAGAAATTGACTTACGTTACTACAGCGTTATCTATAACCTAATTGACGAAGTGAAAGCGGCCATGAGCGGTATGCTTGCACCAGAATTCAAGCAGGAAATCATTGGTCTTGCAGAAGTGCGTGACGTATTTAAGTCACCGAAATTGGGCGCAATTGCGGGCTGTATGGTTACTGAAGGTAACGTTAAGCGTAGCAATCCAATCCGTGTACTTCGCGACAACGTAGTAATTTACGAAGGTGAACTAGAATCACTGCGTCGCTTTAAAGATGACGTACAAGAAGTACGTAACGGTATGGAATGTGGTATCGGCGTTAAGAACTACAACGACGTGAAAGTAGGCGACCAAATCGAGGTCTTCGAAATCGTTGAGGTTAAGCGCGAAATTTAATTGCCTTAGTTAATTCGGCATGTGAAAAACGGGGGCCGAGTGCTCCCGTTTTTGTCTGTATATATTGAGCCGACAACACGCATGCCCCATGTTAAATAGGGAAAGGAGAGTACAATGGCCCGTGAATTTTCACGTACCGACAGAGTCGCTCAGCAGGTTCATAAAGAAGTGGCGAGCATTCTGCAAAACGAATATAAGCATCGCGTTGGCGACATGCCTTTAATCACTGTTTCTGATGTAGATGTATCGCGCGACCTAGCGCATGCAAAAATCTTTGTGACTATCTACAACAGCACCGAAGAAGAGGGCAAAGCGCAAATTAAACAGCTGGCAGAATACAAAAAGTTTATCCGCAGTATCCTAGCGAAACGTATTCGCATGCGCTCAGTGCCTGATCTTCACTTCTTTGAAGATAAGTCGATTGTTGAAGGCATGCGTATCTCTAATCTTGTGTCTCAGACCATCGCAAAAGATGAGTCAAAGCGCGATAAAGACGATCCACAAGAGCAGGAGTAAATGGCAAGACGTCGTAAAGGCCGTGAGATTAACGGCATAGTATTGCTTGATAAACCGCTAGGTGGGTCATCTAATCAACTGCTTCAAAAAGTGCGCTGGCTGTACAAAGCTGTAAAGGCTGGGCATACAGGCGCACTTGATCCACTTGCCAGTGGCATGTTGCCGCTGTGCTTGGGTGAAGCTACGAAATTTTCCCAGTTTCTTCTGGATGCTGAAAAGACCTACGAGGTAACTGCTCAACTGGGTATTCGCACCACTACGTCTGACGCTGATGGCGAAGTGGTTGAAGAAAAGCCTGTTGATGTAAGCGAAGAACAAGTACGTGATGCGTGCTTGGCGTTTCTCGGTAAGAGTAAACAAATCCCGTCTATGTTTTCGGCGCTTAAATATCAAGGTAAGCCGCTTTATCACTATGCACGTCAAGGTATAGAGATTGAGCGTGAACCCCGTGATATTGAAGTGTATGAATTAGATGTACTGCGTATTGAACTGCCGTTTGTAGAAATGCGCATTAAATGCAGCAAGGGCACTTATATTCGCTCTATAGTAGATGATTTAGGTCAGAACCTTGGCTGTGGTGCCTACGTGACCCGCTTACATCGCACGGAAGTAGCAGACTATCCTACAGATAAGATGGTATCGCTGGATAAGTTAATTGAAATTCAGGAATCACTGGTAGAAGGTGACTTTAAAGCACTCGATGACTTATTAATTCCTATGGATACGGCGGTAAGTCGCTTACCATTTGTGACAATAAACGACGCTGAAAGAAATCGCTTTGATAACGGCCATTCTGTAAAAGGAGTATGTAGCGAAGCACTGAGTGACGGCGTGTCTTACCGGGTTTACCATGGCGACGATACCAGTGGTATTTTCTTAGGCGTAGGGGAAGGGGTGCTTGACCCGAAAGACCAAGGTATCCCTAAACAAGAAGTGTTTGTTAACCCAAAACGTCGAGTAGTTTATCCATCGTAGCTGCGCCGGTAAATAAAGACGGTTTATGGCTTGCTAAGTCTGCAAACGTCATTATAATACGGCGCTCATTCCGCTTTGCTGAATTAGTGATCGGCGAAGCATTAATATTAGGAGAATGATATGTCACTAACTAAAGCAGAAACCGCAAAAATCATTGCTGAGTACGGCGTTAAAGAAGGCGACACTGGTTCACCAGAAGTTCAAGTTGCTTTGCTTACTCACAACATCAACAAGCTTCAAGGTCACTTTGCTGATCACAAGAAAGATCATCACTCACGTCGTGGTCTTCTACGTATGGTTAGCCAACGTCGTAAGCTTCTAGACTACCTTAAAGGCAAGAACGCTGAGCGTTACCTTGACCTTATCAAGCGTCTAGGTCTACGTCGATAAGACTAGGTTTCAAGAAAAGCGCCCAATGGGCGCTTTTTTTTAACAAGATAAACTCGTCCTGCTGAGTGGGTAATGATCTATGCGGACTGGTATAAATGCAGTAGTTTCATTTATTTGCGCAACTCGGCTTTGCTCGCTGTTTTCGTAGAAGAGCGAACCGCATTTTGCATAATAGTGAGTTCACGGCTTGTTAAATTGCGCCATTGGCCAGGTTTTAAAGAACCGAGTTCAAGGTGCATAATTCGGGTTCGTTTTAGTTTAGTGACCTCGTACCCTAAAAACTCACACATTCTACGAATTTGTCGATTAAGACCTTGAGTTAGAATAATAGTAAATTTGTTTTTTCCAGTGGGTTTAACCACACAAGGCTTCGTCACAGTACCTAAAATTGGTACTCCACGAGACATACGGTTGACAAAGCGCTCGCTGATTGGTTGGTTTACAGTAACTTCATATTCTTTGTCGTGAGCGTTTTCAGCACGCAGGATCTTATTCACTATATCCCCATCGCTGGTTAAAATTATCAATCCCTCTGAAGGTTTATCTAATCTACCTACGGGAAAAATACGCTCATTGTGACCGATAGCGTCAATAATATTACCCTTAACATGACGCTCTGTGGTACAGGTTATACCGATAGGTTTGTTATAAACGATATATACACGGTCTGACTTGTCAGAGGCTACTGCGCCCACAACTTTACCGTTTACCTTTACAATATCGCCAGGCCCTACTTTCGTGCCCAGTTCAGGTGGTTGGTTATTAACGGTAACGCGATTTTGCTCAATGAGTTTATCGGCTTCACGGCGAGAACACAGGCCAGTGTCACTGATATATTTATTTAAACGTTTGGGCGCTTGATCGCTCATTGCGCATTAGATCCTATAGATTTTAAAAGAGGGTAATATTATCACGGCAAAAAGAAAGGGGCGATTCGCCCCTTTCTTTTTTATGCATTAAACCATGATTATTATTCGCAGTTGTGTACTTTTACAACATATTTGACGTGGTTTATTCATTAATAGTAGGTGAAGGGGCTGAACCACTTCCACCTGTTGAACCGCCGCTGGATACAACTTTGGTTGCTATATCGCGAATTTCGTTTTCTAAACTGGTAATGCGGCCAGACAAGGTCGTATTGCGTTGTTCCAACACTGATAATTTGTCGGTTAGGTTTCGCACGCTTTGCTGAGCATTTTGTTTATCACTGACTGCTTGTTCAAGCTGAACATTAACAGCAAGCAGTTCGTCAGCTAATGAAGCAAGCTGATTCTTTAAAGAACCAACGGTTGCCGCTTGCGATTTTACATTTTCTGAAACTGTACCGATGTTTTTATTCAATGCGTTTTGTACGTTACCTACGCGGTCATTTAGGTCTGCAATTTCTTGTTGATTGCGACGCCAAGCTGACGCCCACAACTTATCCATTTGTTCCCATAGCTCGTTTGTTTTGTTCGTCAGTTCTGTAACTTTAACTTGCAAGGCAACGGTAGATTCGCCAATTTCTTCACCTGTAGCAGACAGCTTATTTTCTAACTGCAATATGCGCTGTTCCGCTTGCTCAGCGACAGCCTTCTGTTGCTCAAGCAGGGTGTACAGATAATAGCAACCACCACAAGCAGCTAAGGCGATGACGGCAATGAATACAATCCAGATTCCATTACTATTTCCACCACCAGAAGGATGGCGGTTTGGTGAATGGTTAGATGAAGATGGAGACGTTGCTTTTGTTGGCGTCGCCTGACGTTTTGTTTGGTAATCACGACGATCTTCTTCATCCAATCTAATAGTTGGGAACTCATCGTTTTTCGAATTATTTGCCATAGTAAAATAATAATCTCGTTATGTAATGCTATCTTCACAACATTTACATGCCTTAATTTAATAAGAAGACAACACATTTATATTTGCGCACTAAAACATGTTATCGCTAAATCAAAGGAAATTCTACGGCTTATACGCAATGTCAATTATACATAAGCCAATAAGTCCGAGAATTCCCTTTAAGCGTGGCTTTATTGCTTATCACCAATCCATTCAACGCGATATAAATCTCGTCTTCTATCAAGATAATTCCGCACAGACCCTTCATTTTGAAGCTTAGTGAGTTTATCCAAATCCAAATCAACAATAAGCGTCATTTCTGTATTTGGTGTGGTCTCAGAAACAATAGCATCGTGTGGGAAAGCAAAATCACTAGGTGAGAAAACCGCGGTTTGCCCGTATTGAATGTCTACGTTATCTACTTTCGGTAAATTACCAACGCTGCCTGCTATTGCCACATAACATTCGTTTTCAATAGCGCGGGCCTGTGCACAACGGCGCACGCGTAAATAGCCATTTTTGGTATCTGTCCAAAATGGTACAAATAAAATTTGCATTTCCTGGTCGGCAAGAATGCGAGCAAGCTCGGGAAATTCAACGTCATAGCAAATTAACACCCCGATTTTGCCGAAGTCGGTGTCAAATGTCTTAAGACTGTTTCCGCCTTTCATTATCCAATCTTCTTTTTCATGAGGGGTTGGATGAAGCTTGTACTGACTCTCAATAGTACCGTCCCGTTTACAAATGTAGCTAACGTTGAAGAGTTCTTCCTCTTCTACCACAGGCATAGACCCTGCAATTATCGTAATATTGTACGACACGGCCAAATGAGACACGGCAGTCAAAATTTCATCGGTATAGGTGGCTAAATGCCAAATTGCATCAATTGATGAATCTGATGGACTCAAGCCCATTAAAGGCGCATTAAAAAACTCAGGGAACAGTGCGACGTCACAAGAGTAGTCAGACAGGGCATCGACGAAGTACTCTACTTGTTGCAAAAGCTCTTCAACATTATTGAAGTAACGCATTTGCCATTGAATACATCCAATTCGTGCACTGGTTTTCCTGCTAGCAATCAGCGAAGGCGTGCCCGGTTCGTAATAAATATTGTGCCATTGAAGTAATGTCGCATAACCCTGTGAAGCTTCGTCCTCTGGAAGGTAAGCTGACATCACCTGCTTGACTTCAAACCCATTTGAAAGCTGAAAAGTCAAAATAGGGTCGTAAATGTCTTTGAGCTTTACTTGCTCAATGTATTCATAAGGCGACAACTCATGCGCGTGGTTCTTATAGTTCGGGATTCGACCGCCCGCCATAATAGATTTTAGATTCAAATTTCGACAAAGTTCTTTACGCGCCTCATATAGACGACGGCCAAGTCGCAGACCCCGATATTCAGGAGAAACAATTACCTCTACGCCATAAAGAACATCCCCGTTAGGATCGTGCGTGGTTAAGTATGCATCACCGGTTATTTCATCATAGCTATGCTTATCTCCGAACTGGTCGTAGTCCACAATCACCGAAATGGCAAAAGCGACCACCTTGCCTTTATCTTCAATACATATTTGCCCGTCGGGAAATGTCGTAACTTGGGCTTTATAGTTAGAGTAAGGCCACGCGCCCCCAACGTTGGCATATACCTCATCCATTAACGCTTTTACATCGTTGTAGTCGTCCAGTCTCAAGTTTCTTAAGTCTAGATGATGTTCCGTTTCTTCTATTTGTGTTTGGTCTTGACTCATGGGTTACTCTTTTTGCTCAAAAATACTGATACTTAATTTGCGTATATTTCTACTAAACCGCCTTGCAATATGTTTTTCAACTGTTAAATGCAATTCGCGAGATGCCGGCGTAACTACAATGGCAGTGCGGACAAGAGATAAGCGCTCTCTACTATCACGTTGAAAATATATACTTCGGTTTACTTGTTGATTTGGTTTGCTTTTACCAAAATTTTCTTACGTACCGATTAATATAGAACAAGCAAGAAGCGTGCGACTTATTTACGTCCAGGCCAGCGACAAATAATTTTTATTTTATCGACAAAAAAATAGTGCGCAAAATGCACAGTGATGTAATTGCGTCGGGCCTAAACCCTGTGTATAAGTTCATTCGTTTTTAAACGTTTACAATCCCCCATAAACTTCGCGATTAGCGAACCGCTTGAAGGTGACAATACTTTGATGAATAGAGAACAGCTCGCGTTGCATCAGCCTCTCCACGTTTTTGATGAAGCCCTATTTGAAAATATCGTTGATGACCTGGTCACGAAAGGCTTTTCTATTCAAGAGAATGGTTTACCCGATTTTATTACACAAGCACTTTTGGCTTGCCAACGTTCAATTTCTGAAGCTGAATATAGAACAGCGGGTATTGGTCGCGCAGAAAATTATCAAAAAGCTGACAAGGTTAGAGGGGACGAGATTTGCTGGATTACAGGCACCTCTGAAGAAGGCGCTTTATGGCTTTCATGGTGTGAAGCTATGCAGAAGTATATAAATTGCTCACTTTTTATGGGCCTTTTTTCTTTTGAAAGTCATTTTGCCTGTTATGAACCGGGTAGATTTTACAAACGCCATGTAGATGCGTTTAAAGGTCAGAGCAATCGAGTATTGTCTTTGGTCGCTTATCTAAATGACGGCTGGACTAAAGAGCAAGGGGGAGAGCTCGTACTCTACGCTGATGAATTTGATCAGGTAGGAACGAGAGTGCTGCCAACGATAGGTTCCTTCGTCGTCTTTTTGAGCGAGCAATTTCCCCATGAAGTTTTACCTGCTACCCGCAGTCGTCATTCTGTGGCAGGTTGGTTTAGAGTAAATGGTAGTGTTAATGATTCGATAGATCCTCCTCGGTAATTTTTTTTTGCAAAAATGGTAAGTATGTATAACCTAGGTCGTACTTACGAGTTACAATCATGGATGCAAATATAGAGCGTTTGTGTCGTACAGTTTTTAAAATTACTTTTCAATTTAATAGCTGTTGTAACTAAGGAAAGAAACAATAAGTGAATATAGATGTTGGAAAAAATTCCTGCTCCCACTCCTAGGGAAAACTTACGAGCACTCATTATTGATAGTCAAAACTTGGTTCATAGTGTTATCAAGCCCGCGTTACACTCGCTTGGTGTTTCCTATGTAACAAGCGCCTTTAATGAGTTTCATGCTAAACGTCTTTATCACGCGAGGCACTACGACATCGTATTTTTGTCTTTTAATGTTAGCCGAGATAAGGACGGATTCCATTTATTTGAAGAGCTCAAATACTTAAATTTTATAAAAAGTACCACAACCGTTGTTTTTTTAAGCGCCGAAACCTCAACCGAATTAGTCAATTGCGTGGTAGAGCTTCAGCCTGATGACTTTTGGGTAAAGCCACTAAAGCGTTCGTTGATTCAACAGCGTTTAAACTATTTATTACAAATTAAGTTCAAACTCCACAAGATGCTCTATTGCATGCAGGCAAACGAATACTCCAGTGCAATGTATTATGCAGAGCGTCAACTGAACGACGATTCTCTTAAAGAGTACCATCCGAGAATTAGGCGCTTAATTGGCAATTGCCTCATAAAACTTCATGATTATGAAGGTGCGCAACGTTATTTCGAGACACTGTCATGTACGATGAAGCAAGGTTGGGTAAGTATAGGCTTGGCCAATGCGTTATTGTTGCAAGATAAGTTAGAAGAGGCACAAGATCTCATCGACAAATTAGTGACTCGTCGTGACACACGCTTTCTTACTTACGATTTACTCGCTCAGTACTTTATTGAAAAAGGCAAGTTTGATTTAGCATATGAGCAAACTAGACAAGCGAGCAAGCTGGCACCGAGAAACATGGAGCGCAATAAACGTTTGTGGGAGCTAGCGCGTTTGAACCATGACAACCTTGGTCAATTGAGCGCAGTTAAGAGCATGGAAAAAAACGCCAAAAATTCTATCCATGATTCGCCGCAGTTATTGCTCAATGTCATCCGCACTACTATCGACGTAGCTACAACGTCTACCGATGAAGAGGCAGAACAATATTTAAGAGCAGCAGAACTGGAGATTGAAAAGCTATCGCTGCAACCTGAAGTGCAAAAGAGCTGTGATGAACAACTCTCAATATTGAAAGCACGTGTTTTATGCTGCACTGGCAAAAAAAATGTGGCGGAAGCGATGATTAAGGACTTCACTACAGAAACCCATGAATATACGCTAGAAGATAATCTCGACAAAATGAAGGCATTTCATGAACTTGGTTTGCGAGAGAAAGCAACCAGTGTCTTAAATGGATTAAGAGCACAACTAGAGTCTGATTCGTTTAGATCTATAGTGGTAAGCAAATATTTAGAAGAAGAGTCTCATCAGCGAGAAGAAATTCGCTTTACCACAAAGGAACTGAAGGGGATGGCTGCAACTAACTATAAGAAAAGTCGTTTACTTCCTACGTTTACAAACTTATACCAGGCTTTCACGCTTTCCCCACGAGATAAGCAGATCGCATTTAATTTGTTAAAAGTGATAGTGGAGTTGAAAGAGCGCGATGAGTTAGAGAATAACCACCTTAAAGTCACCGATAAGGTCATGAAGGTGCTGCTTAATGAGTCACTAACGAAGTTGCAAAGACAGCGTCTCGAGCAGTACGCAGAAAAACTTGATATTGATCTTCACGCCGACAAATATGAAATAGTAACGGGGGTTTTCAATAGAAAAAGTGGTTAACCCCTGATAGTTGACGAAGTTACAATACATAATGAGCGTTATTATTCCTTGGTTTGCGTTAAACTATTCATTCAGATGAATTAAACTCGTCAACAGAACCACAGATTACGCCGGTAAAAATAAGTTTAATGCTGATAGCTTTTTTTTACTTCACGAGCGAACAGTGCGTGGTCATCAACGACTTGTTCTGTATAAAGGTTTGCTATTTTTACCAGCAGGCTTTTTACTTGAGAAAACGATGTAGACGCTGATGAGGCAAATCGTGTGCTCCTTCTATCTCCACGGCAATGGGCTAACGCAAGGGCATATCCGCACAATTCGGCATAGTACTCAAAGCCGCCATTTATCGCTTTATTGCCCATTGCAATGTCTTGAGGATCGACACCCACTTTAGCGTGATGTCTGGAGCGAACCAGATAATGGGCGTCTTCAAATCTAACTTCATCAAGCACTAGGTCAGGTTTCCTTTGCATTCTGCGTTGGCAGCGAGCGGTAAGATGCGCAGCGTTTAGTTTGTTCACAGGATTGATAGACGGGAAGTAGTAAATCGGCGCAGCAACACGCTGTTGTTTCACTTCAACAATATGACAATGAGCGAAACTTGCCGAACTGTGCGGTTTTGATGGCCCAACCAAAAAGTAGTAGCGCGGCATATTCACCGAGCCCGTGCCAGCGTCTAATCGTTTAACAATATCAACCACAGCATCGTCCATATAAGGGGAAAACGCTTCAAGCAGCGTGGTATATTTTTGCGTGCTTAGGGGAGAATACTTCTCACTGTTCGACTTAAACTCGAGTGTTTCGCCATTAAAATGCACCGCTTTAGCCAGTGCACTCTTAACCGTAAAGTTTTCTCCTCCCGCACTACGCGCTTTCGCTTTATTGTAAAGCTTGGCCAACCTGCTTGGCACGGCATCAGGGCAATAGTCTACGGCTTCGTTAAGCACCATGGCGTTTTTTACTACCCGATTACACGTTTCTACGTATCGCTCTATAAAAGCGTATTGCGCATTAATAACCTGCTGATGGCTAACAACAGGTTTAGCGATATCAATGTCATCAATTACGTATTTCCCCTCAACGACGCCAAGACAATGCTGTTGAGCAAGGTGTAATGAAGTGAGGAAGCGAAGTACATCCCACTGCGCATAGCCGACACATGCATCGTCAAAGTCGTTAGGAGCAAAAATGACCGTGTCGCCATGCGACCCCTCTTCTGTAAGAAAACCAAAATTGGAGGTATGACAGTCACCCATTACGCTAGTAAGGGGAATAGTTTCGCACTCTTTAGGGAATTCTATAACGCCTGCCTTTACGTCTGCATAGAACAACTGTGCGCTACCTCTATAGAATATAAAGGGACTGTTCGCCATCTTTACGTGCTTTGACAGAGTGTAAGATGGCGAGCAACCATCGGTACGCATTATTTCATCTGAGATATGTTGTAATCGGGACTTTGTCATAGATTCCTCTTTGGGAAGGTATTAACCCGTGTGACCAGTTAATAGTGCGAAACACACGCTCTATTTCTGGTGCTATTTTCATCGTTCAATTCAATAACCTGATTAAGCGATTCATTTTTACCAATTAGTTTTTTTTGATTGTGCGCGCTATTCTTATCAACAGTTTCGAGAGACATGAATTTCGCAATACGTGAATATCTTCACAAAACTGCAAAACCATGTCGACACAATAAACGTAAAGTTTGTATTCGTATGTGTTTAACGTGCGAAAATAATTTAAACCAAATGGAGAATTAAACATGGCATTGATTAATACTGCTATCAAACCTTTCAAAGCAACTGCATTTAAAGACGGCGAATTCGTAGACGTAAGCAGCGAAGACATCAAAGGTAAATGGGCAGTTTTCGTATTTTACCCAGCTGACTTCACATTTGTTTGTCCAACTGAGCTTGGCGACATCGCTGACAAGTACGAAGAACTTCAATCACGTGGCGTAGAAGTATTTTCAGTATCTACTGACACTCACTTCACTCACAAAGCATGGCACGATTCTTCTGACACGATCAACAAAATCAAGTTTGCGATGATTGGCGACCCAACGGGCGAAATCACTCGTAACTTCGATTGCATGCGTGAAACTATGGGTCTTGCTGACCGCGCTACATTTGTTGTTGACCCAGAAGGCATCATCCAAGCGATGGAAATCACTTCTGAAGGTATCGGCCGTGACGCAGATGACCTAGTACGTAAAGTTAAAGCCGCGCAGTACGTTGCAAACAACCCAGGTGAAGTTTGCCCAGCCAAATGGAAAGAAGGCGAAGCAACTCTAGCACCTTCTCTTGACCTAGTAGGCAAAATCTAAGCAGCACGCTTAGCGCTTAATACTAGAAAGCTCAGCGCTTTGTGCGTTGCATAGTATTAGGCAAATAATTTGTAGGGGGTGGGTCTCCACTCCCTGATATTAATTTCCAATTTCCGCTTATGTTGTTGACCTTTCAAAAGGTCAGCGGGGATCGGCGTGTCGAAAATAAGGCAGAATAACCGTGTTAACTAAAGAAATTTTACAAGCATTGAAATCATATGCAGAGTCAATGCAGAAAAACGTAACCTTTGTCGTGCAGACCGGTGAACATAGCAAGCGTGAAGAGCTTGTAACGTTTCTGTCCGACATTGCTTCAGTAAGCGAAAAATTAACCGTAGAAGAGCGTGACACTAATGGTGAGTTGCGCAGTGCAATCAGCTTTTTACTAGAAGCTGACGGTGAAGATACGGGAATACGTTTTTCTGGTATCCCTGGCGGTCACGAGTTTAACTCGCTTGTACTTGCTATGTTGCACGCAGCGGGTACTGAACTTAAGCTAGACGATAGCGTTAAGTCGATGGTGAAAGCGGTGAATGAACCACTTAATTTTGAAGTGTTCATTAGCTTAAGCTGTCACAACTGCCCAGAAGTCGTACAGGCACTTAATCAATTCGCATTGATTAATCCCAATATCAAGACCGAAATGATCGACGGCGGTTTATATCAAAATCTAATTCAAGAGCGCGACATTCAAGGTGTTCCTAGCGTATACCTTAATGGCGAGCTATTTGCGAACGGTAAAGTTGACGCCTCTGTGCTTATCAACAAGCTCATTGAACGCGACCCTAGCCTTAAAGATGCAAACAAAGGCGATGCGTTACCACTTCAAGACGTAACTGTTATCGGTGGTGGTCCAGCAGGTGTTGCTTCGGCGATTTACAGTGCGCGTAAAGGTCTTAAAGTAGCCATTGTTGCTGAAACTTTTGGCGGCCAAGTTAAAGATACTATGGGTATCGAGAACCTTATCTCAGTACCTAAAACAACGGGCCCTGAGCTTGTTGGTAATTTGATGGAGCACGTACGCGATTACGACATTACGCTTAAAGAGCACGTACGCGTTGATAGCATTGAAAAAGGTAATATTAAAACCATTATGCTTTCTTCTGGTGAACAGATCCGCACTCGCACCGTTATTGTAGCGACAGGTGCGCGTTGGAGAGAGCTTGGTGTTCCGGGCGAAAAAGAGAACATAGGTAATGGCGTTGCGTACTGCCCACACTGTGATGGTCCGTTCTTTAAAGGTAAAGATGTAGCAGTGATTGGCGGTGGTAACTCAGGTATTGAAGCGGCGCTAGATTTAGCAGGTATCGTGAAATCAGTGACGGTATTTGAATTTATGCCAGAACTTAAAGCCGATAAGGTGCTTATCGATCAAGCTGAGAAGCGCGACAATATTACCATTATTAAAAATGCGGCAACGCGCCAAATTACGGCTGAAAATGGCAAAGTGAACGCAATTGAATACCAAGATCGCTCAACTAACGAAGTGCACACCCGTGAACTTGCAGGTGTATTTGTTCAAATTGGACTTGTGCCTAACAGTCAGTTTATGAAAGGCACGGTAGATATGACACAGTATGGCGAAATTATCGTTGATACTAAGTGCCACACATCTGAGCCAGGTATTTTTGCAGCCGGTGACGTAACAACAGTACCGTATAAGCAAATTGTTATTTCGATGGGTGAGGGCGCGAAAGCATCGCTTGCTGCGTTTGAATACTTATTAAGCCACGAAGTGGTTGAATCTGAAAAGGAAAGTGAAGCGGCATAGACATTAGCCTTTCACTACTCATGAGAGTTAAAGCCGAGCTAACGTTGTTAGTTCGGCTTTTTATTTACTTCGCTTTTTTCCTTGAGCGATGGTTGTTTCTTTCCATTATCAGTCCATTAGGTCACTAGCACATAGTTACAGAATCGCTTAAACATACGTGGCACAAATACATTTGGCAGAATAATTCTAAAAATATAAATGATACTGGTTATCATTACGAAAGAATTTTGATAAATTACAACGAAGTAGTGTTGATAGCTATTTCCCCGGTGTGCGCAGAACAGCAAACGCGTCGCTAACCTATTCGTTTTAAGGAATTATCATGCTTTCAGTTGCAGCAGGTGGGTTAACATTTGCAGCCTTAGGAGTTATCTATAAGAGTTGGCGCGCTCAAGCGTCAACGTACCTTTATTTGGGTCTTGTCGTTTGGCTGATTTCAGCAGTGAGCTGGTCTTATGCTCAGGGTTGGGAATTTGGCGTGTTGTATGCACTGTGCATCCCTTCCATATTAGTGTGGCCTTTTATTGCGTTTAACCAAATGCATTTACCCCAGCCAAAAAATGTACCTCAGCCGAGGCGCTTCGACTTCTCGCGACGTACAGTAGTAGGGAACATAGCAAACTACATAGTGGTTTTGGTTGTTCTGTTAGTGGTGAGCGTCTTAATAACGCTAGGTATATGCGCGTTACTACCGTTCTCAATCGCAGGAAAGTTAGCTACAGGTACTGTGATGTTGCCAATATTGTGGGGCCTTATTGTTTACCATTATCTTGCCACTATCCGCAAGTTCAAAGTAATTGCCACTTACGCAATTTTAGCTGCGCTTTGCCTACCAATACTTATTTTCTTCCCTATGTAGGTGAATATTGATGGATAAATTAACAAAACAAAATGCATTAAATGCACATAATTGGGTAGGCGTTTTTCTCAGTGTACTGCTTTTTTTGGTGTGCTTATCTGGGACCGTTGCGGTTTTTCACTTAGAGTTTGAAAGGTGGGAGCAGCCTCATATAGAAGAGATGGAGAATGTAACTCCACAAGCAATCGAAAAAGCTATGGATAGCTTCCTAGCGCAACATACCGAAGAGTCTCACCATCTTTTTGTTGTATTTCCTACATCTGATATACCAAGGCTAGTAGTTGAGAACGACCACGTCGCGTACTTTGCTGATAGCGAAGGTAATTTACTGGAAGAAGAAAGCGTGTCTTTCACCCAGATGTTGGTAGACTTGCATCTTTATTTAAATCTACCGCATAGCTGGGGAATGATTTTGGTCAGCGCTTTGGGCGCTATCATCTGTACTCTTGTCGTCACTGGAATTATTGCTCATAAACGTATAGCAAAAGACGCTTTTAAGCTTCGACGGGGTGGCAATGGTCAGCAAGCACAAATTGATTTGCACAATCGCTTTGGCCTATGGGCCACGCCGTTTCATTTAGTCATAGGTATAACGGGAACTTACTTTGGTTTAGCCGGCATTATTTTAGTTTTGGTTGCCACCGTAAATTATGGCGGCGACAGAGATGCCGTAATAAATCAAATATTTACTCCAGATCCGGTCATCGCTCCACAAGAAGGTAAGCCTGCTATAGGAAAAGCCTTCGCACAAATGGAAACGCTAGCGCCTGAAAAGTCGCCAATATTTTTAACAGTGCACGAAGTTGGTGAACCAGAGCAGTTCATCGAAATATATGCCAAGGCACCCAATAGAATGATCTACGCAGAAGGCTATCGATTCGATACGGCGGGTAATTTTATCGGTGTGGCCGGCTATGAGTTCGGTGAATGGGGTAAGCAGTTGGTATGGGCGATGTACCGATTGCACTTTGGTGACTTCGCCGGCCTTACCAGCAAATGGCTGTACTTTGTTCTTGGTGTAATGCTGACCATGCTTTGCGTGTCGGGTATGGAGATTTGGCTGTCTAAGAAGGCGTATCCACCGCTAGCAAGCAGGCTTTGGTACAGCACGGTGTGGGGTAGTGTGAGTGCGCTTGCGTTAACGGCTGTAGCAGATATGTTTTTTACAGGCTCACTCATCGCCGTTTTTTGGTGCCTTATGCTATTTAATACCGGTATTACAGTGGGAGTTAAGTCACTCACAAAGCCGGTATGGTTGCTTATATCAGGCCTAAGTGTACTGGTATTACTCATCGCCTATGCGTCCGTGCACCAAAGCGCGACGCTATCGGTTGCGTCACTTCAGCTAAATATACCTATGGCGGTATATGTAGCATGGAGTTTATACCGTGCTAATACGCTACTGAAGCGGGCTAAAAATGAAGAGGGAGAGGTTGAATTCATTGCGAATAATAACGCTCCTCAACCAGCGCGGGAAAAAAGAGTTAGCGCGTAAATTTTATTGTTACTATTTGGGGCTCGTAGGAAGCCCCTTAGTTACGCTTCTTTTTTTTCCACGTACCGCCATACATATAGCCATTGCTGGTCTTTGCTTTGCTTTGACACCCTTTGCACACGATTCGCCATGTGTCTTGTTCACTGTATCGAACACGAAACTGTGTGTCGGCATTGATACTGCAGTTGTCACAGGGTTTTGGCAGCCGAACTCTGTCCTTTTTTCCCACTGTAAAAGCGACTCTTTGTTTTCAATTAATAAATTCTCTGATGCCTATTTTTTAATTCCAGGTCACCGCGCATAACCTCAATAACTTAAATCATTTTTGCGATAGCAACGGCAATAGATGAGCCTTTTTCTACGGCTGCGCCCCAGATTTTCATTAATAACGACGGCTTTTTCGTCATTAGGGTTAGCGCTTCATCTCTGTGATGTTGTTCATCTGCTTGGCATTGTCTAAACCGATTTATAACGTATGAAGGGGGGATGGCTAACGCAGAAATGCGCTTACATTGTTCTTCGTAATGCGAATCTACGAACTGCTCTTCTCGGTAAATGGTGTAGTAAAAGCAATTTATACCGCAAAGTCTTGGAATAAAGCCGCTGATAAACCCAGAAGCTATCCATAAAGGTAAAATAAAACTTCCCCTGAAAAGTGGCATTTCGTTTTCAAACACAGCGAGGTGTCGTCTTTCCGTTTTAAGGTGCTCATATATGAAGGGTTGTACCTCGTTTTTTGTGCCAGAAAGTTTAACCAGTCTCAAAACAAATTCGGCAAATAGAGCACCACGGTATATCCAAACGGCCCCGGTCTCTCCCGCGTGGCTCGCACGCAGCTCTTTGTCTACTTGTTTAGCATAATTATCTTTGAGTGTTTTTGCATAAAATGGCATGACGTACCTCAGCAGCATTTTATAATCAAACGATCTGAAGCTGCGAATGGATGCCACCTAACGAATTTGTAATGCTTAGATTTGCTTACTCAAAGTTGTACGATTTAGAAAGCTTTGAATGATAGTGTTCTATTTATAAACGAAAGCAGAGTAGTGAAAGGTTGCTTGCTATGGTTGATAGATTCACGACATGCGTTGCTTGTAGGAGATCATAAATGAAAGTATTCGGTGGAGTTGTCATTCTGGTTTTAGGGTATTTACTTTTTTGGCCAGTACCCATTGAACCAATAAGCTGGAAAGCGCCCACAAGTAACGGATTTTCATGGAAATTTGCTGAGAACACTCGTTTGTCAGACCTTTCGCTCATTGAATTAGGCTCAGATGCCGGGCCTGAGGACTTTGCGATAAATGCAGCGGGAACTATTGCGACTGCTGCTCATTCTGGTGCCGTATTACTCAAGAAAAAAGGTGAGGCAGCATTTACTCCATGGATTAACACTAGTGGGCGTCCGCTCGGTATCGAGTTTGATCCCAACGGCAACTTATTAATCGCCGATGCCCATCGCGGATTGCTAATTGCAGACCCTGAAGGTGAGCTAACGGTATTGGTTAACCAAGTAGAAAACACCAAAGTTGTGTATGCGGACGATGTGGATGTTACCGACAACGGCAATATTTACTTCACTGACGCAACCACCAAGTTCTCTGCCAAAGAGTATGGGGGAACGCTGCAAGCGAGCCTTCTAGAAATTCTGGAACATAGAGGCAACGGCAGACTTATAGAGTACGACCCAGTACGTAGAACGAGTAATGTACTGATGGATGGTTTGGTTTTTGCCAATGGTGTCGCAATAAGCCATGATCAAAATTCAGTGCTGGTCAACGAAACCGGTAAATATCGCGTGTTGCGCTATTGGCTAATTGGGCCAAAACAGGGCCAAGTGGAGGTCGTGATTGATAACTTGCCTGGATTCCCAGACAACATAAGTCAGGCAAATAGCGGCGCGTATTTTCTGGGTCTTGCTTCGCCTCGCTCCGCTCCCATTGACGCGCTATCTGACAAGCCTTTCATTCGTAAAATTGTACAGCGTCTGCCACAGTTCATGCGCCCGCAAGGTCAAGCATACGGGCACCTTGTTAAAATAAGCGAAAGCGGAGAGGTTTTACAAAGTTACCAAGACCCTAGCGGTGGCTTTCCATTTGTTACAGGCGCAATACAGACAGATGAAGGTGTATATGTGAGTAGCTTAACTGCGCAGTCGGTAGGAGTGTTGCAGCTAAACTAAAGATAATGACAGGTATATTGTTGAGGGAGGATAATTAGCCTTCTTCATTGCCGCGATAGCGCTATATGCGTCGTGAATGATACTCTCTCATCGACGTTGCAAAATGTTCTTTTTCACTTCGAAACACTTTAAACTTTTGTTATGTGGTTACGTTTACAAGGATATGTCACTATCCTGTATAGCGATATGCATACTTATTAGCACAAGTTTGATAGTTTTGGGGTAGCCGTACCGAAAGGGTATTTTTAAATCATGAAAACCTATGTTTATTCTCCTGTTGTACTTGCCGTCACGATTTCTCTTCTAGCTGGATGTGGGGGCGGCTCAAGCTCGTCTAATACTTCTTCTGTGGTGACAACGCCTACCACGCCAACAACACCCACAACGCCTATAACAACTGAGCCAGAGTGGGAACCTGGGGTGTATGAACCGCAATCTGAATATTTAGCGAAGTGCGAGAGCCCCAGAAGCGGTATTGATCCTTTTACTAATAGGGCTTATCCAGATACACAGGGTACCGCTATGGATGAAAAGCTGTGGCTACGTACTTGGACTAATGACACTTACTTGTGGTACGACGAAGTAGATGACAATGACCCTGCAAATTTCTCAGTGTTGGGATATTTTGATCAGCTTAAAACCAATGAGCTAACGCCAAGCGGTACGCCAAAAGATAACTTCCACTTTTCACAAGACACTGCCGAATATAACGAACTGTCTCAATCGGGGATTTCATCGGGTTATGGGTTTGATTGGGAATTTGGTTCCACAACCGTGCCGAGAGTACTGACAGTGCGATTCACTGAGCCGGGTTCACCTGCAGCTACTGCTGGCGTGCCTCGCGGTGCAACCCTTTCGCGTATAAACGGCGTCGATTTTGTCAATGACAACACGCAACAGGGCGTCAATGCGATTAATGCTGCTCTGTTTCCGGAAGACGCAGGTACGGTGACAAGCTTTGAGTTTGAGCAGGTTGATGGTTCAACTCTCTCAGTAAATATCACCTCGGGCGATATCAGCGTAACGCCGGTTCAAAACGCAAAGGTACTCGATACCGAAAACGGCAAAACGGGCTACTTCCAATTCAATACCTTTATCGTTACCGCGCAAGAAGGATTAATTGATGCGTTCGATATGTTTGTTGAAGAAAATGTGACCGAGCTCGTTATTGACCTTCGCTACAACGGCGGAGGACGTTTGACGCTAGCTTCACAGCTTTCCTACATGATAGCGGGTCCGAACCAAACCAATAACGCAACCTTTGAAACATTGCGTTTTAACGATAAAAATCCAACCACCAACCCTGTGACCGGAGAGACCATTCGTCCAACACCGTTTTACCGCAATGTTATTGACTATAACGCAGGGCAACTTACCGACACGCTTCTGCCTAGCCTTTCGCTGACGAAGGTTTACGTTTTAGCCACGGGCGCGACATGTTCAGCAAGTGAAGCGGTAATGAATGCACTTCGTGGTATTGATGTAGAAGTGGTGCAAATTGGCTCTACTACTTGTGGTAAGCCGTATGGGTTCTACCCAACAGACAATTGTGGTGAGACCTACTTTACTATCCAGTTCCAAGGGGTGAATAACAAAGGGTTTGGTGATTATGCTGATGGTTTCATGCCTACCACCACGCCTAATTTCGAATTTGAATTGCCGGGGTGTGAAGTTGAAGATGACTTTACCGCAAGCTTGGGCGATCCAAATGAAGGGATGCTGTCAGCCGCATTGGAATATGCTGCAACAGGCTCATGTCCTGAAGTGGTATCGGGCAACGGCACGGCTGATGTAAATGCACTGCGCAGTAATCAAAGCGCGCTAGTGGGTGAAAAGCTTATTCCTATCGACAAGCCTGAACAACGCAAAGAGAACTTTATTTTACACAATAAAATAAATCAGCCTGTTATTCAGGAGCGCAAGTAATGTCGCTTGTTAATGAGAAAGGAAGGCTGCTAGCAGCACCTCTCGCCATACTTTTGCTATCGGCGAGCGGATGCGCTGCAACGAAGGAGGCTGAGTTGCACGAGGCAATAACCAAATCCATCAGTGTGAGTCAGAAGCAAACTATTGAAAGTAAGATCAGCAAATGGTTTGGTGGTCTAAATATAACGATAGCTAATGATGCATTCAGTCAAACTGCGAGTATTACGATTGAGCGAAAGGCTAAGGTCGATAGCAGGGGATTACCTACTGACGGAAGACACAATAACCCTATTTATAGCTTTACACTACTCAGTGATGGAGAGCAGTGCGTTTTGCGAAACGATCAAAATGGGAAACTTACTGAGCTTGAAAATGTGACGTGTTATATCCTGAACGATATATAACTCGTGAGTAATCGACGAAAGCGCAATGTCATCGTTGACAATAGGCCTTAAAAAACGCCCAGAGTATACAAGCTCTGGGCGTTTTTATTGCTATCGTTTGTGCATGCTCGGCTGCTTTTGCGTGCGGCCTCGGCTGTTGCTACCGCTATTATTTCCTTTTGAAGCGTTGCCTCTGTTCTTATTCCCGCTGGCGTCGTTGCGCTGCTGCGCTGTGTTGCCACGACCTTGCTTGTTAACGTTGGAGTTACGTCTGCTCTTATTTACGCCGTTACCGCCTTCACCTTTGCTGTTCTTGCCCAGAAAGGTAGGAGGAAGCCCAGTATGCTTGGTTAGTGCGCGTTCGCCGCGACGGCCTTTTTGCGCTTTTTGGCGTTTTTCATCTGCCGTTTCTGGCGGAACAAGGTGCTGAGGGCCACGGCCTATTAAATCTTCGCGCCCCATACGTTTAAGTGCTTCGCGAATTTGTGCAAAGTTCTTCGGGTCGTGATAACGCAGCATCGCCTTGTGCAATCGACGGTGAATTTCACCTTTTGCAGAAGGCACCTCTTCGCTGTCTCTAGTGACCTTGCGAAGGGAATTCACCTCGGTATGGTACATAGTGGTTGCCGTTGCCATTGGCGACGGATAGAAGTTTTGTACCTGATCGAGTTTAAATTTGTTTTCTTTGAGCCAAATCGCAAGGCTAAGCATGTCTTCGTCGGTGGTACCCGGATGCGATGCAATAAAGTAAGGAATTAGGTACTGCTTTTTACCTGCTTCTTGTGAGTACTTATCAAATAGCTCTTTGAAGCGGTAGTAGCTTCCCATGCCCGGTTTCATCATTTTTGAAAGCGGGCCGTCTTCGGTGTGCTCTGGTGCTATTTTCAGATAGCCGCCTACGTGGTGAAGGGCGAGCTCTTTCACGTATTCGGGGTCTTCTACCGCTAGGTCGTAACGCACGCCTGAAGCAATCAATATCTTTTTAATTCCAGGCAATTCACGAGCACGGCGGTATAAATCAATAGTGGGCTTATGGTCCGTATCCATGTGCGCACAAATGCTAGGGTACACACAAGAAGGGCGACGACAGGTGGCTTCCGCTTTCGGGCTCTTACAACGCAGGCGATACATGTTTGCCGTCGGGCCGCCGAGGTCAGAAATAACACCAGTGAAGCCCGGTACAGTATCGCGTATTTGCTCAATTTCTCGAATAATAGAGTCTTCAGAACGGCTTTGAATAATACGCCCTTCGTGTTCCGTAATAGAGCAGAACGTGCAGCCACCGTAGCATCCGCGCATAATGTTAATGCTAAAGCGGATCATGTCGTAAGCGGGAATTTTGGCATCGCCATACACAGGGTGGGGCACACGCTGATAGGGTAAATCAAATACCGCGTCCATCTCTTCCGTTTCAAGCGGCATGGCCGGTGGATTAATCCAAATATGTCTGTCGCCGTGGCGCTGCATAAGTGCACGGGCGCAACCTGGATTGGTCTCTTGGTGCAAAATACGCGATGTATGTGCGTATAACACCTTGTTGTCTTTTACCGTTTCGTACGCTGGTAGCTTAACGTACACGTTTTCCCAAGGCTTACGCTTTTCTTTTTCTTTCTGCGCAGGCTGAATAACAATGGGCGATGCTTCTGGTGCTTCACTGCTTTTCGCGTCTTTATCCTGCGAGTCGCACTCAGGCTCCATTTGGTAGGGGCTTGGAATGGCGTCTATCTTGCCCGGTCTGTCTAGAGAAGTAGAGTCAACACCTTGCCACTCAGGCAAGGCTTCTTTAACGATGATTGCGGTACCGCGAATGTCGCGCAAATCGGCAATGTCTTCACCTGCCGCCAAGCGGTGGGTTACTTCAACAAGAGGACGTTCGGCGTTACCGAAAAAGAGCATATCCGCTTTAGAATCGAACAGTACTGAGCGGCGTACTTTTTCACTCCAATAGTCGTAGTGCGCAATGCGACGTAAGCTGGCTTCTATGCCACCCACAATAACAGGTACACCTTTAAATGCTTCACGGCAACGCTGTGAATATACGGTAACCGCACGGTCAGGACGCTTACCACCTACATTGCCTGGCGTATAGGCATCGTCGTGACGAAGCTTTTTGTCAGACGTATAGCGGTTGATCATAGAGTCCATGTTTCCGGCTGTTACGCCGAAATACAGGTTGGGCTTACCCAACTTCATGAAGTCGTCTTTACTCTTCCAATCTGGCTGAGAAATAATGCCCACGCGAAAACCATGAGCTTCAAGCACTCGGCCAATGACCGCCATACCAAAACTAGGGTGATCTACATACGCATCGCCCGTTACCAAAATAACGTCACAGCTGTCCCAGCCAAGTGCATCCATTTCTTCCTTCGACATAGGGAGAAAGGGCGCAGTACCCAGACAGTGTGGCCAATATTTAGGGTAAGAAAACAGACCGCGGTCGGCCTTAATGGTGGCTTGCATAGTAATCACATCTAGAAAAATCAGAGAGTTGCTGAGCTTAAATTAGGCTGAAGCTCAGAATTAGTGCGTAATTATAGCAGTGTTGGCCAAGCTAAGGTATAGCACTGTCATTAAATTAAAGCGCTTTGTATACTGGGGTTAGTTAAAAATATAATAGAGCACGTGCAGCGTATGGTTATTTGTATACGCTTTAGTAAGTGTGCAAACATTAAGAGAATGAATAAAAACATGGCGTATTGGCTATTTAAAACAGAACCTGATGCATTTTCTATTGATGACTTGGCAAGCCGTCCAGAACAAACGGAACCGTGGGACGGCGTAAGAAATTACCAGGCGCGTAACTTTTTACGTGACGGCGTTAAACTGGGTGACAAAGTGTTTATCTATCACTCCAGCTGCAAACTAGTCGGTATTGCAGGTGTTGCAGAAGTGGTAAAAAACGGCTACCCAGACACCACGCAGTTTAACCCTGAGTCAAAATACTACGATCCTAAATCCAGCGAAGATAACCCCCGATGGTATCGCGTCGACGTGAAATTTGTAGAGAAGTTTTCAAGCGTTCTGCCGCTTTCAGTGATTAAAGCGATGGACGGTATTACCGAGCTTCCTTTAGTGAAAAAAGGTGGAAGACTGTCAATCATGCCTGTAGAAAAGGGTGAGTGGCAGCAACTTTATACTGCTGCCAAACAATAATTTAAATGCAAAAAAGCGTAGCCACCATATCTCGTTAGCTCGCTAAAGGTAAATATAAGGGCTATGGCTATGCGCCAACTTTCTAGCATGCTGTATTTAACGTGTTTACCTAACGGATTGCCGCTACTTGCCAAAGGCAAATTTAGTGTCGGCATCGCGCAACAGGAAAAGTGCAAAGCACGCGCCCCACATTGGCCATGCAGCAAAAAACAGCAGGTGATTGAAGGCATCTAGATACTGCGGGAATGAAGACAGGGTAGACCCACCGTGAAGAATAAAAATTAGGCCATAGGTGTACTTTTTCGCAAGTCCCGCTAAGAATGCCAAAACCAGCGAAAGCTGCAGGGCGCCCATGACGTAAACGGCCACTTCAGGCACGCCGCCGATACCATAGAATTTTTCAAAAATGGCCATGCCGTGTGCTGGGTTTACAAACTTATCGAGTGTCCATACGAACATAACGATAAATACTGTTACGCGAAGTGAAAGTAGCGACCATTGTAGTCGATTTTGAATATCGGTGTTGTTTTGCATACAAGCTCCAAAAGTATAATAGTGCAAGCCTACTAGAACGACTGTTCAAAATAAAAATTTCAATTAATTTAGTGTTTTTAAATATTTTTTTGAAAATTAAATGTACTGAAATTTTTTGTGACGCGTATCGGTCTTGTCGAACAAGAATTAAAAATACGGATCTGTTAATGAAAAAAGTAATCGGCCTAGCCGTTAGCACACTCGCACTTGCCATCAGTCAATCGCTCTATGCTCAACAAGTGGCAGATATTGAAGTGGTTGAGGTAACAGGAAACCAGCAAAGTGTAGATACGCTAAATCCTGGCGATAACACACTTAAAGGAATTTTCGGGAGTGGTTTAAGTGCTGCCCAGACACCTAGAGCGGTGACGTCACTGTCGGCACAAGCGATAGAGGCACTTAACATTAACGATTTACACGATATCGTAAAAGCGGCGCCCAACGCGTACGCCTCTAGCGGCTTTGGCACGCCAAGCCTGCCCAGTATACGCGGCCAATTAGGTGAGCTTTTTCAAGATGGTATAAGACGTCAAGCGGGCAATAATGGTTTTGGTTTGCCTTTGTCGTTCAATAGCGTTGAGCAAATTGACGTGGTAAAAGGGCCGTCGCCAGTGTTGTTTGGTAGTACGCAGCGTAATGGTGGCTTTGTAAACCTTCAAACTAAGGTTGCGCCTACCACAGAAAGCAAGGGGAAAGTCACCCTTCGCGCTGGTCGCTGGGATCAGTATTCAGCGCAAGTGGACTACGGCACAGCTATAGAAGAAGGTAAAAGTGGTATTCGCTTTAGTGCAGAGTACTTAGACCATGGCAGTTTCTACGATTTTGCCGAGCGCGATAGCACGAACCTGTTTGTAGCCTATCGTTATACGCCGAGCGATACACTGACGTGGGATATCAACGCGGAGTATTATGATACAGACTATCCAGACAACGCAGGTATCAACCGCCCAACGCAAGACCTTATCGATAAAGGCATCTACATTACAGGCCAAGGTATTCAGTCGAATGGCAGTACAGTACCGGGGGCAGGTGCCATTATTACCCCTACCGGAGAAGTGGTTATTCCTCGCAACCGCGTATTCACAAATCCTGACGACATTAACGGTGCCGAAACTACGGTTATTCGAAGCAGTGTCGAATACAAAATGACTGATAACGTGGCGCTTCGGAACATTACTTATTACCAATATCTTGAACGTGAAGAAATTGCACAAAATAGTTTCGTTGAGATTATTGACGGGGCTGACACGTTCGAAAACCGCACTGAGCTAGATTATAAGTGGAACGACAGCCAAACTACGATCGTAGGGTTAGCGCTGCGTTACAACGACGTGTTGGGCTATAGCCAGTTTACCACTGAGGCCGATAATCCGATTGATTTAACCGGGCCTATCTCAAACCGCGTTATTCCGCTTACCGATGCCCAAAAAGCGCGATTAGTTGAGCTGCGTCCTGGCGTATATGTTTCACCGGGTGCGCAATACGACGTAGACGGTGATGGTAACGGCGATTTTAACTTGTCAGACACCACCGACTCGACCGCATGGCAAACAGGCCTGGCGCTTCAGCAGCGCTCTATTTGGACCGATAAATTTTCAACTATTGCTGGCGTACGTGTTGATTACTATGACGTAGAAGCGCGTGATCCATTAGCACCTGTTGGTGTTGAAGCAGCATCAGATTCGTACAGCGATACGTTAACCAGCTACCAGTTAAGTGCAGTGTACAAATTAACGGGTGATGTGAATGTATACGCAGCGTTTTCAGAAAACGACGCGACATCGAACAGCATGGCGGGTGGCACGGTGTTAGGCGGTAATAACGAGATCAACCCGCTTAACTTTGCTACTGAAAATACGTTGTACGAAGTGGGTGTAAAATATGCGCCAAACAGCAGCTGGTACGCAGAGGCCGCTGTGTTTGACCAAACCCGAAGCCTACGTAACCGTGATGGCAGTAACAGTGGCGTGAAAACGCAAGGTTTTGAACTACAAATGTTTTATCAAACAGATGATGTTTGGATCAATGCTGCGTATAGCTACTTAGACGCACGTTTTGATGATTCAGCGGCGTTTCAAGGTACGGCGCAGGTTAATGATGCGTTTGATAATAGTCGCCCTGATATTATTGAAGGTACAGGAGTAGGATCACCTTCTTTTGCCGCGTTCCCTGCATCAGACAGTCGCGTTCAGGGGATCCCGCCACAAATTGCTTCTATTAACGCTGGCTGGCAAATTACGGATGACTTGCAGGTGGGGGCAAGTGGTCTCTATACCAAGTCATTTCCACTAGACTTTCTGCAAACGGTGCATATTCGCGATCAATATACGGTTGACGTAAATGCAGTCTATCAAGTAACAGATGACCTTCGATTACGTTTAGATATCATTAATGTGACCGATGAAGAAAATTGGCAGCCACTGTTTGAAGGTGGGTATTTCGGCGCGACGCTTGTCATGCCAAACGTACCTCGTCACGCTCAAGTTACCATGCAATACGCGTTTTAAGCGCTAAGGATATTTATGTTTAAGAAAATAGCGCTTTTAGGTGTCATTATCGCCGCCATATTTGGCTTTTTTTATTTTGATTTAAATAGCTATCTAACCCTTCAAGGTATGAAGGATTCACTGGATACGTTTCAATCGCAGATTGCACAAAACCCGGTATTAAGTATTGGTGTGTTCTTTGCCATTTATGTTGCCGTAACCGCACTATCATTACCGGGTGCAGCTATTTTGACCTTGGCAGCAGGGGCCTTGTTTGGCTTGGTTCAGGGCTTAGTTATTGTATCGTTTGCCTCAAGCGTAGGGGCAACGCTGGCGTTTTTAGTTTCACGCTTTATTTTGCGCGACACCGTACGAAATAAATTTAAAGAAAAGCTTAAAAAGATTGATGAGGGCGTGGAAAAGCAAGGTGCGTTTTACTTATTTACCCTTCGCCTAGTGCCAGTATTCCCGTTCTTCCTAATCAACCTTTTGATGGGGCTAACGTCGCTTAAAACCAGGACATTCTACTGGGTAAGCCAAGTGGGCATGCTTGCGGGCACCGCGGTATATGTAAATGCGGGTACTCAACTTGCGCAAATAGACAGTTTGTCTGGCATTGTCTCGCCTGGGCTTATCTTTTCATTTGTACTTTTAGGCATATTCCCTTGGATAGCTAAAGCTATCGTAGCAGTAGTCAATCGCCGTCGCGTGTACAAAGGCTACAGCAAGCCAAAGAAGTTTGATCGCAACTTAGTGGTTATTGGAGCGGGTGCGGGTGGTTTGGTTACCAGCTATATTGCTGCAGCGGTGAAAGCAAAAGTCACGCTGGTAGAAGCTGGCGAAATGGGCGGCGACTGTCTCAACTACGGCTGCGTACCGAGCAAAGCCATTATAAAAACGGCAAAAGTGGCCAATCAAATGCGTCATGCTGATAACTATGGTTTAGAGCCGGTAACACCCGCTATGTCGTTTAAAAATGTGATGGCACGTGTGCACGAAGTGATTGCGGCAATCGCGCCTAATGACAGTGTAGAGCGTTACACTAGCTTGGGTGTTGATGTTGTAAAAGGCTATGCGAAAATCATCGACCCTTGGACAGTGGAAATAAAAAAGAATGATGGCGGCACGCAAACGCTAACCACTAAGAACATTGTTGTTGCAACAGGCGCTGCGCCCTTTGTTCCTGAACTGCCTGGCATTGAACAAAGTGGCTATGTCACCTCAGACACGTTATGGACCAAGTTTACAGAGCTTGAAGACACGCCTAAACGTTTAATTGTATTAGGTGGCGGACCTATTGGTTGTGAGCTCGCCCAAGCCTTTTCACGCCTTGGCAGTGACGTAACGCAAGTTGAGCGTGCCCCGCGTTTAATGGGCCGGGAAGATGCGGATGTGGCGGAGTATGCTGAGTCTGTGCTTAGAGAGAGCGGCGTAAACGTATTGACGTCCCATGACGCGCTTCGCTTTGAACAACAAGACGGTGAAAAAGTACTGATTGTAGCGAAAGAGGGTGTTGAATCTACCATTGCCTACGACGAAGTCATTGTGGCTGTAGGACGAAAAGCCCGTTTACATGGTTTTGGTCTGGAAGACTTAGGTATTCAATTTGATAGAACGATTGAAACCGACGAATACTTGCAAACCCTGATGCCCAATATTTTTGCCGCTGGTGATGTAGTAGGGCCTTATCAATTTACCCACGTGGCCTCACATCAGGCGTGGTACGCGGCGGTAAATGCTCTGTTCGGTACGTTTAAGAAATTCAAAGTTGATTATCGCGTTATTCCATGGACAACTTTTATCGATCCGGAAGTAGCGCGGGTGGGCATTAACGAGCGTGACGCTGCCGAGCAAGACATTGACGTTGAAGTAACGCGATACGAGTTTGCAGAGTTAGATCGCGCTGTTGCGGAAAGTGCAAGAAAAGGGTTTATTAAAGTGCTCACACCGCCGGGTAAAGACAAAATACTGGGCGTTACCATCGTCTCGGAACATGCAGGAGACTTACTGGCTGAGTTTGTTATTGCCATGAAACACGACCTAGGATTAAACAAAATACTAGGTACAATTCATGCCTATCCAACATGGGCTGAAGGCGCAAAGTATGCAGCAGGGAATTGGAAACGCGCAAACGCACCTGAAAAATTACTCAGCTATGTAGAGAAATTCCACACGTGGCGCAGAGGGTAGTTAATGTGAAAAAAGCATTAGCGGTGACGAAAGGATTAGCGGTGAAAAACGCATTGTTGATGGCGAGCGAACAAGTAATGACAAGAGTAATCGCGATGTCCAGACGAATCACTATTAGAAAATTTGGTCGATTGGCAGTAAGCAGCGTCATGCTGCTTGCTGCAAGCGTAAGCTTTTCTGCTCTCTCTGATGAAGCTGTGCTAAAGCAATTGAACAGGCTACACGAGCCGTTTAGTGCGTTACTAAGCGAGCATGTGAAAACCATCGACAATGGTGCCAGCACGCAAGTTGATTACCATGGGTTTAAACAAGATAGGGAACGTTTAACTCAGTATTTAAATAGCTTAGCTAAGGTAGAAAAAAGTACCTTTGACGGCTGGAGCAAGGCCGACCAACTGGCGTTTCTCATCAATGCTTACAACGCCTACACAGTTGGCCTTATTCTTACTGAATACCCTAAGATTGAGTCTATTCGCGATTTAGGCAGCTTTTTCTCGTCGCCATGGAAAAAGGAAATTGCGCCGCTACTTGGCAAAACTCGTACGCTGGATGAAATAGAGCACGAACTTATTCGCGGACAAAATAAAACCACGGAAGGATATAACGAACCTCGAATTCATTTCGCCGTAAACTGTGCCAGTATTGGTTGCCCTGCGCTGCGAGAAGAAGCGTATGTTGGCGCAAGGCTAAATAGCCAGCTTGACGCACAAACCAAGCGTTTTTTAGCCGATACGTCTCGCAACAGAATGGACGGTAACACCTTGAAGCTCTCTAAAATATTCGACTGGTACAGCGAGGATTTTGAAAATAATATCAATCGGAAAAGTGAACGTTGGCAAGGCATTAAAAACATAAATACTGAAAATCTCAGCCAATTTTTACTGTTATACAAAGATGCATTAAACCTATCGAGTCAGCAGGTTTCAGTGCTTGAGCAAGATAACGCAGAGCTAGAATTCTTAGATTACGATTGGGCGCTCAATGCTACGCGATAGCGCTTTACTTAGCATGAAAGCGGCTTGTTTACGCCGCTTTGGCAAATTTAGTCGTCTCATTAAGGGGCTGACGCTGGCATCAGCTGTTTTCAGTTCTCAGCTAATCACAGCTTCACATTCATTTGCGGTACCGTTTGATATTCCCAGTGTTGATGGTTCTATTGTTGATGTTTCTGGCAATGAAATACAGAGCCAGCCTCAATCGCCAGTACGTGCGTCAACGGCGCTCAAGCGCACTTCAGCGCAATCGCCTAAAGACGACACACAAAGCAAACCTCTGGTACGTTTTCATGCATGGGGGGGAAGCGCCCAAGTAAATGGTTATTTGCAATGGGTAGCCGCGCAAGTTAGTCAGCGTTTTAACATTGAACTGCAGCACGTTAAGCTTGCTGATACCAGTGACGCCGTGTCACGTGTATTAGCAGAAAAAGCGGCCGGTAATCACGATAACGGCAGCGTAGATTTGATATGGATAAATGGCGAAAACTTTGCGGCAATGAAAAAGCATGGCTTGCTCGCTAAAGACTGGGTTAAAGAACTTGATCATTTCGCGCTAACCCGCCCGGAAAAGAACGCTGCCATGGTAACCGACTTTGGCGAACCCACGCTTGGTATGGAAGCGCCGTGGGGTAAGGCGTCGATGGTGTTTTATTATCGCAGCGCGCACATGAAAGCGCTAGACATTACGCCTGGGCAAACCATTAATGAACTGCTTCGGTTCTCTCAAAAAGTGCCAGGACGCTTTACTTATCCAGTGCCGAGCGATTATTTAGGCATTAGCTTTATAAAATACGCAGCAATTGCACTTAATGGTGATAAGCAGTCTTTGTTTTACCAACCCGTTACCGAATCGTCTCTTCAGGCCGTATTGCCCGCGCTTTGGGCTTATTTGGACCAATTGCATCCCACTATGTGGCAGCAAGGGGAGTATATGCTTCGCCAAGCCTCGCAACTTCAACGCTTGGTTGGCACAGGTGAGTTAACACTCGCGTTTTCATTTACCGCCGCTGAAATTCCATCAGCCGTAAATCGTTTTGATTTACCCGATGATGTTCGTACCTATGCTATGCAAGACGGTAGTCTTGCTAACGTACATTTTGTGGGTCTGACCTACAATTCTAAAAACAAAACAGCAGCAAAAACAGTAGTAAATTTTTTGCTTTCGCCAGAGGCACAGGCCGAGAAGCAAAAGCTGGCGGTGTGGGGCGACGATACGGTTCTTGATGTGACATTGCTGACAAAAGCACAAGCTATGCTATTTAAAGAGGCGTCTGTGCACAGATCTGCCCTCGACAAATCACAGCCCATGGTGCTGTTAGCCGAACCCCATGCAAGCTGGACTGATAAATTGCGCGAAGCCTGGTTTGAACGTTACGGGGCACGCTACTAATGTTTACTCACATTACGCTTGTTGCACGCTGGTGCTTGCTGCTTTTACTTTGTATTCCTGTATTGGCAGGGCTGGTAGGAGTAATATTCCCTGCGTTAGGTTATTTCCCAGCTATCGGCGCAAACGCCTTTTCAACGCAAGTGTTTGCGACGCTATTCGGTCTTCCAGACATTTGGCAAATGATGTGGTTGTCGCTTTTTACGGGCGTAGGCTCAACCCTTTTAGCCGTAATAGCAGCGTTTTGTATTCTCGCCACGTTTTACCAGTCTTCCCTGCTAGGCAAAATTCAGGGTGTGTTAAGCCCGTTTCTGGTGTTTCCCCACGCAGCTGCAGCCATTTCCCTTTTATTTGTCGTTAGCCCTTCTGGTATCTTTGCGGCGATCACCACGCGCTTGAATGCGTATTTTAGCCATGCTTTCACAAGCCCCTTTGTTAATGAAATCAGCGAAATGGCATTGCCCGCTGCAAATGATGGAACGCTACTTTATGACGGTCTAGGACTAAGTATACTTATCGCGCTTAGCCTGAAAGAGCTGCCGTTTATTTTGTTAATGACGCTAAGCGTTATGTCTCAGCCGCTGGTGAAAAAGAAACTCACGGGGTATGTAAAGGTGGGGACAGCATTAGGTTATTCACCTACTGCGAGCTTTTTTAAACTGGTGCTGCCGACAACTTTTTCCCAGATAAAGTTACCGCTTTTAGCAGTGCTAGTTTTCGCCACTTCAAATGTGGAAATCCCACTTATTCTAGGACCGAATAACCCGAGCACTTTAGCTGTCGCCATTATGCACTGGTTTAATCATATTGATTTGTCCATGCGACTGCTTGCAAGCAGTGCTGCTGTGGTTCAGGTGGCAGTATCAGCGGTAGCGGTGCTGTTATTTTTGGGGACAGAGCGATTAGTGACGTACATCGGTAAGCGCAGCCTTTCAGGTGGTAATCGATATTTTGCCGATGGAGCGCTACGCGCATCTGGTTTTGTTATTATGGCGTTTTACATTATCTTGATTTGCGCAGTGGTATACACGGTTGTTGTGTACTCCTTTGCTAAGCAATGGCATTTTCCGCTGTTATTGCCAGAGGGGCTAACACTGCTGCATTGGAATACGGCAATAAGTGCGCTTACAACACCGTTTATTAATACTTTATTGCTTGGCGTGCTGGTAAGTACAACCTCATTAATCCTTGTTCTATTTACCCTGGAAAGCGAACAGTTACAGCCAGCGCGTGCTGTTGCTTCGAATGCATTTTCTGTCTCTCTATTTTTGCCACTATTGGTACCTGGTGTAGCTTTCCTATATGGTCTGGTCTGGTTTCAGCAGCTTATTTTTCAAAACGCCGTATGGTTTCACACCTATGTAGCGCACATGGTTTATGTTGTGCCTTACGTGTTTTTATCGATGGCGGTGGCATATAGGAAGTTCGACAATCGATACGCCATGGTGGCGCAGAGCTTGGGCAAAACGCCGTGGCAGGTATTTTATCATGTTAAGCTGCCTTCGTTGTTCAGCGCCATTATGGTGGCATGGGCCTTAGGGCTAGCGATTAGCTTTAGCCAGTATTTACCTACCTTGCTGGCGTCTGGCGGGACGATCCCTACTGTTACTACCGAGGCTGTGGCGTCGGTATCGGGGAGCAGTACGCGACTTACTGCTGTATATGTCATTATTCAAGCGGTAATGCCGTTAATTGGCTTTATGATCGCTTGGTACATGCCTGTAATTGCTACGAGAAAGCGAAGTAGGCAAATGCTGGTATCAGGTACTCACAGCAATCGTTCCGCAAATCCAGTGCAGTAAAAGCACATGGCTAACATAAAAGCAAAGAACAAAAGCTACAAGGGCGTAATTTATAGTGCTTAGTTTAGAAAACGTCGTTATCTATCGCGATGACAAGCCGCTGTTTCAGTTAAGTGCTGACGTAGCAAAGGGGGAAGTGCTGACCGTTATGGGCCCAAGTGGCGCAGGCAAGTCTACTTTACTTCAAGCTATCGCCGGACAGCTTCAGGCGCCGTTTAGCGTTACTGGACAAATTAAAGTTAACCACGTGGTGATAAACGATATCGATGTGCACCTTCGCAAAGTGGGCATTATGTTTCAGGATGCGCTTTTATTTGAACACATGACCGTGGGCGAAAACATTGCGTTTGCCATGCCTGATAAGGCATATAAAAACAAGCAATTGAAACACGACGCCATTAACACGTTGTTGGTGGCCGTCGAACTTGATGGAATCGCTGACCGCAATGTGAATACGCTCTCTGGTGGTCAGCAGGCCAGAGTGAGCCTTATCAGAACGTTAGCTTCTGAGCCTGATGTGGTATTGCTTGACGAGCCATTTAGCAAATTAGATGTAGCCCTTCGTAGTCAAATCCGCAGCTGGACATTTTCGCAGCTAAAAGCACGTAATATGCCCGCAGTATTAGTGACGCACGATAAAGATGATGCGCTAGCCGCAGGCGGCAACGTCATAGAAATTTTATAGCGGTATTTACATAAGTACTGCCGAAGGTATTACTGAAATAGTAAAAAATACTGCAGAGCGAGTAAAGAGATATGTCATGTTAGATGCCAAAGTCACCCCTTTTATAAAGCCACTTTTACGGCCTTTGATAAAGGCGTTAGATAGCAAGGGCGTTACCCCAAATCAGGTTACGCTTGCCGGGTTTGTTGTCGGTATTCTTGCGCTTCCCTTTATAATTCTTAACTGGTGGAATATGGCGCTAGGCTGCATCATATTGAATCGCGTGTTCGATGGAATTGACGGTGAACTGGCGCGCTATCAACAAAGTAGCAGCAGTGCGGGTGGCTTTTTGGATATTTGCTTAGACTTTCTTTTCTATGCCTCTATTCCTTTAGCGTTTGGTATTGCTAACCCTCAAGAGTGGGGCATACCAGCAATGGTACTGTTAGCTACCTTTATTGGCACCGGCAGCAGCTTTCTGGCGTTTGCTATTGCCGCAGAGAAATTTCAAATAGACAGGCCCCAGTTCGCTAACAAAAGTTTTTACTATATGCAGGGGTTAACGGAAGGTACTGAAACCATTTTAGTGTTTTTGGCGTTCTGCATATGGCCGCAGTATTTCGCAACGCTTGCGTACGTGTTTGCAGCAGCCTGTGCCGTAACAGTCATTACTCGCATAGCAGGGGGCTTTTCTACGCTTGATAGGGTAGAGCGCGACGCTGCAAAGTCAGAACGCACAGTGCCTTCTTCAGGTTATGAATGATGGTGAAAGTTCTCGTAGCATTAAAAGTAATCTGAATTTTGGAAGTAATTAACGTGATAAAGGTAATTTGCTTTGGATAATACCGCGGTTATTCGCTTAAGCGTATTTCTTGGCGTTTTTGTGCTTATGGCAGTACTTGAAGCACTGTTGCCAGCGCGAGAAGCCGTGCTTAGTAGGAAAACACGCTGGTTGGGTAACTTGTCCATGGTGGTAATGGGGGCGCTGGTATCGCGTATTTTGCTTCCGACCACACTCGTTGGTGTGTCTTTATGGGCGCAACAAAAAGGCATTGGTGTGTTCAATGTTTTAATGGATGCCGTGTCGGCTGATGCTACAAGCGCTAATCAACTGCTAAACAGTGGTGAGCTTCTCAATGCTTCTTTAACGTATCTTGTCCACATCGTCATAGTAACGGTAAGCGTTTTATTACTTGATATGCTGATATATTGGCAGCATCGGCTTTTTCACACGGTGCCTATGTTGTGGCGCTTTCATAAAATGCATCACGCCGACAGTCATGTCGATACCACTACTGCTCTTCGCTTTCATCCAGTTGAAATTGCTATGAGTTTGGGTATTAAAGCCGCAGCGGTGGTGATACTGGGCGTGCCTGCTGTTGCTATAGTTATCTTTGAAGTGGCACTCAATGGCTTTGCCATTTTTAATCATGCCAATATTAGGCTGCCGCAAAAATGGGATGACAGAATTGGGCTTGTGTTAATTACCCAGCGCTTACATCGCATTCACCATAGCCAGGCTAAAAGTGAGTCAAATTCAAACTATGGGTTTAGCGTATCGTGGTGGGATAGGCTTTTTAAAAGCTTTACCCCGAGAGCGAAGCAAAGCGACGAAACACTTTCCATAGGCCAACAGGATGTGCCTGCGGTAAAAGAGAATGCTTCAATTCGTGCCTTGCTACTGCAACCCTTTAAAAGCAACTAGCTAGCGAGTAAAAAGGCTGTCTATCAATAATAGCTTTACATTTGTATGCCGAAAAAAGACTTAGCTACAGCCAAGTCGCATAGCTAGCTTACCGAGCATGCCTTCAATGATATCCTCACTTTCATCGGGCAAAACTGGCATAATGTCTAAACCGGTTCTCGCTTCTACTTCATCAATGGTAACTTGCGTTGCGCAGTAATCATCACGGCGAGAAGCATTTTGCTGCATGATAAATGCAGAGGCTTCCATTAAACCGTTAACTTCACTCACGATGACTTTAAAATAACCGCTAGGGATGCTGTGCAACTCGTCAGCAGCTGGTAACGCAGCGAAAAAAGTCTCGTAAAGAGGGCCCGAAACCACATAAACGTCTTGCCCTGATCTCACTAGACTACGCACAGCATTCTCTAATTTAACCCATGGACCTTGGTTTAAATCAGAATCTTGAGGTGTAATATTTGAAAGGTAATTAAGTTCCCGCCAGTCAGGCGAGTTGCTAAAAGAGGCAAGCGGAACTTGATGACCTCTGTCTGTACCTATACCGCGCCACGCACCTTTATAGTCATTTGGCTCTAATGTGCTTTCATCATCCAACTCAGGATCTGCTTTCCAGTTACGGCTTCTAGATGGGCCATCAATAGTCTCAGGCGTAACATGATACGCCACCCAATTAGCAAACTTTGTTTGTGGGTTATTATTCAGTGTATAAATGGAGCGAGTTATGGTTTGTCCACTTAATCCCATAGGGCAGCTGAATACACAGTTTTCAGCAAAGGCTTTAAAAACGGGGAAAACAAATGATACAGCAAGAGATACGGCAATAAGTCTCTTCATTATTTTTCGGCTCTACTCTGATGAAAGTAATAATCTGTACTAAAGTACAGTTGTTTAATTTCACGAATAGTACGTAAAAGCTACCACAAAACAAGTGGTTGTCGCCTAAAGTAGGGGGAACACTATAGCCGGTATTTATTGTTACATCATCGCCAGTGCCTTTACCAACAAGTACCCGGTTCCTAATTGAAGCAGCATACCAATAATAAGAAAGACGCCGTCACGATTCGTTACTCCAAGCGCGGTAACGCAAAGAGCAAAAGCGGGCAAGGCTACCGCAAAGGGCAATACCTCCAGAGGTATCATGCAAAGTGATGCAATCGCGCAATATGCCGCAATAATATTCTTTGATGGAGTATGTGAAAGAAAGGTAAGCCTAGGTTTTAATAGTTTTTCAGCTTTCTGCGCATACGGCTTGGCTTTTTCAACTGCGCTATCTAGTTTGTGAGTAGACACCTCTTTATTTTTAATAAATGTGGGAAGCCACGGACTGCTTTTTCCTATGGCGACTTGTGAACATATAAAAAATAAAGTGATTCCACACAGCGTGGGTACGCCTGGGATGGCGCCAGTGGGAAGCAGAGCGATCAGGGCTGGCATCAATAAAAGGGGACCAAAGCCCCTGTCTTCGAAACGTTCTATTACCTCACCTAGTGACGTAGTGTTTTCGCTCTCGCTGTACATGTTATCCATTAATTCAACAATTGAATTTCCCATATTCGCCTACTAATTCCAGTTTAATGATCGCTATACTTATCATTACGCTTTTTCGTTAAATAAGTTTAATGAAGTGCCGGTGCGCGTCGTGGGATGAATAGATTTTTCACTAGTTAAAGATTAACTGCTACATTTACTGAATAGAAGTTCGTGAGATTCAAATTGAATACGACAGATATACTTTCCATTCTGAGACAAATGCCCTCGAGCATCTTATTCAAGTGCCCAGAGTCCGCCAGCATTTATGTCAGTAAGGGCTTTGAACGGGATTTCGGGATACGACAACCTGCTTTTGTTGATACGCATTCTTTTACTTTTTTTGACCTCGAAACAAAAGAAATGATTTCCCCAGGTAAGTCGCCATTTGCCCTTGCAGAAAAGGGGCAGGCAGTAGCGCAGCACTACAGACTTCAAACAGGTTCTAGGACAATGAACTGTTTTGTTGAAAGTGGCGTGGTAACCACTCCTGTAGGAGATTGGGTTGTGTTACAGATTAAAACAAACTTTACAGCATTGTTTAGCGAGAACAGTAAAAGTTCAGCAGTAAGCAAGCATATAGTTTTTAATCAGCTTCTCACAAATTTTTCATCAAAACTAATTACAGCCAGTGTTCATGAACTCGACGGCATTATCGATCAAGCTTTGGCTGCCTTAGGTAAGTTCTGTGATGTAGATAGATGCTACCTTTTTGAGTTTAGCGATGATGGTGAATGTATGTCTAATACTCACGAATGGGTTGCCGCAGGTGTAACGCCTTTTATTGATGAACTTCAGAATATGCCAACGAGTTCGCTACCCTTTTTCATTTCCCATATTTCTAATGGAATGTTTAAAGTTGATGATGTAACGACACTTCCTGAAGAGGCTGCGGCGGAAAAACTCGTTTTTGAAGAAGAGAGAATTTTCTCTATTTTGTGTGTCCGTATCATGGTGGACGATACTATTTACGGTTTCATTGGCTGTGACATTATAGGCAGCCCATACTCATGGAACGCATTTGATATTGAATATTTGCGCCGAATAGGCGAGATGCTTGGTAACACATTACAAAGTCTACGCAACCGAAAAGCGCTTCAAAAAGCGCAAATCGATCTGCTTGAAGCTAATAAGCAACTAGAACGTTTAGCGAATATTGATGGCTTAACAGGGATTGCGAACAGAAGGTTATTTGAAAATACGTTGCAGCGAGATGTGGAGCGATGTGAAGAACAAGGCTTGGCGCTAAGCTTACTGCTTATTGACGTGGATTTGTTCAAGCAGTTTAACGATGCTTATGGTCACGTGGCTGGCGATGCGGCATTACAAAAAATTGCCGATACATTAACTAATAGCTGCTTAGGTAGTGACGATCTAGTTGCCCGCTATGGCGGTGAAGAATTTGCCGTTATTTTACCTAATACTCGGCTTGATGAACTCCACGCTATCGCTGCACGAATTATTCGGAACGTGAAGTTTCTAGATATCCCACATCGGGCGTCGGACTATGACGGTAAACTTACGGTAAGTATCGGTATGGCGTCCATGGAGCTGAATCCATCACGCCATGATGATGCTCCGCAAAGCAAAGAGAGCGCTTTATCGCTGGTTCAGCAGGCAGACCAAGCCCTTTATCAAGCTAAAGCGTCTGGAAGAAACTGCGCTAAGCTTTAGTCCGTATAAACGTCAAACTCTTACATTTTACGTTACACTTTTGTTTAGCGCAGTCCGGCTCCAAGACACTTACCATGTAAATAACGTTAGCGAAATTGAACCTATCGTACTAGGATTTGTTTTATCCAACTGTCAGTACCATCTTGCCAATATGCTTTTTCTTCTCAAAGTCTTGTTGTGCCTGACAAATTTCAGCGAGAGGGTAGGTAGCAGATACAAGCGGTATAATGCTTCCTTTTTCGATGTGTTTTACCAAGTTTTCAAACACCTCGCTTTCCAAAATAGTGCACCCTAACAGGGTTAAGTCTTTCAAATAGAGAGTACGTACATCTAGCGTTACCTTGGGCCCAGCGATTGCGCCAGAGGTAGCGTAGCGTCCAAACGGTTTAAGGACATCGAGGAGTTCAGGCCAGCGCGGGCCTGCTACAAGGTCAATCACTACATCGAAAGCGTCTCTTTCTGCTAAGCTTGCCCAGTCACCATCGCGCAGCACGGTTTCATCCGCGCCCAGCGCTTGAAGGGTTTCACGTTTTTCTTCACTCGTTACTGCTATTACATAGGCGCCCCTCGCTTTCGCTAGCTGAACTGCCGCCGAGCCTACGCCACCCGATGCACCTGTAATGAATACCCGCTCACCTTCTTTTACATTTGCACGATGCAGTAAGTTTTCGGCTGTAGAATAAGAGCAAGGAAAAGACGCGAGTTCCTCATCTGTCATGGTTGAGTTTACGGCATGGGCATGGCGCGATGCGACCTTTGTGAATTGCGCAAAGCCTCCGTCGCACTCGGAGCCAAAGTACCAAGGCGAATCCAGCTTCTGGCTGTTAACTTCAGTCAGGCATGGCTCTATGATCACGCGCTCGCCAATACGTTTTTGACTAACGTTTTTACCTACAGCAACAATGTAACCACAAACGTCAGCCCCTTGGATAAGAGGCAGGCCTAATGCGTTGCCACCCCATCCGGCATCTTCAGCATCGTTATTGCCCTTTGAATACCATCCTTTTCGCGTATTTAAGTCGGTGTTGTTTACCCCCGCAGCGCGTACTTCAATAAGTACATCGTTGTCGCTGAGTGTAGGCAAAGGTATGTTTTCGTTAAATGTAAGCGCGTCGAGATCGCCATGTTTGGTTAACTGCACGCCGTACATTTCATTTGGCAGTGATTTCATATTGTCCTCCAGAATTTTTGCTTTAGACGAGAAAGGTAATGGTTGATGCAAGTGCTAAGAAGGGCTAATCAAGTAGCACTGTTAGTGCGCCTTTCGCTGCGGTTAACGCTTTATCACCAATCGTTGGCCATGCTGATGACATGCCCTCATGTATTAGGAACACGCTGTTTGAAAGGGCTGGGTCCTCAAGCTTTTCATTCAGCCACGTTAACACCGCGTGTTTGTGGTTGTTCACAGCGGTCTCAATTTGAAGGTTATTGGGGTAACTCGCCAAAGCCTGCAATGACATGCAACCTCTGGGAGCGAATGTCGTTAGCCATACCGACAAGCGTTCAAATATGTAGTTAATTGCTTCGTTACGCGTCGAGGGACAGTTTTCTTCCAGAAACGCGATGTAACGGCTGTGACGATAGTCGAGCGCGCCAATAATCATGTCTTCTTTTGAAGGGAAGTATTTGTACAAGGTTTTTAGTGTGGTGCCAGTGTACTCCTTGAGTTTAGCCACATTAGGCTCTGCGAATCCGTAAAGGGCAAAAGCTTGCTCTAGTTTCGAAGCTAACTCAGATTGTTTGGGCGCGGTCATACCGGGTCTCCTCGAAAACGTTTGTTATTTTCGTCTGCTTGGCACATCGCTTGTTAACCAATTAAACAGATTTCAAGTAGAATGAATATTCTACTCTAGGGTAGAATAAGTATTCTACTTAATCAACAGCCGCTATACGTTCTTTGTTATATTTTGCTTTCCGTTACGCAATTTAGTCACATGTAATTTTGTGATTAATAATAATCACATTTTGCTGTGTGATTGTTTTTGAATTTGAGATGGTAGCGTGTCATAGTGGACCTCTAAACGGAAAAAAGTGTCTATTGAAAGTAGAAAAGACAACGCGGCGCATAGTGAAATGACAAGAAAGAGTGCTTTAACAAGCAATACAAAAAAGCGCGCTGGTGTGATTACCGGTGACGTCTCCAACTCTCAGTCTTATTCTGATGCTGAATTCAGAGAGATAATTGCTACGCTGAGAGAGCGTTTAACATACTACGCCGAGTACTACGGTGGAGACTTTGATATTTATCGAGGAGACGCATTCCAGCTAGTTGTTGCACAACCACAGCATAGCATTGCAGCCGCAGTTGGATTGCGGTTAGCACTTAAGGCGCACGCTTCAGGAATAGATGTGCGAATGAGTGTTGCTGTGGGAGAAGCACAATTTCGCCCTTCAGAAGTAAAAACTGGCACTGGAGACGCATTTGTGTTGTCAGGGCGAGGGTTAGATAACATAAAGCCGCACCATCTTACTTTTTGTAGCGGTGAACAAACACTCGACAACAAAACGCAGCTCTTAACACGTTTTGCCGACGCGCATATCAATGGACTGACACAAACCCAGTCGCAAACCTTACTCGCGTATCTTGAAGCCACGGATAAGAGCCATGAAAGTGTAGCGGCCATACTAGATAAAAATCGCAGTAATGTAAGTCGAATTCTCAATGCCAGTAACTATAAACTGATAGCAGAATATCTCGACTATATGGAGAGAGCGCTCATGTTATGGGTTCAAGAAGGAACCTCATTAAAAACGGAACAATTGACCAAGGAAGACTAACGTGATGACGGGTTATACAAAAAAAATAATGCTTGCAACAGGAGAGCCAAATGCTTGCTGAACCTCAACTGCTGGTGGCAATCGTGTTAGCGCATCTATTAGCAGACTTTTATTTTCAACCGTTTACCTGGGTACAGCAAAGAAACGAACGACACGCACTGGCTTTGCCCTTATACGTACACGCAATCATACACGGTGTACTCGCGGCAGCTGCAATGTTCTTGTTTTCATCAACGATAAGTATCGCAAGTATAGGCGTTGGTGCAATTGCAGTCGCCGTTTCTCACTTCAAAATTGACGTGATTAAATCGTATTGTAAGCAAAACACTACGTCTTTTGTTGTCGATCAAATAGCGCACATTGTCGTGATCTTAGGCGTATTTTTGTATGCCACCAATCAGTGGCGCGAGGCAGTGGGACTACTTCAGCGGGTAGGTACATCGCACCTATTAGTGGTCTTGGCCTATTTGGCGGTACTCAAGCCCAGTTCAGTTATTATTAAACAGCTGCTGTCGCCTTGGAGCGATGAAGTATTAGCAAACAAACCAACGTCTTCACATCCCAACGATCCGCCCACAATAAGTACAGAGGCACAGCAAACTTTATCACTGGCAGGTCAACGAATTGGCTATTTAGAGCGCGTGCTCATGCTTACTTTTGTATTGCTGAATCAGTTTTCTGCCATAGGCTTTCTTATTGCGGCTAAATCTATATTTCGCTTTGGCGATCTCACTAAACACCAAGACAGAAAGCTAACTGAATATGTACTTTTGGGCACCTTCACCAGTGTGGCGATGACGTTTGCCATTGGCTTGGCATGCGCAGCGGCACTAGGGCAGTTACCCATAAAGTCTTAGCAAGGGGGTTATTGCGTTATTATTGTGCGAAAGGCCGCTTAGCGCATCTGCAGCAAGTTAAAAACGATACACTAGCGCACTGAAAGCAAACAAGTTACTAACACCTGTTGAGATTTGATGCACAGGAAAAACCAACAGGCGCTAGCGTAAAACTGCGTGTTTTTCTTCAAGAAAGTCGATTAAGGCCCTAATTCTTTGGGCCTTTTGACTATGTTGCTGAAAATACATAAACAGCCCTGCATAAGGAAACCAGTTATCTTTAAGTACAGGAACAAGCTCGCCCGTTTCAAATAATTCATCCACCATAGGTTCAACAATTCTTCCTATACCTAACCCTTTTTTGGCAGCGTCAATCATCAAATCTGTATCGTTGACTACCATGGCAATCGGCATTGAAACACTAACAGCTTGCTGGTTTTGCCACAGATGAAGTGGCGCAAGTTTGTTAGAGGTAATAAAACGATATTGAATAAGCTTGTGTTGCTGAAGGCTATCAATAGAGGAGGGAAGGCCATACTTTTTAGCGTAGTGAGGTGAACAGAAAAAACATTCTTTAGTGGCTTTAGTTAATCGCTTTGCCACCATGCCTTCTTCTATCCTATCACCAAAGCGAATGCCCACATCCATCCCATCGGTAATCAAATTTACGGCTGCATCGTTTATCGATATCTCAAGCTTTAAGTCTGGATAGCGCTCGCAAAACTCTTGGTAATAAGGCTCCAGTAGCTGTTGGAAGGCGAAGCGGGGAGTGGTAATGCGAACCGTACCCCTAGGGGTATAGCTAAGGGCGTTGACCTCTTCAAATGCAATATCTAACGTGTCGATAGCATGATGAGTTTGCTGTTTAAGTAACTTTCCCGCATCGGTTAATTCAACTCTACGCGTAGTTCGATTAAACAAAGGAATGCCCACACTTGCTTCTAGAGATTTAAGTGCGTGGCTTACAGACGGCGGTGCCATTTCTAACTGGCGTGCAGCACCACTAATGCTACCTTCATCGGCAATAGCATGAAAAATAATAAGTTGTTGAAATGTGGTGCCGTTCACTTGTAGCGCCTCTTGAAAGTCTAATTTACAAATTGATCAAACGGTTTCAAGTCTGAATTTTATCTAGATTTTAATTATTAGCTTTAAACTAATAATCTTTGAGTTAATCATCATCTAAAACTAAAGGTCATTCAAGCATAAACTTCTATCTGTTCACTTTGAATCAATCATAAAATTATCACGCAAAGGTAGAAGTAATGAGTAAAGTATTAGTTATCTCCGGCCATCCTAATTTAGACCAGTCCAATGCTAATAGCGCTATTTTGCAAAGCTTAACTAAGCGCATAAACAACATTGAAGTTAGACGTTTGGACACCCTTTATTCTAACAACCCAATTGATGTAGAGGCAGAGCAAAAAGCCTTGCTTGAAGCTGAGGTAATTGTGCTGCAGTTTCCTTTCTACTGGTATTCTGTACCAGCTTTACTTAAGCGCTGGATTGACCAAGTATTTACTTATAATTTTGCGTTTGGCCCTGAAGGAGACAAGCTGGCGAATAAACAATTTTTACTGTCAATTTCGGTAGGTGGCCCAAAAGAGTCTTATGGACCGCTAGGCTATAACCACTTCAGTGTTGAAGAGTTTTTGCGCCCGCTAGAACAACTCGCTTATCTTGCAAAAATGCAGTACCACAAGCCAATTTACAGCCATCGCATGGTGTACATTGAAGGGGTTTACAACACGCTTTCAGATGTTCAGGCACGCGGTGACCAACATGGTAAGCGGGTAGCCGATGCTATTGATGTTTTGATGAACTCACCAGAATTGCGTATCAAACAGTTTGTAACGACGTGGTTTGGGCAGTTCGATCAATTACCAGCGTCAAGTGAAGCTTTTCTACCGAATCTCAGTGAGGAGGTTGTCTGGTTAGCGCCAGAGGGACGATTTCAAGGCCATGCGGGGTTCAACGACTGGTACGCGTGGGCACGCAAAACGTTTAAACCTAACTGTGAGCATCGAGTAGATCAAATTGATATTGAAGCCGCTACTGACTCAGTGAAGCCCAATGGGTTTATAGTAGACCTCCGAATTAACCTACGCGCTGACACGTTTGAGTCGTCTGACTTTGCTGGGCAGTCGGTTGAGGTACAAGTTAAGGAACGCTGGCATCTGCATATTGATACCGAAGGTAAGGTAATCATCGACATGTACGTTGTTACTCCTTTGTAAGGTGTAATAGCGCGCTTAAAACTAAAAAACAGAATTTTTAAACCTAGAAAAAGCATTTAAAAAGTTAGGCGAGACAATGAATAAACCTATCCCAAATACAAGAAAAGCGTGTCAATCTCTGGCGTTAATTATGCTCTCTGGCATTGGCATTACCACTTCGTTTAGCGGGGCCGCGGCAAACGAAGCAATAGGAGCCCTCTATTCAAGTAAGTTTGAAAGTAACATAAGTCAGAACCTCACACCGCTGCACAAGGCAGTGTGGGATAACGATATACAGCGTGTGATGGCACTTATCGACAACGGCGCAAATGTTAACGGACTTGATAGATTAATGGGTGTAGCACCGCTTCACTTGGCTGTTCAAGGAAGGAACTTAAACCTAGTTAAACTGCTTGTGCAAGAGGGGGCATTCGTAAATTTGCAGTCAGTACGACTCGGCGGAACGCCGCTGTTATTGGCAGTGTGGCACAGAAATATTCCCGCGGTGGAATATTTATTAAGTTTGCCCGACACCGATACCACCGTTATTTCAGCGGCAGGCGCTACCGCCCTTGGATTTAATCGAAGCGGTGCAAAAGCAAACGATAAAGCGTTGAATGACGACGTTACGACCATTAACGCACTATTTGCGGCTCATGAAGCGAAAACGCTGCAGCAAGCGCAAGAAAAAGCAGCCATTTATATGATCGTTGCTAACCAAGCGCTGTCTGAAGAAGAAATGGTAGCTGAAATAAAAGTGCTGTTAGAAAAAGGGTATGACGTTAACGCGATTGCGCCCGTATTGAAACAAGGCAGTGATTTTCACAGCGCGCTGCTGCTTGCAGCGAGGAAAGGCTACCTGCAAGTAGCAAAGCTGTTGCTAGATAACGGCGCAGATCAAACGCTTACCGGCGCCTACATGGCCGCAATTGCGTTACACAAAGCCGCATATTTTGGGCGTGCAGACATGCTGACGTTACTTAGTCAATACCCAGGCTTTTATGAAGTGCTTAACGCGCAAGGTCCAAACAATGGGTATACACCGCTTCATGACGCAGTGTGGCATGGTCATTTAGAGGCAGCAAAAGTGTTGGTGGAAGCAGGAGCTAGGTTAGATTTGAAAGGTTATGATGGCAATACACCAGAGCAGCTTGCAAGGCAAAACGGTTATCCTAAAATTGCTGAATACCTAGAAAATACGCGAAGCAAGAGGGGAAATGCCCCGCGTACGTGAGCTGAAAAACGTACTAATCTGTAACGCTAAATTTTGACGACGTTCTTACGTATACAATGGTTTCGCTCTGGTTTGCGTTTTCAAAAGAATGGCGTGCGGCAGTTGATGATTCAATATAACTTCCTGCGTTTAATTCAATCTGTCTGGAGGTATTGTTTTGGGTATAATTGAGACTACCCTTGATAACCACTGCCTTAAATTCATCACCATTAGATTTTATTGAACCTTTAAATCCTTTTGGAAGCTTGACAAGGGTGCCGTATACACTACTTGTCTCGCCCCACAAATAGGCAACAGAAACACCGTCGGCCGCTATATTTACAAGGTCGCTTTTTTGCAGCCACACCATATTGTCTGCGTGAACGTTGATTGGTCTTTCACCGTTGTCAAAATGTTCTTTTGATGGCTTTACAAGGTATGGGCCTTCATCAATTTCTAAATAAATCAGATTGTTCTTGTCATTTGCTGCAGTCGTGTGATCTTCACCTGCAGGTTGAGTCCAAAACGAACCTGTTGGCATCCACATCTTTGCTGCGTTTGGATCGTCATTGTGCATTTCGCCTTCAATCACAATACCTCTATAGGTTATGTTGTGAATGTGCGGTGGCGATTCAAAGCCTTTGTTAAATCGCACTAACATCCCCGTTGCCGTGTCTTTTGTTCTGTCTCCCCACAAGTCTGCTGCTCCTGGGCTTTTGTCGCCACGGGCTGGATTCAAGTAACCCCATTCGGCATCCTTAGCTGCAATAACTTTGTCTTGTGCGTGTGCGCCAGGTACGAGATAAAAACAGGTGCTCAATAATAGCGATGCTATTGTAAGTTTGTTTCGTTTCGATGGTTTCATTCAAACCTCCTAATTGTTGGTCGTAGGCTTTATTTAACAGACAGGCACAGTCTATTATTTCGAATAAGTCTCATAAACGACCAAAATCAATAAAGACTTTCCTGAAAATGTGGATAATAGAGGTGATCCATTTTGCTTTGTCTTTTTTGCCTTGAAATCAAAAGAGTGAAATAAACGTTGAGGGAAGTATGAAAACCGAAGACCTGTCTGTGTTCGTAAAGGTGGCTGAAGTGGGCTCGATAACCACTGCTGCGATAAAACTTGATATTAGTTCATCTGCTGCAAGTATGGCGGTTAAACGTTTAGAAGAGCAGCTTGGCGTAGCGCTATTCGTGCGAAGTACACGCAAAATTCGATTGTCACCTGAAGGAGAGCAGTATTTGCCTATGGCAAAGCAAGCACTCGACACCTTACAGCAGGGCCTTGCATTAGTAACAGAGCAGAAGCAGAGCATTCACGGTGAGCTTCGCATGGCGATGTCTTCGGAAATGGGGCGCAACCTAATGCGTGAACTGCTAAATAAAGTGCAGCGCGAAAATCCAGAACTTTCATTGCGATTACATGTGAGCGACAGTCGGGTGGACTTCTACCGCGATGGTGTAGATGTAGCACTTAGAGCCATGACAAAAGAAGCGGTTAAAGAATCGCAGATGTATGGTTTTAAAGTGTGCAATATTCCGCATGTGATTTGCGCGTCTCCCGATTATTTAGAAAGAAACGGTGAGCCTACAAGTTTGACTGAATTAGCGCAGCACAACGCACTTCTTTATAAGCTCTACGACCAAACCCACAATACGTGGGAACTTATCAACGAGGGCGAGAGAGTTAAAGTGAAAGTGAACAGTAATCGCGCTGTGAATGACGGTGATATTGTTCGGCGCTGGTGCGTAGATGGAGAGGGGATCGCTAAAAAGTCATGTATAGACGTTTCGGGGGATTTACTGAGTGGAAAGCTGCAGCGTATTTTGACTGGTTACCACGTACCGCTAACTGAAATGTGGCTCATGCTGCCTAGCCGGCATCTTATTACGCCAGCGGTAAGATTAATTAGAGATGAATTAAAACAGGTTATTGAAAGTAGGCGTCAACGTCTTATTCAAAATCAAATAATAAAAGAGAGTGAATGGCCACCGTGTGACAACGCCTAATTTAGTTAAAACAACACTTGAAAATCATAAAAGGAGAGGCTTTAAAAGCCTCTCCTTAAACCTTAAAAGCGATAGGCGGCTGTTAGCCTAAAGCGTTGAGGTGCGCCAGGTTCAACCCACACATCTGCGAAAGAGTTAGTATAAAACTCTTCATCAAACAGATTATCTACTGCAACTTTAACCGATAAGTTTTCTACAGGCTCGATTTCAGCAAATGCACGAACCGTGGTGTAGCTTGGTAAGTAGAAGTCAGTAGCGGTTTGACCTAAACGTTCATCCACATACAACAGCCCTGAACCAATACGTACTGGCATGTCAGCCAATGTAAGACCCTTGCTCAACTGAATGCTCAATTGGTTTTCTGGCACGTTAATTAAAGGGTCGCCAGATTCAATGGCTGCAACAAAATTAGCATCCGCCGCATCGTTTGTACTTTCAGCATCTACGAAGGTGTACGACACCCAAAGCGAAATATCATTTTCAAATTCAGCGTTAATGTCTAACTCAACACCACGGCTGCGCGCTTCGCCAGCGGGGGTTAAGAAGAAGCCGTCAGATGCCTCAGGTCTATCATCATAAACAAGAATGTTGCTTTGCTCGATATTAAACACGGCAAAGGTGATATCACCCCGTATATTATTAAACATTGATGTGAGGTCGGCTTTAACCCCGATTTCCGCAGATTTCGATTCATTAGGTTCAAAAGGGTTTCCGGCGAAATCCGACCCCGTCAGCTGACGGAAACCTTCACCGTAGGTTGCGTACACGCTTGTGGTGTCATCAAACAAGTAAACGCCGCCTACTTGTGGAGAAAAGCGTGTGTCGTCTTGTGATGTGGTACTTACAGGTGACGCCAGTCGATTATCAATTTCCTGCTCGAACTTATCGAAGCGGCCACCCAGTCTAACTTGGAAATTATCCGTGATGTTGATTTGGTCTTGGAAATAGATACCCCACGCTTCTTGAACTTCAAAACGGTCTAAATTGTCAGACAATTCCATATCTGGAAGTGGTGAGTAATCCGGATTAAAAATATCGACCACTAAGTACTGTTCTAAGTCTAAGTCGTTAATGTCAGTATCGCTTGAAAAGAATGGCGGGCGATAGCGCAGAATAATCTGGTCATTTTCAAACTTATCGTAGTCAGCACCAATAATCACGCGATGTGATAGCGACCCAGTATCGAATTGTCCCGCTATTTCGCCGCGTAAAACGAAGTAATCGGTTTGGAAATTACGGTAGCGCTTGAAACGAGACAACAAGGCTTGATTAGGATCGATAAACAACGTTTGGCGACCACCAAAGTTATTTTCTAATGCGTTACCCTCGAAAGTGGTATCGCGCAAGCCAGCACCCAAAAGCAGGTTCCATTCGTCAGCAAGTTTATGAGAAATCTCAATTTGATGACCAACCACTTCAGTATCGATGGTGTCGCCATTAGGATCGCCGGTAAAGGTTTCAATTGGCTGGTGGCCCAATTCACCATCGATGGCAACTACGCCACGGTCGAAAGGAATTTTTTGCTCGGTGTATTCAAGTTCGTACGTAACCGTGGTGTCTGCTGATGCTTCCCACGTAACCGATGGATAAAAGCCAAAACGCTCAGATTCTACTGTATCGCGGAAACTTTCAGCATCTTCATAAAAGCCAACTAGGCGTACGCCGACATTCTCAGACGCGCCTGCAACGGTTTGTATATCAGCCTCAATGCGCTTCTGCTCCCAGCTTCCATAAGTGGCTTTAACTTCACCACCTTCACGGAACTGAGGTCGTTTAGTTACCAGATTAATTGCGCCACCCGGCTCTCCACGGCCAAAAAGCGCTGCTTTAGGGCCTTTCAATACTTCTACATGATCGATGCCGGATAGGTCACGAGGGCCTCCAAAACCACGACCTGCATTAAATCCGTTTACCAAAAATCCGCTAGGTAAGTTTTCGTCACCGGAAAAACCACGAATAGCAAAGCTGTTCCAAAGGCCACCAAAGTTATTTTGCCTTGCTACCGAAGCGGACAAGTCTAAAGCGTCGTTAAGGTTGATAGCGCCTGCATCATTGATGAGGCCAAGGTCGATATCCTGCGCTGCGGCCGGGACTTCTTTATATTCAAATGCCCCTTGATACGCACGGTGCATGCCATGAACGGTAATTTTCTCTACATCCGCTTCCGGTTGAATATCAGTGTTTTGCGCATTTGCAGGCGCATTCAAAAGGGTTGCGATAGAAAGGGCGAGGCTAGATTTTACCCAACTAGTCTTCATTAGTGTTTTCCTGTGTCTTTCTTATTTTTGGTGAAAATTGAGGTAGCTGTTTAAAACTGGCCGATGAAAACTCCGGGGCTTCAAACAAGTGATGATAGTAGAACTTGCGTAACGACGCATGAAACTCGCGAACATTATTTTCGTAGTTAACCATGGCTTTAACATCGGTATCAGCCGCATTCGTTAATAAGCGTTGCGTTAACAAAGGCGGGGATAGCAGAGCAACATAGCTTGCAATTTTATCTTTGCGTAAGGTGGAGGCTTGATAAGCCTCTGAAAGTTCCTTTGCCGTTTGGTCGCCAACTTGTTGAAATGCGTAATACCACTTCCAATTAAACGAACTGTCTCGCTGTGGATCAAAGTCGGTTTTATCCGCCCACAGTGGGTGAGTTTCAATAAACGCTTCCCATGTTTGTTCAACAGGTTTGTCCCATGCACTGTTAACGGCTTCTCGCTGCGTGAGCACAATGTCGCCGCCCTCAGGTGTATCAACCGACGCATTAATTATGGTGTGCCCGGTAACTGGCACAATAACCGTTGTGACAAGCCATACGCCTAACATGATTGACGCTAGATGAGTGGCGCTGAAATTAGCAAAACGCTTAGCAGCACCTATAGCAAGCACAATAGCGCTCCAAACAATTATGCTGCCAATGACGATGGTACAAACCGTTACTGTTTGAAACACAGACGCACCATTCACTACACTAAAGGCAATAAACGGAATAAGTGTAACTAGTGCCAAGGGAACCAGGGTTACCAATACGCGTGATGACCAAATAGCATGAGAATTGCGTGCGGTTACATTGAGCAAGTCAAAACGGCGGGCTTCGCGTTCCTTCGCTTTTAAATCGTAAAGGAGCAAAATGATAAACAGAGGCAACAGCACACTGGTAACGAAAGCAAAGTCAAAACGCCCTAAGAAAGCAAGCTCCGGATTGTCTGTATCGCTCTCATAAATCTGACCTTCTAGCGCTAGCATTCTAATACGGTGCTTCCATGGAAACACATCGCGCTCTCCTACGGCAGCAAACGCCAGCGGCGAGGGCGGGGCATAGGTCAAATGAAAGGCGTAATAGGCTACCATGCCATAATTAGATTGGTGAGTAAGGACAGCGTTGCGTTCTGTTTCATCTTTCTCTAACAAGCGCTCTATAGTGGCTTGCTGCTCTTGCATTTCCGAATAGCCAGACCACAACGACAGCGAGCTTAAAAGAAACACGACCAAAAGCGTTAGTTTTATCTGACGATGGCCAAATACGAAACCCGCTTCTCGTTTAATATCATTAAAACGGATCATGGATTTAATCTCCTAACTGCAGCTTGAAGAAGTAGTGCGGTAAGTCCCATCCAAAGCAACAGCTGAATAAAATAAATCAACGCGTTACTAATGCGTGTGCTTCCTGTTTCTGGTTTAAAATCAAACTCTGCTAAGATCGCCCAGTTATCTGCGCCAACTACAGCTTTGTCTGCTGCTTCTTCACTGGCGTTGCGGTTCATATCTAACTTGTAATCGAGCTTTTCAGCGTGAACCTTGTTCAAAGCCTGAACAAACTCAAGTCTTAGCGTTTCCGCTTCCCTTAAAAAGCGGTGGTGTGTCTCGAGGCTAGTTCCCGCAAGGATCGTAGAAATAGAGCGCACCGCAACCGTAGGCGAAAGCCAGCCAAACTGCCGTGCTATTTGGGCTTGTTCCAACTCTTCAGTCATGCGGGTTTCAGCAAACTCATTAAGCACTTTGGCCTGTCGACCTTCGGAGTACTGGGCGACGATGCCCCTGAAATTAACGGGTAAGTCGTCAACTGAATCTACATTGTATTTAGCTAGTAGATCTTCTTTTAACTTTTTGAATGCAGGGTCATTAACGTCATGACCGTCGCCTAAGCTTCTAAGCTTTTCTTCTACTTTGAAGTCTGCTTCAAGCTTGCCTATAGAAGGGGCTATATTAGTGGCAACGCTGCTCCCTAAACGAGGAAGCAACACGCAAGCGCTCATCCAAATAACAACAAGTACGGTGAAGCTAACGCTGCTTTTCTCAAATATGGCTGAGCACGCAGTGACTACCGTGGCCCACAGTAAAAAGTAAACCACATAACTAAGACAAAAGAGTATTACAACAAGTGCACTTTCGTTTGAAAACGCGACATAAAGACAGGCAAGCAGTAGCGGGAGTAAAAATAGGCAGCTAGCGGTTATAAGCGCTAGAAGCTTCCCTAAAAGCAATTGCCAACGCGTAGTGCCTTGAGAAAGCAGTAAGGTTAGCGTGCCGGCTTCTCGTTCACGAGACACGCTGCCGTAGCCAATTAGAATAATAAATAACGGTGCAAGTACCAACGCAAGAAAGCTAGGAGTTAAACTACTAAAGCGAGTAAGCCCAGCGGATTGGCGCTGCTCCGCGAACATCGCGCTGTTTTGTCGGTGGCCTTCTAAAAATATAGCGTTCCCCGTGTAGGTATCGACACCCGGTTCAATTACGCTCAATGGCGTGGGGGCACGAAATACATAGTGACCATAGTGCACCATGCGATGAGGGTGCTTATCGGGCTGTGCCTCAAAGCGTTGTTCAGCTTCTGTTTGAAGGTGGTCTCTGGTGTGCGCAGCCTCATCGATGTGAAAGGCGTTAACTACCAGTGCAGCTATGGTAAGCATAGCGCCTAGCAATAAAACGGTCGCTGCTACTTTTGTTCGCATCCAATAGCGCCACTGTTCAGCACAAATGATTTTAGCAACATTGAGTATCATACATTACGCCCTGCAAACGCTGCGTGAACGGCTTCAGTATCTATTGGCGTTTCGCCAGCACGCTCGAAAGAACCGGTGAGTTTGCCATTACTTAAAAGCACAATTCGATGGGCAACTTGGCAGGCACCGTAAACGTCGTGGGTAACCATAAAAATTGTAGCGCCACCCGCTGCCAGCTCTGACACTAGCGCATTAAATTCGTCGATGGCTGCTGGGTCTAGCCCAGATGTAGGTTCATCTAAAAACAGAACAGGCGCATTGCGCAGTAGCGCCAGGGCAATTGCGGTCTTCTGACGCATGCCTTTTGAATAATTAGATAGCGCTTTATTCCACGAATCTTCTTGAAGTGCGACCTTGCGAAGTGCCGCGAACATATCGTCGTCAGACTTATCGACTCCAGCCACTGACAAGAAATAACGAATGTTTTCTACGCCAGAAAGATGGCCATATAAGGTGACAGATTCGGGTAAGTAGGCAACAGACTTTTGAACTTGGTTTGGCTGGGTAGAGGCATTATGCCCTAATACAGTAGCGCTACCGCTATTTGCCTTCATAAGCCCTAAAAACGTTTTAAGGGTAGTGGATTTACCTGCACCATTTCCACCTAAAAGTGCAAATACTTCGCCTTTTCCTACATTAAAATTGAGATTGTCTAGAAGCGTGCGCTCGTCAACACGCACGGTAAGCGCATCCGCGCATATCACTGAATTTGTTTGCATTGTTTGGAGAAGCTATACATTAGAATTGTGCTGCAATGTTATAATATAACCATCTAAATGGGAATAGCTTTTATTTAGGTGGTATGTGTTTTGCGCTGATTAGTGGCAATCTGCACGTTCGTCACTCAGTATGACGGCGCAGCATATTAAGTGTGCCTATATATATTTAAAACAGTTTAATTAAATTCGTTTCAAAGACTTTTATTTCCGGGCTGTCACAGGAAAATTTATTAAAAATCTGGTCAACGCCAGTTAGCGATAATTCCCTTAAATCCTTTTCTTTTTGACCTGCTAGAAAGCTCGTTAGACGAGCGGCTACGCCCTGAGGTTGCATTTTCCCTATTTTCTGAAATACCCCTGTAAACTCAGGGTTAACCTGATATTTTGTTTTGGTTACGCCGCCATAATGCCGAGCAATTTCTACTCCAAGCAAATTAGTTACAACCATGTCAGGTTGGTAGCCTGTTACATAGAAAGTGGCAGGGGATTCTGACAGGCACCGGCCAAAGCGTTTTTCGTATTCAAAAAGGTATTTTGCGGCGACAGAGTCTTCTATTTTTACCTTCTTATGTAAGTCTGCGACGGCATTGGTCATGTCATTTCCATACCTGCCAAAAAATGCCTTTAAGCCGTCAGCCTTTTTGTTGGCATAAACACGGTTAAAACGCTGTACTAGTGTTTCATCGCCCCGATAAACCGCGTTGAGAAAAGCAGAACCTGGCAGACCATCAAACGGTCCAGTGACAACAGGCAGACGAGCCTCTCTCGCATGATGACTATCTACTGACTTACGTAATTTCGTTTGGTGAGCGGCGGTCCTATACTTTTGTTCTTTCTCTAATCTAACTTTCTCCCGTTTTTTCATTTCGATTTCTTGTATTCTTAGCCGTTCCGCCTTTTTGGCCAATAATTCTGCAGAATCCTGCATACTCTGAGCATGCTGCTTTTCCAATTGTTCATCTGGTACTTGTGCGGCAATCATCAACGTTGTCATTTCCTCTTGCGGTAGAGCAAAACGCTGCCCTTGCTCAAATGTAAGCAGTGACATGAGGTAAGGAGTAGGTGTTTTCCGCTGAAAAATACCATAGGATGGTTTAACGCGATTACGATCGGTTCCAGGCTCTAACTTGAGTAAGTTACGCTCTGCGTTCATAGAGGCTAAATAGAATCGGGGAAGAACAAGACTAACCTGTTCTTTATTACAAGTGTTCCTTAAACGGCTTTTTCGAGTCGACAAAGCCGCGCTACCCTTGTTGTCTCTCAACCGCATGGTGAAAAAACAGGTTTCAGATATTGTAAGATAACCCAGTATTTCGCTTTGCTCATCAGAGCCGGAAAGCCATAAAGCCAGTGCCGCTTGTTCTAATTGTTGCTCTGGTCTGTCTGGTTGGCTAAACCGGATATAACCCTGCCAAGCCCCCATAAATTTGGCGCCGTATTGAGATATAGACAATTCTTTAGCAATGAGATCGTCCACCTGCTTTAGAACAGATTTTCTTTGATCCAAAAATATTGACGCAATTTGGGATAGTGTTTGTGAGTCATGATGGTTATTGTACACATCTTGTAACTGCCACATTAAGCCAGTAAGTGGTTCGTGATACATCTGAGAAATTTCTTGATCTACTAACACCTTTGCACTGGCATTCGCGGCTTTTGGGTGCCAGACAATTTTCAGATTATTCTCGGTATTAACATCAAATTGTCCAGCAGGTAAGATGTCACATTCGGGGTTTTGCAAAAGATAGGTAAGATTATTATCTACGCCGTCCTGATAATAGAGCGAATTTGTGCATTCACCTAAGCCCTTAGGCCCGATTTGGTCTGCTAAAACATAAAAATGGTTTGGTGAAGCGTAGCCTGATGGGAATAAAAATTTTACCACAGCAGTATTCAATACAGCTCGCCACTGCTTCGGTGCTTGTTTTTCCTTCTCTACCAATTTTGCAATTAGTTTAGAGCGTTCGGAAAAATCACTTTTTCTGGTAAGAACACTTTCCTCAGCGTTAATCATTTGCGACAAAAGCGTGCCTTTTACCTTTAATTTACCTCCTGTCAAAGATAGCCCTAGCCCATGAGTTACCTTTTTAAACTGACATCCATCCAAATAGCCTGTTAGCGCACTTTTTTCGAGTAGGTCTACACGCGGCGGGGCATTACGGCCAGGTATTTGAACCTGCCCTTCAACAGCAAAAACACAGCTATCTGTATCGTAAAAGACATAGCCCTGTACTTTACCATCTTTTGTTTGCTCTAATTGCAAAGCGACAGACTTAGTTACAGAGTTGGAGCCTAGTGTTTGAATTTCACCTTCCCAGTTTCCAGAAACGTCGATTTCCTGTCCACCAGAGCAAACAAACGAGATCGTTACCATGCTTAGAGCAGCACACTTCTTGAAATATCCAGTAAGTTTCATTACAAAGCTCCTTCTTCTGTATTAGAACAATAATACATTTTTCTGGTGCTTTTTTAACCACCTTAGAGGCGATTATTCACTTTGCTGTGGAACATTCATCGATGTCATAGTGTTGTCTTGGGTACAGACTTGCGGGTTTAAGTTAAGGCTGAAAGGCGTGCCTTTCGACGTAAGGCCAAATTGTCATGAGCGAATTGCTTTTAATGGACGGGAATTTATTTGAGCTCTATTGTGGCAATTCTGGGGCGATAGAAAATTCCTTGTGTCGAACCTTTGCCTTTTAGTTTTGTCATTTCGAAAATAGATGAAAGCCCCGCAACCACACCGGTTACCTTGGCTGAACCATAAGTGCGAGGATCAAAGTCGGGTTTGGCTCGTTTGAGAAAACTACCAGCAGGACCAACGTTAACCCAACCATCATCATTCTGATATAGCTCCCATGCCTTTAAGAGGGCTGGGATCAGCTCTTCCGCACCATTGGTAGTAACCGCATTATCCGCCTTTGGTGAATCGGTATTTGATACCGGCTCAGCGCCTAAGTTTTCGGTAAAGATAAAATCATCACAGGCATTACGAAATGATACCGGTGTTTTCTTTTCTCCTACACCAAACACAAATTTCTCCGATTCACGTAACCGTGACGCCAGCTTGGTAAAGTCGCTATCACTGGAAACCAATGCAAAGGCATCAATGCGATCGGAGTAGAGTAGGTCCATGGCATCAATAATCATCGATGCATCGGTGGAGTTTTTACCGGTGGTATAGGCAAACTGTTGAATAGGCTGGATTGCCAGTTCATTAAGCGGCTTCTTCCAGTTCTTCAAGGTGTCGGCAGACCAATCACCGTAAGCTCGTTTTATTAGCACGTGGCCGTGCGCTGATATCTCATCCAAAATGGGTGATAGCTTGGCTAACTGTGCATTATCCGCATCAATCAGTACGGCCACTTTCTTATGAACATCCAGGTCTTTCATCTCTATCCTTACTTATTCGGTGTAACGGCATTTTGGAAAGCTGGAACACCCCAAAAACGTATTGCCGGCATTAGGGCCGCGTTTCGCCGTTCTTTCTACTAACTCTTCAGAACATTTTGGGCATACCTTAGGTTTTTCAATAGTTACCTGAGGTGAAACCTGAACACCGTTTACCAATGCCAATAGTTTAGTGCCATCAATCAACTCAATAGATTTGCCTGATGCAAAGTCGATAGCTTGTTGGGTAAAGGTGCCAGAACTAATGATAATACAGTCGTTAGCTTTATGCGCTGTCAGCACGCCAAACATTTCCCGCACCACATTTACACCAACCTTTTGCGTTTTCCATTGTTTGCATTGCACCAAGGTAAGCAGGTCATCTTTTCTAAGCTCTAAATCAATGCCGCCATCGGCACCATATCCGCCTTCAGTTACAAGGTATCCTTGCCTACGATAGGCTTCTGCCACCAGCTCTTCAAAATTACGCTAATGAAGAGCGCGAATAGTATTTATATTGCGTTGCTTATCTAACTGATTAGCTTTTCGGCGTGAATTAAAAAACGCAAACGGTGCAACGAGTAAAATCATTGCGGCAATGAAAGGGGCAGGGATTGCAAACGCGTTAAACACCATGTCAATCATCGGGTTATCGGTTTGTACATTTGGTAACCCATGCGCCAAGGTCACATAGGTAGCTGCTGAAACTATTACCGACACCCACAAGGGTAATTCAACGAGCAAATCTATAAGATTGGATCTGTTTTTAGGCATGTACTACTTCCGTGTTTTACTATTCTCACCGTACACTAATAATTGAAAAGCTTAGGTATTACCGTTCATCAAGAAGTATAAAACTGGCATAACCGGTTTGGTATCACAAACTCTATCACTAAGTTCGCCTTTCAAATACTCACGCTAAGCAATACACTGATTACGATTTGCAAATACTTTCCTCGAGATGGATTGGCTGCCTTACGCCTGAATTACCTTTTCGCGACATTTTTCAATGAAAAGGGGGGGTCACTTATGTCTCAACATGTGGCTATTCTTATTGTAAATATACTCACAGGATATTTGCTCCTAAATAGCAGTAATAGCTATGGCACAGCGCCCCCACCTTCAAAGTCATCATATCTACTTAACGAAGCACTTTCTTATCATAAAGCAGGTGAGCATCGGAAAGCGTTTATCTTATGTAAGGATTTACTCGATAAGTTTAACGGCCTAAAAGTGTATAGATTAGCTGCAGAGCTGGGCCATATCGAAGCACTGCACTACATTTCAGAAATTTATAAGAACGGTGAAGGTGTTGCCGTTGATCATGTGAAATCAATTTCATATTTAACAACTGCGGCTGAGCTTGGTGACGCCGTCGCTGTTTGAAGCACTGGTTAGCGACAGTAAATCATCTCCTACCTCAACAACTAGTTTAGTAAACCCGATAATTGCCAAGAAAGAGCATTGCAGCAAATTTCAGATTGCTCGGTTAGCTTTAATCAAGAGTTTGGTACTGGTGAAGTTTATAATATCGTTATCAACTGCCGAGGAGGGAAGAAGGCAAGAGCTTGCGATAAGATAGCTTACATGGCCTTTTACGCATTTATTAAAACTTATAGAGATTAAGTTACTGAATTTATGCAATAAAAAAGACGTCCTAGGACGTCTTAGTATTTGAAAGTGGTGGAGCTGGCGGGATTTGAATTAGGGAGTTATTTATTTGAATTTTATAAACTTACCTGATCCAGCTTTGTGGTTTTTGTTACATTGGTTGTTACAATGACTTCCTGCTTAAAAGGCATCTGAGCCGCCGTCCTGAAATTAAATTTAATGAGTTAATCACTCGAGATTTCATCATATTCTTTCTCTATCAACTCTTCTACCAATTCGTTTAGCTTCATTCCTTTTTTTGCTGCCAATCTGTCTAACTTTAGCTTAACTTCTTCACGAAGTATCATGTTACAGGCTTTTTTACCCTTGCGGTTATCCCGCAACTTTTTCTGGTTCCAAGCTTTATTAAAATCGCTTAGAAAAAGTCGCTTTGAGTCATAATGAGCATCCCAAGAGTCATATGCGGCTAATATAGCGAGATACAGCTCATGATTTCCCGTAGGATTGAGACTTCCAATATCAGTACGTTCGCAAACCTGATGTTTATGAAAATATTCCCAGGACCATCGACATTGAATTTCATCACTTTTATTTAACCAAGGAAAAGGCTTACGAGCGGAGTAAATTTTCCCCCACTCATGCCCAAGATATTCAAGTAGCTGTTTTTGCCAGTTAAGCGGTTGCTTAACATAATCAAAGAATTTGATAATTAGTTCGACTCGTGCATCGTGGCTAGAAGGGCTTAAATTTAGGCCTAGTTCTATGTAACGGAAAGCAATTGGTTCGTTAGAATTATAAAATCGGATAGGATGCAACGGACCAGAGTTGTAAGAGCAATATACAATTTTCATCCAAACAAAGTAGCAAGCACGTTCGTCCGTCTTTATCCATGCAAAATCGTCATACGGCAGTATATATTCCTCTGCTTCTTTCAGAAGAGTTTGCAAGCTTTCTTGGGTTTGCATTTTCCCCGGGGATTTTTGTGAGAGTACGTCATAGAGAATCTCTTCGCCTTCCTTAGCTGTATTGACTCTGTCGGGTATTTTCCATCCGTGCTGACACATTATTCTTAAGCCGGACTCAATTACCCGCTTATCTGGTTTAGTGTTTCTTGGCCGAAGAACTTTAATAACTCACCTGAATTACTTAGTAGTATTATTAGTACTCATATAGTAGCTATGTTGTAAAAATATACAAGAGATAACGTTTTAATATAGTATTTATATAGAGTTTAGTATCTTCATTAATAACCTATGATGTAAGGGGCCGAAGCTATATCTTAGTGCTATGTAAGTTAATTTAAGGTGAAAACTACAAATGTCATACTCGATCTAAACGGATGTTAGAGTTTTCTGACTTCCCCAATTTAGTATCGCAGCAGGAAAGTCAAACGCACTGTAATGATCCTGAAACTTATAACTAAAATTTAATTTTAACTAATGCCCTCAATCCCATGAGCAAACACAGGAGACATTGCCATGAGATTGATTAGATTAAACGAAGTCCTGCACTCAACTGGACTAAGTCGGTCCACTGTATACAAATACGTGGCTGACAATTTGTTTCCCAAACCGGTGTCTTTGGGAGATCGAGCCGTAGGCTGGGTTGAACAAGAAGTGAATGATTGGTTATCTGCACGTCTATTTGAGCGTGACCACGGCTTAGAGCCATTGAGTATACGCGCAGAGGAATTGCATTAGTCAGCCAGAATAATGCCAAAAAAATGCTGGGCAATCCCCTTTCTTGCCTGTAGCAGCCATCTAATGTCGGAGTAAAGCACTAACCCAACGAGCTTTATTTTACTAGGTTTATATCAAAAGCATCTACGCATATCAGTGAGCTGCAGTGTCGGTAAATAGATATATATAAAAAGACTAGCGCTACTCTACCTGAATATAATCAGCTTACTTACCTTAGAGTAGTAGTGAATGTAGTTAAAGACTATCCCAAATAGTCTTTAACTATTGAATATAGAGGGTATAGCTATAACAGATTTAAGACTACATAGTCATACTAGCTAGTCGATTCAACGCTTGTTATACACAAACCCGTATAGTCACACTCGCTTCAATAGAAGATACGACTCTACTTAAATCATATAGTGCAAATCTTATGGTCGGTATCAGTTCGAAGCTTTGGTATGAACTCCTTAATTCCCTTAGGAGATTCCATGAATCCAAATAACACCCCTTATACTTCAAGCCAGCTTATCAAAGAGGAAAAACATCAAGGCTATTCTGTGCTTACAAGCAAAGGTGACCTGGCGCAGGTGCAGATGGACGCAGCCATTAGCGTCATCGAAGGTTTTGTTCAGTGGCACCCTCGAACTCTCGCAATTCGTGTTGATCTAAGATACCCCTCTTCTTACAGTTTGGAGGCTCAGTGTTGTCGCGGTGCAATGCGTAGTTTTTTTGAATCACTAAAGAGTCAGATAGCAGCAGAGCGTCAGCGAGCAACTAAAAAGTCTACAATTCAGCGAGCTCATGACACCAAGATAGGTTACATATGGGCAAGAGAATATGGTCAGCAATCACATCGACCTCATTTTCATGTTGTTATCCTGCTTAACCGTGATACCTACCGAGCATTGGGGAAGACTGACATACAGTGTGACAATTTGTATAGTCGCATTGTAAAAAGTTGGGCTCGTACACTAGGAATTAGACCTGAGGAAGCGGTTGGTCTTGTGCATATTCCAAATAATGCCATTTACAGAGTAAATGAAAGCGAGCCTGAGACTATTCATGTGCTCATTACGCGAACAAGTTATCTTTGTAAATTGGAAACAAAAAAATTTAGTAATGGCGAACGTACCTTTGGTACCAGCCGAGCTCTAAAAATATAATAGTAGGTGTGTTCGGATTAGTTGACTGAGACGTGAATATTGATTTGCTTGATGGCGCAAGTTTGTTTGTCGTTTGGTTAACCTACTGACACTGATTCCAGGATGTTTAGTGCAGAATGTAGCCTGCTTACCCCAATGATAAGCAGGCCACAATCGATTTAGAAGAGTTTTCGTTTCTTTTGTCATAGCGAATCGTTGTGCTGATATCACTATGTCCAGCCATCATCCGAACGGTATTCAAATCAACGTCCTCTTCCAGTAGTCGCGTTATAAAGGTCCTACGTAGGTCATGAGGTGAAAAGGGGGGAATGTTGGCTTGTTTCCGAAAGTTTTGTAGGAGGTGTGTAATCCCGTTAGGTGTGAGCGGCAGCATAGATAAGTGCTGACCTTTGAGGATCCGCACAAATAGTGGTCCAGGTTTGTTTGTACGAATAGCCAACCAGGCTTGAATAGCTTCAGTAGCTTGCCGGTTAACATAAACGATACGTTGTTTCCGGCCTTTACCGCTTGCCACTAACAATCGTCCGGTCTGTAAATCAATATCCGCAATGGTTAATGTGCAGAGTTCCGAGCAACGTAAGCCCGCGCTAAGTGCTGTCAGTAACAACGCCTTATTGCGAATGCCGCTGGGCTCTGAATGCTTCTCACAGGCTCTAATAAGCGCTTTTACCTCTTTAGCGGAAAGTACTCGTCCCTGGCGTTTTTGCGCATTACCTTTAACAGGCTTTACCGCTTTGATTCGAGCTAACCTATCAGCATTAATCAGCTCAAGGTTAAACGCTGTCTGCATTACCCCTTTGAGCGCTGAAATCGACATGTTGATGGTATTGATGGCGTAATCGGCTTGAAGCATTGCACTTCTAATCATCATGGCTTTGGCGTAGGAAAATGATGGCCAATCGAAGTCCTCAGCTTTACCTGGGTAACTGAGTAATTTGGTGCATGTATTCAGGAGTGAGGCCATTGAGCGACGTCCTGTTGGAGACAGAGTTTGTAAGTAGAGATGGTAGGGAGACGTTTGGATTGACGGGGAGGGGATGAGCTTAAGTTGTGCATTAGGCATAAATAACCTCCTAAGGGGTAAGGTTTTCAATGGGGTTAAAGCATGCACGAACGGAAATAACTGTTGTTAATACACATTAATCACAGCTATTCCGCTCGATGAATTTATTGAGTTCAGAGCTATAAGCCAGCTCAGAGTAAGCCGCGTTCGGCAAAGCTGGTGATCCTGGTACCACCGATGATGAAATGGTCGAGCACACGAATGTCGACGACCTTTAAGGCTTCAACAATTTTAGTTGTGATCTGCTTATCCGCTTCACTGGGCTCAGGGTGACCACTGGGATGGTTGTGTGCCAATATGACCGCAGCGGCGTTATGCTCAAGCGCTATCTTTACGATTTCTCGTGGATACACAGCGGCACTGTCGATAGTACCTTGAAAGATCACTTCACAGTGCAATAGACCGTGTTGGCTGTCCAGTAGCAGCAAAGCAAACTGCTCGCGTTCACTTCTGGCTAGGGAGGCTTGTAAATAAGCACGGGTAGCGTTGGGGTTAGTAAAATAGTGACTGCGTTTAAATTGGTCCTCAAGAATTACCTGGGCCCATTGAAGAACCTGAGATTCCGAGACGCCAACGGGTAAACGCGGCATGGGAATAGTGTGATGGTTGTGCAGCATAAAGTTCACCTGAATAATAGAGGGCAGGGACGCGCATTCAGCGCGTAACCCTGACAAAATGATTAATGTTGAGTGTTGTGGTTAAGCGACTAACGCTAAGGCGTTGTCAAAGGCGAGATTTTTAAGCTTCGCACCCTGACCAAACCAGGCCGAGTTGAGGCGATTGTCATTAGAATGAGCGCGCTGCTCATGATCCACAAACTGTGTCACGGCATTGAGAAGGCCGAATGCCGTGTTATGGGCTGAGGATAATTCAGCCCCTTTTCCATGACCTTGATAGAGCTTGAGTATACTGGCCATATTGCGGTCTCGGGTTTTCGCAGATACCGTAGTGGTGTGGTTATCAAAAAGCGTTGTCAGGAACTTAGATACTCCTCGTGAGGTCATCTTGCGTTCAGACAGGGCTTTCATTTGATAACTAAACTCGTCCCAGCCAGATACTGACAGACCGAGTTTTTGTTTTACCTCAGTGGCATCAAATTGAGTGCTGTGCGGTACCTTCACTGCACCACGATTATCGCGCGTTGCAATGGCCAGGGTGTTATTACACACCACGCGGACACTGGTAAATTGTGCCGTTGTGGCCATCGTGCCATCGCAAGCTGTGGCGAGCAGGACATATCCATGAACGGTATCTTTACCCTTCACATGAGTTGTTTGCCCAGTCTTAGCCAATGCCCATAGTTTTCTTCCGCCCTTTAAAACGCCAGCGGTTTCCATCTCAAAGCCGAATTGTTCGGTTAAGTCACGGTAAAATTCCATGATGGCTTTGGGCTGTACTACCTGATAGCGTTGACTAACAACAGACAAAGGGGAGTGAGTATCAGAGCGATACAAAACCTTATATCCCTGCGCCTCTCTTGTTAAGGGTAAGCGCAACGTGGGAGAGCCTGGTAGTGCATTGCAATCAAACAAAACAGGTGCTTCGTTAATTTGCCAGTCCATGCCAGCGGCGATTATCCATTCATCTAAGGGCCGGTTTGCCGGTATTAGGTGACCAAGTCCATGCCAGGGCGTTTCACCCGTGTAGGCCATATTTTCAACTAAATGTGCCATGATAGTTTCCTTGGATGTTATTGAGAGGTGGTCGAGAGAGGATGAAACTCATCGTCGTCATCTGAAGGTGTTGAGTGTTCATAAATGTACTCATTGCCCTTGCTTGCAGTACTGTCACTAAAGGTGTGTTTACAATCCAGGCATTTGTAGTTGTTAAGAATCTTGTCATCAATCATTGAGCCGAGTTGCGTGCCTGTGCTACCGCCCAACATGGCACCACTTATCCCGGCAATGATGAGGCCAGCTGTGCCGCCGATAACAATGCCTGGAGGACCAAAGAAGCGACCAACCGTGGTACCTACCCGAATGCCTTGCATGGCAAGGTGCGCTCCAGCAAGACTCCCAAGTGTGCCGCAGGTTGAACGGCCATAGTTTCGAACGCCAACTCGTGAAGAGCGGCAATTTGGACAAAGTAAAGTCATATCAAACCTCATTAAAGTGCATAAAAAAGACGCGCAGGATGGCGCGTCTATGAGGTGATATAGGTTTTCAAAATTATTGAAATGTATTCACAGTGAAGGTGAATAGAAAAACAATAGTTAAATATGTTGGATGTGATATGTTTATTGCCCTGTCTTAGTGCAAAGGAATATGTAGATGTCTAAGTCTCTCGTTACAAAAATGGACAAATTGGCTCGTACTCGCCTGTCTAAACACTTTTTTCTTCGCGACTTCCTGTACTCAGAAACTGCTGTAGTTAACGGTATAAATAACATTCCTGACGACTTATCATTGGCGGTTGAGGCTGGTTCAAACTTATGTGAAAAGGTACTTGAGCCCATTCAGGATGCTTGGGGCCGTATTCATATCCGCTCTGCCTTCAGGAGTTGTGAGGTAAATCAGCTGGGGAATGAACTCGGCGCTAATTGTGCGTCGAATGAACGAAACTTTGCCGGTCATATATGGGACCGCAGAGACGAACACGGCTTTATGGGCGCAACAGCCTGTATCGTGATCCCTGCGTATTTGGAGTATTACGAAAAAACGGGAGATTGGGCATCGTTAGCCTGGTGGATACATGCAAATATCTCAGGTTACGCCAGTATGACCTTTTTCCCTCCGCTATGTGCTTTTAATATCTCTTGGTATGAAGACGCAAAACGAACAAAAAATATTAGCACCTACGTTGTTGACCCTAGAACAGGGCATCGAAAGGCGATATTAAAAGACGGTATAGAAAGCGAATATTACAGGTCCATGCTGCCGTCAGTACGTTACGCGGCTTGCGAGTCAATATTACTGAACAATAGATAGTCATTATGCCAAGAGACTACACGAAATATCAGTTTGAAGGCACAACATACTCTAAAAACCGTTTGGTGTTAGAGGTGATAAAAGAATACTTAAAGCGGCATCAAGCGACCTTGCCAGCTTTACAAACAGCGTTTCCCAAAGAGCTTCAAGGAAGTGCTGGTGTCTTTTGTACTTATGAAGAATTCAACACCAAGAAACAGCAATCCAGAGATGTCGAAAAACGCTACTTTTCTGCAGAAAATGAACGGCTCGTTACTCACGACGAAAAGGAAATAGTAGTATCTAATCAGTGGGGGTTAGAAAACACCAAGCGGTTTATCGCACATGCAGCTTCACTAGGGTTAGATATTCAGCCGCAAGTAGCAACGTTAACGAATGAAGAGATTATTCAGCAGTTCGTGCATAAGCCAGCATTCGCCCGAAGTTATCAAACATGGCCAGACGAAACCTTAAATGCCTTTTGCGACATTATTCGCTTGGCAAATAGTAGTGAATTGGATGTCTTTATCGTAAAAATGGATGCTGGTAATGCATTTCGGATAGGAAGGCGTGAACAGGGCGATTTCAAAGCAAAATCAGTCTTTGCCACTTTTGACCCGGTAGCCAACAAAATAAATTTTGAGCAGCGATTTGGGTATAAAGAGAATTACTTAAAAGAAGAACTTAGCCCGACTACTTTTAATCGGTTAAGCGAAAAGTCTGATCTACAGCAGTTTAACCTCGATTATCCAATAACAAGAGAGCCATATTGGCCCACTGACTATATAGATAGTGATAATACTGTTATGAATGCAAGAATATGGAAAGTCTCCCACAGTCCAATTTCATTTAAAGAAGAAACGCTAAAGTGGCTTACTGATAATAGCCTCCTCGCGGTGCATCAAAATACTGGTAATGGTAGTGCAAACTGTTTTCGCACAATAGAAACCGGAGATATTGTAAACCTTGGGCATGGTAACACTGTTTACCGGTTGGTTAGAGTGACTTCAGACATTGAATATATTTCTGGCTCTGAGTTGGATAATCAATGGATGATGCGCCGGTATGAAACTATAAAGAGTTTGGAGCAACCGGTTAAATATACTTACGAAGATAAGTACAAACGGTGGTCGCCGCGCTATAACGGCACATCATGGGAAGTTCCCGTTAAAGAGTATTCGTTGTTTGAGCAGGATATCTTAAGACGGTATTACGATTTAACGTTATCTGATTTGGGTATTGAAATGGAACATGCTAGCGATGAAACGCAAGAACCTACTGCTTCGAGCCAACACTTGGACATGCCTTTAAACCAGATCTTATTTGGTCCGCCTGGCACCGGCAAAACCTATCGAACAATAGAGTTAGCAGTCCGAGCCGCTGAGCCTGACTTTACGCCTCACGGGCATAACCGAGATTTACAGCGTCAGTCCTTTAAAGACAAATACGATGAATTGGTTTCGCAAGAACGCATTCGCTTTGTAACATTTCACCAAAGCTATGGGTACGAAGAGTTTGTTGAAGGCCTCAGTGCTAAAACTGAGGGAGATCAGATCAGTTATTACGAAAAAGACGGTGTTTTTAAAGCCATTTGCGATGACGCCAAAAAATACCGTGTAGCGAATAGCACATCAGCTGTTGCAGAGTTTGAAGCGCGATGGCAACAATTTTCAGAAAAATTAGCCGAGTCGGAAGCTGGCATACGGGTAGACACCCTGAGTGGAAAAACTTTTTTCACGATAACGGATGTGAACAACAACACCATTCGATTCGATAAGAGCCAGGGGAACTCGGTTCACACGATGACAGTTAAAACGCTAAAAGCAGCGTATAACAAAGAGAAGGTAATTAATGGGGGATTGCAGCCCTATTATGGAGCGCTGATAAAATACCTTTCTGAGCTCTCAGTTGAATCTGTTGAAGGTAAAAGTAAGCGCAAAAACTTTGTTTTGGTTATCGATGAAATCAATCGTGGTAATATTTCCAAAGTCTTTGGTGAGTTAATAACCTTAATTGAGCCGTCAAAGCGACTTGGCAGCGATGAGCATATTGAAGTAACGTTACCTTATTCTGGCTATCCTTTCTCTGTACCCGACAACTTGTACTTGATTGGCACAATGAATACTGCAGACAGATCGTTGGCGTTAATGGATACTGCCCTGAGGCGTCGATTTGATTTCATAGAAATGATGCCCGATACCAGTGTTCTGGAAGATGAAGCAGGCAATGCCTATTCAATCTTGGTTGATGGCAAACGGATCGATTTAGTAAAGCTTTTGAGAACACTTAACGAGCGTATAGCTGCGCTTTACGATAGAGAGCATACCCTCGGGCATGCTTTCTTTATGCCTGTGATTAACGCGATAAAGTTAAATGATCACGTTAGTGCATTAGCTGAGCTTGGAAAGACATTCCAGAATAAAATTATCCCGTTACTTGCTGAGTACTTCTTCGAAGACTGGCAGAAAATTCGTTTAGTGCTGGCTGATAACCAAAAAGAGCAAATGGGCATCGAACCCATTATTCCAAGGCAGCCGGTTAACTACCATAATTTGTTTGGCAACACAGAAGAATTTGGTGAGTTTGACGATCAGCTTTATGAATATCAGCTAACCCCTGTTGGAGCACCAATATGGGATGAAGTGGAAACTTACACCGCAATGTATTCTAGTAATCAGGATGCAGGGTAATTTAGCGTGGCGTTTGTAAAGTCAAATCAGAAACGGCATAGCCTGACGGTGTTTGAATACGGTTTGATTAGTGCCAGTGATAAGGCAAACACAGTTGCTCGTGTACAAAAGGTATCTTGCCAGGCTTTTGAATATTTAAAAAAGATCTGCTTAAGCGATGAAGTTGATTCTGCTTACTTAAAACTAAAAGTCGCCAATGGCATGGAAGTTTTGCAAATGCAAAACTACGCAGGAGTAATCATTTGCCCAGACGGTACTCAGATAGAAGTATTACCCAAAATCGCAAAAGTGGATGCGAATGCCGACAATGCTGAAGAGGCACGACTGTCACTATTAATGATGCTGAAAACCTTAAAGCGCTTTCGCCATATCGAAACCGAAGTCGCCAGTATTAAAAAACAAAAAATGCCTTTGCTAGAGGTCTTTATCGCCCAATTCTTGCGTTCGGTGAACCTCCTTGTCAAAAAAGGCATTAAAAATGACTATGTTCGTGAACAGAATAATAATGCTTTTTTGAAAGGCAAGTTACTGCATAGTCATCAGCTTAAGCATAACTTTGTGAACCGGCATCGGTTTTATGTGGAATATGATGCGTACCAAGCGGATCAGCCTGCCAATAGGTTGATTCGCTCTGCGCTTCAAGCAGTATCAAAGTGGGCGGTAGTCAGTAAAAATAAAAAACTTGTGCAAGAACTTTCTTTTGCTTTTGAAGCAGTGCCATTCAGCTGCGACTATCATAGTGACTTCTCCGCGATTAAATTGCACCGGGGCATGCAGCATTACGATGTACCTCTTAAATGGGCAAGACTGATTCTGGAAGGTTTTTCACCGCAGTCGATGACAGGCAGGCATGACGCTTATTCATTGCTATTTCCCATGGAAGCAGTGTTTGAAAGTTTCGTTGCTAAATACCTGGCTAAACATGTTCCAAAATCAGCAGAACTCACTAGCCAGGTACAAAGAGAATCATTGGTAAGTTATGGTGCACGGCAATATTTCCGCTTAAAACCGGATTTGTATCTAAAAAGGCCTGGTGAAACGGCAACAATCATGGATACGAAATGGAAGCTAATCGATCAAAGCAAAAGCTCAGGTTCTGATAAGTTTGGTTTATCGCAAAGTGATTTTTATCAAATGCTAGGATACGGGTATAAGTACCTCAACAGTGAAGGATTGTTGATCCTTATTTACCCGCGAACCGAGTCATTCAATGCGCCATTGGAGCATTATTTTTCTTACGACACAGAGCATAAGTTAAGGCTGAAAGTGGTGCCTTTCGACGTAAGGCCAAACTGTAATGAACGTATTGCATTTAATGAACTGGGATTTATTTGAGTTCTGTTGTGGCAATTTTGGGGCGATAAAAGATCATTTGTGTTGTGCCTTTACCTTTCTGTTTCGTCATTTCAAATATGGAAGATAAACCGGCGACCACACCGGTAAATTTAGCCGAACCATAAGTGCGTGGATCAAAGTCTGGTTTAGCTCGTTTGAGAAAACTACCAGCAGGACCAACGTTCACCCAACCATCATCATTCTGATATAGCTCCCATGCTTTTAAAAGTGCAGGGATCAGTTCTTCCGCACCATTGGTAGTAACCACGTTATCTGCCTTTGGTGTATCGCTATTCGATACCGGCTCAGCACCTAAGTTTTCGGTGAAGATGAAGTCATCACAGGCATTCCGAAACGATACCGGTGTTTTCTTTTCTCCCACACCAAACACAAATTTTTCCGATTCACGTAATCGTGAGGCCAGCTTGGTAAAGTCACTGTCACTGGAAACCAATGCAAAAGCATCAATACGGTCAGAGTAGAGTAGGTCCATGGCATCAATGATCATTGATGCATCGGTGGAGTTCTTACCGGTGGTATAGGCAAACTGTTGAATAGGCTGGATCGCCAGTTCATTAAGCGGCTTCTTCCAGTTCTTTAAAGTCTCAGCAGACCAATCACCATAAGCCCGTTTTATGAGTACATGGCCGTGCGCTGATATCTCATCCAGTATGGGCGATAGCTTGGCTAACTGTGCATTGTCCGCATCAAATAGTACGGCTACCTTCTTATGAACATCCAGGTCTTTCATCTCTATCCTTACTTATTCGGTGTAACGGCATTTCGGAAAGTTAGAACACCCCAAGAATGCATTTCCGGCATTAGGGCCGCGTTTCGCCGTCCTTTTTACTAACTCACCAGAACATTTTGGGCATACCTTGGTTTTTTCAATAGTGACCTTTGGTGAAACCTGCACACCGTTTACCAAAGCTAATAGTTTTGGACCATCAATCAACTCGATAGGTTTGCCTGCTGCAAAGTCGATAGCTTGTTGGGTAAAGGTGCCAGAACTAATGATAATAAAGTGATTAGACTGATGTGCAGTCAGCACACCAAACATTTCCCGCACCACATTCACGCCGACCTTTTGCGTTTTCCACTGTTTGCATTGCACCAAGGTAAGCAGGCCATCTTTTCGGAGTTCTAAATCAATACCGCCGTCGGCACCATAACCACCTTCAGTTACCCGATAACCTTGCCTGCGATAGGCTTCGGCCACCAACTCTTCAAAGTTACGCCAGTGCAAATCACGCACGGTTTGTATATTACGCTGGGTATCCAGTTGTTTGGCCTTATGACGAGCATTCAAAAACGCAAAGGGTGCGGTAAGCAATATCATGCCAGCAATATAAGGGGCAGGGATCACAAAGGCCTTAAATACCATGGCGGTGATTTGGTTTTCCGTTTGAATAGATGGCAACACATGCGCCATCATCACATAGGCCGTGGCGGATACCAATACCGACACCCACCAAGGTAATTCTACCAGCAGGTCAATAAAAGTGGTTTTATTTCTTGGCATTTACGAACATCCTTGTTTTCACTGCCTAAAGTGTACTCAAATGCTATTAGGGGTAGGGTATATATCTTTATCGTGTAGTATTAAGCTAAAGTATCTCACTACAATAAAAATTTAAGCGTGTTCCGCAAAGCAAGGAGGCGATGAATGGACGTGTACATCGGAATTGTAGCCTGCGCAAAGGATAAGTACTTACTGCACTTAATACATACACTTTACAACCATATTAAAATAAACCACACTGGACTAAAGTTTAATATCGACAGCAGGGACGATGCTCGAATCTATTAGTTTTGCTCAAAAACAACGACTTGCCTATATCGACTTTTGCCTATTGTTTAAAGGCTCGATTTACCGCCAGGACTTGATCAATCGGTTTAAGGTTGGCCTCTCTGCAGGTTCGCGAGATTTTAGTATTTACAAAGAGCTTGCGCCAAACAATCTTACATACGATTCACGGGAAAAACGCTACTGTCAAACACCAGAGTTTAAGCCTGTATTTGAGCAAGATGCCAGCCGAACACTAACTAAGCTTGCTAACGACATTTCCGACGGATTTGATGCCATTGGTGATATCCATTTTCCGGTAGAAGCACCGTCCAGTTTAAACATCCCTGATATTTTTATTGTGGCAAGGCTGGTTCAAGCCATCCTCAATAATAAAGCCGTAAGTGTTATTTATACCTCACTTTCAAGCGGCTCTGGCGCCAGAGAATTAGTACCACATTCCATTGTGGATAATGGCCTTCGTTGGCATGTACGAGCATATGACCGGAAAAGCCATAGCTTCCGAGACTTCGTATTAACGCGGATAAGTAAAGTAACGATAAAAGAAACGCCAATAGCAGAAGAAAGCGCAGAGGCCGATTTAGAATGGCAAAGTCTGATCCCACTCCAGCTCATACCTCATCCTATAAACGTTGAGTACTCTACAGCGATTGAGATGGATTACGGTATGGAAAATAAACAACTGTTGATAAATGTTAGAGCAGCGATGGCTGGATATTTATTGAGACGTTGGAACGTAGACTGTTCCGAAAGGGGAACGATGAAAGGAGCTGGGTATCAGCTTTGGTTACAAAATCGATTAACCCTGAATGATGTTCAGAATTTAACTATAGCACCAGGTTTTAAATGATGAGCCAAGAAGTTGATAGTTTAGCAAGTTCAATTGTTTATGAGCTCGAAAAGTCCGGAAGCTTGAAAGCTAAAGACATTGCACAACGGTTGAAACAAGACAAAACAACTATCAACAGATACTTGTATAACACACTTGCAGACTTTGTAGAGCAAGCATCTGATTACTCGTGGCAACTCAAAAATACAAAAATAGGTCAAGGAGTCGAAAACATGGATCATTCACAGGAAAGTGGGATAAACGAAAATTTCGCATTCGACGCGCTTCAATCGATTAGAAATCGGTTGCTTGATCTAACGAGTCGTAATCGTCTTTTGAACTTTCGCTATGGCAAATCTGGCTTTGTAAGGGTTATTGACGAAATGCCAGATCAACTTGCCGTTAATATCTTGGAAGGAAGAGAGTTTACCTTTATTCCTGTAGACGAACCAACTAGGGATGAATTGATTAAAAATGGTTATATCCAGATTAAAGAGGACGGTCAGGAAGTAAGAATCAAGCAAAATCCAAGTGCTAAAGAGTGGGCAAAAATAAAAGGATTGAATACGTCTTACGAACTCCCAAAAAGTGAAAATAAAAAAGACTCTAAACACGATGACGATAACATTCAGTCGCTACTGTTCCCCAGAGAGCTTGAGGCGCAGCTACGTACCATTCGTTCGAAAGCTAACACAGCCATAGAGGAAACAGGTGCCAATATTCTCTATCTTGCTTTTGGTTTTTTAGAATGGTTTGAAGATGATAATTCCAGCGTTGCCCGGCAAGCGCCCCTTTTTCTGATCCCTGTCAAGGTAGATAAAGCATCGCTTAATAAGGAACTGGGGACATATACATATACGATAGAGCATACCGGTGAAGATATTATTTCGAACCTGTCACTCCGGGAAAAACTCAAACATGATTTTCATTTGGAGTTGCCAGAGGTCGAAGAAGATGTGATGCCTGAGGCGTACTTATCTCTTGTCGAAAAGCAGCTTATAAAACACAAATCGGCCTGGTCAGTAAAACGCCACGCTACGCTTTCAATGTTCGATTTTGGCAAGCTCCTTATGTATCTGGATCTTGATCCTTCGCGGTGGCCTCAGGGCGCTAACAACATTCAAAATCACGCCATTCTCCAACAATTTTTTGCTAAAGAAGGTAAAGAAGGAGAGTCGTCAGATTTTTCTAGTTTTGGAACAGAGTATCCCATAGACACTCTAAAGGACGTTCACCAGTTGTACCCACTGATTGACGATGCCGATAGTTCACAGCATAGTGCGTTGGTTGATGCTATTAAGGGAAAGAACTTGGTGATCGAGGGGCCGCCAGGTTCCGGTAAATCTCAGACGATTACAAACCTTATTGCCGCTGCAATAGCACAAGGGAAAAAAGTCCTCTTTGTTGCAGAAAAAATGGCTGCATTGCAAGTTGTGCAATCTCGACTAGCAAGAGCAGGTTTAGGCGATTTCTGTCTTGAGCTGCATAGCAATAAGACACAAAAGAAGCAGGTATATGAAGATCTCAAACGGCGTATAGACCATCAAGAAGCCTATCGTTATCCCTCGTCCATTGATCTCGATATTCAAATGTACGAGGAGAAAAAGGAAAAATTAAGTCAGTATGCGGAACTGATTAATACGACTTGGAAAAAGTCAGGGAAGACAATTCATCAAATATTCACCGCAGCGACCAGATACCGAGAAGAGTTCAGCGAATTAAAGCTAGACGATATCAAGCCTTCGAAATTCGACGGCTCAAAATTTAACGAACTCGATGGGCGTCGCACCGCAGATGAGTTAAGAAAGTACGCAGATATCTACACAGAAGTCAGAACTCAGGTTGGATCCAACTCTCAACTGAGTGAGCACCCGTGGTTTGGCGTTTACGATACGAGCATCCAGATATTTGATTGTGACGAAATTTGTGAACTCCTTGAGCACTTCGACAATGCAATATATTCCGCGGTAGTCAGTATTGGGAAAGTGAGTGAAGTAATTGATGCGCAATTGCCGGAGACAAGAAGCTGTTTAGCGGCTCTCGCGAGTGACTTTGAATCTCTCCCTGCTTTACAAGGTTGCGAGGACTTTACCGCCCTTAAAACCCTCTCAAATAAAAAAGAGCAAAGGCTCTTGGCTTATATCGAGCTTTACGAATCCGGCCGTAAATTGCACCGAGACATTGAGCAAGTTTTCGAACCAGAAGCTTGTCTGAATAATTTAAGTGTTAATAAGCTGAGTGAAGCTTTAGATGATGTAAAAGGTAATTTGTTTTCAGAGCATCTAAAGCCAACTGATATTTATCAGCATCTTTTGCAGGTAAAAGCTTACAAGGACTTAGCATTTGCAATCAATGAAGATGTCGAAACAGTAGTAGAGCAAGCTCCAAAGCTTGAAGGACAATTTAATCCTACAATAGCGGGTTTTTCTGGGTTTCAGGCATTTCTAAATCATATTGCATCTCTGGAGCCATCTTTGGTTAATCGAAGAGACGATATATTTGATAGCGATCAGCTTGATTCATTATTAGATGAGCTCGACGATTTGCTTGGTAGAATGAGGCCTTTAAAAGCGGAAATTGAAACCTCGTTTAAAATTAATGATGCCCCTTCAGCTAACGAACTGAAGGAGCTGCAGAAGGTTTTAGAAGACAAAAGCATGTTTCGATGGTTTAAAGGCGAATGGAGAGCTGCAAAGTCAAAGTTAGTTAGCTTTTCTGTGTCACTCAAGCCAAAGGTCAATGAGCTTGTATCAATTTTACCTAAGCTAATTGAGTATAAGAATTACAGCCGCTCTTTAGCAGATAATAAGTTCAGTAATCATCTGAGACACGAATTCCAACGAATTGATACTCCTCTACACGAAATCAAGCAGCTTCGGGCATGGTACCGGAATGTTCGAGAGAGTTATGGCGTAGGCTTTGGTAAAAAAGTTGCGGTGGCGAACTCTTTATTTAATATGAGCGATTCTACGTTTAAAGGGGTTCAGCACCTTTCTAAGACTAAGTCGCTACCTTCCTTGGTTGAGTTTTTTAATCTTTCTTCACAGTTGCAAAGAATATTCAACGCCCCGGTTTTCAATGACAAAACTTACAACTTAACTTCTGAAGGTGGAATTGAGGCATTTAGCAATTCTCTAGATAAGTCTACGCGAGTTCTACAGTCATCATGCAAAATTGAGATGGCGATTGGAGAGTTAACTGAAGAAGTTAATAAACTGCGACAGTTCATTGATTTTGATAGTGAAATAGCGAGCGAGAGCCTGGCTGCAGAACTATTTGGTGAAGCAGGCACTCTTTCTCCCAGAAAAGATTGCAACCAAGCCAAGCAAGTGATGGAAGCCACGCTGACACTATTTTGTAAGCTGGTAAACTTGCAGACAAATAGCCTTAAGAACTACCTGATGGGTAATTTGACTCCACAGTCTATGACCTCTGTACGTGAAGCGCTCAATCAACTAGCGGAAACTGAAGTTGCCTTAAAAGATTCTTTTGTGGCATTTAAGGAGCGTGTAGAACTCGATGAGTCAGCGTGGTTTCAGGTGGCTGAAGATGATTTAAGCCGCTGGAGAATGAAGAATGCCAAGGCTCTGTCTCAGCCAAGGTGGTTGAGCACCTGGGTTGATTTCATTCGAATTCGAGAAGCATTGATTGAAACTGGGTTAGAAAATCTCTTGTTAAGCACTGAAAGAGGTAAAATCAACCTGGAGTCGATAGAGAACATTTACCTTTATGCGGTTTTTGACAGCCTTTCGCGTGAAATAATCAAAGAGAAAAAAGAGCTCGCATACTTCTCGGGAGCTGAGCAAAATGCGATCCGTAAACAATTCGGTGAATACGATGCAAAGCTAAAAAAGCTGCAACAAGAAAAGATTGCTTTCCAGGTTGCTCAGAAGGGAATTAATCAGACACTAACCGGCGTCTCAAGTGGCAAAGTTTCACATTACACCGAGATGGGCCTTATCAATAATGAAGTAAATAAAAAAACACGACACGTACCGATTCGTCAGTTAATTAAGCGAGCTGGCACTTCTCTCTCAGCGTTGAAACCTTGCTTTATGATGGGGCCTCATTCAGTCGCCCAATATCTCGAACCTGGTCAGATAGAATTTGACCTCATCGTAATGGATGAAGCATCTCAGATTAAACCGGAAGATGCCCTCGGGACAGTTGCCCGAGGTAAGCAACTTGTTGTCGTTGGGGATCCTAAACAATTACCTCCAACTAGCTTTTTTGATAAGGCAGTGGAGAACGACGATGATGACACAACCGCAATAGAGCAGTCAGAAAGTATTCTCGATGTGTCGTTCCCGATGTTTAATGCTCGTCGTCTAAGATGGCACTACCGTTCGCGACATGAGAGTTTGATTGCATTCTCTAATCAAGAGTTTTATGACAGTAATCTGGTCGTCTTTCCCTCGCCTTCAAATAAGAGTAATGAATTTGGTATTAAGTTTACTTATGTCAAAACTGGCCGTTTTGTGAATCAGCATAACATCGAGGAGGCGAAGGTCATTGCGGAAGCTGTAAGACGACATCTTCTCAAAAGCTCACATGAGTCTCTGGGTGTTGTTGCTATGAGTTCAAAACAGCGTGAGCAAATTGAGCGCTGTGTAGAAGAATTATCTAAAGATGACATTCAGTTCAGAGATGCGCTTGCAGAGAATGCGGGAAGTGATGAACCATTTTTCCTTAAAAACCTCGAGAATGTTCAGGGTGACGAAAGGGATGTGATTTTTATTTCTTGTACATACGGGCCTCAGGAAGCTGGTGCAGCACAGATGCCACAGAGATTTGGCCCTATAAACTCAGCAGCAGGCGGACGACGCTTAAACGTTTTGTTCACACGCTCTAAAAAGCGCATGCATGTTTTTAGCTCAATGACAGAAGGTCATATAGTGGCGAGCGAAAGCTCTAGTCCTGGTGTTCATGCGTTGAAAAGCTTTTTGAATTTTGCTCAGACAGGTAAACTACCTCAAATGAAACTCACAGGGAAAGAGCCTGATAGTGATTTTGAAATTGCTGTGATGAATGCGTTGAAGTTAGAAGGTTTTGAATGCGTTCCTCAGGTCGGAGTGGCAGGGTATTTTATTGACCTAGCAGTAAGGGATCCTGGTCAGCCAGGTCGATATATCATGGGCATTGAGTGTGACGGCGCAACATATCACTCTGCAAAGTCAGCCCGGGATAGAGACAGACTGCGACAGTCTGTGCTTGAGAGCCTTGGCTGGAATATCAAGAGAATATGGTCAACAGACTGGTTTAAAAATCCACAGGCGCAAATTAAACCGATAGTCGAATTACTTCATCAATTAAAAGCAGATGTTTCTGAAGAGATAGATGCGGACGACGAGCTATTGCAAATTGAGCAAGATATTAATCGGGAAGTTGAGCTGTTAAATGAACTCGATAAATTGAGCGATGTAGATGGGAGTCTTGAATCGAAACTCAAAATGTTCGAGTCGCAGATTATCGCAAAATCGGGAATACAGGTTCCACACGGGAGTAGCATACTGAGACCTGCAATGATAGATGCGCTCTGCGAGTTTAAGCCGGTGACTAAAAGTGCGTTCTTAGAAGATATTCCGCCTTACCTACGAAAAGGAACAGCAAAAGACCATGGCGTATTCCTTGATAAGGTTTTGGCCCTTATCGCTGAAAGTGAAGAAGAATCATTGGAAGACTCTGTTTAACATTGACTCTCAATAAATACTAAGAAAATCGTCAGCCATCGTTACCGATGGCTTTCATGTTTTATCCTAAAAGTAAGTTTAAATGACATTAATAAAACTAAAAGATTTAGAAGCACACCTATGGCACGCAGCCCACATAATAACAGGCCCCATCGATGCTTCAGACTATAAAACCTATATTTTCCCGATCCTCTTTTTTAAACGTATATGTGATGTATACGACGAAGAATTTGAAGAAGCAATGAAACAGGTGGGTGATGCAGAGCTTGCCCGAGCAGATATGTTTCACCGGATTCAAATACCAGTCTCATTTCACTGGAAGCAAGTCTTTGCCAATACAAAAGACATAGGACAGGGATTGAAGGATGCTTTCAGGGGGATAGAGTTAGCTAATCCTCAATTGCACGGTATTTTCGGTGATGCAAGTTGGACCAATAAAGAAAGGCTCTCTGATGAGCTTCTATCAACACTTCTCAATCATTTCAATAAAGTAAATCTTGGCATCTCCAGTGTTCGTGATGATGACATGGGCCGGGCTTATGAATACTTGATTAAGCGCTTCGCTGATAAAGTCAATAAAAAAGCGGGTGAGTTCTATACACCACGTACTATCGTTAGATTGATGGTAAATATTTTGGACCCTAAAGCAGGAGAGAGCGTTTACGATCCTGCATGTGGTACCGGCGGTATGTTGCTCGAAACTATCCATCACGTTAAAGAAAATGGTGGCGATCCGCGCTTACTGAAAATTAAAGGCCAGGAAAAGAACCTCACTACCGAAGCTATTGCTCGAATGAATCTGTTCCTTCACGGACAAGAAGATTTTGAGATAGTACGCGGCGATACGCTGCGAGAGCCCAAGTTTATTCAAAACGACCGTCTCGAAACATTTGATTGTGTAATCGCAAACCCGCCGTTTAGCTTAAAAGAATGGGGTTATGATCTTTGGGCTAACGACCCTTATGGACGAAAGCAATATGGTTTAGCTCCTAAAACAAACGGTGACTTTGCCTGGGTGCAACATATGTTCGCCTCATTAAATGATAAAGGCCGCATGGCTGTAGTCCTGCCTCATGGCGTTTTATTTAGGGGCGGTGCAGAAGGCAAGATCCGTGAACAGCTTTTAAAAGAAAACCGCATCGAAGCAATCATCGGTGTAGCCGCAAACCTATTTTATGGCACAGGTATTCCAGCCTGTATTTTGATGTTACGCAAATCGCGTCCCGCCAGACATCAAGATCATGTACTTATCATCAATGCGGAAGAAATTTTCACCAAGGGACGTGCGCAGAATACCCTTTCAAATGACCAAGCGGACGAGATTTATAAAATCTATCAACATCAAGAATCCGAAGGTCCTGTAGCAAATGAAGTTGAAGGTGTTGCGCGCTGGGTGCAATTGAGTGAAATAGAAGAAAACGACTACAACCTTAATATTGCTCGATATGTTCAAAAGCCCCTCGAGGAAGAAACCATAACCGTTGAAGAGGCATTGGCTGATTTTCATAGCAAGCTTACTGCGCTGGAAAAAGCAGAAGATGAATTGGAAGCTCTGCTGAGAAAAGAAGGGTTTGAATTGTGAGTACAATGAATAAGAAAAAGTTAGAAGATTTACTCTGGGGCGCAGCTGAATTCTTGCGAGGCCAAATTGATGCTTCAGACTATAAGCAGTACATTTTTCCACTATTGTTTTATAAGCGTCTGTCGGATGTGTATTTGGAAGAATACACAGAGGCCTTGGAGGTCCATGAAGGTGATGCAGAATACGCTGGCATGCCCATGTTTCACCGTTTTGATATCCCACAGGAAGCACGCTGGGAAAAGGTGCGCCATACCAGCAAAAACATTGGCGAAGCCATTCAAAACGCGCTGCGTTTAATTGAAGCCAATAATCCGCGTTTACATGGCGTGTTTGGTGACGCCCAGTGGACCAACAAAGAGCGGTTACCCGATCACCTGCTATCCGATCTGATTGAACATTTCAGTAAAATCCCGCTGGGGATTAAATCGGTTGCGCAGGATGACTTGGGTGAGGCTTACGAATACCTAATCAAAAAATTCGCCGACGACTCTGGGCACACCGCCGCCGAGTTTTATACGAACCGTACAGTCGTGCATCTAATGACGCGCATTATGGGATTAAAACCCGGTGAAACGGCTTATGATCCAACCTGTGGCACCGGTGGCATGTTACTCAATGCAGTAATGGATTTACGCTCTCAGGGCAAAGAATGGAGATCAGTGCATCTCTATGGCCAAGAAGTAAACCTGCTCACTTCGGCGATAGCTCGAATGAATATGTTCCTGCACGACATTGAAGAATTCGATGTGATGCGCGGCGACACCTTGGCGGAACCCAAGTTTATTGAAAACGACCAGCTCAAGCAGTTTGATGTGATATTCGCAAACCCGCCGTATTCGATTAAAAAATGGAACCGTGATAAGTTTGCAGCTGACCCTTACGGACGAAACCTCTACGGCGTTCCGCCGCAGGGCTGCGCCGACTATGCGTTTTACACTCATATCATCAAAAGTTTAAAACCAGACACTGGCCGTGCCGCCATGCTCTGGCCACATGGCGTTCTGTTCCGTGATTCCGAGCAAAGCATCCGTAAACAAGTGATTGAGTCAGGCATTATCGAAGCGGTGATTGGTCTTGGACCAAACCTGTTTTACAACTCGCCGATGGAATCCTGCGTGGTGGTGCTCAATTGCAATAAATCCGCCGAGCGTAAAAACAAAGTGCTGTTTATCAATGGCGTGGAACACGTTACCCGCGAACGCGCCCACAGCCGCTTATCGGATGAGGATTTATCCGTGTTATGCGAGGCTTACTTCGAGCCCGAAAAACAAAGCGACATCACCGCCTTAGTCGATATAGAAACCATCAAAGAGAACCTCTACAACCTGTCGATTCCGCTGTATGTACAGGCACAAATCAATGGTGAAGTTCACGATATTGAACATGCTATCGAGGCATGGAAGGTTAGCCGGGTGCAATTACAGAAACAAACAAATAAATTATTCCAAAGCCTTGCTGACTTGGGATTAGAGACTGAAGTTAGCAAGGTGGAGCAGTAAATGACTGAGCAACAATTACCTGAGGGCTGGCAAATCGTTAAGTTTGGCGATATCGCCAAACATATCTCCAAACGTGTTGAGCCCAGTGAGACCGAACTTGAAATCTATGTCGGGCTGGAGCATTTGGACCCAGACAGCTTGAAAATAAAGCGCCATGGGGTTCCAAGCGATGTTGAAGGTCAAAAACTTCTGGTTAAGAAAGGACAAATTATTTTTGGCAAGCGACGCGCATATCAGCGCAAAGTGGCCGTGGCAGACTGGGATTGTATTTGCTCTGCACATGCTATGGTACTTGAGGCGAATCAAAAAAGTGTAATGTCTGAACTTCTTCCATTTTTTATACAGTCGGATGTGTTTATGAATAGGGCTGTAGCTATTTCAGAGGGCTCACTATCTCCTACGATAAAATGGAAGGTTTTAGCTGAACAAAAATTTTTATTCCCGAACTTAGAGCAACAGCCAAGACTGTTAACTTTATTAAAAAGAGCGGAAAGAGCACTGACATCATCAGAATCTATAGTCAAACAACTTTTAGAAACCAAGACAGCTGCAGCATACGCCTTAATGCTTGAGGGAAATTGGTACAGAGAATTATTTGGTCAAGATCGGGCTTCTATACCTGAAGGATGGAAGTTGTTAACTGTGGGAGATGTTCTCAATGATACTCAATATGGGCTGTCGGAATCCCTGGAAGCTCATGGTAGTTACCCAGTACTTAGAATGATGAATATTACTAATGGTTACGTAGACCCTAATGATTTGAAGTATCTCGACTGGTCCAAGGAAGAGGCAGACAAGTACACTCTAAATTATGGCGATATTGTCTTTAATAGAACCAACAGTATGGAATGGGTTGGAAGGACAGGAATATTTGAACTAGATGGAGACTATCTGTTTGCTTCATATTTAATCCGTTTGGTGGCAAATGAGAAGAAGCTTACTCCTTATTATTTAACTCAATACTTAAACCTTCCCCTAATTCAATACCGGCTAAAGGCTTTTGCTACACCTGGTGTTAGCCAAGCAAATATCAACCCAGGCAGTTTAAAAAGTATGCCTATTTTGGTCCCGTCATTAAAGAGGGTGAAAGAAATCGAGAAAGTGCTTCGCGAGTTTGACAATGAGTTGAATGTAGCCAAAAAACATCATCAGAGAATGCTTCAGTTAATGGAAAGTATCAAATCAAAATATTTTGAACAGGTAGCTTAATGTTTAACGAACAAACCGTCACAGAAAATGGAATTATTGACCGCTTAAAAGGCTTAAGCGGCGTAAAGTGGACTTACTGCCACGGTGAGAACCTGCCCAAACAAGCGCAGGATATCTTCGTTGATGAGTGGCTGAAAGATGCGTTGTGTTCGTTAAACCCTGATATCGCCAAGCAGCCGGATTACGCCGATGAAGTGATTTACAAGCTGCGTGGTGTGGTGCTGGAAGCGCGTCATACCGGCTTGGTAAAAGCCAATGAAAATTTTCACGAGTGGTTAATGGCCGAAAAGACCTTACCCTTTGGTGAGAATGGCGACCACATCACCATCAACCTGATTGATTTCGACAAACTCGAAAACAACCACTTTGTGGTATCACAACAGGTGCACTATATCGCGGCCACCGAAGTCTATTTTGATATTGTGCTCTATGTGAATGGTATTCCTTTGGTGGTGGGCGAAGTGAAAACCGCTACCCGCCCGAGTGTGACCTGGCAAGACGGCGCCGCCGATTTTATGGGCGGTAAAAAGCACTACTGGAAGAACGTTGAACCCTATTTTGTGCCCAACCTGCTCTGTTTTGCTAGTGAAGGTAAAACTTTTGCTTATGGCGCCATCAATGCCCGGGTAAAAGATTGGGGTCCATGGCACAATACCGACCTGCGCGATGACATTTTGCCCGGCTTGGCATCGGTGCTGGACAGCTGTGATGGCTTGTTAAACCCGCAAACCTTATTGCAGTTGCTGGAATCTTTCGCGCTGTTTTCAACGATTAAAACCGGTAAAAACACGCCACCCAAGCGCATTAAAATTCTGCCCCGTTACCCACAGTTTGAAGCGGCCAAGCAGATTGTTGATCGTGTCCGCAAAGGCTACCCGAAAAAAGGCTTGATATGGCATTTCCAGGGCTCGGGTAAATCCCTATTGATGCTCTATGCTGCAAAGATGCTTCGTGCGGATAATGAGCTCAAGAACCCCACAGTTTTGGTAGTTGTTGACCGGAGAGACCTGGATAGCCAGATAAACGAAACATTTGGCGGGGCAGACGTCAAAAACCTAATTAAGGTACAGAGTTGTCGAAAGCTAGGTGAGCATATTGAACAAGACAGCCGCGGTATTTTGATTACAACTATCTTTAAATTTAAAGATGTGGAAATCGATGAAACCAATCCAGAAGGATTAAACAGCCGGGAAAATATCATTGTTTTGGTTGATGAAGCGCACCGCACTCAAGAAGGAGGCTTAGGCGAGAAAATGCGCTGGGCGTTACCAAACGCGCATTTCTATGGCCTAACCGGTACACCTATTTCAGGAATAGATCGAAATACATTTAAGCTGTTTGGGGCAGAAGAAGATCCCGGCCGCTATATGAACCGCTACAGCTATAAGCAGTCGATTCGCGACGGTGCCACAAACCCTGTAAAGTTTGAGCCTCGATTGGCAGAGCTTCGAGTCGATCGCGAAGCTATCGACAGAGAGTTTGAAGAATTAGTCAGGGAAAATCGTCTCGACGATGAGGAAAAAGCGGCACTTTCAAAGCGCGCAGGTAAGCTAGCCCTAATGCTTAAAGCACCTAAACGCATGGCCGCCGTCAGCAATGATATTGCTGAACATTTTACCAGCCACGTAAAGCCGAAAAAGATGAAAGGCATGGTGGTGGTGTACGACCGCGATGCCTGCGTGCAGATGTACTACTTGCTGGGTGAAAAGCTCGGCTTTGATGCCGTTGAAGTGGTGATGAACGTCGACCAGGCGCCTGTAAAAGCGCTTGAAGGTGACAAAAAGGATAAGGTAAATAAGGACTGGCGAAAGTGGCATGATGAATTAGAGTTGCCAGTCAAGCAAAGTGACTTTGAAAGATGGCAGCACATTGATGCCGAAGAGCAAACTCAGAAAAATCTTATCGAAAGTTACAAGGATCCAAAGCATCCACTTCAGTTGATTATTGTTACTGCGAAATTACTAACCGGTTTTGATGCGCCAATATGTTATTGCATGTATCTAGATAAGCCCCTTCGTGATCATACGCTTTTGCAAGCAATGTGCAGAACGAACCGTTTATATGAGACTAATGAAACCAGAAAAGATATGGGCCTTATCATTGATTACCTGGGTGTCTTTGAAAACTTACGGACAGCATTGGCGTACAACCCTGATGAAATAGATGGTGTTGTGGAAGGCATCGAAGCCTTTAAAGAACTTTTACCGAGCCAGCTTGAAAGGTGTTTAGCTTTCTTCCCAAATGTTGATCGAACCTTAGAAGGGTTTGAAGGAATAATGGCTGCACAAGAATGCTTACCCACCAATGAAAAACGTGATGAATTCGCTCAAAGTTTTGGGGTTCTTTCAAAGCTCTGGTCTGCAATTAGTCCTGATGTTTTCTTAAACCCTTATCGAAAAGATTATAAATGGCTTGCCCAGGTTTATGAGTCAGTGCGCCCGGTTGGACAAACAGGAGCTTTAGTGTGGGCTGCGCTGGGTCCTGAAACCGTTAAAATGATCCATGAGCACACAGATATTAACTGTATTCGGGATGATATCGATGAGCTTGTCATGGACGAACATGCCATTTTCACACTGACTGAGAAGGAACAAGAGCAAAGAGCTAAGCGAATTGAAATCGATCTGATGGGCCGTTTACGAGGCAGTGACGATCCTAAATTCGTAGAACTTGGCGAACGACTCGAAAAACTTCGACAAGATTATGAATCTGGCGTAATCAAAGCAATAGATTGGTTAAAAGGCCTTTTGGACACTGCTAAGGACACAGTGCAAGCAGAGCGTGAGACCGGTGAAAAGGTTGTCACGGAAGAAGATAACAAACAGGCATTAACAAAACTATTCTCAGAAACGCGCCCCGAAACAACACCAAAGCTAATCGGTGATGTGGTAGGGCAAATCGATAAAATCGTAAAAGCGACACGGTTCGAAGGCTGGCAAAACTCTAATAGTGGACCCAGGGAAATACAGAAGGCGCTAATGTTAACCCTTGCTCAATTTGGTTTGGGTAGAGATAAAGAGCTGTTTAATAAAGCATACGGATATATAGAAGAGCATTATTAAGAATCTAATGACGCGAAGTTTTTTTAATCTTTCAAAAGCGATAGAACAAAACAGGGATGTATAACATGAGTCATAAGTCAGCCGAGCCACCTGAGCTAATCATACTCTTAAAAACAGTTATTAGTGGTCTACTCATCTTTTTAGCGTTGAGGATCGGTTATTCGTCAGGGGTAAGCCTCATCCCCTTTGTTACTTCGCTTAACCCCACTCTTGTCTTACTTGTAATTTCTATTTTGCTTGTGATCCCATTTGCATATTCAGTAAGGCGTGGTGCAATAAGAGATTCATTTTTACTGTTACAGAGTAAGCGTTTTGACCTTTTGATATTTTTGGCAATTGGCACTCTTATAGGAGTTAACCTTTCGAGTTTCGTTAAGCCTATTTATCAATTTATAGAAACGGTTGATAAAATTTGGGTTTTGCTCGGAATATCGATGGTTTTGACAGCAATGACGCCCGTAGTTTTGAGGAAGGGAAGAAGAGAGAACAGTGCACGAAAAGATACGCCTCTCGCTATTGATGAGGAAGTAAGTACCGAAGAGCAGGATGTATTGGATGTGGCTGAGCATGCAAAGGCATTCGCTGAGAGTGTTATTGAGGCTGGAAAAGTTTCCGGGCTTGTATTTGGCGTTGATGGACCATGGGGAGTAGGTAAGACAAGTTTCATCAACATAGCAACACAATTATGGAAAGAAAAAGAAGAGTTTATTGTTGTACGTTTTGAGCCCTTGCGATATGCCAATGAAGAGGACTTAACAGATAGGCTTATTAGCGAAGTGACAATGGAAATTCAGCAATCAGTTTTTGCGCCCGAATTTCAGAGAGTAGCTAATAGATACTCGAAACTCCTTAAAGGAAAAGCTGAGCTTTCTTTTTTCGGTATCAAATTAACATTTCAACCGGGAAGCGAGAAAGTTGAGGATTTGATTGCAGATATCGATGCAGTCCTCGAGAGGATTGATAGAAGACTAATAATAGTGATTGACGATTTAGACCGTCTTGATGCTAAAGCAATTAACAATGTTTTATTTGCAACAAGAAGAACTCTTAAGCTGGCGAACGCATCATACGTGCTTAGCTACGATACAGAATTACTGGTAGGTGAAGATAGCAATATCGTAAATTCGAGGGAGTTCTTAGAAAAGTTTGTCACCATAAAAACCAGCTTATTCGTCAACTCCGCAGCATTAGTTGAGTTCTTAAAAAATGGGTGGCAGAGTGAATCTAGTCAATTAACATTTGTGCCAGCAGAAGTACTTGAGAAATTAGGCGAACTTCTTTCAAAGCTTGCCTCACTATTATCGGGTGATATGGCGCCTCAATATCTGCCATTGGTTGGCAATTTGAGAAAAGTGAAGCGCATTATTAACGCGATGGTTTCAATGCGCCTTGAAAGAACGAGGCTAGCCGAAACCGACTTTGACCCCGGTGATTTAATCAATTTAGTTCTGTTACATCTTAATTACCCGGGTGTGTTCAGAAAGATTTATTCTGAGGAAACGTCAGGGAATCGAGGGTTATTTAGTTTAAGAAGTGATTCAGTAAAGAATGATAGCTTTATAAATCATGAGGATTTCGAAAATTATTTGACCAGTCTTGAAGAACATCTTCCTTCCGCTTATTTCTTAGTGCAGGAGTTGTTTGATGTAAATAGGTTGGAGCATGGCAGTCCTTCCAATATTGATGTCGAAACAAGACGTTCAAGGGCATGCTTTAATTCAGATTACGATCGTAATTTAGAAAGGTACCTTGATTTAATTGTTCGCTTCACAAAGCCAGAACCTCAGGAAACCTACGTTTTTTATAAGAGGAATTTTGAGAAGCTTAAAGGCGGAGAATCAATAGCAAGCATACTTAGTAGCGCCGAATTTAACTCTGTGGACTCTCACGACAAATTTTGGAGAGTAGTTACAAACAATTGTTTCGAACTAGAAAAGAGGCAAGTAGATGAGGTTATAGACTATCTGATAGATCACTTACCTGAATACCCATCGATATCGCTAAATGATAGGCCCCTTAGAATCAGGGCTGTATATACACTAATTCGAATCTTGGACAGAGTTGGTTGGATCTCATCTGACTCTAATAAAAGGAACAATTCTGAAGAAAATGTTGAAGAGATTGCTTGGCGAATATTCGGTGAAAAAACATACGAAAAAAACAGCTTAATTGACAGGCTTAGTGAAAAAGTAAGAGGTGTAATAGGTTGGTACGATTTGGTTTTATTTAGACTGACGTGTTGTGGCGATAGAGCTGGTCAGCTGTATGAAATTTCGAAAGCATTGATATATAACCAAGACAAAACCGCTAGAACCACCGGCGTTGTTAAAGGTTTAACCATTTTAGAAATGAGGAAGCTTTCTCAGGTAATAGCAAAGAAGTTTCAGACAGAAATCATTGAGCAAAAAGTGAATTTTTATGAAGAAGTCGCGAAGCTTACATTCGATGACCTAAAAGGAAAGTTTTTAAAAGAGAATGAAATTGAAAACGCAGATGAGCTGATTCACCGTGAGAAAAGTTTAATTATCTCGTTTGTAATGTATCAATTGGCAAATACAAAGCAGCCAGATGGTTCTGGTATTGGTTTTGGCTATTACGATTTTGATGGAGAGAAAGACAATAATGGCATCTCCGATGTTATTAACAATTACGTCTTTAATTTCTGCTTTGCTCCTGACGTGGAAGAGAAGAATGTTCAATACTTTTTAGACCACTGTTTATCTCATCTAAGCAATTCATTCTTTTCTTATGGCGGGGAAAATAAATACGTTCCGCTAAAAAATGAAATTCCAGGTGGGTTTAGCACTGACTTTTTGGTTAATTATTGGCGCAAAAACAAAGGCGTTGTAAAAGAGTTTGCAAAAAGAAACGGTGACCGACAGGTCATCACTCCAAATTATAGCGCAACATACTCTGATGATTTAGAGTCAGTATTTAGCGTTTTAGATGAACTTGTAAACGAACATTCAGAACTTAACCAAAAGAAACTCGACTCTGACAAGGATAGTTAGATGACAAAAAATAAACGTAAAAGCCGGACAATTTCCATACATATGGATCCGCAGAACTATTTTGAGTTTGATGGCTTGGCTTTAGATTTTGACTCTCAAACGGTTGTCGGTATTAAAGATGACAATGATTATCCGTTAATTGGAAAGGCTAGGCTCGAATTCTCAAGAGAACGCGAGAATAAAAAATCACCTAAGATGCTTCATGCCAGCACTAGCCCCAACGAAAAAACCTGGTTTAGCACTAATCACCAGCTACTGGCTTATGACCATCTCATTGCTGTAGATACCAATACTCATAGACTAAATGGTTCAACCGTATCAATCACTGCCGCTTACCATGTAATTCCAGAGCGGCATGAGCATGGAGTGGCTCGATGCCGTGCTGCTGTTATTTTGCTACTAGAGCTATGGAATGTTGTAGAAAAGCCAGAAAACATGGGGTGGTATCACGTACTCACTGCCATCCAAGAGCATCCAGTAGATTATGCAGGAAAAGTCGGTCTAATTGTGGATTCAGATTTAGGAGAACATCGAGCCTTTAATAGTAGAGAAAAACCGATATTCGGTGATTACTTCCTACCAGAGAACGTCACTATTATCTACGGTAATGACAAAGGAGGAGCAGAGCATCTCTCGACGAAGATGATTAAGCACTGTCACGACTTGGCGTCTGATTTATACAAAAAAGAGAACCTTAACATGGCTACTGCTGGCCTTCGTCCGGGAGTGCCTGGAATGTATTCACATATTAGACAATGGGACTTGGAAAATATGGACTTGCGTCCATTTCGTTAAAAATTCACAGGCTAAACATGCATCCAAAATAGGCAGTCTTGCTAGTATACTCTATTTACAAAAACCATTTATTTTCGCCTCATCAATATGATCACTCCACCACTGCATCATTTCTCGCCTTTGCTGGAGGTACTCTGCCCGGTTGTAGGCAGCGCGTACTTCATTCGAGTCAGAGTGGGCGAGTGCAGCTTCTACTACATCATAATTAAAATCATTTTCATTCAATGTGGTGCTGGCTAATGCTCTCATTCCGTGGGAAACCAGCCGTTTTTCAAATCCCATTCTCTTGAGAGCAGAGTTAGCGGTTTGGGCATTGGTATGTTTTCTTCTATCTCTGTCTGCAGGGAAGATATATTCAAGTGAACCGCTAATCGGCTTGATATCCTCCAACAGGGTAAGCATTTGCGACGAAAGCGGCACTGAATGAGGTTTCTTTTTCTTCATTCGTTCACCAGGTATATTCCAAAGCTTTTCCTTCCAATCAATTTCTTCCCAACGGGCACCTGCAGCTTCTGAAGGTCGTACCATCGTGTGCAACTGCCATTCAATCAAGTAGCGTGTTACTTTTTTAATGCTCGCTGAATGTATAGCTTTCATTAGCTCGGGAAGCTCTTCTGGTTTAAGCGTAAGCATGTGTTTTTTCTTAGGTGAGCTGAACGCTTCTTTTATGCCCGCCAGCGGGTTGGCATCAATAAACCCTACATTCGTCGCATAGGTCATGATTTCATTAACCCGTTGGCACAAACGCTTGATTGTTTCTAAGTTACCTTTAGCTGCAATGGGTGCCAATACTTCTATTACCATTGGAGCTTTAAGTTTTCGAATAGGGCGCTTACCTAATTCCTTGAACAAGTGGTTTTCAAGCGAGCGCCAAATATCGTCACCGTAGTCTTGTGTTACTTGCGTTCTTTTAACTTCCATCCATTTAGAAGCAACTGACTCAAAAGTGTTTTCAAGCTCTGCCTTCTCTGACATGATAGATTCGGCTCTATGCTCTTGGGGATCAATGTCTTTGGCGAGTAACTCACGTGCTAGTGCTGCTTCTTTTCTGGCATCAGCAAGCGTTACTTCGGGATAGCTGCCTAGGCTTAAATTAGCGCGCTTCTTTGTGTAAGGGCGAGAGTAATTGAATAACCATAGTTTAGCGCCGCTGGGGCGCACTCGTAACTGTAAACCACCGCCATCGGCAAGGTTGTATTCTTTGTCTTTTGGTCGTGCCTTTTTTATTTCTGTATCACTTAAGGGGCGGGTGGTTCTAGCCATTGTAACACTGTCTCCGTACACATGATTTTGTGTTACTAATAGTGTTACTAAAAAGCGTGGAATTTACAATATGTCCTCGGACGTTACGGGACTGAAGCGGTGCTAAGTTGCTGAATTTAAGTAATAAAAAAGACGTCCTGGGACGTCTTAATATTTGAAAGTGGTGGAGCTGGCGGGATTTGAACCCGCGTCCAGAAAATGTCTACCTTTGGTACTACATGCTTAGTTTGTCATTTATTTAACTGCTTGGAACTCCGACAAACAGGATTTCCTTGCAGCTGGCCTAATACTGTTTCGCGGTTCACCCTTAGACAAGGTTCCCTCGCTATCCTACTTGGATGACCTTCCGAATCCCCGCTAGCAGGAAAAGACTAGGGTGGAAGGGCCTATGCCGGTTATTAAGCGGCTAGTGCGTATGTTTCGTCGTTTGCGACTATTTAAATGCGGCTTTTTAAGAGGCAAACCGCTCCTCTGCATGCACCTCCGGCTTCCTAGATCCTGTCGAATCCTAATCAGCCCCGAGTGTGATTTTCAATAATAGCACAATTGTTACATGGTGAAATACATTCTTTTAAAAATTACTATAAATTTTAAGGGTTTGGCTATAAAATCACCAAAAATAACATCTAGCTTTTCAAAAGCTTACCTGTTTGTCCTTCTGTTCAAGCTACGCTACGAGCCGTAGCGCACAAACAATGAGTATTATTGAACTTCAATAGATATGTGGATGCTTGGTTAAAATTCAAGTGCCGGGCGCACAAGGGCTGTGCAAGAAACGCAATTTATAAACTAAATTAGCACTTTTTATTTGATTACTTTAGCGAATTTTTAAGGAAATAGTGCTGATGTAATGATGCAATTAGTAACAAGAACCATTAAAGTACGTCAGCATAATTAAAGGGCGTGTAGTGTAAATGTCTTCAGATTCAATATTGTATTCTCCGTATACCTTGCCGTGTGGCATAACAGCGCGAAACCGTCTTGTTAAAGCTGCTATGGAAGAAAATATGTCGAGTATGGGAAATATTCCTGGTGAATCTTTGTATTCACTTTATCGATATTGGGCCCATGGCAATTTAGGCATGGTGATCACGGGAAATGTTATGGTCGATAAAGGTGCCATGACAGGACCAGGTGGCGTTGCACTAGAAAAAGATACCGACATTGCGCCTTTTCAAAAGTGGGCAAAAATCATTAAGTCGAATGGCGCTTTAGCCATAATGCAGATTAATCACCCTGGTCGACAGGTGTTCAAAGCGATGAAAGGCAAAGCTATTGCGCCTTCTGCTGTACCGCTCGATATGGGTAAACACTCCAAGCTGTTTGCTCAACCACGAGAAATGACCTGTCAAGACATTCATGACGTGTGCAAGCGCTTTGTTCAAACCGCCAAGCAAGCTGAAAAAGCAGGGTTTGATGGCGTCGAAATTCACGCCGCCCACGGTTATTTGCTTACGCAGTTTTTATCTCCGCTTACTAATCAGCGCCAAGACGAGTGGGGCGGTTCTATTATCAATCGCGCACGCTTGCTGATAAATATCGTTAGTCAGGTTCGAGCGGTTTGCGCTAAAGACTTTATCGTTATGGTAAAGCTTAACTCTGCAGATTTTCAGAAAAATGGCTTTTCTTTTGATGATGCCTGTGAGGTAGTAAATCGCTTAGAAGCCTTGGGTGTTGATGTTGTAGAGTTGTCTGGCGGCAGTTATGAAGCGCCCGCCATGCAAGGGCAAACCCGTGACGACACCACACTGGCCAGAGAAGCGTACTTCTTAGAATTTGCGCAAGCACTGGTAAGTAAAACTGATATTCCGCTTATGACAACTGGCGGTATAAAAAGAGCCGAGATAGCAGAGGAAGTGATTGAGCAGGGCTGCGCCCTTGTGGGATTAGCCAGCGCCCTTGCTATTACGCCCGACTTAGCTAAAAAGTGGCAACAAGAATGGGCGTATTCGGGCATAATTCCACACTGCTCTTGGAAAGACAAATCGCTTGCAAGCCTTGCGAATATGGCCATGGTGCGAAGACAACTTAGACGCCTTGGGAATAATCTAACCACCTTAAGAAACCCGTCACCGCTGTGGAGTCTGATTCTTGATATGCTACATCGCAAGAAAATGACGAAACGAGACGTAGGTTAAATCCATTACACTTCTTTTTCGGCAGTCCAAATAAAAACACAGCGTTAAACGCTGTGTTTCATCATTCTTTCTTTTTGGCGTTGCCAATCTTTGTCTTTAATGGTGTCACGCTTGTCGTGAGCATGCTTACCTTTAGCTAAGTGAATTTCTAATTTCACCCAACACTTTTTCCAATACATAGACGTGGCAACGATTGAATAACCTTGGCGGTCTCGTGCACCCATTAAGCGATCAATTTCACGTTTGTTCAGCAATAATTTGCGAGCACGCTCTGGGGCTGCGACAACGTGGGTAGAGGCTTGATTCAGCGGACTAATTCTACACCCTACCAAATACGCTTCGGCATTCTGGATAATAATGTACGCGTCGGTAATGTTCACTTTACCGGCACGAATACTTTTAATTTCCCACCCTTGAAGCTCAAGTCCGGCTTCGAACTTGTCTTCTAGGAAATAGTCGTGACGCGCTTTTTTATTCTGCGCGATATTTCCTGTGGTGTTTTTGTTGGCTTTATTCTTTTTCATGCTGGCTATTATACTGATTGTTCAAAGGAATGTCTTTAGTTGTCATTGTTATCTTATATTGGGGCATTTGGTTCAAAACCGAATACGAGCGAACCAAATTTTCTGTGATACAATGCTGCTAAGAGTTTTAATTATAGTGGAATCAATGCCGAGTATTCATAGAAGCGCGCTTGTAGCTCATAGCGCAGAAGCCATGTTTAACTTAGTCAACGATGTAGCTTCCTACCCTGAGTTTTTGCCAGGCTGTACCGATAGCAAAATTCTCGACACTTCAGCGCAAAGCATGAAAGCGTCTTTGTTAGTTGCAAAAGCAGGTATCAAGCAATGGTTTACAACACACAATGTGTTAGAGCCAGGTAAAAGTATCCAAATGCAATTGGTCGACGGCCCGTTTCGCTCGCTTACCGGTGGCTGGACATTTTCAGCGTTATCAGAAGAAGCCTGTAAAATTGAATTAAACCTAGAGTTTGAATTCAGCAATAAGCTAGCTGAAATGGCTTTTGGTAAAGTGTTCAACAGTTTAGCCAGCAGTATGGTTGCAGCGTTTACAGACCGAGCGCGGAGCGTGTACGCATGAGTAAGAAGCTCATCAATATTGAGGTTGCCTACGCGTTACCCACCAAGCAAACTATCATTGATGTTGTTATTCATGAAAATGCGACGGTAGAAGAAGGGATAAACGCGTCTAACGTGCTTGAGCAGTTTCCCGAGATTGATTTGAAAGCAACAAAAGTGGGTATTTGGAGCCGCGTGGTTAAGCTACGCGACGCGCTTACCGATGGCGATCGTATTGAAATTTACCGCCCGCTTATTGCTGACCCTAAAGAAATCCGCAAGCGCCGTGCTGAGAAAGCGAAAGAGGAAGGGCGCGCTGACAAAATCACAGGTGGAAAAGTAAATCCACTTAAGGCGAAGTCATAGCAGTCAGCTGAGCGCTTCTACACCAGCGGCAAAGATAGATACAAAAATGGCCTTCAAGTGAAGGCCATTTTTTTTAAAGAAGACAAAGGCTATTAGCTTTTTTCTGAAATACTGCCTAACTCCAGGAAAGGGGAGGCATCAATATCTTCAGCATCCATCATGCTAGCAATTCGCTGAACGGTAGCGACCATTTGGCTTTGCTCCCACTCTTTAAGCTGTGAAAAACGCTCGACAAAGTGTTCTTGAAGCGGGCGAGGTGCGTCAACCACTGCCTCTTTACCGCGTTCGGTTAAGAATACGCCCACTTTTCGTTTATCTTGCGTACTTCTTATGCGCGTAGCTAAGTCTCGTGATTCTAGTCTATCTAGAATATTCGTGATGGTTGCAGGGCTTAAGTTAATATTCTCTGCAATTTCGCGCACCATTATACCCGGGCGCTCTTCAATATTTTGCATCACCAATAGCTGTGGCCCTGTTAAACCCACGTGTTTACTTAGCTGCTTGCTGCGTAGGTCTACAGCGCGTATTACGCGCCGTAGTGCCACTAATAGTTCTTCTTCTTTTCGCATGTTACTTCCAACAAATGCGTAACCCAGCGGTTACTTAAGCAAATGAATAAAATGTTGGTGCTTATGATAGTGATCGATGACGTCATTAATGACCGAAATCTTCGACCAGCCCATAATATCATAGTTCTGACCACCTTCACTAAGGTGCACTTCGGCGCGATAGTACGTGGCCTTTTGGTTTTCGTCCAGTGCTGGTGTGTCACTTGGACCAAATTCAGGCTGTTCTGTCGATACAGGATGCACAGCATAAATGAACTCAGGGTCATTGCCCATATGAACGGTTAATACGAGTGCTTCGTCAGTGTCTTCAATTTTGATATCAAACTGCTGAGTTTTAAACTCTTCGCCCACTTCCGTTAACGCGGGCATCACCACCTTATTTATATAACGACGAACGGCCGTTTCGTCAGGAAAGGTCACAATATTTTCAAGGCGCTCTTTCCAGTTTTTGTCAGAGTCATTATGCTGAGGCGTGCCTGTGAGAACTTGTAAACTTTCACGTTTGTATGCCTCAATACGAAGTGCTTTCAATAAGCCAGTTATTGAAATTAGCAGCACAATAGCAAAGGGGAGTGCGGCAGCAATCGTCATAGTTTGCAGCGCGCCAAGCCCACCCGCGTAGAGCAGCACTGAACTCACCACGCCAACACCAACAGCCCAGTATACTCTCTGCCACAACGGCGTATTGTTTTCACCGTGTGAACACAGCATGTCGACAACCATGGCACCCGAATCGCACGAGGTTACAAAGAACACAATGACCATCAATACCGCAATAAGGCTTAGAACTGAAGCGAAAGGGAACTGCTCTAAAAATACAAACAGTGCCACTGAGGTATCTTCATTTACCATTTGTGCAAGTACGTCTTTACCTTGCACTAACACCTGATCAATAGCGGCGTTGCCGAATACGGTCATCCAAAATAGCGTAAACGCAGACGGGATAAGCAGTACACCCATAACGAATTCACGAATGGTTCTTCCGTAAGAGATACGCGCGATAAACAGGCCTACAAACGGAGCCCATGCTAACCACCACCCCCAGTAGAAGATAGTCCAGCCGCCAATCCAGTCTGTTTTTTCATAGGCGAACAGGTTAAAAGTGTTTCGTACTAAATCAGACAGGTAAGCCCCAGTGTTTTGCATGAAGGCTTGTAGCAAAAATACGGTTGGGCCTAAAACAAGCACAATTAAAAGTAGCAGTAAGGCTAAAACCATATTGGTTTCTGAAAGACGGCGGATGCCTTTTTCAAGGCCAGTAGTAACAGAAATGACGGCTAAACCAACAACACCTGCCATTATAGCTATTTGAACGCCCGTATTTGACGGTAGACCAAATAAATAGTTAAAACCCGCATTTACTTGCGAAGCACCAAAGCCTAGCGATGTCGATACACCAAATACCGTTGATGTAACCGCGAATATATCAACCACGTGCCCAGGCCAGCCGTAAATGCGGTCACCAATTAAAGGGTACAGCGCAGAACGCAGCGTAAGAGGTAAGTTTTGACGGTACGCAAAATACCCCAAAATCAGCGCCACTACCGCATAAATCGCCCAAGCATGAACACCCCAATGGAAAAATGTGGTTTTCATTGCTTCGCGAACGGCGTCAATACTTTCAGCCTGCGCAGTAGGGGGCGCTAAAAAGTGCATTAAGGGCTCGGCAACGCCAAAGAACATAAGCCCAATTCCCATTCCTGCTGCAAACAACATACTGAGCCAAGTCCCAAAGCTAAATTCAGGGCTTGCGTGATCTGGACCTAACTTAATTTCGCCGTAGCGTGACATGCCGAGGAAAACAACAAACACCACAATTACTGCGACAGTAAATACATAAAACCAACTTCCGTTGGTCACAATTGCGCTCTGAAGCTTTTGGAAAAGCGCGTCTGCTGTTTCAGGTGCACCAGCAGCGAAGATAAGTAAACATAGGATTAAAGCTGACGATGTAATAAACACCGGCTTGTTGAGTGGAGATTTATTTTCGTTCTCAATCACGCAGTAAATTCCTTTCACCTTTTATAAATTACGGTTTATACGCAGAAATATACCGCATAGAGCATTTTTTATAAACATCAGATGAAATTATTTGATTTGTGTGTATTTGTTAAGTGTTTCAAAGTGTGGTCTTTTTTTTGCTGCTGCATTTACGTTGAAAATTAAACTTTCTGCTAGGTTTTAGGTATTTTGGGTTAATTATTAATCATTAGAGTAGAAATTATTAACGGATGGTGTATCGTAATATATGATCTTTTTGATACGTGTTTGAAGTAAACACTGTCCGAAGAATAAAAAATAATTGAAGGAAACACACACAAATGCGAAAAACTCAGCTTAGCTGTGCCATCATCGCTGCACTGGCATCTACCTCTCTGGCTGCGCAAGAATCAGACGCGCCTGCTAAACTTGAAACCATTGAAGTTACCGCCACCAAAAGAAGTGAGTCTATTCAAGACGTTCCGGTTGCAGTCACTGCGTTAAACGGAAAAGCGTTGGAAAATCTCGGTATAGATAACTTCCAAGACTACGTTGAATTCCTCCCAAATGTGGTTTTCCAGGGTACAGGCCCAGGGCAAAACGAGATTTATATTCGTGGCGCTGCCACCACACAATCAAACATCATGCTTTCATCTGTGCAGGCTCTGCAACCTTCAGTTGCGTTTTATCTTGATGAAATGCCTGTCTCGATGGCAGGGCGTAATTTAGACGTTTACGCAACAGATGTTCAGCGTGTTGAAGTATTACCTGGTCCGCAAGGCACGCTTTTCGGCGCGAGTTCTCAAGCTGGTACTATTCGCCTTATCACCAATAAACCTGATCATACTAGCTTTGCTGCAGGTTTCGATACCAACATCAGTTTCACCAAAGATGGTGAAATGAGTAATGCAGTTGAAGCATACTTTAATATGCCTCTTACCGACGACTTAGCGGTTCGTGTAGCGGCATACAACGACAAGCAGGGTGGGTGGATTGATAACGTTCGAAATGTGCCAGGCGAAGGCGGTTATATTGGCAGTGCCGTGGTTATCGACCGTATCTCTGCGAATTTTGGTAAGTTGGCAGAGCCAGAAGAGATGGATAGGAATCGCTTAATCAGCCCTGGGATAAACTCGAATTCTGAAGCGAGAGTGGTGTCACCGCAAAATGACGCATTGGTAGAAGAAGATTTCAATGATGCAACGTATAGCGGTGCACGATTTGGTTTGTCTTATCACTTTAACGACAATTGGGATGTGCTGGTTCAGCATACACAACAAACCTTAGACACCGAGGGCGTGTTTGCCTACGACCCAACGCTAGAGGGAGAAAGCTCTGCAATACGTTTCCAGCCCGAAGAGAATAAAGATGAATTTGGCTTAACAACGTGGACGTTGGAAGGCCGTTTGGAAAAGTTAGATGTTGTTTATACCGGTGGCTATTTAGATAGAGAGATCGATACACTGGCAGACTATACCGGTTACACAAACGGAGGGTTGTTTTCTTCTTACTATGTGTGTGACTATTCAAATCCGGTTGCGGAAGACCAGCGCTGTTTAGACCCCACCAAGTATTATCGTGAAGACACAACAAGCACGCGTACCACGCACGAGCTTCGCTTCAATACAACGATGGATACGCCTTGGCGAGTCACAGCAGGCTTATTTTATGATGATCAAGAAGTCGCTACCGTTGGTCAATTTAACATTGCAAATACGGAACTAGAAATATTCAACAATTTGCAAAGAACACTTAAAGGCAATGAAGGGATAAACAGTGATGGCGGCCCATTCCCAGCAGAGGTAAGCTTCGTAAACGACATCACTCACACCATTGAGCAAATCGCGGTATTTGGTCAATTTGAATACGACATTACCGATACCTTGACGGCAAGTATTGGTGCCCGTTGGTATCAAATTGACGATAAGTATGTGGGGTCAACCACAACGGTAGACGTCACGCGACGCATCCGTGCATTCGGTACACAAGATCCTGATGAACTGGCCGCTGTAGGACTAGACCCTCAACTTGTCGAGGCCGCCATTGCAAGTGGGCAGTTGGAAGTAGACTTACTTGACGATAACGGCGTACTTACCGTTGACGACACTATTTATAAGTTTTCATTAGACTGGAAAGTAAATGAAGACGTGTTGCTATTTGCAAACTATTCGGAAGGCTTTAGACCACCGGTGACTAACCGTGTAGGTGGCGGACTGGCTGACAATCAAAGTGGAAAGTTCGAAAACTTCCGTATACCTGTTTACTCAACCACAGATACACTTGATAACTATGAACTTGGCTTAAAGGGAGACTTCTTTGATGGCTTAGTTCGAGTTAACGCCACGGCTTACTATTCTGAAATTAAAGAGCTGCAAACTTCTCGCTTTGACCCAACAAATATTTCGTTTTTAGTATTTACCGATAACGTGGGCGACGCAGAAATTAAAGGGCTTGACGCGGATATGACGTGGCTCGCTAGCGACGACCTTGTTATTAATGCTGCGTTTAGTTTGCTTGATACTGAACTAACGCGAGTTAATTCGGAACTAGAGGGTATTGCTGCTGGTGTTGGCTCGGAACTACCTTATTCAGCTGAGTTTTCAGGAAACATTAACGCGCGATACTTCTTCGAATTAGAGGGTGACAAGCGCGGTTATATCAATGGCTCAGTGAGCTATACCGGCGACCGTTTAGCAGGCATGGTAATGGACGCTTATGTTATGGAAGACGCCACGTCACTTATCTATGGCACTGGTTCTGGTCTTAAAATCCAACAAGAAGCTGATGTATTTGAAGGTGTAACCTATGCCGATGCAAATGGTGAAACCTTCCGCGGTGGTCGATACGTGCAGGAATCGTACGTACTGACTAATCTTGCTGTCGGTGTGACAAATGACGTGTGGAAAGCTGAGCTATATATCGACAACGTATTCGATGAAAGAGCGATTTTGAATATAGACACACAGCAATTTACACCGAAAGTAGTGACAAATAGACCGCGCACTATTGGGCTTCGTTTCTCTTACGATTATTATTAATGTAAGACTAATCGCTTATAAGCTTAGTAAAAGGTTGAAAGCGTGACTGTCTTTCATTTGATGGAAGCATATGAGGGTTAGTTGCGCTCTCTTAGAAAACGGCTAGCTCTTCGAGCTCGCCGTTTTTGTGTTTACGCTGTTACGAAATAGGCGTGTTTAATGACATTAGAAGAACAAAAAAAAGTACAACAGCTAAAGCAGTGGCTTATGCAATCGCGGCATCAAGCTGTGATTTCAGGTTGTAATGAAATATTGCGTAGTGCAACCGAGCAGGAAGGCGTAAGCCAAAATACGCTGAAAGAAGTATTTTATTTGAAAGCGGTTTCCTTTCGTTTGCTGAATGACTTCGACAATGCAATTGTGACACTGAATGAGCTTTTATCCATATTTCCTGATTATGGACGGGCGTTTCAAGAGCTAGGATACTGCTATATTGGCTCTGATAGAAGAAAATCAGCACACTATTTTTATCAAGCAACATGTTTCAACCCAGCGTTAATTGCCGCTTGGTTACAGCTTGAAAAAATTTACAAAGAAGATAATCAATCACAGGCTCTTGGACTTTGTCAGCAACAAATTACATTTTTAAAAAACTTACCAAAGCCTTTATTAGGTGCAACAGACTTGATGTATGAGGGGCAGTTGCAAAAGGCCGAACAGGTTTGCAGACAGTTTTTATTAAAGAACGCTCACCATCCAGAAGCCATGATGCTTTTGGCGGAAATTGGGATCCAGCTAAAAGTCTACAGTGACGCCGAGTTCTTATTAGAAAGTTGCGTAACGCTTTACCCTGATAACGACAGAGCCGCCGCAGCCTATCAGAACTTGCTGGCAAAATTAGGGAAATTTCCAGAAGCTGTCACCGTCGCTGAAAAACGTTTAAAAGCATTACCAGATAATTCTACTGTGAAAATAGGATTGGCTTATGCGCTCGTCGGGATTGGCGATTTACCCAAGGCGATTGATATTTATAGTAAACTACTAGCGGACAACGATAACCGGCCCGCTGTGTGGGTTGCGTTGGGCCACGCGTTAAAGGCTAAAGGTGATACAAAAGATGCTGTGAATGCTTACAAGAAAGCTATTCAATTCGCTGAGGATTTTGGCGATGCATATTGGAGTTTAGCCAATACAAAAACGCATAAGTTTAATGATGAGTTGATAGCACAAATGGAAAGTGTGGTAAATGTTGATGCCACTAAGCTTGATGATGAGATTCACATTTGTTTCGCGTTAGGAAAAGCTTTTGAAGATCGCGGCAAAGCTCATGAAGCTTTTCAATTTTACGCGCGCGGGAACGCACTTAAGAAACGCACCCTTCAATATGACATTACCAAAACCGAAAAAGCACTTAAAGCGCAGCAGAAATCGTTTTCTTTAGAAAGTTTTAATAAAAAGCAGGGCTGCCAAGCATCAGACCCCATTTTCATTGTAGGCTTGCCTCGTGCGGGTTCAACCCTGTTAGAGCAAATTCTGGCGTCTCATTCTAAAGTAGACGGAACTATGGAGCTGCATAACATTTTAGGTATAGCATCATCATTAAGCCATCAAAAGACGCCGTATCCTTTGAACGTAACAGCACTTAAAGATGAAACACTTGAGAAATTGGGTAAGCAATATATTGAACAAACTCATGCTTATCGCCAAGGTGCACCTTTCTTCATTGATAAAATGCCTAACAATTTTATACATATTGGATTAATTAAAAAAATACTTCCCAATGCGAAGATTATTGATGCACGCAGAAACCCTATGGACTGTTGTTTTAGTGGGTTTAAACAGCTTTTTGGTGATGGGCAGGAGTTCAGCTATTCACTTTCTGATATTGGGCGATACTACAATGCTTATGAAAAGTTGATGGGCCATTGGCACTCTGTGTTGCCAGGAGAAATTCTTACTGTGCAACACGAAGACGTGTTGGACGATTTGGAAGGCCAAGTAAAACGTATCTTAACGTTCTGTGGTTTAGAATTCGAAGAGGCATGTTTGCGTTTTCACAAAACACAACGTGTCATTAAAACACCAAGCTCAGAACAAGTTCGCCAGCCAATTTATAAAACAGGAATGGGTCAGTGGAAGCCATTTGAATCGAATCTAGCAGAACTCAAGGACGTGCTGAACATCACGTAGAAAAACATGCAGTGACCGATAATTTTTTTGAATGCTGGTCACGGTTTGATAAATCGTGACCAGCGTAGCGTTTCTGACTGACAGTATAAAGTTATGGTTAACGTCAACCCGTTTATGGTTGATAGGGCAGAGATGATTGGTGAAGGATAATGCGAATTTTTCCGTCTTCACACTGTCTGAAGACAAAGCTTTTGTTCACAAAAATATGGCTGTCGTCTTCACCAATAAAGTGCACGTTACACTGAACAATGGCTAACTCACCGTTCAATATGAAATCTTCCTTGCTATACCAAACCTTCACCCATGGCTTCAATTTAAAGCCATTGTCGTTTGGGTAGTCGCTATTACCGCCTACGAAATAAGATAAAGCGCCTTCTTTAGTTGGGCGAAATGTTTGAGCGCCGAAAGTAAGTGTAGGTTTAAAGAGTACTTTTCCGTTATCGTAGTCATAGTTATCTGACAGCACTTGTGAAGCGAAAGCTTTTACATCGCCACCTTCAGCGTGCACTTGCCCGACAGCAACAACATTGTCGCACCAAGTCTGCAGGGCAGTATGAACCATCTCTTCTGTAAACATAACGCTATCTCCTCATATTGATGTGATGTTATATTATATATATAGGGTTTGATCATAACGCTATAACAATGAAATGTAACGCATTACCCATGATAGTGAGTCGCTATCAGTAGAGTGTTCGGTCTAAAAGACACGAAAAGTATGTTTTGGACCTCACGGAATATTTAGCTTATTAATACTTACGACGCTTCAGTCCTGTTTCGGCTAAAATCTTTGCTGAAATTTCTTCTATCGAGTACTTAGTACTATTTAAGAACGGGATTTTTTCCTTTCTATACAGGTTCTCAACTTCACGAAGCTCCATCCTACATTGTGGTAGCGATGCGTATTTACTGTTTGCGCGTCGCTCTGAACGTATCTGATGTAGTCTATCGGCTTCAATTGTTAGTCCGAAGAGTTTGTTTTTAAATCGTCTTAGGGCAGGAGGCAGTTTCAGCATGTCTCCCATGTCTTCTTCTGTAAAAGGGTAGTTCGCTGCTTTGATTCCGTATTGAAGGGCTAAGTAAAGACTTGTTGGCGTTTTACCCGAGCGTGAAACACCAGTAAGAATGATGTCTGCTTCATCGTAATCTTTTAGATTAGAGCCATCGTCATTAGCCAATGCGTAGTTTACGGCCTCAATTCTAATATCGTAGGTGGTTTCGTGGATACTGTGTGTACGATGTTTTTCTGGTTTTGAAGGAACACCCAATACTTTTTCCAGTGGCGCTACGAATTGATCGAGAAAATTATAGTTAATGCCCACAGATTTCGAGATTATTTTGCGAATATCTACATTCACAATTGTATAAAAAACGAGCGGTCTTTCTCCGGTGTCTTGAAAACTTTCAGAAATTTGCTGTAAAACTTTGTGAGCTTGTTCCTCAGTTTCAACGAAAGGAATGGTGTTGTGATTAAAAGAAACGGGAAACAGAGAAAGCAGGGCGTGGCCAAAGACCTCTGCTGTAATGGCAGTACCATCTGAAATATAAAAAGCTGTGCGCACAACATATCCTTAACATTGGTGTAATTTTATTACAAAAGTAATAAAGGGTTTACATTCTTAATTTCCCCATTCTAAGATGATTTCGTCGAAAAGCTACATGGAACTTGTGAATGATGGCAAATGGCAATAGGTTTGCTGTCAAACGAAATGGACAACGTCAACAGTGGTTTTCGCCACACATCGACTACAATTTTATGAGTTTTAGGTTAAAAAAAGTACAAACCTGAAATGAACCTCATACCCTACACATAAAAAAGCTGGAGGCTTGGGCTGTGCAAGAATACGTACTTTGGTATCAAGAACTGGGCATGCATGATGTGGGTCGCGTAGGCGGCAAAAATGCATCATTAGGCGAGATGATCTCAAACCTGGCGAACGCCGGTGTGCAGGTGCCGGGTGGTTTTGCTACCACCGCCGAAGCATTTAATGAGTTTCTAGAGCAAAGTGGCCTAGAAGCGCGCATCCACGAAGTCTTAGACTCGTTAGACGTAGATGACGTGAACGCACTGACCGAAGCGGGTAAGAATATCCGTCAGTGGATCATCGACACACCTTTCCAAGGAAAGCTAGAAGAAGAAATCAAAACTGCGTTTGTCACATTACAGGGTGATGCAGGTGAAGAAGCGTCATTTGCAGTGCGTTCATCAGCCACGGCTGAAGATATGCCTGATGCGTCATTTGCAGGACAACAAGAAACCTTTCTAAACGTTAAAGGTTACGATGCCGTACTTGTGGCAATCAAACACGTGTTTGCGTCACTGTTTAACGATCGCGCTATTTCTTACCGTGTTCACCAAGGATACGACCATAAGGGTGTGGCGTTGTCTGCAGGTATCCAGCGCATGGTACGCAGTGATATCGCTTCATCAGGCGTTATGTTTACTATTGATACAGAATCTGGTTTTGAAGATGTGGTATTTATAACCAGCTCGTTTGGTTTAGGCGAAATGGTGGTACAGGGCGCGGTAAACCCTGACGAATTTTATGTACACAAGCCAACACTTGATAAAGGCCTTCCTGCTATCGTTCGTCGTAACCTTGGAAGTAAGCTTACTAAGATGGTGTATTCAGATGATGAAGCACACGGTAAGCAAGTATCAATTGTTGATATTGACCCTGCTGAGAGCAAAACCTTCTCGTTGACTGACGAGGAAGTCATGGAGCTTGCTAAGCAAGCGCAAATTATTGAAAACCACTACAAGCGTCCTATGGACATTGAATGGGCAAAAGATGGGGCAGACGGCAAGCTTTATATCGTTCAGGCTCGCCCTGAAACGGTACGCAGCCGTGAAGACTCACAGAGCATTGAGCGCTTCCAGTTAAAAGGTCAAAGCAACATTGTTTGTGAAGGCCGCGCAATTGGTCACAAAATCGGTGCTGGTGTAGCGAAAGTGCTTGATTCAATTGAAGAGATGGACAAGATCCAAGCGGGGGATGTTCTGGTAACAGATATGACTGATCCTGACTGGGAACCCATCATGAAGAAAGCGTCTGCTATTGTTACCAACCGTGGGGGCCGAACGTGTCACGCGGCAATTATCGCGCGTGAGTTAGGCATTCCAGCGGTGGTTGGTTGTGGTAATGCAACTGATAGCATTAAAAACGGCGACAAGATCACGGTGTCTTGTGCTGAAGGTGACACCGGTTTTATCTACGGTGACGAACTAGAGTTCGACGTAGTGACATCACGCATTGACGCAATGCCTGACCTACCGCTAAAAGTAATGATGAACGTGGGTAACCCTGATCGCGCATTTGATTTTGCTCGCTTGCCAAACGCGGGTGTTGGTCTTGCTCGCCTTGAGTTTATTATCAACCGCATGATTGGTGTGCACCCTAAAGCACTACTTAATTTCGACAGCCAGCCTGAAGAGTTGAAAGAAGAAATTAGCGATATGATTGCAGGCTACGAGTCGCCTACGGAGTATTACATCGAGAAATTGGTAGAGGGTATTTCAACTATTGGTGCAGCCTTCTCGCCAGAGAAAGTTATTGTTCGTATGTCAGATTTCAAATCGAACGAATACTTCAACTTAGTGGGCGGTTATCAATACGAGCCAGATGAAGAAAACCCAATGTTGGGTTTCCGTGGTGCAAGCCGCTACATCTCTGAAGATTTCCGCGACTGTTTTGCCCTTGAATGCGAAGCCATTAAGCGCGTTCGCAACAAAATGGGCTTAACCAATGTTGAGATCATGATCCCGTTTGTACGCACGCTAGAAGAAGGTCGTCAAGTTATCGAGCTTCTTGAAGAGCAGGGACTTAAGAAAGGTGAAAATGGCCTTCGCGTTATTATGATGTGTGAACTGCCATCAAACGCATTGCTTGCAGATAAGTTCCTAGACATTTTCGACGGTTTCTCTATTGGGTCTAACGATTTGACGCAGTTAACCCTGGGGCTAGACCGTGATAGCGGCCTTATTGCGCACTTGTTTGACGAGCGTGATGAAGCGGTGAAAGCATTGTTGTCAATGGCAATTCAGGCAGCGAAGAAGCGTGGAAAATACGTAGGCATTTGTGGTCAAGGTCCATCAGATCATGAAGACTTCGCCGCGTGGCTGGTACAAGAAGGGATTGATTCGGTATCACTTAACCCTGATACCGTGGTTGAAACCTGGCTTTACCTGGCTGAAAAGCACGGCTAATTACGTAGCTCGGATGTGAAGGCGAGATAGGGTCAGAACTATCTAGTTTTCCATCTAACGTCGTGTTATTTCACGACGTTATCGCTTTGATATTATTGAAAAAGAGACCATAAGGTCTCTTTTTTTGTTAGGCAACTTAAAGTGATGGCCACTCATTTAGAAGCAAATCTTTGCTCGTGTTTCATTCCTTAAAAAAACTGTGGTTATTTAGCAAAACTATGCATTTTTGCGTGTTTAAAACATGACTTTGTGTAATTAAAAATGTAATATTACAAAGTGACTTTCACTTTGAATCTTTGATTAATAATTAACTTGGTTGAATTCTCATGGCACATAATGACAGCGCAGTTTCAGTAAATACTTCCGAAGAAAATGTTATGCAATCACGCTCTGTGGTAGAGCAGTTGGCGGAAGCGCAAAAAGAAATTAACGAGCTTAAAATGCAGTTAATGTGGATGGAACGCAACTACGAGTAAGAATAACCTATTAGAATAAGGCGGGCATTTACCGTTCCAAACTGAAAGTGCATGCCTTCCTTTATGTAAGTTTGCAGTTTGGTTTTCAGTTTGAATAAAAGGAGGTCATGTTGGCCTCCTTTTTTGCACAACCTGTAATTAGCAACATCAGAACGTTCTGTGAAGCTGCGCTGGTTGAATTCACTATTGGTCTGATATGTACAGTTTTCGCCTATTCAAGTTATGGTATTTTCATTCACCTTTTGTTGCTTGCGTTGTTATATCGATAGCGTGTTTTTGCCCGAGTATCTATAACTTATACAGTCTCTTCTATTACCCATAGAGCAAAATTGCCCCGCCACTTTGCGACACTACCGAATACAGCATACGTCCATAAAAAAGGGGTTAGCACAATGCGTGTTAACCCCTTTTTGCTGTGATTTATTGTCTTAATTAGCGTTAGTATTTATTCATCAAATCAGCGATTAAGCCGAATCTATCAAGTGATTACGCCTTTAGCTGGTTACCAATAGGCAATTGACGAACACGCTTACCGCATGCAGCAAAAATGGCATTACAAAGCGCTGGCGCATACACGGGGGTTGCAGGTTCGCCTACACCTGCTGGCGGTGCATCGCTTTCTATTACTTCAACGTCTACCTCTAGTGGTGAATCGCTCATGCGCGGTACACGGTAGTTGTGGAAGTTACTCTGCTGTACACGCCCTTTATCAAACGTTATTCCGTCACTGATAGCTGTTGTGATACCGTAAACCGAGCCGCCTTGGGTTTGGTTTTTAACCGTATCGGTGTTAACTACCGTACCTGCATCAATAGCTACCCATGATTTAATCACGCTAAGATCGCCAGCGTCAGACACTTCAACTTCAACCACAGTAGCAACGTAAGTTAAGAAGCTACGGTGCGCAGCAATACCCAGCCCGCGGCCTTTAGGCATGTTGCGGCCCCAGCTTGCCATGTCAGATACTCTCTCAATTACATTGCGAAGACGACCTGTATCCAAAGGATAAACTGACTTATCACCCCAATAGTTTTGATATTCGGCCTTTTGATCAGTCACATCAATAATTCTGTCAGGGCCAATTACTTCCAATAGGTAATCTTTAGCGTCTTTGCCTGCTTTGTGGGCGGCTTCATTAATAAACGACTGTACAGCAAACGCGTGGAAGATGTTCGATACTGAACGCATCCACCCAATACGGGCTTTGGCTGGTGCTTCACCGCGCTCTAACTTCATGTTGGGCGTAAGAATAGGGTTATCCGTAAAGCCCAAATCTAACTCAAAGCTAAAGGGGGCGTTCGCGCCTTCTTGGAACGTAGAGGCAATAGGTGAAAACGCGGTTCTGTGAAGATAAGCGTCAATTTTACCGTTTTCATCAAGTGCGGCCTCAACATGCTGAGCAGAAACCGCGTGATAGAAACCGTGCTGAATATCATCTTCACGTGTCCATTGAACGCGAATTGGCTTGCCCGTTTTCATTGACAGGTATGCCGCTTCCGCTGAAAAGTCAGGCTTAGACTTACGCCCGAAAGCACCACCTAGCATGGTAACGTGAACATTGATTTTTTCTTTGTCCATGCCAACCATAGCGCCCACGGTTTCCATATCAGCCTGCGGGTTTTGTGTTGCTGCCCAAACGTCAACGCGATCTTTATAGTACATAGCAGTAGCACATGGTGGCTCCATGGGCGCTTGCGCTAAATGCGGTACATAATAGTCGGCTACCAGCTTATCAGTGGCCTTTTCTAGAACGCTGAACGCATCGCCTTTTTCTCTAACAAGCGCTTGAGGTGCATTTACCGTACTTAGCAACTGCTCTTTGAAATGCTCTGAGTTGTAATCGCCATTTGCGCCATCGTCCCAAGTGACTTCAAGCGCTTTGCGGCCTTGCCATGCAGCCCACGTGTTTTTGGCTATAATGGCTAGACCACCTTTTGGCTGGAACTGAGGGGCACCTTTTGGCGCTGGAATTTCAATTACGTCAACAACGCCATTAACCGCTTTTGCTTTGTCTGCATTAAAGCTTTTCACCTTACCGCCGACGACAGGTGGGCGTTCGATTATAGCAACAAGTGCTTTTGGCTCGCGTACGTCGGCGGCAAAAGTGGCTTTACCGGTAACGATATCTTGAAGGTCAATGTGCGCCATACCGGTATTGATGTAACGCCACTCTTTCCTGTCCTTAAGCTTAAGCTTATCAGCTTCTGGCGGCGTAATGGTCAATGCATCGTCTATTAAGTCTTTATAGGCAAGGGTCTTGCCCGAACTATGTGTAACCACATGTTGCTCGGCAACACATGTGCTCGGTTCAACCCCCCAATGCTTGGCTGCAGCGTGCCGCATCATATAACGCACGCTTGCGCCCATTTCTCGAAGGCGCTGCATGTTGAAGCGGATACTACGCGAGCCATCGGTGTTTTGGTCACCGTATTTAGGGTCGCCTTTACCTTGAATAACAATAACCTTATCCCACGCAGCTTCCATTTCGTCTGCCACAATTTGCGCAATGGCGGTTCGGATCTGTTGACCCATTTCGCTGCGGTGACAGGTTACTTCAACCATTCCATCTGGACGAAGTGCAATAAACAGGTTTGCGCGCTTTGCGTTTTCTGCTGGCTCAGCCAAGACGCCTGCCATAGCGCGAGGAGCACGGCCCATAAAGTAAGTACCAAGAACTAGAGCGCCTGCCGCAGCTGTCGATTTTAAAAAGCTGCGACGATTCATATCGAAATAGGTGTTCTCACTCATGCTTCTTCTCCCGCTTTGCTTGGGTCAAAGTAGCTAACGCCCGCATTGCCGCTCATTGATTTCGATGCGGACTTTATAGCCTTGTGAATGCGAGGGTAGGTGCCGCAACGACAAATGTTGCCCGACATATTCTGAACAATCTCTTCGTCGCTCGGCGTTGGGTTGGTTGATAACAGGCTGGCAGCTTGCATGATTTGTCCACACTGGCAGAAACCACATTGTGGTACTTTGTGTTCTACCCACGCTTTTTGGACAGGGTGTTCGCCATTTTCGCTTAGCCCTTCAATGGTTGTAATTTTTCTGCCCTGAACGGCGGATACTGGCAATACGCAAGAGCGTTGTGCCATACCGTCAATGTGAACAGTACACGCGCCACATTGCGCCATACCACAGCCAAACTTAGGTCCTGTAAGGTTTAATTCGTCACGAAGGTACCACAACACTGGTGTTGATGGGTCACCAGAAAATTCGTGTTTGTTACCATTAACGGTAAACGTGATCATGGTCTTGTCTCCATAGGTAAGCGAAAGATATGACGTGGACCAGATTTTTCAAAGCTGGCCTACCCAAGCAGCCCAATGCGGAGTCAACGCATTACACAACATCATATCGATACGGTTACATTGCCTGATGATACGAATTACCTCAGCATGCAATATACTCAGGTAAGTGCCACTTTTGTTATTATTAAAGGCTTCGCAATTTATATTTTAGATTACGTTAACACGCATTATTGCCGCGCGCATTTACATAAGTTTAAATGCTGGCAGATTGCGATAAATGAGAGATATCAATGTCGCCAGGTGGGCTAGTCAAAAGAAGGGTAAGCGCAGAATGTTAACACCCAAAAGAACATAAATTTACGCCTAACTGAGAACTGATGAATAGAAAAACTAGCGGAGTTTCCTCATAAGAAGGAAACGATCAACTTTTCTTGCGCTTATAGTCATGGTTTTTTGACTGTATTTAAGCCAACTCCTCGCTCTTGGCCAATCGTAGCTCAATAGCATCAAACCACCAATTACCAGCAAAATGGAGCCGGGAAGTAACGATAAAACTAAGCCTCCCACGAACAATAGCGCACCAAATGTCAGTCGTAATACTCGCATATAATTTCATTTTTTAATCTCTAACGTTAGTTGAGTTTGGTTTATGTAGTCTCAATTGCCAACTATTATTTTGTAAATGTTTGTGCATCAATTGGAAAAACTGCGTTACTTATAAGTAGCGGTGCACTTGTTGAATGCACTTGTTGAAGGTGTAACCATTTGAACGATTGAGAGTAGGTATCAGGCTATTTGCGGTGGATAAAGGTTAAGAAATAAAGTACAAATACGAAAAAATAAGGCAGCAGCAAGACGCAGCGCCTGTTAGGATATGTGTCTTTTATTCTGCTTTTTATAAGCTGATAGAAACTAGACGTAAAAAACTATAAACAATAAATAAGAGAGATTTAATGGCAGAGCAATCAGTCAGCCCAGAAGTGAGTGACGAAGAACGGGCTAAATGGGTAAGGGAACAATTTCAAAAATCGAACAAGTTTTTGGCAGAACACGGCGTGATATTTGACTCTGTTGCCACAGAAGAAAGCCGATACTTAATGCCCTATATTGCTATCTGGAAAATCAAGGCGATTGACGGTAAAAAGTATTGGGTAATTAGCGGCGATTTGCCGACGGACTTTACCTTAGAGACTAACGCGAAAGACGTTAGAGAGGTTTTGCGATATTTTTCCATGCATTGGCAATTGAAGGCAGAAAACCTGCTGCATGCTGGGGGAACAGACGAAAGTCAAAAGGCGTTTGCTGAATTACTTATCAAACGCGCAGAAAGTCTCTTCTCTATGCAAAGTGCTTCAGAGCTGTGGAAATAGCGTAAGCACTCGCAAAAAATCAATGTAGTTGCGTAACGTCCGGCAAAGGAAATCGTTCTGCCGGACACTTTAGGCGTTGTCTGGGCACACCTGCGTCCATAAATACTTGGCCGTCAGGAATGAACCCAATTGATTGATGATAGGACACGCTCTCTAAATTACAAACAACCTTAATAATGGGAATGTTGTTTTGCTTAGCGGCATTAATCAGTGCTGAAAACAAAGCACGATACACAGGAAGTGTCCTGTGGCAGCGCTTAACAGCAATTCGGCCCAATTCGCCTCTTTTGGTTAAGCGGCCTGTGGCTATGGGCTCGCTTTCATCATTAACAATAAGTACATGGCAGGCCAATCTGTCGTGTTCATCAAACTCGCTTACTTCAGGCACGCGCCATTCCAAAACAAATACATGTTCCCTTAGAGCTTTAAGTCGATGTTTGTCCTTTTCCCAATCGACGCTTTGTATCGTGATCGCCATACCTTCCTGCTAACCTTCAAACCATTCCCAGTATCCATTGTTAATAAGTGTAGTTAAGGTTTTTAGAAATGTAAAAGAAGGGGCATCTTGGCAACATGTTGCGTTAACAACGTCACCCGATGCCAACACTTCAAACCATTCTTGATCGCTCTTACTAAATTCAAACTGGCTGCCGTTAATATAAAGTGCACGCGGTAGACCACGTTTACCGTCACAAATTAATGCGCGTACACCGGGCGCAGGAACAAAGCTAATGCCAGCGGCAAACTCATTTGAAATTTGTTCTAGTGTGACCTCGTCCTCTAATGGATATTCAGGAATACCCTGTTCACTCATGGCTTCCAAAAGAGCTAAAGTAAAATCTTCTCCGTTTATCGCATCAATAAGTTGCTGCTTAAGTAGAGCAACATCACTCGGATTTACCCAAGCGCGGTTGGCTTGAAGCGAGCGACTTGCATCAGTAAAGCGACGGTTATGGGCGCCTTTATCTAGCATCATCGCCAGGCTTTCGGCTAGTTGAAGGTTGTCCGGGGCTCGAAAACCCACTGAGTAGGTCAGACTATCTTCAATAGTCGCGCCATCATGAGGCCAGCCCGGAGGTACATACACCACATCGCCAGGCTCAACCACCACGTCTATAACAGGGTCAAAGTCTTCAATTTGTCTCAATTTCGGATGGGGAAAAACTTCTTTATAGTCTGCAGGTTTACCTACACGCCAACGCCGTTTGCCCTTACCTTGAACCAAAAATACATCGTACTGGTCGATGTGAGAACCAACGCCTGCTCCATCGGTGGCGAAGCTCACCATTAGGTCGTCTAATCGCCAATTAGGAATAAAAGAAAAGGGGTCTAAAATAGGCGTAACGTCGGGTACATACTTGTCTACCCCTTGTACTAATAATGTCCACTTACCTTGGCACACCTTATCAAAATCGGTGAATGGCCCTTGTTCAACATGCCAGTTGCCTCTTACGTTACTGATAATGCGCGCATCGACCTCAGATTCTTGAGCAAGGCCGGCTAAGTCGTTTTCATCGATGGGATCTGCAAAATCGTCGAAAAAATGCTTTATGACTACTGGCTTTTGCTGCCAATAGTTTTTTAGAAATACTTCTGCGTTAAAGCTGTTTCCAGATTGTGCATCAATAAAGTACGTGTTGTCGTTTATGGGCATAGCGTCTCTTCTAGTAAGCCAATTTGAAGGTTCAGACCTGCTGAATTTAACGTTGCACTTTGCGTGATAAACATGCGTTAAACGCAAGCATTTTGTCAAAAACAAGGTTGACGTTTTTAGGTGGCATTATCGATTATTGAAACGTTTATTGCCACCTAACATTTACTCGAACTTAGCCACAAGAGAAGGCGTAGCAAATCCTTTAACCTAGTATTGACGTGTCTTTAGTAAATTACTGTATAAATTTGCCAATTGGCACCTGCGCTAAATTGGCGTTAGCAAACATAAGCGCTTACCTCGTTTGTTTTCGTGCGCAGCTGTTTTGGGTGGAATGTGTACTCTGCTTTGTATTCATATAATGTATTTGACTCAGTGGTATCCTGCTTGTCGTGTCGTAAAGGTGCAGAATCAGTCTCAGCTTTTAACCCTGTGCTACGACGTGTGTGCCCAATTATGGAAAATAAGCTATTACCACGCGTACAGGCTGCGCGAATACGATAACGTTTAACTAAACGGTAGGACCTTTCGCAGATTGCAATGGTATCTGGTGCTGTGTATTGTTCTAACATAGCAGCTCTATTCACCGTAGTACCCCATATATCATAGCCCTTTACGGAACGAACAGATTGACCTGCAACCACGTGCCCAGTGGCAATACCCACGCGTAGTTGACTTGAAGATGAAGCTAATAGAGCATTGCTATTTACAAGCTCGCGAGCACGCAAAGCGAATTCGATGGTGTTTTGCAACGCGTTTAAAAGCGAGTGTGTATCATGGCTATTATCACTGCTGAAACTAACAGCAATATACTGATCCCCATTAGTTTTCAATGGAGAAAGGGATAAATCAGCGGCAAGCTCATCGAACTCAAAAAATAACGTATCTACAAGTCTGGCGCACATAATATCGCCATATTTAATAGAAAGGTATTGGAAGCAAGATAGGTCGCAGAAAATGACAACGGCCTTTTTTATACAGCTTTTAAAACCTACAGCGCTACCATCAGGTGTTAGTACCGAGCTTTCTACACCCAAACTCCTTGGCGACATTAAAACATTGTGATGTTCTCGCAATGAGGATGTTGTGTTGTTGATATTGCGTAAATCCATTTACTTATTCCTACTTTTTGTACTGCTTGATATAAAGAAATTCAAAGATAAAAAAACGCGGTATCAATGACCGCGTTTTCTTAGTGTAGGATAAAGCGTATAGGCTTATAACTGATCTACTAGCCTGATTGCATCACCAATGTATGTAGCAGGCGTTAATGCCTTAAGCTCTGCTTTGGCCGCTTCTGGCATATCTAGGTTATCAATAAACTCAGCAATGACCTCAGCGTTTACTTTCTTACCACGGGTCAGCTCTTTTAGCTTCTCGTATGGCTTTTCAATACCGTAACGACGCATAACAGTTTGAATAGGCTCTGCAAGCAGTTCCCAATTGTTGTTTAGCTCGTTAAGTAAGCTTTGCTCATTAACTTCTAACTTGCTAATACCTTTCAAAGTAGCCTGATACGCAATAACCGCATAACCTACACCGACGCCAAGGTTACGTAGTACGGTTGAGTCAGTAAGGTCACGTTGCCAGCGAGAGATAGGAAGCTTAGCTGCTAAATGGTCAAAAATAGCGTTCGCCAGACCTAAGTTACCTTCTGAATTTTCGAAATCGATAGGGTTAACTTTGTGTGGCATGGTAGAAGAGCCGATTTCGCCAGCTACCGTTTTTTGCTTAAAGTGACCCAGTGCAATGTAACCCCAAACGTCACGGTCGAAATCGATAAGAATGGTGTTAAAGCGCGCAATGGCATCAAACATTTCTGCAATATAGTCATGCGGCTCTATTTGCGTAGTGAACGGGTTCCAGGTTAGACCTAGTGAGGTAACAAACTTCTCTGAAACTTCGTGCCAATCTACATCTTTATACGCTGACAAGTGTGCATTGTAGTTGCCCACTGCACCGTTAATCTTACCAAGTAACTCAACACCTGCGATTTGGCTACGCTGACGCTTTAGGCGAATAGCCACGTTTGCCATTTCTTTACCCATGGTGGTAGGTGAAGCAGGCTGACCGTGAGTACGTGCCATCATAGGTACGTTCTGGTAGCGCTTAGCAAGCTCTACTAGCGCTTCAATTAATTTGTCACAGTAAGGAAGAATAACGGTCTCGCGGGCTTCGCGAAGCATTAAGCCATGTGAAAGGTTGTTGATGTCTTCAGACGTACACGCAAAGTGGATAAACTCATTTACCGCTGAAAGCTCACTATTGTCGGCAACCTTCTCTTTAAGAAAGTATTCAACCGCTTTCACATCGTGGTTTGTTGTGCGCTCGATTTCTTTGATGCGCATGGCATCTTCAACACTAAATTCAGCTACTATTTTGTCTAGTAGTGCATTTGACGTGTCTGTAAAAGCAGGAACTTCTTCAATTTGTGGGTTAGTAGACAGCATTTGTAACCAACGTACTTCTACTTCTACACGGTATTTTAATAAGCCGTACTCACTGAAAATACTGCGTAATTCTACGCTTTTGCCAGCATATCGACCATCGACAGGGGAAATTGCAGTTAACTGACTCAGTTCCACCTTAAGCTCCTCACTAGTTTATTAATCGTAGTGCTTTAACAGCACTGTTAAGAATGTGTTTGCGTTTAAATAAAATGTTTCTTCGTTTTCCACCCATCTGACGCCACATTACTGCAGCCCTAACACCTGCAAGCAAAAGCGCACGCACTTTATGCTGAGTAGCAGGTTGGCTTAAATAATCTGGGTTACCAGCTACCTGAATACGCGGTGCTAGCGGACTGATGATATCGCTGTAAATGCTCGCTAAAGAGGAGACTATTTGTGGGTTTTGGAAATCGATGTGAGCAAGCTGGCGCTGAACATGGGAAATACGTTCGCCCAGTTCCTGCATTGCTTTAGGCTTTCTCGCTAGCTTTCTTTCAAGGCCTAGAATACTAGCTATATAGCGGGTTAATTCCGTATCTTTTGTTGCTTGTTTGTCAGATAGCTGCGCTGCGAGTGTGGTGTAGCCGGTTTTTAAGTTGGCAAGCTGGCCGAAGACCTGTTGAGGTGTTTCTGGGTCAGTAACCAGTATGCTCGATAAGCTGGCCTCTATAGCCTCGTTATCGGCAGAACCTCGTCTGGCAAGCTGCTGAACCAGCGCAGCAGCTTGACATACACCAGCAAGAGCTAGGTTATTTTCTATGTCGGTATCTAACATCAGCGAATATAACTCTCAATAATACCGCCGCCAAGGCAAACTTCGTCACTGTAGAACACCGCTGACTGCCCCGGCGTTACCGCCTTCTGCGGCTCATCAAACATCACTTCAATGGTGTCGTCTTGAGTTGGCGTTATTGTACATGGGATATCGGCCTGACGGTAGCGGGTTTTAACTACCGCGCGCACAGGCTCTGTAATCTTTTTCCTATCCACCCAGTGTAGCTGCTTTGCTACCAAGCCTTTCGAGTATAGGCGAGGGTGGTCGGCACCTTGGCCCACAATAAGCACGTTGCGAGCAACATCTTTATCTACCACATACCAAGGGTCGTCACCGTATTTGGCTAATCCACCAATGTGTAAGCCTTTACGTTGACCTAGCGTGTGATACATCAAGCCTTCGTGTTGGCCAATTTCTTCGCCTTCTGCTGTTTCAATAACGCCAGGCTGAGCTGGAAGGTAACGAGCCAGGAAGTCTTTAAATTTGCGTTCACCAATAAAGCAAATTCCAGTAGAGTCTTTCTTATCGTGAGTGATAAGACCTTGCTCCTCGGCAATTTTGCGAACTAATGGCTTTTCGATGTCACCCACAGGGAAGAGCGTTTTTGCAACGTGCTCTTCGCCCAATGTGTAAAGAAAGTAGCTCTGGTCTTTGTTGTTATCAAGACCGCGCAGCATTTGCCATTTACCGTCTACTTCTCGGCGGCGAACATAGTGCCCAGTTGCAATGTAGTCAGCGCCAAGGTCTTCTGCTGCAAACTCAAGAAACGCTTTGAACTTAATTTCTTTGTTGCACATAATATCTGGGTTTGGCGTGCGACCCGCTTTGTATTCCTCTAAGAAATACTCAAACACGTTATCCCAGTATTCGGCTGCAAAGTTAATTGTGTGCAGTTCAATGCCAAGCTTGTCAGCAACCGCTTGTGCATCTTTTAAATCTTCTGCTGCGGCACAGTATTCATCGTTGTCATCTTCTTCCCAGTTTTTCATGAAAAGACCTTCAACCTGATAACCCTGCTGTTGAAGTAGGTAGGCTGAAACAGATGAATCGACACCGCCGGACATACCGACGATCACTTTTTTGCTGGCGTTAGATTCAATATCACTCACTATGGATTGCACACTCATTTGATTAATAAAAAAGAAACCGTATTTGTTTAGTTAACTATCAATGAACAGGCTGATACCGTATTTCAAGTGGCTGCTCAGTTAGTGAGCTATACCACTAAGTAGACAGTTACAAATAGGCCCGTTTTCGAGGTCGCGGATTTTATCAGATTCCGATTGCTAATTCACATTTAATCCTTATCTGAATAAGTAATTAAATATGTGCTTAACTGCCGCCGACATTTGCAATATAGACGTAGACTGCTAAAAAGGGTCAGTAACGCGAAACATGCTTTAAACTACGTTCCTCGTAAGTGGCCCATTAGTGTGGTCTGGGAGGATAAATTCAAGTGCTATGGGTGTCTTTATCACTAAAAGCTCACATATTTGCCACTTTCTATACCATCTATAGTCCAGTTTCCGACCCGGTATCTGATAAGGCGAAGAGTAGGGTAGCCGACGTGGGCGGTCATGCGCCTTACCTGTCTGTTTTTCCCTTCGGTAATGGTAATTTCTACCCAGCTCGTTGGGATTGACTGCCTAAAACGTACCGGCGGATTTCTTGGCCAAATATGTGGCTCTTCCATTGCTTTTACTTTGGCAGGACGCGTCATTCCGTCTTTTAACTCAACACCATCGCGTAGCGCCTGTATCGCTTTTTCATCCATAATACCTTCTACTTGCGCCCAATAGGTTTTGCTCGTTTTGGCTTTAGGATTTGCGAGTTTGTGCTGAAGCTTTCCATCGTTAGTGAGTACCAAAAGTCCTTCTGAGTCCCTATCAAGTCGTCCAGCTGCATATACATCAGGAATATCAATGTAGTCCTTAAGGGTTTCTCTTCCATCGGCGTCGGTGAATTGAGATAAGACTTGAAAGGGCTTATTGAAAAGCACCACTTTAGCGTTTGATGACATGTTTCTTTCGCTTGGTTGAGTTAGAGATTTCGGGTGGATTTTACGATAAACGGCATCGTTTCGCATGGGAAAATAAGACCGAAATAACGGTTTTCCGGACGAAGTTTGTCGATAAATTCGTTGATCTTATGTGCTAAGACAATGGTATGACTTGTAACTCAAACTTTCGACCCTATACTAATGGTCGCTCCTATATTTATAAGAGAGTGCATCTGCATAATTATTAGACAGTTTTGGCAGTGATAAGCGGGCTTGCTTATACACCGCATCTCGACATTGCGCTTAACTAAACAGTCAAGCTCTAGGCCATGAGATGCATATTGCCAACATAGGGAATTGAATAATATGTAGGGAAGAAAACAGCAAGTGACCTAGTGCTTAATAAAAGCAAAAGGTGGAAAACATCAAATACGTTTCGCAATGACTGTGGGCGTGACATGAACATGTTGCGGGTTGTTGCGACCTAATGGACTAAAGACGACAGTACCCTGTCGAGAAAATTGAGGTATATAATGACCAAGTCTAAGATCATCTACACGAAGACAGATGAAGCGCCGATGCTGGCGACTTATTCACTTCTTCCTATCATCCAGAAGTTTGCTGCGGCTGCAGATATCGACGTTGAGCTAAGCGATATTTCACTTGCTGCACGTGTTTTGGCAAATTTCCCTGAGTATCTTTCTGAAGAACAAAGAGTGCCAGACGCGCTAGCTGAACTGGGTGAGATGACCCAAGACCCGAACGCTAACATCATCAAGCTTCCAAACATCAGTGCCTCAATTCCACAGCTTCGTGCAACTATCAAAGAATTAAACGCAAAAGGCTTTAATGTACCAGCGTTCCCAGATTCACCTAAAACAGCTGAAGACGAAGACATTCGCGAGCGTTACGGTAAAGTATTAGGTAGTGCGGTAAATCCTGTGCTACGTGAAGGTAACTCGGACCGTCGTGCACCGACAGCGGTGAAGAACTATGCCCGTAAGCATCCGCATTCAATGGGTGAGTGGTCACAAGCGTCACGTTCTCACGTAGCCCATATGCGCGGTGGCGACTTCTACTCGGGTGAGAAGTCTGTAACCGTGGAAAAAGATGGTTATGTAAGCGTTGAATTTACAGGCAAAGACGGTAGCAAGAAAACACTTAAGCCTCGCGTAGATTTGCTTGCTGGTGAAGTTATCGACGGCATGTTCATGAGTAAAAAGGCGCTGTGTGAGTTCTTCGAAGAGCAAATTGAAGATGCGAAGAACACGGGCGTTCTATTCTCATTACACGTAAAAGCGACCATGATGAAGGTGTCTCACCCAATCGTTTTCGGTCACTGTGTAAAAGTATTCTACAAAGACCTATTCAACAAATGGGGTGACCTGTTTGAAGAGCTAGGTGTTAATCCAAACAATGGTCTTGGTAGCGTTTACGACAAAATCGCAAGCCTACCTGAGAGCCAGCGTTCTGAAATTCAAAAAGACATCAATGCATGTTATGCAGACCGTCCGCCAATTGCGATGGTTAACTCTGACAAAGGTATCTCTAACCTTCACGTACCAAGTGACGTAATTGTTGATGCTTCTATGCCTGCTATGATCCGTAACTCTGGTCAAATGTGGGGACCAGATGGAAAAGCGCACGACACTAAAGCGGTTATTCCAGAAAGTACTTATGCAACTATTTACCAAGAAGTTATCAACTTCTGTAAAACGCACGGTGCGTTCGACCCAACAACGATGGGTACGGTACCTAACGTTGGCCTAATGGCGCAAAAAGCCGAAGAGTACGGCTCGCACGACAAAACGTTTGAACTAGAAGCAGACGGCACGGTGTCGATTGTCGACCAAGACGGCAACGTACTTATTTCTCACGATGTTGAAGAGGGTGATATCTGGCGTATGTGTCAGGTGAAAGACGCACCTATTCAAGACTGGGTTAAGCTAGCGGTAACGCGTTCGCGTCAATCTGGTATGCCAGCGGTATTCTGGCTAGACGATGAGCGTGCTCACGATGCGCAACTTATCAAGAAAGTTGAAAAATACCTACAAGATCACGATACAAACGGTTTAGACATTCAAATTATGTCTCCTGTACGCGCTATTCGTTACAGCATGGAACGTGCAATTCGCGGTCTGGATACGATTTCAGTAACGGGTAACGTTCTTCGTGACTACCTTACTGATTTGTTCCCAATTCTAGAGCTGGGTACTAGTGCTAAAATGCTGTCAATTGTGCCATTGATGGCGGGCGGCGGTCTTTATGAGACAGGCGCAGGCGGTAGCGCTCCTAAGCACGTACAACAGTTTGTTGAAGAAGGTCACTTGCGTTGGGACTCACTAGGTGAATTCCTGGCTCTAGCCGTATCGCTTGAAGATGTTGCTATTAAGCACAGCAATACAAAAGCGAAGGTTATTGCTACAGCACTTGATAAGGCAACGGAAAAATTACTAAACAACGGTAAGTCTCCGCTTCGTAAAGCAGGTCAGCTGGACAACCGTGGTAGCCATGTTTACCTAGGCTTATACTGGGCTGAAGAAGTAGCAAACCAAACGGAAGATGCAGACTTAGCTGCGCAATTTAAGCCGGTGTATGAAGAGTTGTCAGCGAAAATTGATGACATTTTAGCTGAGATTGATGCTACGCAAGGTAGTGCCCAAGAAATTGGTGGTTACTACTACCCAGACGAAGACAAGCTTTTCGCGACCATGTCGCCTAGTAAAACACTTAAAGCAATTATTGGCGCATAGTACGTGCATCAACTACGTGCACCAACTGTAGGTATAAAAGCCTAATGCGTTAATTGGCCTTATAATACGTAAAGCCAGTTGGATGCTAAACCATTCAATAAAAGCCCGCTCGTTTAACGATCGGGCTTTTTTATTTTTTTGCACCTTATAATGCTTACAACTGTAATTCCAAAATACGTAAAAAGTTAGGTAGCTAAGCGCGCAATAAAGCAGGAGGTAAGGCTTATCATAAGGGCAGATGTAAGGTTAACTGTAAGGTCATTAGTTACGTGAGTAGAAACCTATTTGTGGAAGTGCCTGATTGGCAGTAATCATTGAAATAAGAGAAGGGAGATGTAGGAAAGTAATCTGATGAGCGAGTTTAAAAAATATTAATTTTTTGGAAAGAGAAGGAACTTAGAGCTCATGAGCTAAAATGTTATTCAAAAGACATAGTGATCCGCACAGACGCTTTGGCGCGTCTTTAGGCTTTTTAATGACAAAAAAGCAAAAGCCCGACATTGAAAGCCAGGCTTTTTAAATTCTTTTCTTAACGCTCTGGTTCTTCTTTGAAGCCAATGTTCTCAGCGTGAAGACCTTTCGGGCCTTGCTGAACTTCGAACGTTACTTCCTGACCCGCTTTTAGCGAACGGTAGCCTTCCATTTGAATCGTAGAGTAATGTGCGAAAATATCTTCGCCACCGTCCTCTGGTACGATAAATCCAAAACCCTTTGCGTTGTTAAACCATTTAACTTTGCCAACCGCCATACTTCGACTTCCTCTTAATCCTTGAACTCACGAGTATATGCCCCCATTATAGATCCGGAGACAGGGTGGAAAGAGTATTGAAAGTGATTAATGTGTAGTTAATAACGTGCAATACTCAAAGCCACAATACAAAATGTAGATTTTTTAACCATATTATGTCAAGGGCTAATGTGAATAAATTTATCCAAAAGTTTGTACACATATATGCCAGTAAACCACTATTATTAAGTTATGAGTAAAGACAACGCTATTAGTATCGAAAAGGAAAAACAGAAAGACGCGCAGCGACAGAAGCCGCAGCCGCCTCCCATGTATAAAGTGTTGTTGAACAATGACGACTATACACCGATGGATTTTGTCATTGAGGTACTCATGCAGTTTTTCAATATGGACGCTGAGAAAGCCAACCAACTTATGCTGACCGTTCATTATCAAGGAAAAGCCGTGTGTGGCATTTTTACTGCTGAGATAGCAGAGACAAAAGTGATGCAGGTTAATCAGTACGCACGCAAACATCAGCACCCGTTGATGTGCACGATGGAGCAGGCATAAGGTTTTTTGTAGAGGGCGAGCAATATGTTAAATAAAGAATTAGAACAAACGTTGAATAACGCGTTTGTATTTGCCAGAGAGCATCGTCATGAGTTTATGACGGTTGAGCACTTGTTATTGGCATTGCTTGATAACTCAGCTGCTCGCGATGCGCTCAAAGCATGTGGTGCCGATATTGAGGCAATTAAAGGCGAACTTCTATCGTTTGTTAAAGACACCACGCCACTTATCCTGGATGACCAATTGAACGAACGAGAAACGCAGCCGACGCTGGGTTTCCAACGGGTTCTTCAACGCGCAGTGTTTCACGTACAATCGTCGGGCAAAGACGAGGTTACAGGCGCCAATGTGCTTGTCGCTATATTCAGCGAGCAAGAATCTCAGGCAGTTTATATTCTCAAGAAAGCAGATGTAACGCGCTTAGATGTTGTGAATTTCATTAGTCACGGCGTTAGTAAAGCCGACGATGATGAACCAGTTAATCCAGAAGCATCTGAAGAAAGTGAATCTGGCGAGGAGGGCGGTTCTGCGTTAAGTAAATACGCAACTGATCTAAATCGTCACGCGAAAGACGGCAAAATAGACCCGTTAATTGGCCGCGACTCAGAAGTAGAGCGCACCATTCAAATTTTATGTCGTCGCCGTAAGAATAACCCACTACTTGTTGGTGAAGCGGGCGTGGGTAAAACAGCTATCGCAGAAGGCCTTGCATACAGAATCGTTAATGAAGACGTGCCTGATGTCATTGCTGAAAGTACGGTTTATTCACTGGATTTGGGCGGCCTTCTTGCTGGTACCAAGTACCGCGGTGACTTTGAGAAGCGTTTGAAAGCCATTTTGAAAGAATTGGGCAAAGACAAGAACGCCATTTTGTTTATTGATGAAATCCATACCATTATTGGTGCAGGCGCTGCGTCGGGCGGTGTAATGGATGCGTCAAATTTACTTAAGCCTAAGCTATCAAGCGGTGAACTCCGCTGTATTGGCTCAACAACATATCAAGAGTATCAAGGTATTTTTGAGAAAGATCGCGCCCTTGCACGTCGTTTCCAGAAAGTTGACGTAACTGAACCTAGCGTAAGCGATACTACCAAGATACTACTTGGCCTTAAGAGCCGTTACGAAGAGCACCACAACGTGCGCTTTACTCAAAAAGCAATTCAGGCAGCAGCGGAATTGTCGGCTAAATACATTAACGAGCGTCATTTACCTGATAAAGCCATTGATGTAATGGACGAAGCGGGAGCGAGCCAACGTTTGTTGCCACCTTCTAAGCGGAAAAAGACGATTGGCGTAGGCGACATTGAGCAGATTATTGCAAAAATGGCGCGTATACCCGAGAAGTCTGTGTCGGCCTCTGACAAAGAAGTGCTTAAAAACCTAGGTCGTAACCTTAAGATGGTGGTTTTCGGTCAGGACAAGGCGATAGAGACGCTAAACGATGCTATTCTGTTGTCTCGTTCTGGACTTGGCGCCGAAACGAAGCCCATTGGTAGTTTCTTGTTTGCAGGTCCAACTGGGGTTGGTAAAACAGAAGTTACACAGCAGTTGGCGAAAATTATGGGGGTTGAACTGGTGCGTTTTGACATGTCTGAGTACATGGAACGTCATGCCGTGAGCCGCCTTATTGGTGCACCTCCCGGTTATGTAGGTTTTGATCAAGGCGGTCTGTTAACTGATGCGGTAATTAAAAACCCGTATTCCGTGGTGCTTTTAGATGAAATTGAAAAGGCGCATAGCGACATTTACAATATTCTTTTGCAAGTTATGGATCACGGAACGCTTACCGATAATAACGGGCGCAAAGTAGACTTTAGAAACGTGGTTTTAGTGATGACCACGAACGCTGGTGTTCAGGAGACTGTGCGTAAGTCTATTGGCTTTAAGCAACAAGATCACAGTCACGATGCGATGTCTGAAATCAATAAGGTGTTTACACCAGAATTCAGAAACCGCCTAGATGGTATAATCTGGTTTAATCACCTTGATTCAGAAATTATTTTGCAAGTGGTAGACAAGTTCATTATTGAGCTTCAAGCTCAGCTTGATGTTAAAGGCGTATCTTTAGAAGTTACAAGTGCCGCTCGCGCTTACATGGCTGAAAAAGGCTATGACAAGGCAATGGGGGCTCGTCCAATGGCACGCGTCATTAAAGATGAGCTTAAGAAAGAGTTAGCTAATGAGTTACTGTTTGGTGAGCTATCTAAAGGTGGAAATGTGAAGGTAGACTGTGTGGAAGACAAGCTTACCTTTGAGTATACCGGTGTAGATGCCACTTCTGAAGAAGCTGAATCAACCTAACAACTAAATTGCTAACGTAGCAGGGCAAGAGTCGCGTTGATTTCTTTACCGATGCGCCTTGCTTTGTTTTATAAAGGTGAATTTAGTTACCGCTTATTAAGCGAACAAATTGCAGATACGAAAAAGCCCGATCTTAATCGGGCTTTTTTTATGCGTTACCGCTTAAATGGCTCATTATCTTGCGCGATAAACGATACGACCTTTGGTCAAATCGTAAGGAGTCATCTCAACGGTGACCTTATCGCCAGTAAGAATTCGGATATAGTTCTTACGCATTTTACCAGAGATGTGCGCAGTCACTACGTGACCGTTTTCTAGTTCAACGCGGAACATAGTGTTAGGCAGTGTGTCTAACACTGTACCTTCCATTTCAATACAATCTTCTTTTGCCATGTAAAGCAGTTACCTCAGTAATTCAAAATTTTTGCCGCGCAGACCTTACCCAATCTTGGGTTCGGTGTAAAGCAATTAAGTGGGTATTTTACTATTTTTGCTAAATAGATGCCATTCATTGTCACTAAACTGCTCAAAAGGCAAAAATTTATGTTTATAAGACATTTTTTGACAACCCTCTACGTAATAACCCAAATAAACATAGTCATGGCCCAATTGCCTCGCTTGTTCTATTTGCATCAGTATCATCCAGGTACCTAACGATGCAGAACTATAATCTGGGTCGAAAAATGTATAAAGCGCTGAAAGTGCGCCGATATGCTCGTTAGCGTCGACAACATCTGTTACAGCCACTGCAATGAGCTTGTCACCGTCATAGGCTTCAAGATAATGGGTCGTCATCCAGTCACATAACACAAAATTGTCGAATTGAGTTTTTGAGGGTGGGTACATGCTTCCATCGGCGTGCCGCTGGGTAATATAGCGCTCATACAAAGGGTAGTAAGTACCTTTGGTTTCGTTGACAAGCTGAACTCGAAACTTGTGATTGGCTTTCAATAGCCTTTTCTGGCTGCGGGAGGGCGTAAATGCTTGAACAGGAATGCGAACCGATTTACAGGCCTTGCAGGCAGGGCAGTGCGGACGATAAATTTGTTCGCCGCTTCGTCGAAAGCCCACTTGAATAAGCTGCGAGTATCGCCACGCCTGAAAGTCATTATTTTCAGCGTAAACCAATAATTGCTCTTGCTCATCGGGTAAATAGCTACACGAAAATGATTGGGTTATACCAAACTTCACGGAGTAATCACTCTTGGCTTCCAACGATTGAGGTAGTCTTCTGACAGCCTACCGTCTTCAGTTAAAGTGTGGTTGTTGTTTTCCAGTTTTTCAATAAAGTTTTCACGGGATAACACGCTTGCCCCAAGAGACGACAAATGTTCGGTAGGCAGCTGGCAATCAATAAAGGCCATATCTTTTGACTTCATGTGCTCAACTAACGCTAACATCGCAAGCTTTGATGTATTGCTTTCTGTATGGAACATAGATTCACCGCAATACACCTTTCCTATTCCCACGCCATACAGGCCACCCACCAGTGTATCTGCGTTCCAAACTTCCACAGAGTGCGCTAACCCTAGGCCATTAAGCTGCCGGTAAGCTGCAATCATGTCGTCAGTTATCCAGGTTTCGCTGTTTAACTCTCCGGTGTTCGGGTTTTTTCGCGGCGTAGATGAACAGGCTTCGATGACACGGTCGAACGCATAATTTAACGTCACCGTGTATTTCTGTTTTCGGGCGAACTTTTTAAGGCTTTTCGACGCGATAAAATTGTCGAGTTCAATGACGGCTCTGGGGTCGGGTGACCACCATAACAAAGGTTCGTCATCGCTAAACCAAGGGAAGATACCCTGTGAATACGCTGAAAATAAACGTGCTGGGCTGAGGTCGCCACCAAAAGCTAGCAGGCCGTTAGGGTCGTCCAAAGCGGTGTCAACGGGAGGGAAGGGCGCGCCTTCTTCAATGTAATGTAACGCTATCATAAACAAGCCAGAAAAAAGCCCTACTGAATAGCAGGGCTTGATAAACAGTATTAACCTTGTTCAGGCATAGTACCATCTAAGTATTTTTCAGCATCTAGCGCCGCCATACATCCGGTACCTGCTGATGTAATAGCCTGACGATAAATATGATCGCTCACGTCACCTGCAGCAAACACACCTTCAACACTGGTTTGAGTTGCATTGCCGTTTGTTCCGCTGTTTACAACGATGTAGCCATCTTTCATTTCAAGCTGACCGTCAAAGATATCAGTATTCGGTTTGTGGCCGATAGCAACGAAAAGACCCATTACATCAAGCTCTTCTGTTGCATCACTGTTTGTGTCTTTAATACGGATTTTGGTTACACCCATTTCATCGCCCAGCACTTCGTCCAGGGTGCGATTTAGGTGCAATACCACGTTGCCGTTTTCAGCTTTGTCACGAAGGCGTTGCTCTAGAATTTTCTCGCTTCTAAAGCTATCTCTTCTGTGAATTACATGTACTTCAGAAGCGATATTAGAAAGGTATAGCGCTTCCTCAACGGCCGTGTTACCTCCACCGATAACTGCTACTTTTTGATTGCGGTAGAAGAAACCATCACAGGTTGCACAAGCAGATACACCTTTACCCATAAAGGCTTGCTCTGACTCAAGACCAAGGTACTTAGCAGAAGCGCCTGTTGCAATGATTAGCGCGTCACATGTGTATGTACCGCTATCTCCGTAAAGCGTGAAAGGACGCTTAGAAAAGTCGGTCTTATTGATGTGATCAAAAATAATTTCAGTATCGAATTTTTCTGCATGCTTTTGCATGCGAACCATTAGGTCAGGACCTGTAAGGCCTTCAGGGTCGCCCGGCCAGTTTTCAACTTCTGTGGTGGTAGTAAGCTGTCCGCCTTGTTGAATACCAGTTAGAAGAACAGGTTTGAGGTTTGCGCGCGCAGCATAGACTGCTGCTGAGTAACCTGCAGGGCCTGAACCCAAGATAAGTAGACGGACGTGTCTGCTTTCTGCCATTTTCCTCTCCAAATAATTCACCCACTCGGGTTACTTATAAATTTTCTCTTAGAAAGCTAGGTAGGGGCAAAAATCTGTAAATCAAGCTCAACACCTAGTTACTTTTATTATTGTAATTTGCCAATACAGTATCTGCAGGGGATATCGATATGCTTCTAAGAAAGTCATAACAAAGCCATGCAGTATAACGATTAGGCTAAAAGGCTATATGATGCCTTTAAGAGACGAAAATGTCACTTAAAGATAAGATGAACTTATGCCTTTTAATTCTTAGCATTGTTGATATTTAAACACTTCTTAATTTAGTTAATGAGCCAAGCTTGTAGCAATGCCGCGCTAAAAGTGGATAACGATTATTGAAACGGCGCGTCGGCATGAATTGGCAATCCACCATCTGAAACCGCTATTTCAACGAAACTTAATTAACAAGTGAGATATCTAATTTGTTAAAATCAACAATGACAGCTTGTTGTTGCAAATACGTACTGATTTAGTAGAACCAGTTTGTATTAGCCAAAAAGCGGATTACAATTTAGTTATATCTATCGAATAATGGCGTTAGTAAAATCGGTACTGAGGCCGGTATAAGCGTTTTAATGAAGAGGTGAGGCATGTCTCAATCAATAATGACAATGTTGAGAAACGGTCAGCAGTACATGAAGACATGGCCTGTAAGAAAAGAGCTCTATGCCTTTTTTCCGGAGTGCCGTGTTGTCGCTGCGACTAAGTTTTCTATTAAAACCATGCCACCAGTCGCGATGGTGTCATGCGCGTTACTTTATCAGAACCTAGGTGCTGATTATTTGCCTCAAACCATCACAATAGGTGCTTTTTTCTTAAGTTTACCTATGCAAGGTTTACTCTGGTTAGGTCATCGTTCTGATCAATACTTACCGCCCCAATTAAAAAGCTGGTATCAAGAAATCCACTCTAAAATGCGTTCGCAAGGAGTGGCTATAACCAATGCTAAATCCAAGCCCAAGTACAAAGAGCTAGCCCAACTGCTTAAAACAGCCTTTAACGACCTAGATAATGCGTTTACTAAGCACTGGTTTAACTAACAGAAGCTATACTGTCTATTCTGCTTTTCAGACAGTTCCTTGATTTACTGGGCTTTTAGGCAGCTAACGTCTGACGCGCGAAGCAGAGTCCGACATTTTCTACATTTATATTGTGCCCCTTTTAGAATATTGTTGTGCCTGCGAGTAGTAAGCGCGTAAGTGTCACAATCACAAACGTAATTGAAAGTGCGGGCTACCTTTTTTACATCAAAGTGATGAGTAGTATTCGGGGTACAGTGAAACACATGGTGCATTATCGACTGCCATTCTTTGCCATGGGGCTGAACTCTGCCGAATAGCGTCCATACAAGCAAATGACTGACTTCGTGTGGCACAACATTACTTAAAAAAGCGTCGATATTATCTTTAAATAAAATAGGGTGAAAATTCACGCGGTTTTGCTGTAAAAATGCGGTACCTGCATTTTTACCTGAACGTCTAAAAGTGATAGTAGGGCGCTCGAACGTTCGCTTAAAGTAGCGCTCCGCTTGTTCGTAGCAATAAAAAACAGCGTCGGTAATAACGCGACGCTGTTCTTGAGTTAAGTCATTTGAAGCGATGTTGCTGCCTCTGTCTATTTACTTTCTTTAATAACTAATAACCGTTACTGCACGTTAATTACCTAACGTCACAAGGCAAGCATAGAACGTACGTACCTTTAGGGTCGTTTAATTGGTTTACCAAGCTAAAATCTTTAAGTACACGCTTGAATTCATTCACAAGTGCAGAATCGGCGTTAGCAAATTGCCACTTTCCTACAAAGGTCATAGCTTGGCCAAAAAATTCTTTCCAGAAAATTTCCTGGGCACTTAATGTACGTTGAACGTAAAACGTGTCGTACTTCTCAAGCTCCGCTAATTCCGCTGCTGCAACAACCGCATCGTCAATAGTACCAAGCTGGTCTACTAGACCAAGTTCGATGGCATCTTCGCCAATCCAAACACGACCTTGTGCAACACTGTCAACTTCTTCCACGGTCATGCCTCGAGCATTTGAAACCAATGATAAAAAGTTACCATAGGTGTTTTCAACGTTGCGCTGAAGAATTTGACCGAATTCAGGTGCAAGTGGGCGAACAGCCGAGAAACCTGCTAGTTCAGTTGAGCCCACGCCGTCACTGTGAATACCTAAGTAATCTAGTGAATTTTCGTAGGTCATAAACATACCAAACACACCAATTGAACCTGTTATTGTGCTTGGGCTTGCGATAATTCTATCAGTACTTGCTGCAATCCAATAACCGCCTGAAGCTGCGTAGGTGCTCATAGAAGCAATAACCGGCTTACCTGCTTGTTGTAGTTGCAGCACTTCCTGACGAATAATTTCAGAGGCGAATGCACTGCCTCCTGGTGAATCAATTTGAAGCACCACCGCTTTTACTTTGTCATCAAGACGAGCCTTTCGCAGAAGACGAGCAGTACTGTCACCACCAATACTACCTGCTTTTTGATTACCGTCCAGAATAGTGCCTTTGGCTACTACAATGGCGACTTTGTCCATATCAGACTCAATAACCGGCATGGGCGGGTTGATCACTTTCAGGTAGGTATTAAATGAAGTAAGGTTAACGCCGTGGTTGTTATCATCTTCACCGACTAGCTCAGTAAGCTCAAGTCTCACTTCTTCACGGGTTTTTAACGCGTCTACCCAGTTGTTTTCTAACGCATATTGCGCGAAGTCACCGCCCGCAGCCTCAAACTTAGTTAATAAGCCTTCAAGGGTTTCGTCAAAGTTAGCTTCTTCGATACCGCGAGCAGCTGCTACGTCAGCTTTATATTGCGCCCAATAACCATCTAACCACTGCTTCTCTGCTTCTTTTGCTTCTTCGGACATATCATTTCGCATGATAGGCTCAACAGCAGATTTATAGGTACCGACACGGAAAATATGCGTGGTCACCTTAAGCTTTTCTAACATGTCTTTGAAGTACATGCCGTAGCGGCCATAGCCTTCAAACAACAAACCACCCATGGGGTTCAGATAAATAGTATCGGCGTGTGCCGCTAAGTAATACTGATCTTGAGAGAAGTAGTCACCAATGGCGTATACGGGTTTTTCTGATTCTTTAAATGCGTCGATAGCATTAGCCACAGTATGAAGTTTGTCTAAGCCACCGCCTGTTAGGCCGTGTAGGTCAAGAACCAACGCTTTAATACGGCGATCTTTTTGCGCATTTTCCAGCACTTTCACTACATCGCGTACCAGCACTTCAGGGTTCTCAGGCTCGTTGCCTAGAGATTCTTGTAAAAACTGTTCGAAAGGGTCAATGCTTTCTTTTTCTATAACAAGCTTTCCGTTGAGCGTAAGATATAAAGCACTATCTTTGTTTACGGTAAACTGCTCATCATCCTGCCCAGCTATTGCGATTATCAATCCAACAAAAATAACAATGAATATCAAATTAAAGAAAAGTTTGCGGGTGAAGTTAAGCACCGTCCACAAGCCAATAAACAAGGATTTAGTCCAATTTCCTTTGGCTGTCATTTTTATCACTACCTTTTTTTGAATTAACTAACTGGAGCAAGGCCGATCAGGCATACCTTACTCACGTACTGCATTCTATTATGTTACCTAAATCGGGTAAGATCGCGAACTTAATTGTAATTTTTTGTGATGTCTTTATTTTCGGTAACTTACGAAAATTGTTATTCAGCACTCATTTTTCTCGTCTTTTTCTAACCATTTACTAATGAGAGTGGCAATTAACTTGTGATTCTCTTCACTCATCGTCATAAGAAATTTCCCGTTCTTCGCTTTATAGCCGGTTTTTTTATGGCCTTTTTCCATAAGTCGTAAAAACGGGGAGGGCTTTCTCTGGAGCGATGAAATTTTTTTCATAACGTATCGTTCTTATTTCTTAATCATAGTAAGTAGGCAAAACAATGACACACATTTACCAACAAATCGTAGCCCGACTGCAGGTGGCGGATGGCATCCCTTTACTTTTATTGCGCTTGTATTTAGCACCTGTGATGATACAGGCTGGCTGGAATAAAGCATCCAGTTTTAGCAGCATTGTTGATTGGTTTGGTAATGATAATTATGGGCTTGGTTTACCAATGCCTATGGTAATGGCGTTTTTAGCTACCGCCGCAGAACTCGTGGGCGGTCTTCTTTTGTTACTGGGTGCGTTGACACGTCTGGTGAGTATACCGTTAATGATAACCATGCTAGTCGCTATGGTGAGTGTTCACGCTAAGAACGGTTGGCTTGCCATTGCTGATGCGTCTTCATGGCTAGCAGACGGTACAATTTTACTGAATGAAAACATCATGGCAGCGCCAGAAAAGCTTGCGGCAGCTAAATCGGTGTTACAAGAGCATGGCCACTATGACTGGCTTACATCAAGCGGAAATTTTGTGGTGCTTAACAATGGCATCGAATTCGCCGCGACGTATTTTATTATGCTTTTTGTGTTGTTTATCTACGGTGGTGGTCGGTTTTTTAGCATTGATTATTATGTGAAGAGGGCAGTGAGTGGGAAAGCTGACGAGTAAAGCTTAACTGACGCTACAAAATGCCGGAATTTTCTGGTCTTTTTCGTTTATGAACCGTAGGATCTAGCATCTGGATTAGGTATATCATTGATGTAGACATGCTTTTCTCTTTTCTATATTTAAAAGCGTGCTAGCAACTAGGTGAAAATATAAAGTAGGGACGTAAATGGATGCATTAACATTGTTACTCAACAGAAGTTCACAGCCTCGATTAGAAGCGCCAGCGCCAAGTGGTGATGCCTTAGAAAATATTATGCAGGCTGCGCTACGGGCACCTGATCATGCGTGCCTCACTCCGTGGCGTTTTATTGTATGTACAGGAAAAGGGCTCGATAAGCTGGGTGCACTTTATGAACAATCTGCTATAGAAAACGAGAAATCGCAAAAAGAAATTGAACGGGCCGTGCAGCTTCCTCACCGCGCGCCTATGGTTATCGTAGCTATTGCCAAACATGTTGGTCATGAAAAGGTACCGCGTGTTGAGCAAATAGCCTCAGCGAGCTGTGGCGTTATGGCGATGCAAATGGCGGCGGTAGCACAGGGTTTTAACGGTATGTGGCGCACCGGTAGTTACGCACACTGTGAAACCGTAAGAAACGGGTTAGGTTTAAGTGAGGAAGACGAGTTGGTAGGTTTCTTATATTTAGGAACACCAGCGTTTGAGCCTGCACCTAAACCGCAAAGAAATAGTAACGACTACTTTGAATTCTGGCAGTAGTTGACACCTATTCGATTATACTGCCGCATTCAATAGCTAGCGGCGTGTAATAAGGGTCTTATCTTTATAGGGAGTATAAAATAAGACCCGCACATCCTACCTAGAAAGATAGGTTTACATTATAACCGGCGAACTTCCTGATATTGATAACGCGGTCGCCGTCTAGCATCCAGTATTGTCCCTTTATACCTTTCAAAACACCAGAAAATGACGGTGTCTTATCTAAATTTAAAGATTTTATCTTTACCGGATAATCTTCAACAGGGTAATGAATATCAAGAATAGGGGTAGTGACTTCTGATACTGCTTGAAGCCCTTTTTCTTGCTTTAGCGCTTCTAGTTCACTTCCAATTTTACCCATTAATTCAGTTTTAACCTGCGCTAAATCAACCTCGTCAGGTTTGCCTTTTAACATTGTTCGCCAATTGGTTTTATCAGCTATGTGATCTTTGCACAACGTTTCGACTAAACCGCTGGTAAGTCTGTCAGGCACCCGCAGCATTACTGTTGCTTGCGTAGCACCTTGGTCCATCCATCGCGTAGACACCCCATCGGTGACTTGACGAGTGATGCCCACTTTCACCGTGCCAGTATTTGCCAAATAAACAAAATGCTCGCTAAAGCAATGCTCTTCGCCCCACTTGGGCTCTCTGCACGTCCCTTCGTGGTAGTGGCACTTTTCTGGCTTAATAATGCAACTATCGCATTGTGCCAGAGATATCAAACACGGGTAGCAGTAACCTTGGTTGAAGCTTTTTTTGGTTCTGCGATTGCAGTGAACACAATTGATTTCACCTGAATAGGTTACGGTTATTTCTTTGCCAATGAGTTCGTTTATATCTACTAACTCATCTCCAACGGGGAGGGTGTAGTGGACCGTGTTATTTTCATCGGCGGTGGTATGCATTTTTTTAAGCATACCTGAATATGTTGTTGTCACTTGTTGAAACCTTTTTCTTTGAAACTTTATTTGTAACGACTATTAGTCGCTCAACTCGCCGCGCAAGTTCTGCGTTAGTAGTTGGCTGATTTCCTCAAAAGGAAGCGCTTTACTTATTAAATAGTGCAGTTTCGCGAGGGCCGCCTCGGGTGTCATATCGCTACCAGATAATACACCTACTTCTTGTAAGCCGTGTCCTGTGGCATAGCCACCCATATTCACGCGGCCGCGCATACACTGCGTACAATTTAAAACGGGAATTTCTCTGGCCTTTGCGTACTTTAATTGCGCGATAAGTTCAGGGTTTTGAGGGGCATTGCCCACGCCATAACTCAGTAAAATTAACGCATTCACAGGTTGCTGTAGCGTGTTTTTAATCACCTCTGGTGCAATACCTGGATATAGACTTACCATGCCGATAGGCTGGGCTTTAACGTTCGACACCGTTAACGTGTTGTTTGGCGTCTTCGCTAATTCGCCGGCTTTCAGACGAATATTAATGCCAGCTTCTAACAGTGGAGGGAAGTTAGGTGAATCAAACGCACTGAATCCGTCTGCATCTACCTTACGGCTTCGGTTGCCTCGCAGCAGTCTGTTATTAAAGAACAGACCGACCTCGGCAATGGGGAAATTAGCGGCAACGTACAACGCGTTTAAAAGGTTTACTTGGCCATCTGAACGCAGCTCTGCCAGTGGAATTTGTGAGCCTGTAACAATGACGGGTTTTGACAGGTCTTCAAGCATGAAACTCAGCGCCGAGGCGGTGTATGCCATGGTGTCTGTACCGTGCAAAATAATGAAGCCATCGTACTTGTCGTAATTGTCGGCGATATCATCGGCAATACGCTGCCAATCAGACGGATCCATGTCTGATGAATCGATAAGGTTATCGTACTCATGCAGTGTAAACAGGGGCATTTCAGAACGATGAAATTCTGGCATCTTTTTCAGTGTGTCTGACAAGAAGCCCGCTGCGGGTACGTAGCCTTGCTTAGATGGCTTCATACCAATAGTTCCGCCAGTGTAGGCAATGTATATATGTTTGCGCATGAAATGACCTTACCCTTAGTTTGGGAATACGTTTCAATAGGGGTATCGCGTAAATTGTCGGGCATTCTAACAATACCCACGGGTTTGTCACCCTGAAATAGGAAGGTACAAAAAAGCGGTGAAGATCACCGCTTTTATTTTATATCGACTATTTACCAGCGCTAGGCTGAGCCTTATGCTGAAGATAGCTACTATTTAACTTCTTTACCCGCTGCTTGTTGGTCAGCATGATAGCTAGAACGAACCATAGGGCCACAGGCCGCATGGGTAAAGCCAATTTCTTTTGCGTAATCTCCAAGGGCGTCGAACTCCTTAGGATGCACATAGCGCTTGACCGGGTAGTGGTGACGGCTTGGCTGAAGGTATTGACCCAGCGTAAGCATGTCCACATTGTGAGCGCGTAAGTCATCAAGCACGCCCTGAATCTCTTCGTTCTCTTCACCCATACCCATCATCAGGCCAGATTTGGTCATCACGTCTGGGTGTTGCGCTTTAAACTTCTTAAGCAAATCCAACGACCATTGGTAATTCGCACCAGGGCGACATTCACGGTACAAACGCGGAATCGTCTCTAGGTTGTGGTTGAACACATCAGGTACGCCGTTTTTGAAAATCTCGAGTGCACGATCCATACGTCCACGGAAATCGGGTACTAATACTTCGATTGTTGTTGTTGGACTGTGTTCGCGAATGGCGTTGATACAGTCTACGAAATGCTGAGCGCCACCGTCGCGAAGGTCATCGCGGTCAACCGAAGTAATAACCACATAGCGCAAATTCATTTCTGCAATGGTTTTAGCCAGCTTTTCAGGCTCTTCCGCACTAGGAGGAAGAGGTTTACCGTGGGCTACGTCACAGAAAGGACAACGACGAGTACAAATATCACCTAAAATCATAAAGGTGGCTGTACCGTGGTTGAAACACTCGGCAAGGTTAGGGCAACTCGCTTCTTCACACACAGAGTGAAGATTGTTTTTGCGAAGTGTTTGTTTGATGTGATCAATTTTCTCAGTAGTACGAGGAAGCTTGATTTTAATCCACTCCGGCTTGCGCAGCATTTCTTCCTTTTCAGTAGGAATAATAGTAACGGGAATGTGTTTTACTTTTTCATCATCACGGAGCTTTACCCCCGCTTGAGGTCGTGCATTACTCATCAAAACCTTCTTTGTATGTTGGCTGTGCAATGGAAAGCGATTCTAGCAACAAATGCGTTAATTCATTACCAGCGGTTTCAAGTGTAGTTGGGCCATTGAGGCGCGCAGTATCGATCATTTCCATACCGGCATAACCGCAAGGATTAATACGCTGAAACGGTGATAAGTCCATATTAACATTTAAAGCCAAGCCGTGAAACGAGCAGCCATTACGTATTCTTAAACCTAACGAACAAACTTTCCTCTCATCGACGTAAACGCCAGGAGCGTCGGGCTTTGGATAAGCGATGACACCGTATTTCTCAAGTAGTCCGACCACCGCTTCTTCCATAGCGGTGACTAAGTGACGAACACCCAGCTTTCTACGCTTAATATTTAGCATCAGGTAAATAACTTGCTGCCCGGGGCCGTGATAGGTCACTTGACCGCCTCGATCTACCTGTACAACTGGGATGTCGCCAGGCATAAGTATGTGTTCAGCCTTACCTGCTTGTCCTTGCGTAAAAACAGCATCGTGCTCGACAAGCCAAATTTCGTCTTGGGTGTTTTGGTCTCGCTCATCGGTGAAACGCTTCATTGCCTCGAAGATAGGCTCATACGGCTGACGCCCTAACTGACGTACTACAACGCCGTTTGCGTCAGACGCTATCGACTGCTCATCCACTTATAGTACAACCCTAACCAGTTCTAATTTGGCAAGTTCAGTGTAAATAGTTTCCATGTGCTCTTTACTGGTTACACGTACACTGATAGAAACCGAGTGGTAAGTACCTTTACTACTCGGTTTCACGTTAGGTGAGTAGTCGCCAGGCGCATGTTGCTGAAGACAGCTCACTACCTGTTGGGGCAGGTCTTCATGAGCAACGCCCATGACTTTAAATGTTTGGTTTGTTGGAAAATCTAGTAATTCGTCAAAACGGGTATCCATGCGATATCCTTGGTACTTAAAATATCATATAAAAAACGGCCAGATTGTAACAAATCTGGCCGCTTCACAACTAGCTTTTTAACGTATTCAGTAAAGGTGTTTACTCGTCGTCAAATCCTAGCTGAAGCATAATGTAGTCTTTCATACGGTTAAAGAAGCTGCCTTCTTTTACTTCTTGAAGGGTAACAAGTGGATAGCTAGCCACATCTTCACCGTCTAGTTGTAGATATAATTTTCCAACAACCTGACCTTTTGCAAGTGGTGCTTCAAGCTTGTCATCAAGTTCGAAGTTAGCCTCTAAATTAGCCGCCTGACCGCGTGGAATAGTAATGGGGGTAGATTGATTAATTCCAAGGTCTACGGTCTCTCTATCACCCATATAGATGCGGTGAGCAACGAAACTGTGACCGGCTTGGTATGGCGTAAGTGTCTCGTAAAAACGGAAGCCATATTTAAGCAGCTTTTTGTTTTCAACTTTACGTGCACGTTCGCTATCAGTACCCATAACTACAGAGATTAGACGCATACCGCCTTGCTCTGCAGAAGTGATAAGGCTGTAGCCTGCATCTGACGTGTGGCCAGTTTTAATGCCATCTACGTTTAAGCTCTTGTCCCACAATAAACTATTGCGGTTATATTGCTTGATGCCGTTGTAGGTGAATTCCTTCTCGCTGTAAATCTTGTACATTTCCGGCGTCTCTGCGATAAGCGCGCGAGACAGGATAGCCATGTCACGAGGGGTAGTGTAGTGGTCTGGGTCGTGAAGGCCGTGGGCATTAACCCAGTGAGAACCAGTCATGCCAAGTGATGCCGTGTGTGCATTCATCATGCTGGCGAAAGCCGATTCTGAACCCGCTACGTGTTCTGCCATAGCAACACAAGCGTCGTTACCTGACTGCACAACAATGCCGCGTAGTAAGTCACGTACTGAAACTTGCGTGCCTACTTCGATAAACATTTTAGACGAGTCAGGGAATTTCTTCGCCCAAGCGTTTTCCGATATAGTTACCTCGTCGTCCAGGCTAATGTTACCGGCTTGTAGCTCCTTACCAATTACATAAATAGTCATTATTTTCGTTAAACTTGCAGGAGCAAGCTGCATGTCTGCATTTTTCGATGCAATCACATGACCGGTTTCAAAGTCGGTAAGAAGAAAACCCTCTGCAGCAACTGAAGGAGCAGGCGGGGTTACTACGGCAGCATTTGCTATGTTAACTAATGTGCCCATCACCAAAAAGGCAAATGAAAGTAATGACGGTTTAGCGCGTTGAATTATTCTGAGCATGGTTTTAATTTCTTTGACCGTTTTATCCGTGAGAGTTGAAAGCTTGCCTTATTGTTGCGATGACCGCGAAGCGAACACCGCAAAACATGGCTACCCAATGTTAACTTTTTGTCCAGTTCGTAACCAAATTTCGTTGTTCCACCTAGCTTTCAAACAAAGGTGGCGAGAGATCTTAACGAAAGGCCGCTTATAAGACTAGGTTTTATCAAAAAAGTTTGCGCGATTGAAGGTAATAGGGGAAGAAACCGTGATATTGACTGTTGATTGACATAATGGTGCCACAATGATGTCGTTTTTGTGAGCGGGTGAGCGGGTGAGCGGGTGAGCGGGTGAGCGGGTGAGCTCGATGAGAAGATTATTGCATTGAAGAGCGAATTTTATCGAAACCTTTTACTTCCACAAATTAGTGGGCATTTAAGTGCACCGGTCAAAGTGACAGGTTAATTGATGATACGTAATCAACTTACATGGTTTGTGTAATAGCATAAGCGTTGGGATACCCATTTTGTTTTAACTGTTCGAGTACCTCTGCCACTACTGCTTCATCGTGGATAGGCCCAAGCTGGAGTTTGTATATGTTATCTGCGACGGGTAAATGTGCGGGGATTTGGTACAACGCTGACAGAACATTTGAGATAGACTTAGCCTTTTCGGCGCTTGAAAGCGCTGCAACTTGAATATAGATCGCGTCGCTTACACCATCGCTACCTTTAGCAGGGCTGCTTTCATTCGTATCCTCGGTACCCGGTGAGGTCGTTACCGGTGGTGTGGGTGAAGTAGCTGCCAATGACGGCGCTGGTACTACCGCAATACCCAAATATTCGTCGTAGGTCACCGTGGGGTTATTACCCACAGTGACGTTGTTCTGTTCGTCAAAGTGAATTACTTCAAGTTTGACTTTCGCTGTACCCTTACTGTGGTAGCCTAGTTTTACGGCGGCTGCATAGGACAAATCTATAATTCTGTCATCGTGGAACGGACCGCGGTCGTTAACGCGAACAATAGCTTGCTTGTTGTTTTCCAAATTAGTAACGCGCACATAAGAGGGCAGAGGCAATGTCTTATGAGCGGCACTCATGGCGAACATATTGTAGGTTTCACCATTTGAGGTTAAGTGGCCATGAAACTTCTGTCCATACCAACTGGCATAGCCTATTTCTTCATAGCCTTTACCGCTATTCATTGGCGTATAGTGTTTGCCAAGTACCTTGTATGGCCTGCTGTTAAACATGCGGTAGGCTTCATATTTTGGCACTGCATCCAGTGTTTCTGGCTTTTTGGCAACGTGCTTAGGCGCCGAGTCTTGCTTTTGGGTATAGCGTCCAGATTGTGTGGGTGCACTTTGGCATCCCACTAACGCCAAAACTATAAAAACAGCAAGGGCATAGCGAGAGCGCTGTCCATTTGCCAGATTCTGGTTAAAAAGACCCACTGTTACAAAATCAAGTTCCGAAAAAAGGCGCTGCAACATACAAGTTATCTAGACATTAAACGTTTCTGTGTGGCAATAGCCATAAGAATGCCAAAACCTGCCATCAAAGTCACCATAGAAGTACCACCAAAGCTCACTAAAGGTAGCGGTACACCAACCACAGGGAGTAATCCAGACACCATGCCCATATTTACAAACACATACACGAAGAAAGTAAGCGTTATACTGCCGCCAAGCAACTTTTCATAGGCGTCTTGTGCGCGACTAGAAATAATGAGGCCGCGCATAATAATAAATAGGTATATTGCCATTAAACACATGACACCGGTAAGGCCGAATTCTTCGCTGAAAACTGAAAAGATAAAGTCGGTGTGACGTTCGGGTAAAAACTCGAGTTGTGACTGCGTGCCCTGCAGCCAGCCTTTACCGTCGACTCCACCCGAACCAATGGCAATTTTAGATTGGATAATGTGATAGCCCGAACCTAGCGGATCGCTTTCTGGGTTTAGAAAAGTGAGCACACGCTGCTTTTGGTAATCCTTCATTAAAAAGAACCACATGACAGGCGCAAATGCGCCAATAAGCCCGCCCACCAATGAAATAAGCCGCCAACTCATACCTGCCAGAAATATGGCAAAAATGCCTGAACTAGCGATAAGTAATGACGTTCCCAGATCGGGCTGCTTTGCAATAAGAATGGTAGGAACAACCACCAAACCAAACCCAGCAATGATGTGCGTAGTGCGCGGAGGCATAGTGAATTTACTGATATACCACGCAACCATCATAGGTACAGCAAGCTTCATAAGTTCAGAAGGCTGAAAACGAATAAAGCCTAGATCGAGCCAGCGCTGTGCGCCTTTGCCCATATCCCCGAATAGTAATACTGCAACTAGCATGAGCAGGCCTGCACCATAGGCATAGGTTGAGAAAAACCTAAACACCCCCAAAGGAACCTGAGCTAAACCGAACATGACGACGAAGCTAAACCCTAGCCTGACAAACTGACGTTCCATTTGCTCCATATCTTGACCCGACGCCGAGTACAGGGTGAATAATCCAACGCAACTTAGCACGAGTAAGCCAACTAGAAGCCACCCATCGATATGGATGCGTTGAAGAAAACTAATCTTATTGGGCGTTATGGTGGTTCTCTTCACTCGTTTGTCCCTAATTCGTTATCGCTACCAGCTGTGTTCACATTGGCAGCTTCGAAAACACGATCTCTAAAATAGAAGTCCATGATTTGACGTGCGACAGGTGCAGCGTTCTTACTACCGCCGCCTACGTTCTCAAGTACCACAGTGACGGATATTTCAGGGTCATCGAAGGGCGCAAATCCTACATACATGGCATTGTCGCGAAGGCGCTCATCAATTTTAGTGGCATCGTACTTTTCATTCTGACCAACGGTAAAGAGCTGCGCTGTACCTGTTTTACCAGCAGAATCGTAAGGGGTATCTGCAAACGCATGACGTGCGCCACCTTCTTCGCCGCTCACAACGTCGCGCATGGCGTTCAATACCACATCTAAATTCTTACGGTTCTTAATTTCTATGGGCCGAAGCGATTTAAGCGGAATCAGGTCGACAGAACTATCAGTGTTCATATAGCCGCGAATAATTTGCGGAATATAGCGTTTTCCCGCGTTAATTAGTGTATTCACTGACGTATTTAACTGCACAGGCGTGGTGGTCCAATAGCTTTGTCCTATGCCTACAGGAATAGTGTCGCCAATGTACCAAGGTTGATTAAAGCGAGCGCGTTTCCACCCACGGCTAGGCATATTGGCATCTGATTCTTCATAGAGATCAATACCCGTGAAATCGCCGAAGCCAAATTCATACATAGACTCGCTAATTTTATCGATACCCAATTTATAGGCCAATTCGTAGTAGTAGGTGTCACAAGACACCTCTATGGCTTTTGAAACATTTACTTTGCCGTGCCCCCATCGACGCCAATCACGCCATACATGGGACACGTTGGGCAATTTATAGCGTCCAGTGTCGTTAACCGTGTAGTCTTTAGTGATAACGCCTTCTTCTAATCCAACAAAACCAAGGTGAGGTTTTATGGTTGAAGCAGGAGGATACTGCCCTTGGGTTGCCCGATTAATAAGCGGGCGATCGGGTGAATTCAGTAACGCAGAATAATTTTTGCCGCTGATACCGTGCACAAATAAATTCGGGTCGTAACTGGGGTTAGAGTAAAGTGCCAGTACGCCGCCAGTTTTAACATCGGTAACCACTACAGCGCCGCGCATGCCTTCTATTATTCGCTGGGCTTCTAACTGAAGCTCTAAATCCAGGTTAAGTACGATGTCTTTGCCCGGTGTTGGTGGCTCAACGCTGAGTACACGAATAATTCGGCCTTGGTTGTTTACTTCGACCTGCTGATAACCCACTTTTCCATGAAGCAGCTCTTCGTGATATTTCTCTATGCCTAGCTTACCGATATCGTGAGTTGCGGCGTAATTATCTTCTTGGCCTGCTTCAACGAGTTTTTGTAAGTCTCGCTTGTTAATGCGTGCAACATAACCCAGTGCATGGGTAAGCGTTTCTTTATAAGGGTAATGACGCGCTAATCGCGCCTCGATTTGTACGCCCGGGAATTTGTGTTTACTGGCAGAAAACAGAGCCACTTCTTCTTCGCTTAACTGAGTGCGAAGCGCAACAGGTTTAAATCGTCGAGTTCCCTTTAGTGTAGAATGAAAGCGTTCTAGTTCATCGCTTGTAATGCCCATTAGCTTAGTTAAATCTGCAAGAGTTTGGTCGATGTCGTCCACTTGTTCTGGAATGACTTCTAAACTAAAAACAGGACGGTTTTCTGCTAAAAGTACGCCGTTGCGGTCGTAGATAAGCCCGCGATTAGGCGCGACAGGCAAGACTTTAATTCGGTTACCGTTAGATCGGGTTTGATAATCTTCAAACTGGGTAACCTGCAAAGAATAAAGGTTATTAAGTACAATGCCTAACATGGCTACAACAATAATAAACGCGATTGTGGCACGACGGGCGAACAAATTCGCTTCTGCAGAGTGATCGCGTATTGCTTGGCGTTTTCGTAGCATTGACTTCCTTTGCCTTAATAAAGCAATTATTTACTCGCGATGGTAAGGGTGATTTTGCGTCACCGACCACGCGCGATATAAGCTTTCTGTAAGTATGATTCGAACGAGAGGATGGGGGAGCGTGAGGGCTGATAACGACCACTTTTGTTCCGACGCAGCAATACACTCTAATGCCAACCCTTCAGGACCGCCAATTAGCAGGCTAACGTCTCGTCCGTCCATTTTCCAATTGTCGAGTTGTTTGGCAAGGGTAGGTGTATCCCAAGGTTTCCCCGTTACTTCTAACGTAACAATGCGATTACCTTTGGGAATAGCGGCTAGCATTTGCTCGCCCTCCTTTTCCAAGATGCGCTTTATATCGGCGTTTTTACCACGTTTGCCGGCGGGGATTTCGGTGAATGACACTGGCATGTCGCTAGGGAAACGACGAATAAACTCATCCACGCCTGCATTTACCCAACTCGGCATTTTTGTTCCAACCGCCACGATTTGTATACGCACTTATTTCACCCTTAAAGCAGGAATTTGTTTCTTGCCTAAACAATAAAGGCCATACGCTTTTGAGTATGGCCTTTATCGACCGCATTACGGCATGTTTATAGTTCGCGTTTCGCTACTATGACCACAGTTTTTCTAATTGGTAGAAATCACGGGTTTCATCCTGCATAACGTGCAAAATGACATCGCCAAAATCAACCAGAACCCATTCACCGGTTTCCTTACCTTCCACGCTTCCAGGGGCATGTCCCGCTTTCTTCGCTTCTACCATGACATTTTCTGCAATAGATGAAACGTGGCGCTTTGAGTTACCTGAACAAATGATCATGGTATCTGTAATACTTGATTTACCGCGAACGTCTAGTTCGATCACATCACGGCCTTTCATATCGTCAATTTTGTCTTTAACAAACTGTTTGAGCTGTTGACTCTCCAAGAGTTTTCCTCACTTACTTAACATTTATATAACTGATGTTCGTTTATGTAATCTAAAACGCTTTCTTCTAACCATAACTTAGATGACTCAGCGTTTGAACTGTTTGGCTTACCCGCTTTTTCATCACAGGGCGCACCTGCCAGTACGTCACGAATTTCAGTAGATGAAACACGATAAAGCGGCGTGTTGGTTAACACTACATGGCCAGCAGGCTTTGTGTGAATAGCATGTTTATCGTTAGCCACATGACAATCTAACCAAGCTTGTATTGCGGGAGGTGGCGAAAATTTCTCGTCGTCTCTGCGCATAACCACTAAGTGACAATAATCGAGCAGGTGTTCCCACTCGTACCATTTGTCCAGATTATACAGTGAATCTGCGCCAATGAAAAAACAGATTGTGTCATCACTTTTCTCTTTAAGTGCGCGCAGTGTTTTAACGGTATAAGAAGGTGACGGAAGCGTCAGCTCAATTAACTCTGGAATAAGTCTGTCATTGTTTTCGGCGCAAAGTTCAATCATTTTTACCCGATGGCGTTCTGACACACCGACAGACTTATGCGGAGCTAATTTACAGGGCATGAGATGAACCCGGTTTATTCCAATTTCATCTGCGGCTTTAAGTGCCGCACCTATATGGCCTTTATGCGGCGGATTAAACGTACCGCCAAGAATGGCTTTCACGGATGAATACGATTGAGAAGCGGGCGGAAGACTCACTTGAAATTGCCTCTTACGCTTGTAACAGTGGAATTTCGCGAAGGTCCATACCCATGAACATCATGCACAAGTGACACATTTCAACGTAAGGGCGAGCAATAACATTTTGCTTGAATGCATGATCTGATAGGGTCAGCGCTTTTTGAATGTCTTCTAACTGCGCGAGGCTCAGACGGTTCAATGCACTTTGGTAAAAGCCTTGTCTGTTACGCCAAATACCGAATTTTTGCCACTGAACGGGTGCGCCGCTCTGCTGCGCAAGCTTCAATTTCCATAATTGCTCCCACTCGCGTATGAGTGCCCAGATTATAATGTTAGGCTCCAGACCTTCACTCTCTAATCGGTAAAGCATTTTTATGCAGCGGGTACTGTCGCCGCTAAGCATAACGTCAACCAATTGGAAAACGTTGAAGCGCGACTGGTCGACCATAGCTTTTTCAATTTGTTCGTCTGAAATAGACTGGTGCGGATAGAGCAGCGCGAGTTTGTCAATTTCTTGCTTTGCGGCCAACATGTTGCCTTCGCAGAAATCGGCAATCATTTTGGCGCCTGACGCGGTCACGGAAAGCTGATGAGCATTGAGCTGTTGATTTAACCATGCGTTTAGTTGCTTGCCTTCCAACGGATAGCACAATACCGACACGCCCATATCGTCAAGCACTTTAAACCATTTACCGCGCTGCACGTCTTTGCCAATTTTGGGGCCGTGAACCAGCAACAAAATGTCGGGGTTTAATGACGCCGCTACTTCTTGCAGCATTTTACTGCCTTCAGTGCCCGGTTTTCCCGTAGGTAGCTCTAATTCAATAAACTGTTGGCTTGAGAAAAGCGACATGCTTTGCGTGGCTTCAATCAACTGGTTCCAGTTAAAACCCGTTTCAGCAACAAGTACTGTACGCTCTTCAAACCCTTTGGCTTTTGCTTTAGCGCGAATTTGCTCAATGACATCAAACTTCTGCTGCGGCTCATCTCCAAACACCAGATAGCACGGGCGAAGTGCCTTGGTGATATCTTGGCTAAATTGGTTTGGATAAATCTGCATGAATGAGTCTGATATTTATTGACTAATGGAAGTCGATGCATTTGGTGCAGCGTCTGCCTGGCTAGACAAGCGTCTAATCATGATATCAGCTGCTTCATCGCGCATTTCACTTAACATCAACTCAAGTTCACGAGACTTTGCCAACACTTGGTCGGGATCGTCTTGATAGTCTCGTACCACTTCAAATTGAACCATGACGGCTTCTTTACCAGGAAACTGCACGCGGTATCGTACAACATAAATCAGTTCGTATTCTGCAACTTGACCCGAAGGGTAAACAGATAGCAGCTGACGTTCTAATTTTTCTGGTAGTAAATAGAGATTTACGCTTTGACTATCGCGCGTTGTTTTATCTACGTTAACACTGGATAAACCGTAGACGTTTAAGCGTTTATCGAGCGCTCGCGCAAGGGGCGCGTGCGCTCGTGCACTTTCAATAGCAACGGTGTTAATGTCGTCTGGTAGGCTAGGGCTACTTCGCAAATGAAAGCCACAGCCTGCAACCATAACCGTTCCTAACACAGCGACCGCGAATTGTAAGTGCTTTTTCATCAATATCTGACCTAGTTAGCGACAATGTTAACAAGCTTGCCAGGTACAACAATCACTTTACGAATGGTTTTACCTTCGATGAACTGCTGAACGTTGGGCTGCTCTTTCGCAGACGCTTCAATGCTCTCTTTGCTTGCATCAGCGGCAATTGTCATCTTAGCGCGAACCTTACCGTTAACCTGAACAATAATAAGTTTCTCGTCTTCAACCAACGCGGCTTTATCAGCCTGTGGCCATGGCGCTAAATCGATATCTTCGCTGTGACCCAACACTTTCCATAGCTCGTGAGCGATGTGCGGCGTAATAGGGTTTAGAAGCAACAAGATAGATTCACAGGCTTCGCGCATAATTGCGATGTCCTGCGCGTTTTCTTGTGGCGCTTTTTGAAGGTGGTTTAGCAATTCCATCACCGCTGCAACCGCAGTGTTAAAGGTTTGACGACGGCCTAAGTCATCAGACACTTTTTCTATGGTCTTGTGTACTTCACGGCGAAGTGCCTGTTGGTCTTTCGACAGTGCCTTAACATCAATCGCTTCTGGCGTGCCTTTTTCAACGTGCTCGGTCACCAACTTCCAGATACGACGTAAGAAACGGTTTGCACCTTCAACACCAGAGTCTACCCACTCAAGCGTTTGCTCCGGTGGCGCAGCAAACATGGTGAATAAACGCACCGTATCGGCACCGTACTGATCAATAACTTCTTGCGGGTCAATACCGTTATTCTTCGACTTAGACATTTTGGTCATGCCGCCGTGAATAACTTCCTCACCGTCAGCGGTTAGCCACGCTTTAACAATACGGCCTTTGTCGTCTTTTTCTGTGCTTACTTCGGTAGGCGAGAACCAGGTTTTCTTACCCGATGCGTCTTCACGATAGTAAGAGTCAGCTAACACCATACCTTGGCACAGCAAACGCTTAAACGGCTCGTCTGAGTTTACTAAGCCCTCATCGCGCAATAATTTGTGGAAGAAGCGCGAGTAAAGTAAGTGCAAGATAGCGTGCTCAATACCACCGATGTATTGATCTACCGGCAACCAGTAGTTGGCCGATGTAGGGTCAAGCATGGCGTCGTTGTTAGTAGCACAGGCATAGCGCGCGTAATACCACGATGACTCCATAAAGGTGTCGAAGGTATCCGTTTCACGTAACGCAGCTTCACCATTATAAGTGGTTTTTGCCCACTCAGGGTCAGCTTTAATTGGAGACGTTACGCCATTCATTTCCACGTCTTCAGGCAAAACAACCGGTAGTTGATCAGCAGGAACTGGTACAGATTCACCGTTTTCCAAATTCAACATTGGAATAGGTGCACCCCAGTAGCGTTGACGGCTTACGCCCCAGTCACGTAGACGATAATTTACTTTGCGCTTACCACAGCCTTTGCCTTCAAGTTCATCAGCAATACCATTGAATGCGGCATCGAACTCAAGACCGTCGAATTTATCAGAGTTGATCAAGCTGCCTTTTTCAGTAAATGCAGTGGCAGTAAGATCGCACTTATCTTCATCGCCCGCGTTTGGCGCGATAACTTGCTTAATTGGCAGGTTGTATTTAGTTGCAAATTCCCAATCACGCTGGTCGTGACCAGGAACGGCCATTACAGCGCCTGAACCGTAGTCCATTAGCACGAAGTTAGCGACCCAAATTGGCAGCATTTCACCTGTAAGAGGATGAACCACCTCAAAACCAGTGGCAAAACCTTTTTTCTCCATGGTTGCTAACTCTGCTTCAGCAACTTTGGTGTTTTTACACTCGTCAATAAAGGCCGCTAATTCTGCGTTTGATTTCGCTGCGAATTCGGCAAGCGGGTGCTGCGCAGCTACTGCAACGTAAGTAACCCCGTAGAAAGTATCTGGGCGCGTGGTGTATACCGTTAAGTCAGCAATGTCGTTAACCGCTAACGCTAAGTCGAAGGTAATTTCAACACCTTCAGAGCGACCAATCCAGTTTGCCTGCATAGCGCGCACTTGGTCTGGCCATTCTTCAAGCTGTTCTAAGTCTTGTAATAGCTCTTCAGCATAGTCAGTGATTTTAATAAACCACTGTGGAATTTCTTTTTGCTCTACAAGGGCTCCAGAGCGCCAACCGCGACCGTCGATAACCTGTTCGTTAGCCAAAACCGTTTGGTCTACAGGGTCCCAGTTCACCGTAGAGTTTTTCTTGTACACAAGGCCTTTTTCGTAAAGACGTGTGAAGAACCATTGTTCCCAGCGATAGTAATCTGATTTACATGTGGTTACTTCGCGATCCCAATCGTAACCGAAACCCAACGAGCGAAGTTGGTTTTTCATGTAATCAATATTTGAGTATGTCCATTTCGCCGGTGCAGTGTTGTTGTTAATTGCTGCATTTTCAGCCGGAAGACCAAAAGCATCCCAACCCATAGGCTGCAATACATTTTTACCCTGCATGCGCTGGAAACGGCTGATCACGTCACCAATGGTGTAGTTGCGCACGTGGCCCATGTGAAGTCGGCCACTAGGATATGGGAACATAGACAGGCAGTAGAATTTTTCTTTTTCTACGTCGTCATTTGCTTTAAACGATTGGTTTTCTTCCCAGTATTGCTGAACGCGTTGTTCAATGTCTTTCGGATTGTACTGATTATCGGCCATGAAACTTAGGCTTCCGCATTAAAAGTTAAAACGTTTATGAGCGGCATAAGGCGAGCTTGTAGCAACGCCTACTAACCGCACGTGGGATTCGCCCACTTAACATACATATAGCCCAATAGAATAACCCAGCGCTAAGCCATGCCTCAATAGCTTAACACGGAACTGGGCAATATTTATTGCCGCTTGCTTGAAAAGTGAGCATTAATGGCGCAGTTTAAGCCAATTGGGAGCGCAGTCTTACACCTTTTCCTATTTGAACTCATACTTTGACCGAACTATGCTGTCGATTAGTCTTTGCGTAAAATGTGCGTCAAAGTTCAACCGGCCCTCGTAACGCATTTAATTATTGTCACTAAACGCGGTTAGTGCATTAAGCTGTTGCGCCTGCACGTTGTCGACTACACGAACTAAATTGACTGCGTCTTCGTTAGATGCTTTTTTGCCATTAAAATGAATATTGCCTGAGGAGTTGTAGGTAAGGGTGACTTTAGTTTTCGGTTTACGACCGTCTTGCGGGTTGACGCTCGATGATGTGCTCGACTCTATTGTGCTGAATTCCCATGTTAGTGCACCTGACATACCCATTTCTTGAAGCGGGCCTAAGCCGCCTGTCATCACCACTTTTTTATTCGGTTCAATGTAGCTTACCTGCATATGCGCTGCACTCGCTGTGTCTGTCGTTTCACAGAAACAGCCCCCAGCCTGTTCATCTATGCGCAAAGCACCTTTCCACCACGTGTGGTCTTTCGGCCACCACATATCCACATGTTGAATAAAATGAGAGTACACGACTTCAACTGGCGCATAGCTTTCACTCTCGTTAGTAATTGAAAAACCTGAGTTATCTGCATAGTTAACGTTAGCCATACTCATTGAAGAAAATGCCGTGCTCAGAACGGTTGCAAGGAAAGAGGAGGTGAGTAGAAGGGTTGAGCGAGTTTTCGATTTTTTTGTCATCGTTATTACCCCTTTTATGTTCATTGGTTAATGCGCGCGAAACCTTGTCCCGTCGCCAAAACGAATTTCGCCCTTAATGAAACGCTACACTCTGCGTCGCAATGTATCAATGCTAATGAAGACCACAAAACCCTCGTAGTGCTCACCAATTCTCTCCTAACATCATGAAGGTGGTTGTTTGTTGTGCAATTAACGATGCAAAGCTGCCTTATTCAGGATAAGCGTTTGACACTAATGTTAATTAGGGTTTCACTTAAGTAAAGAAACAAAGATAGAACAGACATGTCTGTAGACAGTAAATTATATGCGTTAGATGTAGACGCACTTTCACCTACCATAAATCGCCGAGCGATAAACAGTGCCTTAAAAGATGATGAAGCGCTAAGTGCGACCTTCATTGGGCAAGAGCGTGCGCGTGAAGCACTGACATTTGGGTTAGGTATTAACACCAAAGGCTATAATCTTTACGTGATGGGAGAGCCTGCTACGGGGCGCTTCACCCTAGTGAAGGATTACATTGAACGCCAAGTTGCCCAGTTACCGGCGCCTGATGATTGTTGTTATATCAACAATTTTGACGAAGAGCGCGAACCTGTTGCGCTAAAATTTCCTCCCGGTGGTGGAAAAGCATTCCACAAGGACATGGCTGCGCTTATCGACGATGTCTTAGACTCACTGCCCATTGCCTTTGATAACCCGGGATATCAGCGCCGTCGCGCGTCAATATCCAGAGAGTTCGAGCAAAAATATGATGCGGCTATCGATGCGGTAGAGCGTTACGCACAAGCGAATGATGTTGCGCTGTACGAAGAGGGGGGCTCTATTACGTTTTCACCTATCGTTAACGGAAAGCCAATAAGTGACACAGAGTTTGCCTCGTTAACTGACGCACAACGGGAAGGGTTTTATACCCTTATTGACGAACTAGAAAACAGGTTAAGCGAAGGCTTGTTAAGCTTGCCTACGTGGAAACGCGAAAACTCTGAACGTCTGCGTGAGCTTGACAAAAAGACCGCAGAGCAGGGAATTAAACCACTGCTAAAAGTGCTTGAGCACAAATACGCCTCTGAGCTAGGGGTAATGAAGTTTCTCAAACAGCTTAAGACTGCATTGGTCCACGCCATCTTAGTCATTCACAGTGAAGAGCAGAAAGAAGAGAAGAGTGATGACTTCGACAAGAAGATATTTTTAGAAGAGCAATTTCTTCCTAATGTTTTGGTGTCGAATAAACTCGATGACGCAGCCCCCGTTATTTATGAGCCGAACCCTACTTATCAAAATTTGTTTGGCAAAATAGAGTACACCAACATTCACGGCAGCGTGTTCACCAACTATCGCATGATTCAGCCAGGTGCACTACACCGTGCAAATGGCGGTTATTTGTTGTTGGATGTCGACCAACTTATTGAGCAGCCTTTCGTGTGGGATACTCTAAAGCTTGCCATTAAGTCACAGCGCTTGCGCATGGACTTACCGCAACAAGACGTGGGCATGGTGAATAACATTACGCTAAATCCACAGCCCATCGACTTAAATGTGAAAATCGTTTTGTTAGGCTCGCGCGACTTATATTACACGCTGCAAGATTACGATGACGAATTTGACGAACTTTTCAGAGTGTTGGTGGATTTTGACTTGGAAATTCCCGTCACCAAACAGGCGCTTTTTGATTTCGTGGGCAAAGTACGTGCGCATCTTATTCAGTTAGGACTTAAAGGCATTACCGCTAACGCGATGTGCAGGCTGGTAGAGTACTCGTTAAGAATGGCCGAACACAAAGAAAAGCTATCTGCACATTTTGCTGAAGTTATCGAGCTGGTTAATGAAGCTTATTATTTTTGTCAAAAATCCAATGCCGACACGCTAGAACTTGATCATTTAAAGACAGCATTAAGTGCAAAGAAGCGACGCACTGGTCGCGTTAGCCAAACCCTTTTAAACGATATTAAAGAAGGGCACGTGCTTATTGCCACCGAAGGCAAAGCGGTAGGCAAAGTAAATGGGTTAACCGTATTAGATATTGGTGACACCGCATTTGGTACGCCCGCACGTATTACCTCTACTGTATTTGCCGGGGCTAGTGGAGTGGTTGATATTGAGCGAGAAGTAGAGCTTGGGCAGCCTATTCACTCTAAGGGCGTCATGTTACTTAACGGTTATTTAGGCAACAAATATGCGCAGCATTTCCCGCTAACCCTATCGGCAAATATTGCGCTAGAACAGTCATATGGACACATTGACGGCGACAGCGCATCCCTTGGTGAACTTGTTGCGCTTATCTCCGCGCTGACTGAAATCCCTTGCTTACAAACCTTGGCCATCACAGGTTCCATAAACCAGTATGGTGAAGTGCAGGCGGTTGGCGGTGTGAACGAAAAGATAGAAGGCTTTTTCGACTTGTGTCAACACCGCGGTCTTACCGGCACGCAGGGCGTGATTATTCCTAAATCAAATGCGATTAACTTGGTGTTAGACGCCACCGTAGTCGATGCTGTGAAAAAAGGGCTGTTCCATATTTATACTGTAGAGACCGTCGATGACGCGCTATCTATTTTGATGGAACAGGAAGCGGGTAAAATTAGCAGTAAAGGCCGCTACCCTAAAAATTCAATTAATTACCATGCCGTAAACCGTCTATACAACATTGCGCTGATCGTTAATGGTGGTGACGGCGAATAGAGACAATGAAGCGTACTCGTTGTGACGAGTTGCGCTTCTTGATTTTTGCTCTAAAAAGAAGCGTTTTTTCACTAGGACGCGCACACATAACAATTTAATGGTAAACGCAAGTACCAGAGCGAGTTAATCGCGGGTGCTGATGACCAGAGTTTCTGAAATTTTATCTTGGATGGCTTGCCGGTTTGGGTCCCAATAAATCTGTAAGAAACCCAATAACCCTGTTGCTAAACCCGCTCCATAACCACCGTAACGGCCAAAGCTTTCCCAGAGCGATAATCCAGAGCCATCGAGTTTGAGCACTTGTATATTCAACAAACGCTTTCCCGGAGTTTTACCATTGAACCAGGCGGTGAACACACTGTAATAGAGTACTGCCCAACCAAAGCCTAAGCCGAGCTCAGTAATTAACCCTTTAATCCATGCGACAATACTGTAAGACCCTGTAGAGGGCACTGGTTTTTTTTCATCTTCTGGACTAGATGAATCACTCAGATCACTGACAACCGCATCGTCACTGAAATAATTAGCCTCGTTAGCAACATCTAGCGTTAGCAGTAGCGTCCATAAGAGCATGAATGCTCCGGCGATTCTAAGGAATGAACGCGTAGTTTTTCTATCACTATTGTTCGCTAGGTTGCTGCTGGCTTTGTAAAACGTCACTGTGGTGATGATGGCTAAAAACAATGTATCGAGCGAGCTTAAAATGGCGACAAATAGTAGGTCGATACACTGAGCAAATCCGCGCTGAAAAGGTGTAGCAAGGCGCTTACCTAATAGTGATTCAGCCACTCCAAATGCATAAGGCGTCACAATATCTTTTGTTTCAACAGCGTTTTCTTTATCTGCCGAATTGTTTTCAATATCACTGCTAATAGGTGAGGTTTCAATGTGTTGATGATGAGGTGACATACGACGTCCACTGTGCTTGATTCAAATCCATAACGCTACTTTACACAGTAACGCATGTTATTTTAACTTTTTTATCCACTGCGTATTGACCAATTCATTGCATATTGTGGTGACAGTGTAATGTCTTCAAAAGTAGGAATATATTTCTTTCTTCGTAGCGTTTGCTTCTCTCGAATTTAATTTATGTTGTTGATTTATATACGCGGTATCAGATTTGCATCACCTTTTATCGAATGGATAACGATTACGCCTTTAAGGAGGTTTCGATGTTAAACTCAAAACGAACTATTACAGCGACTCTGGTTTCAGTAGCGATGATGGGCACCTCTGCTATCGCACATGCAAATATTGATGAGATGAAAGCTGCACAAATGCAGGCAGCATCTAAATCAGTGCAACCTTCGTCAAGAACTTTAGTGTCTGGAGATACATGGATTACACTGACTGGTGAAGTGTCATCTGTAGATTCAAAGTTTTTTACCCTAGATTATGGTGATGGCAGTATCTTTGTTGAATTAAAAGACACTGATCTCGACAGCAGAGCTTATGCAAATATGAAAGGTGAGGACGTAATGGTGACTGCTCGTCTTGACGATGGCATGTTTTCGAGCGAACGACTGATCGCTCAAAGCGTAATTGTTGACGGAATGGATACTGTATATTTAGCCGATTCAGTGAACCAAGCGTCGGCCGACCTTTACTTAAGTACGGCGAGCAACATTGAATTTGACGACGAAGAAATGGTGCTTGTAGGTACTGTAAAATCAATTGGCAAAGAAGTTATACAAATTGCTGTTGGTGATACTACCCTTACTGTAGAGCTCGATGAGTTAGAAAGTGCACCTGTAGATTCAGAGGGCTATCTAACGTTAATTGAGGGAGAACGCGTTCGCATCACCGGCGAACTAGAAGACGACTTCTTTAACCGCTTCATTGTTGAAGCTGATACATTGACTAAAATGAAAAGCTAGTTATAACTGTGACTGGCAATGTAAAAAAACCGCCGAAAGGCGGTTTTTTTCGATCAAAGGCTTACTACGCAGCTTGTTTCACCCACGTCTCTTTACTTCTAATAATTACTTCGGTGGCATGCGCAGACCACCATCTAAACGGATTGTTTCACCATTTAAATAACGGTTATTTACCATATGAATAACCAACTTAGCAAACTCTTCAGGCAGCCCAAGTCGCTTAGGAAACTGAACGTTGGCAGAAAGGGCGTCTTGCACTTTCTCAGGCATAGCAAGTAGCATTGGTGTTCCCATTACACCTGGTGCGATAGTGTTAACACGAATTCCCAACGGAGCCAAATCTCGAGCCATGGGCAGGGTTAGGCCAATAATACCACCCTTGCTTGCAGCATAGGCCGTTTGCCCTATTTGGCCTTCATAACCTGCCACAGACGCTGTATTTACAATCAGACCGCGCTCGCCTTCATCATTAATGGGTGATTGTTTAGCCATAGCTGCTGCAACCAAACGAGACACATTAAAGCTGCCGACCAAGTTAATATCGATAGTCTTTTGAAAATCGCCAAGCGGGGCAGGGTTGCCTTCTTTATCAAGTAAGCGTTTAGCAGGAGCAATACCTGCACAGTTAACCACTAAAGAAATAGCGCCAAACCTTTCGGTTGTCGCATCAATAGCAGCTTGAACAGACACTTCGTCGCGTACGTCGACTTTGGTGAAAAGTGCGTTTTCGTTGCCTAACTCTTCTACGCGCTGTGCGCCAAGCTCTTCATTTAAGTCGAAAAGGCTGACGTTAGCACCGGCATCTCGAAGTACGATAGCAGTGGCGTGACCAAGTCCCGAGCAACCACCAGTGACAATGGCAGTAAGATTATTTAGCGTCATAGTTTTCCCTTAAATCCTAGTTTTGCACTATTATTAACATGATGTTAACGGGAAGTAAGAAGAAAAACTATGGTGCCGAAAGGGTTCGGCACCTTTTGCAAAGTTATTTTGGCAACTGAATTTTACAGTCTTCGCTTTGACGGTAGATAATTAGTGTATGACCGATTACCTGAAGCTTAACTGAGTTTGTTTCACGAATAATGGCATCCATGATAAGCGCCTTTTCTTCGCGATCATCTGTTGGCACCTTAACTTTAATTAATTCGTGGTGGTTAAGTGCGTTATCGATTTCAGCAACCACACCTTCAGTAAGGCCGTTTCCACCGAGCTGCACAACTGGTTTTAAGGGGTGTGCAAGGCCCTTTAGGAATTGTTTCTGTTTATTTGAAAGTTTCATGAAGTAATATTTCTTACAATTAATCTGTTAGTTTATGCTTGAAATAACGTATTCTAACGCCATCTTCTCTACAATCCTAATGACATTGTATTGGAATGACAAAAAAGAAACACTCCGCCAGCAGTAAACGCTGGTTACAAGAACACGTTAACGACCATTATGTGCAAAAAGCAAATAAGGAAGGTTGGCGATCGCGAGCTATCTACAAACTGGAAGAAATCCAGAAAAAAGATAAGCTTATTAAACCAGGAATGACACTTGTAGACCTTGGTGCGGCTCCAGGCGGCTGGTCACAGCTGGCTGCACAGCTTGTTGGCGACAATGGTCAAGTTATCGCGTGCGATATTTTACCCATGGATCCAATAGTGGGCGTAGACTTTCTACAAGGCGATTTCAGAGAGGACGCTGTTCTCGACGCACTATTGAACAGAATCGGTGGGAACACCGTAGATATTGTGTTGTCTGATATGGCACCGAACCTTGCGGGCAACGCGTCGGTTGATCAATCTCGCTCTATGTACCTTTGTGAACTAGCGCTAGATATGTGTCACCAAGTGCTAAAACCCGGCGGTTCATTTGTCATAAAGGTGTTCCAAGGTGAAGGGTTTGTTGAGTTCATGAACGCACTTAAACAATCTTTCACAACCATAAAGACGCGTAAGCCTGACTCGTCCCGATCACGTTCACGAGAGGTGTATTTGGTGGCTTGTGGGTATAAAGTGTAGTACGCTTTGAGTTAAGCGGTTTTCGTTGCGAGTTGTGTCGTTTATTCAATAAACGACTTGTTGAATATACAAGCAACTCGGGTTTATAGAGGTTAGTAGCATTGAGCGATATGGCAAAAAATTTAATCTTATGGTTAGTCATCGCCGTTGTTTTAATGTCGGTTTTCCAGAGCTTTTCACCGAGTGAATCGTCTCGTTCGCAAACTGACTACACAACGTTTTTGAGAGAAGCAGAACAGGGGAATATTCGAGAAGTTCGCATCAACAATAGTGGCGAAATTCGAGGTACCAAACGTTCAGGCGAAACTTTCCAGACAATAGTACCTTACTTCGATGACAAGTTAGTGTCTGACTTGGTTAAGAACGACGTAAGAGTGTACGGCGAACCACCAGAAGAGCAGTCTCTTCTGACGTCTATTTTTATCTCATGGTTTCCCATGTTATTGCTTATTGGTGTGTGGATTTTCTTCATGCGTCAAATGCAAGGTGGCGGTGGCCGTGGCGCTATGTCATTCGGTAAAAGCAAAGCTCGCTTGCTTGGTGAAGATCAAATTAAGACAACCTTTGCTGACGTAGCAGGCTGTGATGAAGCAAAAGAAGATGTGTCTGAATTGGTAGACTTCTTACGCGACCCGTCTAAGTTTCAAAAGCTAGGTGGTAAAATTCCGAAGGGCGTACTTATGGTAGGTCCTCCTGGTACGGGTAAAACGTTGCTTGCAAAAGCTATTGCGGGTGAAGCAAAAGTACCATTCTTCACTATCTCGGGTTCTGACTTCGTTGAGATGTTCGTGGGTGTAGGCGCATCTCGTGTTCGTGACATGTTCGAACAAGCGAAGAAAGCAGCGCCATGTATTATCTTTATTGATGAAATCGATGCAGTAGGCCGTCAACGTGGTGCAGGTCTAGGTGGCGGTCACGACGAGCGTGAGCAAACCCTGAACCAAATGCTTGTTGAAATGGATGGTTTTGAAGGCCACGAAGGTATTATCGTTATTGCGGCTACAAACCGCCCAGACGTACTAGACCCAGCGTTACTTCGTCCAGGCCGTTTTGACCGTCAGGTAGTGGTTGGTCTTCCAGATATTCGCGGTCGTGAACAGATACTCAAAGTTCATATTCGCAAAGTACCTGTGGCTGACAACGTAGAGCCGTCGGTTATTGCCCGTGGTACACCAGGTTTCTCAGGTGCTGACCTTGCTAACCTTGTCAACGAGGCAGCATTGTTCGCTGCTCGCGGTAACAAACGCCTCGTTTCAATGGAAGAGTTTGAAAAAGCAAAAGACAAAATCATGATGGGCTCTGAGCGTAAGTCTATGGTAATGTCTGAGCCTGAAAAAGAAATGACAGCGTATCACGAAGCGGGTCACGCTATCGTCGGTCGCTTGGTACCTGAGCACGATCCGGTTTACAAAGTGTCAATCATTCCACGCGGTCGTGCGTTGGGTGTAACGATGTACTTGCCGGAACAAGACCGTGTGAGCCATTCTAAACAACATTTAGAAAGCATGATTTCTAGCTTGTTTGGTGGGCGTATTGCTGAAGCTATCATTTATGGTGACGACAAGGTAACAACGGGGGCGTCAAACGATATCGAGCGCGCCACTGAAATTGCACGTAAGATGGTGACCCAGTGGGGCTTGTCGAGCAAAATGGGCCCAATGCTATATGCCGAAGATGAAGGCGAAGTGTTCTTAGGCAAGTCTATGTCTAAGGCTACAAACATGTCTGATGACACCGCGCGTGCCATAGATGCGGAAATCAAGTCACTGATTGACCGCAACTACGAGCGTGCTCAGAAGATCCTTGAAGACAACATTGATATCTTACATTCAATGAAAGACGCACTAATGAAGTACGAAACCATTGATGCTAAGCAAATTGATGACTTAATGAACCGTACTGACGTTCGTCCTCCTGCAGATTGGGATGACAGCAAACCGTCTGGTGGCGATAAACCAAGTGGTGGTGCACCGGTTCGTGAAGGTGAAATTAAGAATGACGGTGTAGACAAACCGTCGGTAGGTAAGCCGGGTGATATCCCAAGCTAAACGTCTACGTTAATTAAAAAAACGCCAGTTTATCTGGCGTTTTTTATTAGAGCACACTTATTTTAATCACGGTTGGAATGTATTTTGACTGCTTCATTAATCGCTTTGAAGTTAGCAATATAGATCCATTCTCAAAGAGTATTTACTGTTAACTCGGTTGGTTAAAACAAGTTTGTTTTATCGCTTAATTGCTAAAAGATAATATTATTTTAAAAGTTAACATTGCAGGTAATTCATGCAGTTTGGAAAGCACTTTATTGATCTGTCACAACCGCATGTGATGGGAATTTTAAATGTTACGCCTGATTCATTCTCTGACGGCGGTAAGCACGCAAGCGTAACGCAAGCCCTCGAACATGCCCTTCGAATGATTGATGAGGGCGCAACGTTCATTGACGTAGGCGGTGAATCTACCCGACCTGGTGCACCTGATGTAACGCTTCAGGAAGAGCTCGATCGTACAATACCTGTCATTGAAGCAGTGGCGAAAAATACCGAGTGTGTCATTTCCATTGATACCAGCAAGGCTGACGTAATGCGCGAAGCCGTGAGGGCAGGCGCAGGGTTAATTAACGATGTACGTGCCCTACAAGAGCCAAATGCTCTAGAAGCTGCCGCCGAAGCAAAAGTACCAGTATGCTTAATGCATATGCAAGGTCAGCCTCGAACTATGCAAGATAATCCAGAATATGAGGATGTCGTTAAAGATGTTGGCCAGTTTTTATTGCAGCGTGCACAAATCTGCGAAGAGGCAGGCATTTCTAAAGATGCTATTTTGTTTGACCCCGGCTACGGATTCGGTAAATCACTGGATCATAACTATGCCTTAGTTAAACACCTGCCAACACTTATGGCTATGGGTTATCCAGTGCTAGTGGGTATGTCACGTAAGTCGATGATTGGCAATTTGCTCAACAGAAAAGTGGATGAGCGCTTGGCGGGAAGCATAAGCCTCGCTACAATTGCCGCCCAAATGGGCGCACACATAATTCGTGTTCACGACGTAAAAGAAACAGCAGATGCTGTCAATATCGTGAAAATGCTGAATACGATCAAATAAGGAATAATAATGACGCAGCGTAAATATTTCGGCACTGACGGAATCCGCGGAAAAGTAGGCGAGAGTAATATCAATCCAGAATTCGTTACCAAGTTGGGATGGGCAGCGGGTAAAGTGCTTGCAGGCCGCGGTACGAACAAAGTACTTATTGGCAAAGACACACGTATTTCAGGCTACATGCTAGAGTCATCTTTAGAAGCTGGACTGTCTGCAGCTGGTATCAATATTGGATTACTTGGCCCTATGCCCACGCCAGCTATTGCTTACCTCACCAAAACGTTTCGCTCTGAAGCCGGTATTGTAATTAGTGCGTCTCATAATCCATTTTATGACAACGGCATTAAATTTTTCTCTGCACAAGGCTTTAAACTTGATGATGATATCGAGTTAGCTATTGAGGATATGCTGGAGCGACCCATGACATGCGTAGCATCTGATAAGCTGGGTAAAGCTACGCGTATCAATGATGCTGCGGGTCGTTATATTGAGTTTTGTAAAGGCACTTTTCCCTCCGAACTTTCATTGACAGATTTAAAAATTGTTGTGGATTGTGCACACGGCGCAACGTATCACATTGCACCTAATGTACTCAGAGAGTTGGGGGCGACCGTTATCGAACTGGGTACTGCACCAGACGGCTTAAACATTAACGATGGTGTGGGCGCAACGTCAATGGACGCTATTGTAGCAAAGGTCAAAGAAACCGGCGCTGACCTTGGGTTTGCGTTAGACGGCGATGGTGATCGCATCATGATGGTAGACCATCTTGGTAACGTGTTAGACGGGGACCAGATAGTTTACATTATTGCGCGTGACGCACTGAAGAACGGTAAAATGCAAGGCGGTGTCGTTGGCACCTTAATGAGTAATTTAGGCCTAGAGAATGCGTTATCAAAACTGGGTGTGCCTTTTGCACGAAGTAACGTCGGCGACCGCTATGTAATGGAACTTCTGCAGAATAAAGGCTGGTCCATAGGTGGTGAAAACTCGGGGCATGTTCTCAATCTAAACATGAGCTCTACCGGCGATGGTATTGTTGCTGGACTTCAGGTGCTTGCTGCGATGCTTCGTTCAGATATGGACTTACACGACTTAGCAAGTGGATTCGAAATGTACCCGCAAACGCTAGTGAATGTTCGATACGCCAATCAAGAGATGGATTATTTAGCTCATGTTGACGTACAAAATGCTAAGAAAGAGGCCGAGTCTGCGTTAGGAAAAACGGGCAGGGTACTGCTACGCAAAAGTGGTACTGAACCGTTAATCCGTGTGATGGTTGAATCGAATGACGAGACCCAATCTCACAAATGGGCTGAGCATATTGCAGAAACTGTTCGTAATCTCGCCAATTAGTTGGCCTGGCAGGAAATTTTGCTTTTTGTGCTTGTATCTTATCAATTAAATAGTTAATATCACGCCCGCTTTGAAGACAGGGCTAAGGTCTACGTTGTGAGTGAAAATCTTAGAAAGCCATTTGTGGCTGGCAACTGGAAAATGAACGGAAATTTGGCATTAGTTGCTGAATTTAATCAAAAATTAGCGAAAGTAGAAGCTGAGTCGGAAATCGTAATTTGCGCTCCCTCACTTCTTTTACACGCGTTTGATACATGTTCGTTTGCCATAGGCGCTCAAAACGTAAGTCATCTGGATAACGGCGCTCACACCGGTGAATTGTCTGTTGAAATGCTTAAAGAAGCAGGTTGTGGATACGCTATTGTCGGACACTCAGAGCGACGGGAAGAGCAAGGCGAATCAAGCGAGCTTGTCGCATTAAAAGCTAAGCAGTGTGTCTCTTGTGGTGTAGTACCTATCATTTGTGTAGGTGAACCACTTGAAGTTAGAGAGGCTGGTGGTGTTGAAGCATTTGTTGGCGAGCAACTTAATGCACTAGTTAGCAGCATGTCGATAGATGAACTTAGCAAAACTGTGATTGCATACGAGCCGATTTGGGCAATTGGTACTGGTAAAACAGCCAGCCCAGAACAGGCTCAAGAAGTACATGAATTTATTCGCGGTTACTTTTATAAAGTAGACGCGCAACTGGCTCAAGGTCTTCGTATTTTGTACGGCGGCAGTGTTAAGCCAGATAATGCTGAAACCCTGTTTGCGCAAAAAGATGTAGACGGTGGTTTGATTGGCGGAGCCAGTTTAAAAGCGGAAGATTTTATTTCAATTTGCCAAGCGGCAAACTGACGAGGTATTTATGATTTACGAAGTGCTATTAGTAGCATACCTGATTGTTGCGCTATTACTTATTGGATTTGTTTTGATTCAACAAGGTAAAGGTGCAGATATGGGCGCTTCATTTGGCTCAGGCGGTTCTAACACTGTTTTCGGTTCATCGGGTTCAGGTAACTTTATGACTCGTACTACGGCAATTCTTGCAGGATTGTTTTTCTTCATCAGCCTGTCTTTAGGCGCAATGACGGCTAACCGTGAAAGTGCGGAAGACGAGTGGAACAATTTAGAGGTTCCTGCTTCTGTCGAAGATCAAGTTGAACTGCCCGCAGATCAGGACGTCCCTGTTATTGAAGGCGAGGCTCAAGGCGACGTTCCTGTTATTGAAAGTGACGTAGTAGACGTACCAAAGTCAGATGACGCTGAGGGATCGAACTAAAAACGTTTTCGCGGAAGTGGTGGAATTGGTAGACACGCCATCTTGAGGGGGTGGTGAGCATAGCTCGTGCGGGTTCAAGTCCCGCTTTCCGCACCAATTAAATGTAAAGGCCAGCATAATGCTGGCCTTTTCTGTTTTTACGTGTTTTATTTCTTGTTAAGATCACAACAGCGGACTTACTTTAAAGTTGCCAGCTCAGTTGTAACAAAGCGTTAAAATCTAGAACTTACAGGATGTTATGTCTATTCCTATTTTTGTTATTCAGCTATGCTTTTCGATAGCTAGATATTCTGTCCGCGATATAAATAAAATAATCTTTACGAGGCACTATAGTGCAAAAAACACTTAGTCAGAGTTTGTTCCAAACTCTGTTAATAGGGATTGTAATAGCTTCACTTCTGATAATTGGAGCCGTGTGGCGTTCTGCTAACACTCTCGTGGTTCAAAATATTGATCACAATATCGTATTAGCCGAAAAGGTGTTCGATAAGGTTGTTGCCGATCGTCAAGCTGTTATACGCAGTGTTTCAAAAGTATTGTCTCGCTCATTTGATTTCAGGCGTGCGGTTGGTACACAGAACATCCCTTCTATTGAAGCAGCGTTTACGAGTTACGCACAGAGACTAAACACCGATATCATCGCCTTAGTAAGCTTAGACCACCAAGTGGTAGTAACGCGCACAACGTTATTTGAAGTCGGCCAAAGTGTAGAAAGTAGTCTAGCGTTGGTTGCGAATGGGAATGACAGCGGTTTCTTTGTTGTTAATAACAAATTGGTTCAATTGAACTTAATTCGTGTAGAAATACCTACGCTCAGGTATTACATGTTAATTGGCGTAGAGTTCGATGATAGGGTATTAGAAGAGCTCAAGGAACTGGTCGATGCTGAAATAATAATCTCGGAAACTGATACTAATGACGTGCTCACGACGACCCTAGAAGAAAACGATGCACAGCGTATCTTAGCTTCAGAACGCGACCCTTCGTGGGTAGACGTAACGTTTAAAAACGATCTTACTTACTTTGCGCGTGAGGTTAATATCGCTTCTGATGGAAGGCTGCCGGTCAAGATTACATTGGCGGTAGATACAACGTCTTCATTTAGTGCTTTCACACGTATCCAGTTAACGATATTAGCATTCTGCTTACTGGCAATATTAATTGCTTTGGGTTTTTCCCTACTGCTGGCAAGGAACGTGAGTCGACCGGTATCTACATTGGTTAGAGCGGTGAATAAAGTGGCTTCTGGAAGCTATGGCGCAACGCTTGATACGCCCTCTAATATTAAAGAAATTACAGAGCTTGCCAATGCAGTTGATAGCATGCAAGCAAGTATTAAAAGTCGCGAAAAACATATTCGTTATCAGGCGGAACACGACGTTCTTACAGGGCTTTTTAATCGAAATTATGTTGAGAGTTTTTTTGAGTCTGAACTTCAAGAAGAAACAGCGTTACAAGTTGTTGCCATCACTGTAATCGGTTTTCGAACCATTAATGACCTCTATGGCTACTCAAACGGAGACAACACGTTAAAAGCGTTGGCTGAAAGGCTTCAGCGGTGGCCAGGCACGTCTGCAAGATTAGCGGGCGGTGAGATTTTGTATATTACGAAAGAGCAATTGAATGACGACCAGCTAGAAACGCTTAAATACATTCTAGAGCAACCTGTTGAAAGCAACCTTATTGCTATTCCAGTCAAAGTGGCCATGGCTGTGATTCAATGTCCACAAGACGCAACGACCTCAGAAGAACTGTTTAGAAAAATGAACATTGTTACTGACGAAGCGATACACAGTGACAGTTGGTGCGTTCGATATCGCACAGAGTTAGAAGACAAATACAACCGCAGACTATCAATTACGACGGAACTTAAGCGTGCATTAGCCAGCCAACAAAATGAATTGTCTATGGTTTATCAGCCGAAAATAGATTTACAAACAATGAAAGTGTGCAGTATGGAAGCGCTTATTCGCTGGAATAATAGTGTATTGGGTTTTGTACCGCCTGATGAATTTATTACGATAGCCGAACAAGCTGGGCTTATTGAGCAAGTGACTACTTGGGTTATGACGCAAACCATTTCAGACCTGGCTTACTTTAGAAGCAAGGGATATGGTTTCACGGTTGCGATGAACTTATCTACTCAAGATATTCAAAATAAGGTGCTTTTAGGGAAGCTCATGTCACTTTTAACCCAACAGGGGCTTTCACCTGAAGCTTTGGAACTAGAAATAACAGAAAGTGATTTAGTTGCGGACGCCGCACTTGCAATAGAGAACCTTAACGAAATGACATCGCGAGGGTTCCATTTCGCCATCGATGATTTCGGCACGGGCTATTCGTCGTTAGCGTATCTAAAGAATTTGCCCGTAAAGACGATTAAGATAGACAAAGGTTTTATCTTGTCGCTAGCAACTGACGAAAACGATCAGCAAATTGTTCATACCGTTCTAAGCTTGGCTAACGTATTTAATTTGAAAGTAGTGGCCGAAGGCGTTGAAGACATAGCGTCTCTTGAAATCTTAAAGGATTGGGGCTGTGACATTGTTCAAGGTTATTACATTAGTCGCCCATTGAGCCGTTCAGACCTTGAGGAATGGCTTCAAAATACGCCTTTCGGCGAATAGTTATACCGATAAATTAGATTTTTCGGTTTACAGTTATTACAGCGCAGTTGAGGCAGTCTGGATAGATATGGCATCGAAAATGCTTAACATATGGTGAACCGTATAATACGCTCTGAGGGCCAGAATTCTTCGCCAATCTGTGAGTATTTTGCCCACTGAGTTGTGAAATTATTTCAAATTCAAGGACTTTATTATGGACATCATTCGTATACTTTTATCGATTCTGCTACCACCTTTGGGCGTATTTTTACAAGTCGGTATTGGTGCCCACTTTTGGATCAATATTCTTTTAACTATCCTCGGCTATTTCCCTGGAGTTATCCACGCTGTTTACATCATCGCTAAAAAATAGTCGGTGTTCAACATTGTATAAGCAGTTTGTAAGCATATCGTGTTAACAACACATTGTTTGTAACACCATACTTATTAGTTCTAATTTAAGTAAACTAAAGCCAGCTTAATTAGCTGGCTTTTTATGTTATGACGTTTGACGAATTTCAGCTCTTCGGCAACGTTACAGAATTCACGTTAAGCCGTTAGTTTTTCATTGTCTAGCTCTTGTCTCATCTCTTTTTGATATTCATCAGCAAGTCTTGTTTTTTGGCGATCATTAAGCACATTCCCTGCGACTTGAAAGAATTCTTGTTCTTCGTCAGCAAGGTGATGCTCAACTTTTTCTTGGAGCGTTTTCAGATGGCGCAACCAAGCGGGCGAACTCATGTCGGTGTCATCAAGCTTTTCAAGCAACTCGTCAATCTCGTGATGCTCAGCAATCCCGTGACGGGTTAAATCGACAGTAGCGTCTTTTTCTAGAAGATGAGAATAGAAGTGGCGCTCTTCAGCAATAGCATGACTTTCAAGCTGGGTCTTAAGTTCTTGATAATATTCACGGCGTGCTGCAGTGTTTCCACTCGTCTCAGCCAGAATTTTAAGCAGCAAACGTTGCTTTTCATGATCTTGACGCAAAGCTTCAAAAATTTTCATGGGTAGTTCCTTATAAATACTTAAAAATGAATTACACCATGAGTAATGCTATTTTTATTCCATGAATGAGCGGGGGGTTAGATTATGATTTTTAAGAAAAATTTTATATAAGGTGAAAGAGAGTAGTTAAATAGGGTACGGGAAACAGCGCAAATTTTACAGGTCAGTTTCCGATAAATTCACGGCAGCATTACCGTGAACTTATCGGAGTAGGCGCGAGTCAGGTACCCTAAACTCCTTGTGCAACCATGGCGTCAGCAAGTCTTCTAAATGCTGCAACGTTAGCGCCTTTCATATAATTAACGTAGCTGCTTCCAGCATCGCCTTCAGTTTTACCCTCAACAACGCAGCGCTGATGAATACTTTCCATAATTGAATAGAGCTGCTCATCGAGTACGCCTGCTTTACGCTGATTAAATGTGGCATTTTGCCCCATTTCTAAGCCAGACAGTGCAACACCCCCAGCGTTAGATGCTTTGCCCGGTACGTATGCTATTTGGGCGTTTAAAAACAAAGCCTGCGCTTCATTTGTACACGGCATATTCGCACCTTCTAGTACCATTTTACAGCCGTTGTCTAGCAGAGATTTCGCATCTTCTTCAAGTAGTTCGTTTTGCGTAGCACAAGGCAGTGCTATGTCGCATTTTAAATGCCAAGGCTTTTTATTAGCAATCCACTTGCCCATGTTTTTATCTGCCATGTCAGTAAGGATATTGTTGCGGTTTGCATGGTTGTTGATTGCCCATTTTAACTCGGTATCAGTTAACCCATCCTCATTATGTAAAAGCCCTCGGCTATTGGATAGCGAAACAACTTTCCCACCTTTCTCTACCGCTTTAAGTGCCGCATGCAGCGCTACGTTTCCTGCTCCAGATACCGCGATGGTTTTGCCTTCTATTAGCGTGTTTTTGTGCCGGCACACCGCTTCTAAAAAGTAAATTAAGCCAAAGCCTGTCGCTTCAGTGCGCACATAACTTCCCCCGAACTCTAAACCTTTGCCGGTTAATACCCCCTCAAACTTGTTGTTAAGTCTGCGATATTCACCGTATAGGTATCCTATCTCTCTGGCGCCAACGTTTATGTCGCCTGCAGGCACATCGGTATTTGCACCAATGTGCCGCTGTAATTCACGCATAAATGCCTGGCAGAACAGCATAATATCGCGATCTGTACGTCCTTTGGGGTTAAAGTCTGAACCGCCTTTGCCTCCGCCCATAGGTAAGCCGGTGAGCGCATTTTTAAAGCATTGTTCGAATGCAAGAAACTTAAGCACAGAGAGGTTTACGGTAGGGTGAAAGCGTAAGCCCCCTTTGTAAGGGCCCATGGCCGAATTGTGCTGCACACGCCAGCCTTGGTTTACTTCAATTTTTCCCTCGCTGTTCATCCATGAGACGGTGAAATAGATAATGCGTTCAGGCAGGCAAATACGCCTTACTATGTCAAACGCCTTGTAATCTTCGTTCGCATTGTAAATAGGAACGATGTCTTCAAGCACTTCGTGTACTGCTTGAAGATACTCTGTTTCACCTGCGAACTTCTCATTAAGAAAAGTATATATTTCATCAAAATTGCTTTTCTGGGCCATGTACTACTTAATCCTTTTCTTTAAAATTGGTGAGCACGGTGAGACTGCGAGGGCACGCTTTAATAACCAGTGATTCGCCCTCATAGATCTCGCCATCCACAGCATATGCTGTAGGTTTATCGAACGTTAAAGTAATGTTGGACGCGCGTTCATGGTGTATAGATTCTGATTGTTTTTTTGCTTCGGCTGGGCTCAATACCAACTCAGCCAAAGACGCAAACTGTCTGTCTGAACTAGGCTGTGGTAACAACCACGTTAAATCAAGTTTGCCGTCTGTAATGTCAGGGGGCTCTGCGCCTTGCGCAAGCGCTGTGGTCATTGGAGCCGCGTTTGCAATAACAAAACTCGGTGTTTCTAAGGTTTCAGCTGGCTGGTTGTCTTTTGTTACTTTAAACGTCATGTTTTCATTATTTGAAATCGCATTCCAGAGCCCTTTAAGGTAGGCAAATTGGCCTCCCATGTTCTTTTCTTCACGGTCAGCGGCAGAGATCATTTTCTCTTCAAAGCCTACGGCTGCCACAAGTAACATCACATGGTCGTTACACGTTGCGGTATCGATATCCAAAGTATTACCTTCGATAATAATGTCGCATGCGGTACTTATTGGCATTACTTTACTGATATATCCGTGCAACACCTGACTGAGCGCATTTGCCGTACCAAAAGGGATAATGCCCATGGTGATACCAGTATTTACGAGAGCAGACGCGACTTCAGTTAACGTTCCGTCGCCGCCACATGCAACGATTATGTTGGCGCCGTCTTGTTTTGCTTGCTCAGCAAGTGCCTTACCGTCTACTTCCGGGGTGGTTTTTTTCACGGTCACTTTAAATTTTTCGTTTAGTCGAGAAAGAACGTCATCACGGTATTGTTTCCATTTACCACCACCAGCAACGGGATTGACAATAAGGGTTAAATTCTTCTGTAAAAGTAGCAAGCCGCCATCTCTTACCTGCTGTAATGAAGCTAATTGACGCTTGTTAAGCCTTGCCGTTTGGCGAATTTGATTAATTTCGCGCAATGCATCGTCTACCGTTAACTTAGGATTTTTGGCCAGTAGATAGGCTGCTACCACCAGAACAGAGCGGCCTCGGCCAAGCGCACAATGCACAACAACGTTCTTCTTTTCAGAAATTTGTTGGTTTAGCCAATTTATTGCTAAGACAAGCTGTTCTGGAGTGGGACTGGTATGGTCAAGTACCGGTACGTTTAAATAACGGTAATCTTCTTGGTAAGCCGTCCAATCCAGTCCATCAAATTCAGCAGTTACGTCAAGAATTGCATCAATGTTATTCTTATTTAGAAGGCTAACGTGCTTTCCTGACATGCGACATGCAAGGAACAAGTGTGGCTCAATTTTTTGAAGAGGTGGGACTTTGTCAGTTCTACGCGCGTATTCGTTGTAAAGCCATGAGCCTAATAAGAAAGGCACGAATATCCAGCGAATGTAGAATGGTATAGATCCGTCTTCACGTTTGCGAAATAGGCTTGGGTAATTCAGCAAATAGGCGCTACTCACTGCAATAAGCGAAAATGCAATCCAACCAAACGCCACTTTAAATAATATCACTGGCACAGCCAACGTTAGTGCTAACGCCATTAATGCACCAAGTACGTAATACTTCACCATTTTCACGATTAACACATCCTTTGTAATTGGAAAGAACAAACAGTCTATGCATCTATACTTACACTAGAACGTTTTCGTTTACTTTCGTCGTAATAGGGTTGAACTATCGCCTAACGGTAAACGTATGTTTTGGTATTGAAAATATGAGCGTTTCAAATGAAGAATAATGCAGTATTGAAGGTTGCGAACTTTGTATGGTTCCAAGGTATTTGGTGGCTGGTTATCCTGTTCCAAAATAAAGCCGTGTTACCGGTAGTAGGGTTGCTCCTGGTTTGGATTGCCATATCGCCCAAACGAACGGAAGACATAAAATTAATGGGTACGCTCTTTCTACTCGGCACGGTAGTCGACGCGCTTCTTACTTTAAGCGGGTTATTTATTTTCACCGAGACAGAAACGCTAGTGAGCTTTTGGCCAATACCTATTTGGCTAAGTCTTTTGTGGGCGGCGTTTGCAGGTACGGTTTACCACAGTTTAACTGCCTTTAACGGGCAAATGCTTATGGCAGCAATTGCGGGAGCAGTTTTTGCACCGCTTAGTTATATAGCTGGGGCTAAATTTGGCGCGGTGGAACTGGGTACTAGCATGCTGCTCTCTTATATTTTCATTGCTTTAGTGTGGAGTGTTATTTTTCCGCTTTGTTTTTATTTATCCAATCGTTTTGAGGCAAACCAAGCCAAAGCGTAAATGCAAGGAGTGTATCAGCAATGACGAAAAACGTATTAGTGACTGGTGGTAACAGGGGGATAGGCCTTGAAATAGTGAAGGGCATGCTCTCTAAAGGCTATAAAGTATTAATGGGATGCCGTGATGAAGAATCGGGCCTTGAAGCCAAAAAGGATATCGTAGGAGGGGACTTACATATTATCGAGATGCCTCTTGATAACGAAACCGCAATTGTCGACGCATTTGTTAGGGCCGAGGCCGTGTATGGTCCTATCGATATTCTTATAAACAATGCAGGCATATTAGATGACACATCTTGGAACGATGTAAATTCTGAGACGTTGGTTAAATCAATGCAAATTAATGTGAACGCCCCACTTACGCTTATCCAGCAAACGTTGCCGCAAATGATTGAGCGAGGTTTCGGGCGAATTATCAACGTAAGCTCGAGTTATGGCAGCTTTGCCGAGGGGCTTAAAGGACCAATGTGTTATGCGATAACAAAAGCTGCAGTTAATGCGCTGACGGTCAAAATGGCGGCGGTAGTTGATGATGCGGCAGATGGAAAAAGCCTTGATGTGACAGTAAATAGCATGACACCTGGGTGGGTACATACCAGAATGGGCGGAAGTGATGCGCCTAAAACGCCCGAGGAAGGCGCGGATACGGCCATTTGGCTGGCAACGATGGAAGAGGGCGGCCCGCATGGCCAATTTTTAAAAGATAGAGAGCCTATTGAGTGGTAGCCTTATTTAACTAGCCTAGCTTATCTGGTTTAAAGGCTACCATTTCGACAGTATTGTTTAAGCAGAACGTTCTAAAGTGAGAATCGCTCTCGTAGAAAGCGAGCGATTCCATCTTCATCGTGATGCCCTATCACGGAGGTGGCAGCGTCCTTGATATAGGGTTTTGCATTGGATGGCGCGTACGCCTCGTCCGCTAACTCAAACATACTCAAGTCATTGTCACTATCGCCGAATACAATAACGTTACTTGCGTTTAACTGATTGCGCAATATTTCAACAGCGCTGCCTTTATTTGCAAGATTGTGGTGTACATCCATCCAACGGTATTCATCTCCTTCAATAGCTGGCCCGGAGTAAGCGATCAGACCATCGTGCATGTTTAGTTGCTTATACATGTCGTAAACCAGCGGCGCATCACCGATCATACTAATATTCGTAATATGTGCGTTGGCAGGTAGCGAGTCAATAGTCGCAAGTCGCGCTTTAGTGCGTGAGAAATATTTCTCGATTAAATCGAACTCTACCTGATGCTTGGGAGATGAATGGTAAATGACATGTTCGTGATCAGGGCTGTCCATATTTACTGTATTGATGAAAGGGGTAATATTGTTTTTGACCGCGTGTTCGATAATAAGATTTACTTCACTAGGCGCGAGCAAATTCTCCAGCGTTAGCGCATTTCCTGAAGGATCCCATATGGCCACGCCATTATTATATATGTGGGGAAGTACAAACGACTGACCTTGTAACACATACTGTGCTGAATGCATTGTGCGGCCTGTCGCTACGGTGAACGCTATATCTCTCTTGCCAAGCAGGCCTAACGTTTCTTTTGTAAACGAAGAAATTTTAGAAGACTTATTTAACAAGGTGCCGTCTAAATCAAAAAATATTAAATCCATACAAATGGTGCCTAATCTCTCTTTCAAAATAGCGCTGACCAAACGCCGAAGGGCAATAAACGTATCATCGTTGTATTGCCCTTTCAAAGGTATTGGTGCAGCTAGATTGATTGCTACGCTGAGGTCACTTTATCACATTATGCTTTGAAGCTACGTGTCATCTTGTACAGTTAATCTCATTATCGAATAGATTCGACCACTTTGTCCGTGTGCTGTTTTAATAGATGAGATACCTCAGATGAAGACTGTGATTTTCTAAGGTTGATCACGAGGGCAACCTTACCATATCTAACCGCGTGTCTTACGGTTTGTACCACTTCGCTTCTGTCCGGACGTAAACCGATTAGCCCTGCTATAAATAACCCAATAAATAAACCGGGGCTTATGAGAGCTATGTAAGTAAATAAAGGATTTTGTTGCGTGAGCGCTGGGCCAAACTGCGTTAATAAAAACGCTGCTAAAAGGCCACAAATAAGACCGATTGCACCAAGTAATAAGTGCGATGACCACATACGTTTACCGATAGATGCACTATTACGCTCAAGCTTTTCGCTCATGTTAGGGTCGCCGGCTTCGATAATTTCCACTTGAGATGCTGCAACAGATGTCTGGTTTTGAACCACCTCCAACACTTCTCGCACTTTTCGTTTTGAAGAAAATACAGCCGCGACTTGCAAATCACCATTCGATACAACGTTGGCTCTTAAATTTTCATGCTCATTGCTACTTTTGCTTGTCGGCTCGACTTTTTTCGAATCTTGAACATTCATCTTTAAATCCTCGACTTCTTACTTGGATACGCTAAACCATTCCACTTCACCTGTACTTCACAGTAAATTACTGTTCATGCTAGTCCGAAGCGTACAATTAATTCGATAATCTCTTGTTGTGTTCATTCAAGTTGTATTCCGGCAACGATTTTTCGACATTTATACTTTAGTGTAGGGTAACGATGTGACGCCTTTATCATATTGAAAATAAAAGCAAAATTCATAACGTTAAATATGATTTAGTGAGTAAAAAAGCGAAAGAGGGAAAGTTTCATAGCTTAAGTTTTGCGTTCAATCAATTATCACTCGTGAAGTCGATGGCCGGTATTGTGATAATTTTACACATGGCGTGAAAAATCGTTATAGCCGTTTGAGATTAAGGTTTCCCGCTGCACGGTCTGTGTGGGACAAGCGTGTTTTCATGTAGTGATCATTTATCAGCATTTTCCTGTAAGTTCTATTTACACATCAAGCTTTGAAAAGTCGTTGCCGTGCATTAAAAGGGCACAACAAGAATCCGCGGCTTTGGATGCAATTTAACAGTGGATATTCCTTACCGTTAAGGAACGAGGTGAGTATAAATGAAACGGATCAAAGGCTATTGCAATGTTTATTCTGATGATAGCCATTTATTGATAAGACGGATCGCTTGCGGGAATAAGCGTTTCTATTATCGCTATGCAAGTGGAAAGAAAGTGACAGGAGAGCGGGTGCTAAAGCGCATCAAGAAACTCGTCATTCCTCCAAACTGGCGCGATACCTATATAAGCCGTGATAGCAAGGCCAGTGTTCAAGCCGTAGGCTACGATGAAAAAGGGCGTAAGCAATATATCTATCACGAGAAATGGCATGAGCAGCAACAAGTAGAGAAATTCGAGCGTTTAGTTGCATTTGGCAATGCGCTCCCTGGGTTTCGCGAGTACTGTCTTTCGTTGATTTCACAACCGACGTGGACTCAAGAAAAAGCATGCGCACTGGTATGTCTGCTGCTTGATTACACCGGTGCCAGGGTAGGCAACGCCCAATACAGCAAAGAAAACAATACGTATGGTTTGACCACATTGCGGCGCAAGCATGTCCAAGCGCAGTGTGACGATAGTGTAGAGCTAAGCTATGTAGGCAAGCACGGTAAACCAAGAACCCTCAAAGTGCACGACCCTGAACTCGCCACGCTAGTCTGTGACTGTGCGCAGCAACAAGGTTATTGCTTATTTCGTTATCAAGATGAGGATAATCGTTGGCACGATGTCACCAGCGAAGACGTCAACGCGTTCATCCACCAAGAGTTAAGTGAGCGGTTCAGTTGTAAAGATTTTAGAACGTGGGCATCAAGTCGATTTGCACTGACGACCCTTCCCACTGTCTATGAACAGGTCACAACATCCAGAACCAAAAAATGGGAGAGTACGCTAAGTAAATATGTTGCTTCGGAACTAGGCAACACTCCCTCGGTTTGTAGGAAATATTATATTCATCCGAAACTATTTGCTGTCAACAATGACAAAAAAGTGTGTGAGAAATTAGTTAATCGGGTGCGCTCGCTTCACAATGAAGATTGTACGCAGCTAACCCATTTATTGCCTGTAGAAAAGCTTCTTTTGGATGTTATTTCAGCTGAGTCCGCGTAATGAAGTATATTCAGTGAAAATGTTTTAGTTGATAGTAAAGTTTCCATTTTTTGCTTCTTTTTAACCAAAGTTAACGTGTTTCACAAATGACCGTTCATTTGTAAGGTATTGTATTATAATAGGTAAGTTTGTTTTTGTTGGATTAACTTGTTGTGAAACACAGTTGGTAATAAAACGGGTATAAATTCTCGTTAAATTTAATTGTTTAAAAATTGCACTTGAAATTTTCTGTCAGATCCTTATATTGTTAGAGCTCTAATGATTATTGTTCGATTTAATTATTTGCTATTAAAATAGAATTAGCAAAGGTTAAATGGCGTTTTCATTTACGAGTTTTCAAAGAGCAAAAGAGGAAATAACGAACGTTATGCCAATGGAAAGTTACCTATCATTAGCGGTGTATTTTATAGCGATGTTAGGGATAGGGTTGTTTGCTTACCGACAATCTACCAGTGATATATCTGGTTATATTTTGGGAGGGCGACAAGTTAGCCCTCAAGTAACCGCACTGTCTGCGGGTGCCTCTGACATGTCAGGTTGGATGCTAATGGGCTTACCAGGTGCAATGTACTTAACCGGTTTTGATGCGGTTTATATTGCAATAGGGTTGGTTGCAGGTGCGCTAGCTAACTATTTATTAGTAGCACCGAAACTTCGCGTTTATACCGAAGTGGCGAACGACTCGCTTACCGTGCCTGAATTTTTCGCGAAGCGCTTCAATACGCCTAACTCGAGCCTTCGTATAGTCTCTGCGGTAATTATAGTGCTGTTTTTTACCTTGTATACGTCTGCTGGATTAGTAGCCGGTGGTAAGTTGTTTGAAAGCGCATTTTCAGTCGATTATCAGCTAGGCTTGTTTATCACCCTAGGCGTTGTGGTGTCTTACACATTACTGGGCGGTTTCTTGGCAGTGAGCCTTACAGACTTTGTGCAAGGGTGCATCATGTTCGTGGCGTTGGTTTTAGTACCAATTGTTGCGTTTACTGAGTTTGATAGCGTGTCTCAAATGACAAGCGCCGCTTATCAGTCTGTACCTAATTTTTCTGAATCATTGGAAACGCTAACCATTGTAGGGTTGCTATCGAGTTTAGGTTGGGGCTTAGGTTACTTTGGACAGCCGCACATTATTGTTCGCTTTATGGCAATTCGTTCTGTTAATGCCATTGGCACAGCGCGAAATATTGGTATGTCGTGGATGTTAGTGACCATCATTGGTGCACTTGCAACAGGCTTTGTAGGCATCGCCTATGCTAATCAATTTGGTCTTGCAGTAGATGATCCAGAGACGATATTTATAATTTTCTCACAATTGCTGTTTCACCCACTTATTAGTGGATTTTTAATGGCCGCTATTTTAGCCGCTATTATGAGTACAATTTCGTCGCAGTTACTGGTAAGTGCGAGTTCTTTGACCGAAGACATTTATCGAGTAATGGTAAATAAAAAGTCACCGAGCAAGTCACTTAGCGAAAAGCAAACCGTAACAATTGGCCGTTATGGTGTAGCAGGTGTGGCTGTGGTTGCACTGTTTTTAGCCATGGATGCGTCGAATACAATTTTATCTTTAGTAAGTAATGCTTGGGCAGGTTTTGGTGCAGCATTTGGTCCGTTAGTCCTGTTTTGTCTGTATAAAAAGGACCTTACAGCGAAAGCGGCGATGGCCGGTATGATCAGCGGTGCGGTAACTGTACTGTTTTGGATTTATGCGCCCGTATTAGCTGATGGCAAAACGTTAAGCAGCGTTATTTATGAAATTATTCCAGGGTTTGCGGTAAGTACGTTAACGCTATACATGGTAAGTCGCTTTAGCGAAAATCCATCAAAAAACGTGCAGGCAACATTTGCGCAAGCCAGTGAAGAATTAGCAAGTCAACAATCTTAAGGTTAAAAAGTTTATTATGAGTCATCCAAATTGGAAACGCGTAGTCATCAAAGTGGGTAGTGCATTGATATCGCCCAACCAGCAAGGTTGTAGCAGTCACTACCTTTTGAGTATTGCGCAATTTATCGTGCGATGCAGAGCCAACGGTACACAAGTTGTGCTCGTGTCTTCTGGTTCTGTCGCAGCGGGCGCGCACTTGTTTCCAGAGCAAGAAAAGTCAGATATAGCAGTTAAAAAAGCAATGGCGGCAGCGGGTCAAACCGAAATGATTGCCACGTGGGACAGACTGTTTGATTTTCCGTCTGCCCAGATGCTTTTAACGCATGCTGATTTGCGAGACAGAGAGCGTTACGTAAGTATTCGTGAAACGATCTTCAGTTTATTGGACAACAATATCCTGCCTATCGTAAATGAAAACGATACCGTTACTACCGACAAATTAAAGGTGGGTGATAACGATAATTTATCGGCCATGGTGGCGTCGGCCGCTGAAGCAGATGCGCTTATCATCTGTTCAGACATTGATGGGTTGTATGATAAAAACCCGCATGAACACGACGACGCCCAATTGCTTAAATCAGTTAATACCATTGATCAAAGCATTTATGACATGGCTGGCGGTGCGGTGAAAGGCGGTGTAGGCACCGGTGGCATGCGCACTAAAATTGAAGCGGCCGAAAAAGCCGTTTCGCATGGTATAGACACATATATTATTAACGGCTTTACTGAGCTGTCGTTTAATATGCTGCTAGCAGGTGAAAACCCAGGCACGCATTTTGTACCTCACGCTATGCCAATGCAAGAGAACGTGCATTGGATGCGCCACACGTCAAACGCGCAGGGCGAGGTGATAGTTGAAGGGGACTTTGACGCCTCTTTAGCTGGCGACGCAGAACAACTGACAAGTAGCGAAATTATCGATGTGAAAGGTGAGTTTTCGGTAGGCGACACCATTTTGGTACGTAAAGAAGACGGCACTAAACTGGTTAAAGCTAAGTCGAATTACAGTAGCTGTTTATTGAATTTTATTGCGAATCAGGAAAACGAAGAATTCGCCCATGAGTTTGAGGAAAAAACGGGGCCAATTATTTCTGATCAGCACATAGCAAATCTGGAGAAAGAATGAGCATTATTACAGAGTTAGCACAACAGGCGAAAAAAGCTGCACGTACACTGGCAATTTTAAGTGAAAGCCAGAAAAACGCGGTGTTAACTGATATGGCGGCGGCAATTCGTGCTAACAAAAATAAAATTATTGACGTTAACGAAAAGGAAGTAGCGCGCGCTAAAGAAAATAACTTAGACGCAGCCATGATTGACCGCCTAATTCTTAATGAAGAACGCATTGAGTCAATGGCTGAAGGCATCGAAGTTATTGTTGAACTTGATGATCCAGTAGGTAAAGAGCGCGTTATCGGTACACGTCCAAACGGTATTGAGATTAAAAAAATGCGTATACCGCTGGGCGTTGTGTGCATGATATATGAAGCACGACCTAATGTTACTGCCGATGCAGGCGCACTGTGCTTCAAATCGGGCAACGCAGTAATATTACGTGGTGGTAAAGAAGCACTGGATACCAGTTTAGCCATTGCGGAGCTAATGCAAGAGGTGCTGGAAAAACACAACTTGCCTAAAGCATTGGTAACGGTTGTGCCAAATCCGGACCGCGCATTAATGCAAGAGCTAATGGAGCAGCGTGATTACATTGACGTAATTATCCCTCGCGGTGGTGAAGGCCTCATTAACTACGTGACGGATAACGCTAAAGTTCCGGTTATCCAGCACTTTAAAGGCGTGTGCCACCTTTACGTAGATAAAGACGCCAATTTAGACAAAGCCATGGCGCTGTTGCTAAACGGTAAGACACAGCGTACTGGCGTGTGCAATGCGTTAGAAGGTTTAGTTGTGCACCAAGCCGTCGCGGGAGATTTTCTGCCGAAAGTCGCCGATGCCTTTAAAGAAAAAGGCGTGAAGGTTCACGTAAACGAAAAAGGCAGCCAGTACTTTGACGGTGCTGACGTTATTGCTGAAGATGCGTACGGTGAAGAATACCTTGGCTTGGAAATTGCCATCCGCGTTGTTGATGATTTTGATGCTGCGGTAGACCATATCGCGCAGTTTGGTAGTAACCATACTGAAGTAATTTGTACTGATGACGCCGAGAAAGGCAAGCTGTTCCAGCGCGCGGTAGACGCTAGTGTTGTAATGGTTAACGCTTCATCACGTTTCTCTGACGGTAGCCAGTTAGGTTTAGGAGCGGAAATTGGTATCGCTACAACCAAGCTGCATGCCTACGGCCCAATGGGCTTAGAGTCGTTGACTTCAGAGAAGTATCTAGTGAATGGCGAAGGCCAAATTCGCGACTAACAAAAAGGTGTTTTAACTGGTCGGCATTGTGCCACGAGTTGACATGCTTCATAATGCAAAGCGCTGACATTCGTCGGCGCTTTTTTATTTTTATTCAAAGATTTACCCTCGCAGCACAGACGGAGCATACATGGAGATTGTGATAGACCCCACGCAGCTATGGAATCAGCTTATTGCCTTTGCCAATGAGTATAAATTGCTGACGTCACTACTACTTTTAATTGTATTGCACTTCATAAAAAAAGGTGTGCTGCTGTTGATAAGGCGTATTAGCTCTCAACGCGGTGAAGACAGACGAAATCAGATTAATATTTTAGAGCAGCTAGGCAATGCCTTTATCATCATTGTACTGATGATAGTGTGGAGCTCTGAAATACAAACTCTGGCTATTTCAATTGCTGCGTTTATGGTTGCTATTGTATTGGCCACCCGTGAATTTATTCAGTGTTTTATGGGGTTTATCTACTACCTGGGCGCAAGGCCATTTAGGGTAGGCGACTGGATCCAAATGAATAGCATTATTGGCGAAGTGGTAGAAATGGACTGGGCAAAAACAGCGCTTCTAGAAGTAGATCCAGAAAGCTTTAATTACACGGGTAAGCACGTGTATGTGCCAAACAGTCAGCTAGTTACTCAAACCGTGCGTAACCTTAACTTTATGCGCCGCTACCGTTTGCACTCGTTTGAAATAGTCAACGAGCCCACGGTAAACGCCTATAGCCTGTTACCTGCATTCCATGCACGCGCTCAAGCCCATTGTGAATATTTTCGTGACGTTGCAGAGCGATACAAAGGGTTAATTGAACGTCATTTAGAGCAAGAATTTATTCGTATTGACCCCGAAGTAGAGATTAAAACCAATGAACTGGCAAAAGTGGTAGTGAAAGTAAGTTTGTTTTGCCCAACGGCCGAGGCCCACGAGTTAGAACATAAAATGTGCTCGGACTGGTTAAGCTTATGGTTTCGGGCGCAAAAAGAAGAGCAGGCGATGCTGATGCAACAGCAAAGTGAGAATAACAATACCAATATTCAAGCGCCGGCTAGCATAGAACAGCAGGGGACCACTAGCACAGGGTTGTAAAACTCGACTAAGGAGCGACCTTTATCATCTTCTGGTCGCTCACTGCAATTTATTACACGTCATTCGCTACACTTCCATTCCCGCTGATGGGAAAAATGCCCTTCCAAAAATGCCATTTGGTCTGCCAGTATGCGTCTGTTCATTAAATAAAAGCGCTCGTAAACATTTGGTCTAAAAGGAACAGCTAAAAGCGGCATATTGGCCTCTTCAGGGGTTTTAGCTGCTTTAGCGTGATTACATCGCTGACACGCCGTGGCTACGTTCGTCCAACTATCTTTTCCGCCGCGAGAGCGGGGGATAATGTGGTCTCGGGTAAGTTGTTTTGGCGTAAATTTATTACCGCAATACATACACAAATAACTATCGCGCCTAAACAAGTAGCGATTAGTAAGGGCAACCTTGCCAGACAAATCTGTTACCTTGCCGTCGCACGCGATAATACTTGATAAAGTAAGTTTGCTTTGCAGTCCTTCATGATTCCAGCCTCCTTTAAGCGTAATAGCATCGCTACCTAGCTCAAATAGCACCTTATCTTGACTGTAAAGCTTGGCGGCTTGCTCAACATCTATCCACTCTTGTGGCATGCCTGCTTTGTTAAGTCGAAGTACCAACATGGTTATCTCCTTAGCACACTAATATTTAGACGTTCTTGTTGTTATCAATAACTTCTGCGGCTTCATAGCATGTAATGTTTTTTAAGTGTCTTATGCTGTTCGCTTTTTGTTCTAGCATACGCGGTTTTGTGTCAGTATGATGAAAATATAGTCAATAATTGAAATTTCACAGATATTTCATATAGTCATGGTGCTATAGGTGGTAGCGGTTGATAACCGAACAACACAACAAATTCCACGTGGGGCTACATTTGACCATGGCATTAACGCCACTTCAAAGCTATACTATGCGCCGCGTTTAAAAGCGATAAAATAAAGATTGAAATTAAAGGACAAATAGTGACTCCTATTACTAAATCATTTCAGTATGGACAGCATACTGTAACTCTAGAGACGGGTGTAATTGCTCGTCAGGCAACAGCTGCGGTTCTTGCAAGCATGGACGACACGTCTGTACTGGTAACAGTAGTTGGTAAAAAAGAAGCCAAAGCAGATCAAGACTTCTTCCCACTTACCGTTAACTACCAAGAAAAAGCGTACGCTGCGGGTAAAATCCCTGGTGGTTTCTTCAAGCGTGAAGGTCGCCCATCTGAAGGTGAAACACTGATTGCACGTCTTATCGACCGTCCAATTCGCCCATTATTCCCAGAAGGTTTCAAAAACGAAGTACAAGTTGTTGTTACGGTAATGTCTGCTAACCCAGATATTCCTACAGACATCATCTCTATGATTGGTACTTCAGCAGCCCTTGCTATCTCTGGTATTCCTTTCAACGGCCCAATCGGTGCGGCGCGTGTTGGTTTTAGCAACGGTGAATACATTCTAAATACACGCGCAGAAGAGCAAGCTGAAAGCGAGCTTGACCTTGTAGTTGCGGGTACTGAAGGCGCAGTACTTATGGTTGAGTCAGAAGCAAGCGTGCTTTCTGAAGATACCATGCTAGGTGCGGTTATGTTCGGTCACGAGCAAATGCAAACTGTGGTTAACGCGGTTAACGAATTTGCTGCTGAAGTTGGCACTGAGAAGTGGGACTGGGCACCAGAAGCAGAAAACACGGCGCTGAAAGACAAAGTTAAAGCACTAGCTGAAGCAGAAATGACTGCGGCTTACCAGATTTCTGACAAGTTAGCGCGTAAAGACGCAGTAACTGCAGCAACTGAAAAAGCACTAGAAGCTATCCTTGCTGAAGACGAAGAACAAGACAAGAAAGAAGTGCTAGACCTTCTTCACGACCTTGAATCTGACGTTGTACGTTCACGCATTCTATCTGGCGCGCCGCGTATCGATGGTCGTGACCCAGCCATGATCCGTGCACTAGACGTAGCGACAGGTATTCTTCCACGTACTCACGGTTCTGCACTATTTACTCGTGGTGAAACGCAGGCACTTGTAGCGGCTACGCTTGGTACAGAGCGTGACGCACAGATGATTGACGAGCTTCAAGGTAAGCGCGACAGCCGTTTCATGCTTCACTACAACTTCCCTCCATACTGTGTTGGTGAAACCGGTATGATTGGTTCGCCTAAGCGTCGTGAAATTGGTCACGGTCGTCTAGCGAAGCGTGGTATTCAAGCAGTAATGCCAAGTGAAGAAGAATTCCCGTACGTAGTACGTGTGGTTTCTGAAATCACAGAATCAAACGGTTCATCTTCAATGGCGTCGGTATGTGGTACTTCACTAGCGCTTATGGATGCAGGTGTGCCAATTAAAGCGTCTGTTGCGGGTATCGCAATGGGCCTAGTTAAGAGCGACGACAACTTTGTTGTACTTTCAGACATCCTTGGTGACGAAGATCACCTTGGCGACATGGACTTTAAAGTAGCGGGTACTACCGAAGGTATTACTGCACTTCAAATGGACATTAAGATTGAAGGTATTACGAAAGAAATCATGCAAATTGCGCTTAAACAAGCAAAAGAAGCACGTTTGCACATTCTTAACGTAATGGACGAAGCGATTGGCGGTCACCGTGAAGAGCTAAGTGAATTTGCGCCACGCATTTACACAATGAAGATTGACCAAGACAAGATCCGTGACGTTATCGGTAAAGGCGGCGCGATGATCCGTCAAATTACTGAAGAGTCTGACACTAACATTGAGATTGAAGACGACGGTACTATCAAAATCTTCGCGACAGAGCGTGCGAAAGCAGACATCGCTATTAGCAAGATTGAGCAAGTAACGGCTGAAATTGAAGTGGGTAAGACTTACAACGGTAAGATTACGCGTATTGTTGACTTCGGTGCGTTTGTAGAAGTACTTCCAGGTAAAGAAGGCCTTGTTCATATTTCACAAATCGCTCACGAGCGTGTGAACAAAGTAACAGACTACCTAGAAGAAGGCCAAATGGTTGACGTTAAGGTTATGGAAATTGATCGCCAAAACCGTGTACGTTTAAGCATTAAAGAGCTTCTAGAAAAGCCTGCGCCTAAGTCTGACGACGCAGAGTAATGCTAATTAGGTTTTAAACCTAGTTAGTTATGTTTAAGTAAAAAGGGAGCTTGGCTCCCTTTTTTCGTTTCAGGTTTTAAAAAGCAAAAGCAGGTTGGGTTTTACCCGTTAACCTACACATTCAAAGCCTAAGGAAAAGCGCTTTTATAGAGGTATTTGATAATGGATAAACAAACACAAACTGAAGTAGAAGCAGCGGTATTCCGCCGCTTAGTAGAACACCTAGACGCGAATAAAGACGTTCAGAACATCGACCTGATGATTTTGGCCGACTTTTGTCGTAACTGCTTGGCAAAATGGTATTCGGCGGCTGCAAGCGAGCAGGGCGCTGATATCGATTACGAAGCCGCGCGCGAAGTGGTATACAAAATGCCGTATTCAGAGTGGAAAGAAAAACATCAGCTTCCAGCCACAGACGAGCAGTTGGAGAAGTTGGCTGCTAGGCAGAAGAAGTGACTGCTACTTAAAAATACATGATGTTATCAATTTAAAAAGCCAGCGAACGCTGGCTTTTTTGTGTTTGGCGTGCGTGAAATACACCAAATTCATCTGCACGGCGGTATGGTGTTTTTAATTTTTGAGCAAAAAGTGACATTTTGGTTTTTGCTTTATTTCTGCTGTGGTTGTAGTTTAGAGTAGTTATAAATAAAAAGGACAAATATCCCAAAATGGTGTGTAAAAGCATGTCGGTTTGGGGACGAGTAAGCTGTTATGGCCTAAAAGGAGAGTCATGAAGAAATTTCTAGCATCGTTGTTTAGTATTGCATCAGTTACTGCTAGTGCAGCAGGGATGCAAACAATTACAGTTGATGAACAGCATATCCAAATGGGGCTAGCGGAAGGCCAAGTCGGCGAATATTACTCAATAAAACCAGCTATTGAAATTGAGTTAGATGCTACAGGCTACAAATTCCCGGCTATACCAGGTCAAGAATCAAACGAACCAAACGCGATTCAGCTCATAATCGATAATGAGCATCAATTCACAGCGTATTGGGAGCCTGGGGTAACGAAATACACACTTAATAATGCTACGTTAGTACCACGGTTTAAGGATTTCAATGGTTTTAACTCAGGCGACCATTTTGTAATTGCCATCGGCATTTTGGTAATTGATCACGTTAAAAAAGAGCAAGCATTTAAAGTGCAATGGGCAGGCATCGGTAATGTTCAGCCATAACAAGTTGCTGCACGCGGACACATACTGCTATGTTCATTTTTGCGTCTGTCTCTACGCTCCAGTTTTACACAAAAACGCTCTCCGCAGTATGTGCCGGTGAGCAAGGCGTTATGTGTCAGTGTTAACTCGAATAATGTAGTGGCTCCGGCCAAATTTACAATAAGGAAATAAAATGACAAATGAAGAACTAAGCGATTTGATTCTATCTATAAAGCTTGAAGTAAAAGACGATTATCAGGCTGGCGTTAAGACGACTAACTATAAATTGCCCAACGCAGCTTTAGCGGATGAAGTTATCGAGGCATTACATGCCAACTTTGAACATTACGATAGTGTATCTGTAGAGGGAAATATTCTGACCTTGGTGCATCCTGAGCAAGACGACGAATAAAAACACATAACACATATGAGCCACCGGGCTGTCAATGAAAAAAGATAGCCCCTTGACCACTATTTCAAGATCAATACCGTTGCCTTTTCAGAACTCGTTTACTTCGTCTGTCATGGCTGATGTTAGGCAAATTGCCTACGTCAAACACATATAGAGGCTCTTATTG